>NZ_JZKF01000104.1 GCF_000962825.1 Actinoplanes rectilineatus
TCGTCCGCGGCTCGTTCGGCGGGGAAAGACGACCGTGGGTGACGGCTGAGCCGTGTCGGGCCGTCGTCCGCGGCTCGTTCGGCGGGGAAAGACGACCGTAGGTGACGGCTGAGCCATGTCGGGCCGTCGTCCACGGCTCATTCAGCGAGGACAAACGACCGTGGGCGACGGCTGAGTTCGTTCAGCCGTCGTCCACGGCTCTGTCCGTCGAGCGACACGACTGCGGGTGACGGCTGGGGGCCGACCGGATGTCCTCCATGGCACTATTCCGACATGGCGAGACCACTGACGGTGGTGCGCGCGGCCGGTGCTCACATCCGCATGGCGGGCTACACCTGACAGCCGGTCCGTTCAGCGACTCGACGGCCGATCGTCGGCGTGGGAAGGGCCCGGCGCGGGGGACCGAGTCGAGGGTCGAGGCACTCTGCAGAAGTCAAGTGCGGCTGAGCTTGCGGAGGTCCGTGCATCGGTTGCAGGGGCGCCGTGGATCATGGCGGCGTGGCTGAGTCGACCTTGTTTGCGGACTACCACCAGATCCAGGTCTTCGACGAGGGCTCGCAGACCGACCTCAGTGGCGAGTGGAGCGATCAAGCGATGGTTGACCGCCTGGTCGTGGAGCCGGACGCTGTCGGGATCAGGACGGTGGTCAACGTCGATGTCGCGGTCGGCGTCGAGGCGCTGGCGGCCGATCGTGATCACTGACTCCGGTGACGAACCTCTGCTCTTTCTGGATGTGGACGGGCCGCTCATACCGTTCAAGGCTCGTACGGTTGCCCGGCCGGCGGGGAGGCACGCCGACCTGGTGGCCCGGTTCGGCAATCCGCTGCTGGACCGGCTCGACCCGGAGGACGGGCGGCGTCTTCAGTCGCTGGGGTGCCGGCTGGTGTGGGCGACGACCTGGATGGACGAGGCCAACGAGGTCGTCTCGCCGCTGCTGGGCCTGCCTGAGCTGCCGGTCGTCGGATGGCCCGGACGACGAGCCCCTGTCTGTCAGGGAGCGCCTGGACATCGACGAGCCACCGCTTGCCACACACTGGAAGACGCCGGTGGTGGCGCGATGGGCTGCGGGCCGGCCGTTCGTCTGGATCGACGACGAGATGACCGATGCGGATCGGCGCTGGGTTCGGGACCGGCATCCCGGCCGGGCGCTGCTGCACCGGGTCGATCCGGATGTCGGCTTGACGGACGAGGATTTCGCGACTGTCCGCCGGTGGCTCGATGCCGGCCGTCGCCGGTGAATCCGGGGAGCAGCCCGCCGGCGTCGGAAGCGCCCGGACGTTCCGGCGGGTGTCTAGGATCGTGGACGTGACGGAGCCGGTCCTGCACCCGAGTCGTGACATTCATTTTCCGGTGTTCGACGCGGTGGCGGATGATCTCGGTCGTGCGGCGTGGGGCGGCTGGCGGGAGAGCTCCGGTGTGGTGGACGGAGTGTCCCGGGTTCGTGGCGGCGCCCCACACGATGAGGACGGCCCGGCCGGATCGCTGCCGGGAGTGGCCGTGTGGTCGTTTGCGCCCGAACCGCTGTCCGGGCCGTATTCGGGGCCGAGTCGTACCGCGGTGCTGCCGTTCGGTGTGAGGTTCGCCGACCGGCACGGTATGTCGTTGCGGGCCGCGACCGAGTCTCTGCTCGATCTCGTGTCCTCCGGCGGTGCGGCGGTCACCGTGACCGTCGATGGTGAGCCGGTGCCCGGCCTGCGGTTCGAGATCGCGGAGCTGGGCCGGCTGGTCACCTCGGTCGAGCCGGCCCGTGCTTTTGCCGCCACGTACTTTCTGACGCCCGTCGTCCCGGTGTTCCGGCGGTTGATCGATCTGGACGTGTAGGCGGAGAGGCGTTCCCGGGCGCCGTCAGGCCAGGCGGTCGGCGATGACGGCACGGCCTGGACCGTCGAGTTGGTCGAGGTAGGCGCGGCGGCCGGCCATCGTCATCACCAGTGCCAGGGTCGTACCGGAGAGGGCTGGTCCTTCGCCCGACTGGAACGGACCGTCGGTGGCGGTCACCCGCAGTCCTGACACGAGTGTCTTGCTGGGTACGGTGAAGTTGCGCCGTGCGTAGAAGTCGGCGACTGCTGTGAGTGCCTCGATGTCCGGTTCCGTGGTGATGGCCAGTGGGAGACGGATGTCCTGGCTGTGGACCAGCACCTCGCCCAGGTAGGCGGCCGTGTCCGGGGTCGGGGCGACCGTCGCGTCGATGACGGCCTGGAACCGGGCGAGTGTCTCCGCCGGGGTCGAGCCCAGGTGGTCGCGCAGGCGGCGGTCGTTGTGGACGGCGGGGCGGAAGCCGGCGAGCAGGATGCTGCGGATCCATTGCCACCGGCCGGTCGTGGCGGCGGCGGTCAGGTGGGCGACGACGTGTTCCACATCCCAGCCGGGGCACAGGGTCGGCTGGTGCCAGCGTGCCGGGTCCAGGCCGGACAGGTCGGCGGCCAGGGAGCGGCGTGCGCTGTGGACGAGGTTCCACAGCCCCGCGTCGGTGGTGTTGGTCATGACGGGCACCTTTCGCCGATTGAGCACGGGCCGATTGAACACGGGCCGATTGAACACGGGCCGATTGAACACGGGCCGATTGAACACGGGCCGATTGAACACGGGCCGATTGAGCACTATGAGAGTAGTAGTGGACACTATTGCAAGAGTAGTAGGCTGTGTCGATGGTTTCCCGGCGGAGTTACGGCTCCTACAACGACGGCTGCGCCGCCGCTCACGCACTGGACCTCATCGGTGATCGGTGGACGATGATCGTGGTGCGGGAGCTGTTGCTCGGACCCAAACGCTTCGTCGACCTGCAGCGTGACGTCCTCGGCATCGGGCCGGGTGTCCTCACCCGGCGGCTCCAGGAGCTGACCGCCCACGGGGTCGCACAGCGGCGTCGCCTGCCCGGGCCGGGGCGGGTGGAGGTCTACGAGCTCACCGCCTGGGGCCATCGGCTCGAGGTGGTCAACTCGACCCTGTCGGCGTGGGCGGTGCAATCACCGTCCATGCCCCTCGAGGCCGACATGAGCCCGGACACGCTGGTCCTGGCGATGCGCACCCACGCCCGCCCGCCCGCTGACATCCCCGGCCCGCGGACGGTGTCGCTGGCGCTGACCGACTCCCGCCAGGAGAATCTCGAACCCGTGCACTACCGGGCGGTGATGACCGCCGATGCCACCGTGATCGAGCGGATCGCCGAACCCGGCCGTGCCGATGCGGCCGTCGCCGCGTCCACCCGGGACTGGAAGGCCTGCATCATCGGTGGCATCCCCCTGCCGCGGCTGCCCGGCATCGTGGTCACCGGCGACCGCAGCGCCGCGGAACTCCTGATAGCCGCTACCGCGCTGCGCAGCGACTGACAGTCAGGACGCCATAGGTGGGGAAGAGGAGTGGTATTACAGCGGAGATGGGTAGGTTCGAGGCATGACTTCTGCGATCGATCTGCACGGGCCCGCGCACGTACAACGCTATCTGGAGACCGGTGGGGAAGACGGGTACCACTGGCGGAACGGGACGGAGATCCTCATCCTGTTCACCACCGGGCGGCAGTCGGGGGAGGAACGGTCGCATGCGCTGATCTTCCGGGAGTTCAACGGTGCCTACCTGGTGGTCGCGTCGAAGGGCGGCGCCCCGCAGCCGCCCGCCTGGTTCGTCAACCTTCGGGACAACCCGGAGGTCGAGGTGCAGATCAAGGCCGAGCGGTTCCCGGCCACGGCCCGGGTCGCCACCGCCGCGGAGAAGCCGGCCATGTGGGCGGCGATGACCGAGGTGTGGCCGGACTACGACGAGTACCAGACGAAGACCGACCGGGAGATCCCGGTCGTCGTCCTCGAGCGCCGCTGACGCCACCGGACCGGGGCGCGGCGCGCGTTCACCGGCGCGCCGCGCCCCGCCGGACTCCCGGAGAGCCGGGCGAGCGCTTCTTACTCGTACGCCACGGTGGTCTATCCCTGCTCGAGGCTCAGCACGAAGAGTGACCCACCTCGGGGGTTGGGCTCGTGGCGGACCTCGCCCTGGTTGGCGCGGGCCAGGCCGCGGACGATGTAGAGACCCAGGCCGGTGCCCTGGACGCGGCGGGCGTCGCGGTCCGCCCGCGCCATGCGGTGGAAGAGGCGGTGCCGGAATTCTTCCGGTACGCCACGCCCGTTGTCCTCGACGGTGATGTGCACGCGGCCGCCGTCGGCGTTGATGTGCACCGCGGTGGCGCCGCCCCCGTACTTCTTCGCGTTCGACAGCAGGTTCACCAGGATCTGCTGCAGGTGGCCGGGGTTGGCCAGCACCGTCACGTCGTCGTCGCGGCTGTCGACGGGCAGGGACTCGCTGTCGACGGCGGCCAGCGCCTGGGAGATCTCGTCGCGGGCGCGCAGCCGGCGCCGGTCCGCGGTGATCGAGCCGGTCTCGATGGTGACCATGGCCAGCACCTCGCGGACGATGTCGTCGAGGCGGCCGGTCTGGCGGATGATCGCCGCGACGGCCTTCTCCCGGTACGCCTCGTCCAGGTCCTCCCAGTCGTCGGCGAGGATCTCGGCGTGGCCGCGGATAGCGGTGAGCGGGTTGCCGATCTCGTGGCCCAGCATGCCGATGATGTCGAGTTTCAGGGTGTTCGCGGCTTCGAGTTCGGTGTTGCGGCCGGCCAGGGCCCGTTCCGCGGCGCGCAGCGGGCTGACGTCCGTGTTGATCTCCAGGATCTGGGGCTCGGCGCCCGGCGGATGGTGCAGCACCTGGCGGCTGAGCACGGTCAGGGTGTGGCCGTCGGCGGTGACGTGGTCGAGTTCACCCTCCCACCGGCCCTCCCGCATGAGGTGTTCGCGCAGGTCACCGATGGTCGAGTCGGCGGGGAAGACGGTGTGCAGCAGGTCGTGGATGCTCCGCCCGTGGGCGCTGGAGATCGGCCAGCCGTAGAGGTCGGTGGCGCCCTGGTTCCACCAGCGGATCGTGCCGTCCATGTCGCGGACGATCACCGCGGCCGGGATGAGTTCCAGCAGCCGGGCCTGGCGGCGCAGTTCCGCGTCGGCGGCGCGGCGGGCGGTGACGTCCTCGACCTGGTTGACCACGAACCGGGCGCGGCCCTTCTCCCGGACCACGGCGACGCGGATCGACACCCAGATCACGTGGCCGCGTTTGTGCACGTAGCGGCGTTCGATCCGGACCGTGTCCAGGTCACCGGCGGCCAGGCGTTCGATCATCGCCCGGGTACGCGGTACGTCGTCGCTGTGCTGCAGGTCCGCGAACGACATCCGGCACAGCTCGTCCGCGCTGTACCCGGTGATCGCGGACATCGCCGGGTTGGCCTGCAGGTAGTGGCCGAGGCTGCCGGGCGCCAGACTGGCCAGGGTCAGGCCCAGCGGCGAGTTCTCGAAGGTGAGCCGGAACCGGTTCTCGCTGATCTCCAGCGCGGCCAGGGCACGGGTCCGCTCGGCGAGCAGCGCGGCCGCCTGCGCGGTGTCGTCGGCGTGCCGCAGAGCCGCGCTCAGACTGTCGGCGAGCAGCGAGAACTGGTGCTCGTCGCCCTCCTCGAAGGCGTTCGGCTGTTGCGCCGACACCAGCAGTACCCCGTTGCCGCCCTGCTCGCCGTGCAACGGAGAGACGATCACCGACCGGACGCCGAGCATCACGCTGGCATCGCGGTGCACCCGGCTGTCGACGGCGCTGTCCCGGCAGTGCTTGATGGTGTCCTCGGTGAGCGCCAGCCCGGCGAGCGACCCGGCGATCGGGAACTTGGTGCCCGTCAGTGCGCCGAGTTCACCGGCGGCCGCGGCCAGGACCAGTTGGCTGCCGTCGACGATCAGGACCGCGGCGCCGTCCGCGGAGCCGAACAGGCCGACCATCCGGCGGGCCACCACGCGCATCGCGGCGGCCCGGTCCGCGGCTACCGCGTTGATCTCCCGGTGGACCCGGATCGTGGTACGCAACCGGTCCGTCTCCCGGGCGGACGCCAGCTCCGCGTTGACCGCGTCGGTCACGTCCCGCCCGGTCGCCGCGATCAGCTCCTGGTCCGGCACGACCGAACCGGCCCACTGGATCCACCGGTAGTCGCCGTCCTTGCACCGGTACCGGAACCGCGCGCTGGTGACCGGGGCCCCGTCACCGGCCGGGGTGTCGTCCGGGTGCCGCAGCGTGGACAGCTGCACCCCGGCCAGGTCGTCGGCGGTCCAGCCGAGGATCCGTTCGCAGGTCGAGTTCGCGTGGACCACCGTGCCGTCGAGGGTGGTGAGGATCAGCATGTCGGGGCTGGCGTCGAGAAGCGCCTCGAACAACTGCTGCGAGCGCCGGGCGGCGGTCACGTCGGTGAGTTCGGTGATCGCGTACGGGCGCCCGACGCCGTCGTGGGCGATCACCGTGCCGCCGGACACCCAGGTGCGGGTGCCGTCCGGGCGCACCATCAGACGTTCGGCGGCCGGTGGTGGCGGTTCGCCGCGGGCCATCGTCTCGAATCCGAGCGTGGCGGCGGTGCGGTCTTCCTCGGGGAGCAGCAGCGGGTACGCGTACCCGATCAGTGCCGTGCGGTCCCGTCCGGTCAGCGCGCAGAACGCCTCGTTGACCTCCACCAGGCAGCCGATCTCACCCGGGGCGAGGCTGATGACGACCTTCGCCACGGGGCTCCTCGCGAACGCCTCCGCCAGCAGTGCCGGCGGGCCGCCGTTCACGGGAGCGAGGAAACCGACACTCACAGGTATTGCTTCGGCCGACACCGGCCGGACGTGAGACGTGGCGCGAAGTTCATGTGCGCGTAGCAAGGTGACCCTTGACGCTCCCGGGTGGCCGGGAAATCATCGACGTCATTCGGCGGGTCCGCCTGAATGCCCCTCTCCGGCGAGGTCGACATGATGTCCCAGACAATGACCGTCGTCATACCCGCTTACAACGAGGAAACGGCGATCGGGCCGTGCCTGGACGCGATTCTCGCCCAGTCCCGGATTCCCGACGAGATCATCGTGGTGGACAACAACTCGACCGACGCGACCCTGTCCGTGCTGGCCGGGTACGGCGCCGCGGTCACCGTGCTGCACGAGGCCCGGCAGGGCGTCCAGCACGCCCGCAACCGGGGCTTCGACGCCGCCACCGGCGACATCATCATCCGGATCGACGCCGACAGCCGCCTGCCCGGCACCTACCTGCAGCAGGTCGAGGCGACCTTCGCCGACCCGGCGATCGCCGCCGCCACCGGCCCGGTCCGCTACTACGACGTCATCATGCCCGGCCTGGTCGCCCGGATGGACGCGCTGATCCGCGGCATCTGGGCGCTGCGCCGCTCCCGGCGGCTGGACTGGGTGTTCGGTGCGAACATGGCGATCCGCCGGCCGGCCTGGCACGCGGTCGCCGGGCTGCTCTGCTCCGGCGAGCAGACCCACGAGGACGTCGATCTCGGCATTCATCTGCATCACGGCGGATTCTCCGTCTGTTACGACCCGCGTATGGTGGCGGCCACCTCGGCCCGCCGGATCCGCGCCGACTACGCCAGTTTCCGCCATTATCTGAAGATGACCGAACGCGGATACGCCGACCACTCGTCGGCCGTCTCTCTGCGACGCGCGCGCATCACCAACCGGTGCATTCTGGCGGCCTATCCCATTCTGCGTACGCTGCACGAGAGTCACCGCCGCCGCCAGGGGAGCCCGCTCGCCGCCGCCCGCAAGAACCCGATGGCGGGCGTCTGAGGCAACCTCCGGAGCGCGGCAACCGTCTGGTCGGGTGTGAACTTCTCTCGATGCGGCGGACGGACGGGGTTGCGCGGCGGTGGCAGGATCTCCCGGGTGCGATGGATGTGCTCGATGGTGGTGATGTCGGTTCTGGCGACGTTGGTCGGTGGGCCGGCGTTCGGCATCGCCAACGGCACCGACGTCAAGGACGGCGAGTTCCCGTTCGCCACCAAACTCACCATGATCGGCATTCCGGACGGCGACGGCGGCCGGCGCGACTCGTCCTGCTCCGGCGGGCTGATCGCGCCCCGCTGGATCCTCACCGCCGGACACTGCTTCAAGAACGCCAAGGGCGTGCACGTCTCCAAGCTGGTGGCGAAGAAGACCACCGCGACGGTCGGCCGCGCCGACCTGACCGGTGACGCCGGCCAGGAGGCCGAGGTCGTCGAGGTGCGCCAGTCCCAGGTCGCCGACGTCGCCCTGGCGAAACTCGACCGGGAGATCACCGGGATCGCGCCGATGCGCCTCAACCGCAAGAAGCCCAAGGTCGGGCTGAGCGTGCGGCTGACCGGGTTCGGTCTGCTGCACGGCGACGACGCCGAGGTCACCGAACAGCTGCAGGTCGGCAGGTTCGAGGTCACCTCGGTCAGCAAATACGAGCTGGGCATGGCCGGCACCGCCCCGAAGAGGAGCACCAGCGCCTGCCCGCACGACTCGGGCGGGCCGTACTTCGTGCCGGACAACACCAGCGCGGTGGTCTACGCGGTGGTGAGCAACGGGCCGACGTGCCCGCACACCGGCCCGGACGCCAGCGGGCGCATCGACACGATCGTGCCGTGGATCCTCGGCGTGATCGGCAAGGACGGCCCGACACCGGCACCGCCGTCACCCTCGCCGTCGAAGACGACACCTCCGGCGGTGGCGGCGACGTCTCCGCCCGCCGAGGAGGCGCCGTTCGGGGTCAGCATGCCGGTGGTGGCGGGGGTGGCCGGGTCGATGCTGGTGGTGCCGTTCCTGCTGATCGGGATGTCGCGGCGCAAGCACCGCAGGTTCCGGCGCGGGCGGCCGGGCTGAGGATCGCGGCGGCCAGGTCCTCCGGGGTGCGGTCGTCGGTGGTGAGCGCCTCGTCGGCGGGTTGATTCCCGGGGGCCGGGGTCCAGCTGTTGCCGGTCAACGGTGGGCCCTCGCCGTGGGCGCGGGCGGCCAGCACCTCCGGAGCAGCTTCCAGGCGGACGATCCGGAAGGACGCCTGGGGGAGGGCGGTGCGGTAGGCCGCCAGGTCGCCGGACGGTCCTGCCACGATCAGGCGGCGGGCGCCGGCGTTGTGGAAGTTGTGCCAGAGGGTGGCCAGGTTGGCGGCTCTCAGGCGGTGGTGGGGGAGGGCTCTCGGGGTGCGGAATCCCAGTTGGTCGAGGTCGGCGAAGGCGGTGTGGACGCCCCGCTGGTTCGAGAGCCGATACGTGGACCAGCCGACTGTCGACTTACCCACTGAGGGTGGGCCGCAGAGCCAGATGATCTCGCCCGACATAGCCTTAACTGACATTTCGTAAATGTCGGAAATGATTGGAATGCTGGGGACCGTGATCGCCGCGACCACCTCGGCGACCGACCGGCCGGTGGTGTCGATCCGCTGCCCCGGCAGGTCCAGGCGATCCAGGGCGACGGTGTAACGCTCGATCTCCTCGAGACTGTCCGCGGGACGACGGCGCTTCGTCAGGCGGCGATGCAACTCGTCCCGGTCGCAGTCGAGCCGGACGAGGCTGAGCCCCGGGATCTCCGGCGCACCGCGATCGGGGTCGAGGATGCCGGAGACCACCAGGCACCGCGCACCCGATGCCGCGTAGTGCGGGACGACAGCGCGCAGGTTGCGGTCCTTCAGCCGGTAGCGGCCGTGGTCGCCGGCCGGCTCGGGCGCCCACGGGTCCCCGCCCGGCGGGCCGTAACACATGCCGAGCTGGTCGATGTCCACGAAACCGGCCGGGACGCCCAGCCCGGTGAACAGCCGCCAGGCGACCGTCGACTTCCCGGCCCCCGGCGACCCGTGCAGCCAGAGCACCGGCATCGTCATCAGTCGATTATCGCCAGGGCGGCCACCTCCTGCGCCCACCACCGGTATCCGAGGCTGGACGGGTGGAAACGGTCGGCGCCGAAGAATCCGGGCGGCGGTGCGCCGGTGGAGGCGCCCGCGAAGGTGGTCCGCTCCGGGTCGCGGGCGCACACCTGCCGGCTGACGGCGTCCAGGGCGGCGGCCCGGTCGCCGAGGTAGTGCGCGAGCCGGGCCGGAACCACCGGGATCCGGTCGATCGGCGGAAGACCGGCGACCACCACCCTGGCCGTACGCGTGACCAGGTCGTCGAGGATCCCGGTCAGGTCGTCGTGCCACTGGTCCGGCCCGCGTCCGGCCATCACGTCGTTGACCCCGGCGAGCAGGACGACCATGTCGAGCCGGTCGCCGAGCTGGGGGACGAGCCGGTGGCGGATGCGCCGGGCGGTGGCGCCGTACTGTCCCACCACCCGCCAGTCGACCGGCTGCCCGGTGCGGGTGGCCAGCTCCCGGGCGAATCCGGCGGCGAACGCCTCCTCGTCACCGGCGGCGCCGCAGCCCGCCGCGGTGGAGTCGCCCACCACTGCCAGGCGCAGCGGGGTGCCCGCGGGCCCGGGTGCGGTGCCGCTGGTGCCGCCGCCGGGATCGGTCGCGGGCTGGAGGGTGGACCGCAGCCACAGTGCCTGGGCGGCGATGACGGGCATCCAGAGCGGATTCATGCCGGTCTCCTTCGGATACGCTGCCGTATAAGGCGACGGTAGCGGCCATGTACGGTGGCGTATACGAAAGTGTGGTGGGTCACATCAGGTTCGAGACGCGGACACCACGAGACCGGTGGATCGAAGCCGGCCTGGCGGCACTCGCCACCGGCGGCCCCGACGCGGTGCGCGTCGAAGCCCTCGCCAAACGACTGGGCGTCACGAAAGGCGGCTTCTACGGCTTCTTCGCCGACCGCGCCGCCCTGCTGACCGCCATGCTCGACACCTGGGAACGGGAGAGCACCGACGACGTCTGGGAGCGTGTCAACCGCGAGGGCCACGACCCGAAGAGCCTGATCACCCGGGCCGGCCTGCTCACCTTCTCCACCGACCGGCTCCTGCCGATCGACCTCGCCGTCCGGGACTGGGCGCGCCGCGACCCGGCGGTCGCCGAACGTCTTCGCCGCGTCGACGACCGGCGGATGGACCTGCTGCGCCAGATGATCGGCACCTTCTGCGACGACCCCGACGAGGTGGAGGCCCGCAGCGTCCTGGCCTTCTGCCTGCTCATCGGCGAACACTTCCTGGCCGCCGGGCACGGCGACCGCACCCGGGACCAGGTCCTGCGGCGGGCCGGCGACATCATCCTCGACCGGGAACCGCGGTGACGGACCTCAGCTGGAGAAACGCTTGGCCAGGTCCCGGTGCAGCCCGGCGGCCTTCACCGCGTCGCCCTCACTGAACCCGATGCCCGGCATCTCCGCCATCCCGGACAACTGGTCGGCCAGCCGCAGATGCTGTGCGCGGGCGTGGTCCCGGCAGGCCAGGCAGGTCACCGCCTCCGGGCGGGCCGCGGTCATCGCATACGGCACGCGCTGCCCGCAGCCGGCCGTGACCTCCGCGGGCAGGTCCCCGACCAGGCCGAACGTGGAAGCGAGCGTGCTCCGGACGGCCGCGCCCGCGCCGGCGCCGTGGGCCTCCACGTGGATGTGCGGGTCACCCTGAACCATCGGACCAGTCAACCACGCGGCCAGTCGGCCAGGCGCCCGCGTAGCGTGGCGATCGCCGCCGTGTCGAGGCCGTAGAGCGCGAACCGCGCGTCGTCGAGCCGGTCCAGGTAGCGCCCGGCGTCGGCGATGTCCTCCGGGTCGAGCGCCGGGTCGGCCGCATGCGCCAGGGCGAGGACCTGATCGAGCCCGTACCGTTCCAGCGCGGCCGCGACGTCGATGTAGTCGCGGACCTCCCGCCGGTTGACCAGCGCCGCCACCTTCGTCGCGACCAGGTCGTCGAGGTGCATGACCGGCCCGACGTCCATCACCACCGGCGCCCGGTGCCGGTCGAGACGGCACAGCGTGAGGCGCAGAGCCCGGGACGTGTCGGCGACCACGAACTCCTGGATGTCGGCGTCCATCCCGGCGAACAGCTCGTCGGCCTCCTCACGGACCACCCGGTAACCGGCCGCGCTGAGTGCACTGGTCACCTCACCGGCGGCCGCCACCACACCACCGGCGGTGTCGGTGAACAGGTCGATGTCCTCGGTCGGCCGGGAGACCAGACCGTTGACCAGCCAGGCGACGCCGCCCCCGAGAACGAACCCGTGCTTGTCGGCCACGGCCAGGGCGATCCGGGCCACGTCCCGGTAGAACTCCTCGAAGGTCACGGCCTCAAACGTAGGTCGTCGGAGGTCACGGCCTCAACGCAGGGGAGAGGCGCAGCCGGGGATGCCGGGCCTCCCACGCGGCGCGGACCCCTCGAGGGAGGTTGAGCTCGGGCCAGAGCCGGACCAGCGTCGCCCCGTCGAGGTAGGCCCGCAGCTCGTCGGCGCGGATCGCCTCGCGGAGGACGTTCTCATACATCCACAGGAGCATCGTCGGCACGCTCAGGTCGAAGGCCCGTTGCGGCTGCCACCACAGGCGCAGCGGCAACTCGACCAGACCATCGGTCGGCCCGCGCAACTCACCCAGGGTGCCCGCCACGACGACCGGCCGGTGCGGCCGGGCCAGGTGTCTGACGGGTGCTGCGGTTGCGGACATGCGATCAGCCTAAACCGACATCCCGTTCCGCAGGCAAGCTCCTAGAATCCTAGGATGGCCCAGGGGTGGTGCGGCCGGTCACGGGGAGAGCCGGGTACGGACCACGAGCGAGTGCAACGCGTCCACCGCACGGGCGTCCGGCTGCCGGGGGAGTGCCGAGGTGTCCCGGGCCTCCTCCAGCTCCGCCCGCAACGCGGTGACGTCGGCGGCCAGCCGCTGCGCCACCCCGGCCGGGAACGGGCCGTGTTCCACCTCCCGCTTGGCGGCGATCAGCTCCGGCACGTACCGCAGGCGATCCGGTCCGAGCACGCCGAGATCCGCCACCACGGTCCCGGTCCGCATCAGGTGGATGCCGGTCAGCAGGACCCGCAGCAGGTAGAGCGCGGGCTTGAGCTCCCCGGTCCTCGCGAACAGCTTCTCCTGGGTGGCGGCGAACCCGAGGTAGTGGTGCGCGTGGTTACTGGTGATCAGCCCCGGGGCCAGCGCGCACAACTCCTCGTGCACCGGGCCGGTCGCCACCACCAGTGGGGACAGCAGCTGCTCCAGCACGTACCCGTTGCGGCTGTTCAACAGGCGGGCGAACTTGAGCAGGTCGTGGCTGACGACGTCGAGTTCCACCCCGTCCCGGACCCCGGCCCGCTGCAGCGTCTCCGGCCCGGTCCGCAGCCCGACGACCTCCGCCGCCGGCAGCAGGTGCGCCGCCCGCAGATCCAGATCCGAGTCCACCGACGCGAACCCGTAGAGGTGCGCGCCACTGACGGTGGCGAACACCACCGGATGATCGAGTTCGCCGACGATCCGGCCGGCCCATGCGGGGACCTCGAGAGTCACGATCAACCACCCTTCGGCGTACGCGGTGAAGGGCGCCAGTCTTCCCGGTGGCCCTACCCGTCGCGCATCCGGGCCGGGTGCGCGACGGCGCGAGTCCGTGCCCTGCCGGCCGCGCGTCGCCGGTGGGCCGCCAGGGGGTGTCCGGCCGCATGCCGTGGTTCTGCGGCCGCGGACGGCGCCGGCGACCCCGAGCCGTGACCGGGGGTCGCCGGCGCCGCGGCCGGGTGGTGTTGCGGGCCTACGAGCCGAGTGCGGTGACGACGTCGGTGCCGGGCAGGCCGGTGGCCTCGGCGACGCCCTGATGGGTGAGCAGGCCACGGTGGGTGTTGAGGCCCCGGGCCAGGGCAGGGTCGTCGGTGAGGGCGCCGGGCGGCCCCGCCACGTAACGCGTGGGCCGCCGGCAGCCCGCGTGGTGATTTGGGGCGCCCAGCGCGCCCGTAGTCACCACGCCGCGGCGGGTGTGGTGATTTGGGGCGCTCAGCGCGCCCTTAGTCACCACGCGGACGGGAATCGCACCCTGACCCCGCGAATACGTGTCTAGCCGGGTGCGAGTCGGTGGAGACGGGCCGGGCGTCAGGAGCCGGTCGGTGGCGCGCTCATCGCCGCGGTCAGGAAGGTGATCGCCCAGCGCCGTGCGGACGCGTTCTCCTCCGGCGACGGGGCGGTGGGGGAGCCGGCCCCGGGCGGGGTGCCGGGCCGGCACGACGCGGTGGGGGTGTGGGAGGCGTCGACGCGGTCGACGGCGGTGACGGCCAGGGTGCCCCGGAGGCGGAACCCCAGCTCCTCGGCGGGCAGGCCGGGCAGGGCCCGCTGGAACGCCGTCAGGTAGCGGGCCCGGAGGGTGTCCTCGGCGGGTGTCGTCCAGGCGCGCATCTCCGGGGCCGGGTCGGTGATGACGGCGACGATCAGGCGGGACCGGTGGGCGCGGGTCGCGTCGGCCGGCATGCCGTCGAACAGGGGGCCGGCGAAGGCCTCGACCAGGTCGGCGACCGTCGGGTCCGGTGAGGTGGCGAGCAGGCGGTCCAGGCCGGCGGTCTGGGCCGCGGTGATCGGGGCGACGGCGCGGCGGGCCACGGCGGCGAGCAGGTCGGCCTTGGAGCCGAAGTGGTAGCCGACGGCGGCCAGGTTGGCCCCGGCCAGGTCGGTGATCGCGCGGATCGAGGTGCCGCGGAAACCGTGCTCGGCGAAGAGGCGTTCGGCGGCGTCGAGGAGTTGGGTGCGGGTGTCGGAGCGGGCCACGTGTGCATACTATACGAACGTTTGATTCATACGTTCGTTTGAAACGGGGTACGGGATGAGAGTGCTCGTGTACGGCGCCGGGGTGCTCGGCAGCCTGTTCGCCGCGCGACTGCACGAGGCGGGGCAGGACGTGACACTGCTGGCCCGGGGCGCGCGGCTGGCCGCCCTGCGGGAACACGGTGTCCGCATCGCCGAGGGCGACCGGCCGGAGGTCCGGAGCCTGCCGATCCCGCTGACCGACGAGACAGAGCTGCGGGCCGGCGGGGACTACGACCTGACGATCGTGTTCGTCCGGGCCCACCAGGTCGACGCGGTGCTGGCGACGCTCGCCGCGACCACCGGGGACGTGCTGTTCGCGCTGAACTGGGCGGGCGGGCCGGAGGCGCTGGGCGCGGTGATCGGCGACGAGCGGGTGCTGCTCGGGTTCGGGATCACCGGCGGGACGATGGACGGGGACGTGGTCCGCGCCCGCCCGGCCGGTGCCCTGACCCGCCGGGTGCCGATGCCGGTCGGGGAGCCGGACGGCCGGTCCACCCCGCGGCTGGAACGGGTCGTCCACACCCTGCGGGCGGCCGGGATCAAGGCGAAGCCGGAACCGCGGATGGCTGCCTGGCTGACCACGCACGCCGCGTTCGAGGTGCCGCTGGGGCAGGCGGTGCACGCCGCCGGTGGCCCGCGGGCGCTGGCCGCCGACCCGGTCGCGGTGCGGGCGATGATCCGCGGCATCCGGCAGAGCCTGGCCGCGTTGCCCGGCCCGCCGCAGCCGCGGGCGTTCGGTGCGCTGCGGATCCTGCCGGAGTGGCTGCTGGTGCCGGCGTTGCGGGCCTTCCTGCGCAGTTCGGTGGCCGTGCACAGCGGCCTCAGCGACACCTCACCGTCGGCTGCGGCGGAATACGAACAACTGGCCGGCCAGTTGCGGGCCCACACCAGCACCGGAAAGTAGCGGGGGACAAGGCCCTAGAACTGCAGGCCCCGATCGCGGATGCCCACGAGCAGGTCGTTCACGCGTACCCGATCAGGGGTTGAAGGGAGTCTGGTCGTCGCCGCTGCCACGGTCAGCTCGCCGATCAGGCGGTCGGCCCACGACGTCACCTCGGGCCACGGCACCTCGCCCCGTTTGATCGCCAGGAGCCGGTCCCGGTGGGGGGTCATGTCGAGCAGGACCTCGCCGGTGCGCAGCACGTGGGCGCCGGCCATCAGCAGCCGGAGCATGTGCATGGCCTGTTTGTGGTTGGTCTCGCCGGTGCGCGCCCGCCGGGCGTTGACACGTTTGAGCTGGTCCTGGGCGTAGTTGCCGTAGGTGTCGGCGACCCGGGCGGACAGGAACGCTCCGCGGCGGGCCAGCAGCGCCTCGCCGTCCGGGGTGACCGTCTCGACGATCGGCGACCACAGCACCTCGAGGACGGTCGGGTTGGCCTGCAGCGCCAGGGTGCAGAACCGTTCGACCTCCCAGGAGAACTGTTCCTCGAGGGGGCCGTCGATGTGGGTGGGCGGCTTGTCGAGGCTCCAGAAGGAGCGGGTCGGCGCGGCGTAGACGCCCCGCCGGTCGTGGTCGGAGTCCGGGCCGTGTAAACCGTAGGCGCGGGAGCCGACCACGACCGACAGGATCGTGTGCTCGATCATGAGCAGCTAACTTACGGCTACAGGTCGAGGACCGTCGCGTCGATTTCGTCGATCTCGGCCTTGTCGAGCTTCGGCCCGGAGAGCGCGGCGATGTTGTTCTCCAACTGGCCGACGCTGCTCGCGCCGATGATCAGGCTGGTCATCCGCGGGTCGCGCAGCGCCCAGGACAGGGCCAGCTGGGCGAGGGACTGCCCGCGCCGCTGGGCGATGTCGTTGAGCGCGTGCAGCCGGCCCATGGTCTTGGCGTCCAGGGCCTCCTCGTTGAGGAAGTGGCTGGTGCGGATCCGCGAGTCGTCCGGGATGCCCGTGAGGTAACGGTCGGTGAGCAGGCCCTGCTGCAGCGGGCTGAACGCGATGGCGCCGGCGCCGGCCTCCTCGAGGGTGTCGAGCAGGTTGTCGTGTTCGATCCAGCGGTTCAGGATCGAGTACGACGGCTGGTGGATCAGCAGCGGGGTGCCGAGGTCGCGCAGCAGCCGGGCGATCTCGGCGGCCTGGGCCGACTTGTAGTTGGAGATGCCGACGTACAGCGCCTTGCCGGAGCGGACGATGTGGTCGAGGGCGGCGGCGGTCTCCTCGAGCGGGGTCTCCGGGTCCGGCCGGTGGTGGTAGAAGATGTCGACGTAGTCGAGGCCGAGCCGCCCGAGGGACTGGTCGAGCGAGCTGACCAGGTATTTGCGGCTGCCGAAATCGCCGTACGGGCCGTCCCACATGACGTAGCCGGCCTTGGTGGAGACGATGATCTCGTCGCGGTACGCCTTGAGGTCGGTGGCGAGGAGCCGGCCGAAGTTGCTCTCCGCGCTGCCGGGCGGCGGGCCGTAGTTGTTGGCCAGGTCGAAGTGGGTCACGCCGAGGTCGAAGGCGCGGCGCACGATCTCGCGCTGCCGGTCGAGCGGGCGGGTGTCGCCGAAGTTGTGCCACAGCCCGAGGGAGATGGCGGGGAGCTTGAGCCCGCTGCGGCCGGCACGGCGGTATTCCATGCTGTCGTAACGGGTGGAGTCAGGGTTGTACGTCACACCCCCCACCCTAGGGTTGTGATCCACCCGCATGCGCGCTGGTAGGTTGGTGGGGCCGGTTACTCCCGCGCGGGAGAGACCATATCGGCGCCGAAGGGGCAAATCCTCCCCGGAACCTCTCAGGCAAAAGGACCGCGCGGGCAGGCGACTCTGAAGTACCCGGCGTGGGTATGACAGAGGGGGAGGTTGTTCCTCGACCTTCTCGACGCCTGGAGTCGCGCATGACGTCCCCCTTCGTACCCCGTCACATCGGTTCCGGTGCGGACGAGCAGTCCCACATGCTCAAGGCCGTCGGTTACGCCTCCCTGGACGACCTGATGGACGCCGCGATCCCGGAGTCGATCCGCTTCCACGGCACCCTGGACCTGCCGGCCGGCGCCTCCGAGCAGGAGACGATCGCCGAGCTGCGGGCCATCGCGGCCCGCAACGTGTTGGCAACCCCGATGATCGGGCTGGGCTACTACAACACGGTCACCCCGGCGGTGATCAAGCGGAACGTGCTGGAGAACCCGGCGTGGTACACGGCGTACACGCCGTACCAGCCGGAGATCAGCCAGGGGCGCCTGGAGGCGCTGCTGAACTTCCAGACCATGGTGACCGACCTCACCGGTCTGACCACGGCGAACGCGTCGATGCTCGACGAGGCGACGGCCGTCGCGGAGGCGATGACGCTCGCGCGCCGCGTCTCCAGGACCAAGACGATGGTGTACGCGGTGGACGCCGACACGTTCCCGCAGACGCTGTCGGTGCTGCGCACCCGGGCGGAACCGCTCGGCATCGAGGTGCGGGTCGTCGACCTGGACACCGAGGAGCTGCCGGAGGAGTTCTTCGGCCTGCACCTGCAGTACCCGGGGGCGTCCGGGGCGATCCGCGACCACGCCGCGCTGGTCGAGGCGGCCCACGCGAAGGGCGCCCTGGTGGCGGTCGCCGCCGACCTGCTCGCCCTGACGCTGCTGCGCGCGCCGGGCGAGATCGGTGCGGACATCGCGGCCGGCACCACCCAGCGGTTCGGGGTGCCGCTCGGCTTCGGTGGCCCGCACGCCGGTTACCTGGCGGTGCGTGCCGGACTGGAGCGGTCGCTGCCGGGCCGGCTGGTCGGGGTCTCCAAGGACGCGGACGGGGCTCCGGCGTACCGGCTCGCCCTGCAGACCCGGGAACAGCACATCCGCCGGGAGAAGGCGACGAGCAACATCTGCACGGCGCAGGTGCTGCTCGCGGTGATGGCGAGCATGTACGCGGTCTACCACGGCCCGGCCGGCGTCCGCGCGATCGCGTCGCGTACCCACGAGAAGGCCCGGGCGCTCGCGGCCGGTCTCGCCGCGGCGGGCGTGGAGATCACGCAGGCCGCGTTCTTCGACACGGTGACCGCGCGGGTGCCGGGCAGGGCCGCCGCGGTGGTGGCCGCGGCCGCCGCCGAGGAGGTCGACCTGCTGCTCGTCGACGCCGACCGGGTGTCGGTGTCGTGTGACGAGACCACCACCGACGCGCAGATCGCGATCGTGCTCGCCGCGTTCGGGGCGTCCCCGGCGAAGGCCGGCGCGGCGGTCATCCCGGCCGCGCTGGAGCGCACCACCGCGTTCCTGACCCACCCGGTGTTCAACACGCACCACTCCGAGACGAGCATGCTGCGCTACCTGCGCAAACTGTCGGACCGGGACTACGCCCTGGACCGCGGCATGATCCCGCTGGGCTCGTGCACGATGAAGCTGAACGCCACCACCGAGATGGAGGCGGTCACCTGGCCGGAGTTCGCCGACATCCACCCCTTCGCCCCGGCGGACCAGACGCAGGGGTACGAAGCGCTCGTCGCCCAGCTGGAGGCGTGGCTGGCCGAGATCACCGGGTACGACGCGGTGAGCGTGCAGCCGAACGCCGGTTCGCAGGGTGAACTGGCCGGTCTCCTCGCCATCCGTGGCTACCACCGGTCGCGGGGCGAGACGCACCGCGACGTCTGCCTGATCCCGTCCAGCGCGCACGGCACGAACGCGGCCAGCGCCGTGATGGCCGGCATGCGGGTGGTCGTGGTGGCGTGTGACGCCGACGGCAACGTCGACCTGGCCGACCTGGACGCGAAGATCGACAAGCACCGGGACGCGCTCTCCGCGATCATGGTGACCTACCCGTCGACGCACGGCGTGTACGAGACGTCGATCGCCGACCTGTGCGCCAAGGTGCACGAGGCCGGCGGTCAGGTGTACGTCGACGGCGCCAACCTCAACGCGCTCGTCGGCTACGCCCGGCCCGGCAGGTTCGGCGCCGACGTGTCCCACCTGAACCTGCACAAGACGTTCTGCATCCCGCACGGCGGCGGCGGTCCCGGGGTGGGCCCGGTGGCGGTCCGCGCGCACCTGGCCGACTTCCTGCCGGGCGACCCGCGGGAGGCCGGCGACCACCACGCGGTGTCGGCCGCCGCGCACGGGTCGGCGGGCATCCTGCCGATCTCGTGGGCGTACGTGCGGATGATGGGCCCGGACGGTCTGGCGCAGGCGACCGCGGCGGCGGTGCTGGCGGCCAACTACGTGGCGGCGCGGCTGCGCGAGCACTTCCCGGTGCTGTACGCGGGCAACAACGGCCTCGTCGCGCACGAGTGCATCCTCGACCTGCGGCCGATCACGAAGGCGACCGGCGTGACGGTCGACGACGTGGCGAAGCGGCTGATCGACTACGGCTTCCACGCGCCGACGATGTCGTTCCCGGTGTCCGGGACGCTGATGGTGGAGCCGACCGAGAGCGAGGACCTGACCGAGCTGGACCGGTTCGTCGCCGCGATGATCGCGATCAAGGGCGAGATCGACAAGGTGGCCGAGGGCGTCTGGCCGGCGGGCGACAACCCGCTGGTCAACGCCCCGCACACGGCGTCGGCGGTGTCGGCCGACGAGTGGGAGCACGCGTACCCGCGGTCGGTGGCCGGGTTCCCGGCGGGCGTGGACCGGACGGCGAAGTACTGGCCGCCGGTGCGGCGCATCGACGGGGCGTTCGGCGACCGGAACCTGGTCTGCTCGTGCCCGTCGCCGGAGGCGTTCGAGGACTAGTCCTCTGCTTCCTCTCCGCGCGGTGTGCGCAGGTCGCGGTCGTCATCGATCGCGGCCTGCGCCGTCTGTGGCGGCAGCGGTGTCAGGCTGCCAGGGCGTGTACGGCGGGGCCCCGGTGCGGCGCGATGGTGGTGCCGTCCGGGAGGAGCTCGCCGGTGTCGGAGAAGACGATGACGCCGTTGCAGAGAAGGCTCCAGCCCTGCTCCTGGAAGGTGGCCAGGATGCGGGCGGCCTCACGGTCGGTGGCGTCGGCGCTGGGGCAGGGAATCATGTGCTGGCACATCAGGATGTTCTCCGGATCGGGGGCTGTGTGAAGGTTCACAAAGTCGGTGACGGACGTTACCTCACATCGAACGAGAGCGGTTCGAGCGAGTGACGTCCCCGACGCGTGTGTCCACGCCTTCGATGGTCCACGGCAGGCCACCCTTCGACCACCCAGAGGAACCCCTGCCGGGGTCACCGCCGGGTGCGCCGGGTGGCTGCCAGGCCCGTCACCATGCGTTACGTGTGTTCCGGTGGCATCGGGGTGATCCCGGTGACCCTGCCGAGCTTGTGTCCGGGTTTCTGGCCGACAACGGACTGCCGGTGCGAAACCTTGGCCGAACGGCTGACAAGAATCGGACGATCGGCGATAGCACTATTTGCGGAGCGGCACTCTACGTGTCGGCTGATGCCGGATGCGTAATGGCCGGTGCAGCCCTCGGAGCGCCCACGCCGGTCCCCTCGATTCCCGATGTTTATGCGGTCATCTACGGTCATAGCAGCTTTTCAACTCGTTTGTCCGAAACTGGGCGGTCGTGGCGCCTCGGAGACTGGCAGCCCTCCTGGACCCCCGCCGACCACGCCGCCGCGGTCGACACGGTCCGCGCCGCGATCGGCCGCGGCGACGTCTACGTCGTCAACCTGGTCGGGCACGCGTCAGCCACCTACCACGGCGACCCGCTGCCGGCGCTGCACCGGGTCGCCGCCCTGCCCGGCGCCCGCTACGGCGGCGTCCTCACCGGCGACGGCTGGGCACTGGGCACCGCCTCCCCGGAGACCCTCGTCGAGGTCCGCGACGGCCGGGTCGTCACCCGCCCGATCAAAGGCACCCGGCCGGCCACCGCCGCCGGACGCGCCGCCCTGCTCGGCTCGGCCAAGGAACGCGCCGAACACATCATGATCGTCGACCTGGAACGCAACGACCTGGCCCGGCTGCCCGGCACCGGCCCGGTCCGCGTCGACGAACTCTTCGCCGTCCGCGAATGGTCCGGCCTGTGGCAGGCCGAATCGGTGGTGTCCGCCCCGCTCGACGGCGACGTCGGCCTGGCCGACCTGCTGCGCGCGGCCTGCCCCGGCGGCAGCGTCACCGGAGCCCCGAAACTCGCCGCCCTCGCCGAGATCGCCGCCCTGGAACCGGTCGGCCGCGGCGTCAGCATGGGCGCGGTCGGCTGGATCGGCCACGACCACCTCGACCTGGGCCTGACCATCCGCACGGTGGCCGCCGACGGCCACCGCCTGCACGCCTGGGCCGGCGGTGGCATCACCATCGACAGCGACCCCGGCGAGGAGGTCGCCGAGGCCGCCGCGAAGGCCGCACCACTGCGCACCGCACTCGCCGCACGGGAGCCGGGCACAGCCGTCTCATAGCGCTCTCCGAGCCGTCTCTACCTATTGCGTGCCACTGTCGGCGTCCGCCCCCACGAACGGCGGCCGAGCGCGTACTTTGACGTCCGCGCGGCACCGGGACGCAACACAAGGTGTAGAGAAGGCGACGACGCGAACATGCTTGAACTGCTGGAAAGGCCGGTCACACCGGCAGGAGACGAACGTGAGGAGTTCGCACGTTTCGCCGGGGCCAGTGTCGCCCGGCTGCACAGCAGCGCCTACCAGCTGTGCCGCGACTGGCACCTGGCCCAGGACCTCACCCAGACCACCCTCACCAAACTGTTCCAGAGCTGGGGACGTGCCGCCGACAGCGACAACCTTCCGGCGTACGCGCAGAAGGTCCTCCTGCGGGTCTACCTGGACCACCGGCGCCGCCGCAGCTCCACCGAGGCCGTGCCGGGTGCCCTGCGCGAACCGGCCTACTCGGTCAGCCCCGAACTACGGCTGACGATGATGGAGGCGGTCGGCCGGCTGCCCGCCCGCGACCGGGCCATCGTGCTGCTGCGCTACTTCGCCGACCACAGCGTGGAACAGGTCGCCGAGGAACTGGACGTGCCCGTCAACGTGGTCAAGAGTCAGACCCGCCGCTCGCTGCTCAAATTGCGTCAGATGCTGGTCACCGACCGCCCCGCCCTGTTCGCGTAACGACCCATTAGCCTTTGAGACATGACAGTTCGTCCCATCCGGATCTACGGCGACCCGGTCCTGCGCACCCCCGCCGACCCGGTCACCACCTTCGACGCCGAGCTGCGCTCGCTGATCAGCGACCTGGAGGACACCGTCCGCGAACCGGGCCGCGCCGGGGTGGCCGGCCCGCAGATCGGGGTGGGCCTGCGGATCTTCTCCTACAACGTGGGCGGCGTCGTCGGCCACATGGTCAACCCGGTCCTCAGCGACTTCGACGGCACGCAGACCGACGAGGAGGGCTGCCTGTCGCTGCCCGGCCTCGGCTACCAGACGACCCGGGCACAATCGGTCACGGCGACCGGTTTCGACCAGCACGGCGAGCCGCTGGTGATCCGCGGCGAGGGGTTCCTGGCCCGCGCCCTGCAACACGAGACCGACCACCTGGACGGCCGCCTCTACGTCGACACCCTGACCGGCGACGTCCGCCGGCAGGCGCTGCGCGAGATGCGCCGCGTCATTCCCCGCTGACTCCGGTCGCCTGCCGCCGCCACGCCTGCCATCACGTCTGCCGAGCGCCGTCTCCGGTTGCCTCGTGCGTCGGCGCCGTCGGGTCACTCGCGGACTCCCGGGGCCGTCGTCGAGATCGGAACAGGTTCGGTGGCGTTTCGGCCGCCCCGGCCGTCGCCCATGGTCTGCCCGAGCGCCGAAAGCGACCGTGGGCGACGGCTGGGTGAGTCGGAGCCGTCCTCGGCGGCTGATTACCGTCCTCCGGGCAGCTGTGGTCGACGGCTCGACCGGCTCGGCCGTCGACTGTGGTTCGTCAGCGAGTCGGAATCGACCGTGGGCGACGGCCGGGCCGATCGAGCCGTCGCCGAGGGTTCGTTTGCGGGCCGGAATCGACCGTGAGCGACGGCCGGTCGTCCTGGGCCGTCGTCCACGGTCTGTCTGTGCGTCGAAACCGGCCACCGACGACGGCCGGCCACCGCGAGGCGTCGTCGGTGGCTGCGGCCCGGCGGGTTGTCCGACGTGGCAGCCACCGACGAGCAGCGACGGCCACGCGGATTCACGGACGGCCGTCCACGAATCCGCATCGCACTCCGGTCAATCCGGTCGAGTAGAGGCGGTGATCGAACAGTCGAGCACCCGGCCGTCCAGGGTGCCGATCACGACGCGGCCCGTCCCGGCACATGCCAGGGACAACGGGACGACCCGGTGACCGTTCACCCGTAGCTGTTGCCGCGCCTGCACGGCACCGTCCGTGGCACGCAGGACGACGAGTTCCCCCGAGTTGAACGTGACGTAGACGAGGTCGCCGTCCACGTCGAGCGCGGTCGCCTGGTGGTCGGCCGTGAAGACCCAGGCCAAACCGCCTGTCGGGTACGCCCGGCGGGCCACGAACGAGTTCCCGGCCAGCAGCCCGGCACCGTCGTGAATCGTGCCGCTGTGGACGAGCGCCGGGCCGGCCCGGTCGCTGAGGTAGGCGCCGCAGCCGCCGAACAGGCGCCCACCCCGCGACTCGTCCCACTCCAGCGGGAAGAGCCTGCGTGCCCGCCCGTCGACCGCTACCACCCATTTGTCGCGTACACCTTGAAGGAATAGCAGGTCGGGGGCGTACCGGATGTCGAAGTAGTGGTTGAACAGGTCGTAACGTCCCAGGGCGACGATGCGCTGCCGTGCGCCGAGGGTGACCTTGCCGTCCCCCGTCGCGGTGGTGCGCAGCGCCCACCGGCCGTCGGCCCGGGACACCAGAATCGCGGGGGCGGTGGCCGGATGGGTCTCCCGGACGGTGCCGTCCTCGAGGTCGACCGCCACCACGACGCTCGACTCCCGAGCCCGGCCGTCGACGAGGCTCGTCAGGGCCAGCGCCGTCCGCTCGTCCGGCAGGACGGCTACCTGGCAGCCGATGCCATCAGCGGGCACCTGCCAGGCCGGGTCGTCGGACGCCGGTGACCAGCATTCCAGGGTGATGCCTTCGAGCGCGGCCAGAACACGGCCGTCGGCGAGCGCCTGCACCGCCCAGACCGCGCGGCGAGGTACCCCGCACAGCCGTTCGATGACTGCTGTAGATAGAGCGGGGAGTTCGCCCGTGTACGGCTTCCTCGCCGTAAGGCATCTCCACCATGCCGGGGGTGGCCCGGGCCCAGTCGTCGCGGCGGATGGTGCAGGCCAGCGATGTGGTGCCGAACGTCTTCTTGTCCTCGTCGCAGGGGATGGCGAGCACCAGCGCGAGAGTCTCCGGATCCTGCCAGGTGATCTGCCGAACCTCCCGGGGATGTTCCAGCAGCGACACGGTACCGCCGGTGGACAGGTCCAGCAGGAGCAGTTCGCCGTGATAGGACCAACCGCCGTCGTACGCGCCGGTGCCGATCACCAGCAACGGCAGGGTGGGATGGAAGGCGAGTGCGTTGACCGGCCAATGCGTGGTCGACGCGAACAGGCAGGTGAGGTCGTCGGAGCGATAGACGGCCGTCGGATGCCGGCCCGGATGCGGTAGTGATCGGCGGGAGACGTCGCGGCCGTGCCACTGCGGCCGGGGGAGCGCCCCGCCCACCGCGATGAGCGACTCGTCGGGCGAGGCCACGGCGACACGCGGCCGGCCGATCTCGGCGAAGGGGCCACCGCCCAGCACCCGGTCCACCCGGATGGCGAGGGCGCTCACCGCGTACCCGGAAGCTCGATTCTTTTGATCATGGGCGAAGCCTACCTAGGCGGTAGACGAGGCAGGTAACCGCTACAGACGGGCTGCCGGCAGCACGCCGTGAAGGATGCGCCCGGCCGGTGGCAGGAAGACCTGCGGGAGGAACAGGGCGTACCCGACGGCGAAGAGCACGTCCGCCCGCCAGGCCGGTGGTGACGCCCGCGACCGCCAGCAGGAGCAGGCCGGCGCCGAACATCGTGAGCGCGGCTTCTAGGAACGGAAGCTACTTTCCGTAGTTTCAAAGCGACGCCGCTCAGCTGACCGAGAGTAACCACCGCGCAGGTCCAGCAGCGAACAGATCAGGGCGGCGGTCATCAACGCCGCGCACACCACCAGTGCCGCCGTGGAGGACCTGGTCAGCACGATGCCGGTCACCGCCGCGGTCGCCACCGTCGCCGAGATGCGCTGGGTGACCTGCAGGAACGCCCCGGCCAGACCGGCGTGGGCGGCCGGTGCGTGGGCGAGCGTCAGCGCCTGGTTCGGCGAGACGATCAGGCCGCCGGACAGGCCCATCGCGAGCTGTGTCGCCATCAGCGCGGCCTGGCCGCCGATGCCGTTGTTAACGATCACTACCGTGGCCAGGTCGGCGGTCACCGCGGCCGCCAGTGCGCACGCCACTCCGCGGCGCCCGAACCGGCCCACCACCCGCCAGCTCTGCCACGAGGCGCACGCGAAACCCAGCGCGCTCGGCAGCGCCGTCACCGCCGCCCGCAGCGGCGACCAGCCCAGGGTGTCCTGCAGATACAGCACCAGCACCAGCGTCGTCGACAGCGACGCCCCGAACTGGAACATCGCGGTCAGCACGCCCAGGGTGTACCCGCGGCTGCCCAGCAGCGGCCCGGCCAGCGAGATGACCACGCCGCCGACGACCGGGCCGATCACCCCGGCGACACCGCCGACGGTGGCGTACGCGCCCAGCGCCCGGGCCCGGTCGCGCCCGGTGAACAGGTCCTGGATGATGCCGTAGACCTGCGGGTTGACGATGCCCGCGCCGGCGCCCTGCAGCAGCCGGGCCGCCGCCACCACCCACGGTTCGGTTGCCGTGCCGGCCAGCACGGCCGACAGAGTGAACAGGGCGATGCCGCCGGCGAACAGGCCGCGGCGCCCGTACCGGTCACCCAGCCGCCCGGCCGGCACCAGCGCCAGCCCGAAGGTGAGCGAGTAGCCGGCCAGGATCCACTGGGTGGTGACCGGTCCCGCCCCCAGCGACGAGCGCAGGGACGGGACCGCGGTGGTCATGCTGGCCTGGTCGAGCAGGGTGGTGAAGGCGGCGGCGAGACAGACGGCGAGGACTACGGCGGAGCGGTGGGGCACCCCGTGACCATATTTCCTAATACCTATAGGTGAACAGTGTTATCCGGTGCGCCGATCGCGTCCAGCTCGGCCACGTCCTCGGTGCCGAGGGTCAGGCCCGCGCCGGCGATGTTCTCCTCCAGGTGCGCCACCGACGACGTACCCGGGATCAGCAGGATGTTCGGCGACCGCTGCAGCAGCCAGGCCAGCGCCACCGCCATCGGCGTCGCCCCGAGCCGCGACGCCACCGCGGTCAGCTCCGCCGACTGCAGCGGCGAGAACCCGCCCAGCGGGAAGTACGGCACATAGGCGATGCCCTGCGCGGCGAGCGCGTCGATCAGGGCGTCGTCGGCACGGTTCGCGATGTTGTAGAAGTTCTGCACGCACACCACCGGCGCGATCGTCTGCGCCTCGGCCACCTGCTCGGCGTTCACCGTGCTCAGCCCCAGATGCCGGATCAGGCCCTGGTCACGCAGCTCGGCCAGCGCGGCGAACTGCTCGGCGATCGAACCCGGCTCCGGATCGCTGTACCCGCCCACCCGCAGGTTCACCACGTCGATCGTCTCCAGGCCCAGCGTGCGCAGGTTGTCGTGGACCTGCTGCCGCAACTCGGCCGGGGTGCGCGCATGCGGCCAGCCTCCTTGCGCATCGCGGCGCGCGCCGACCTTGGTGACCAGACACAGACCTCGGGGGTACGGGGTGAGCGCCTCCCTGATGATCTCGTTGGTCACATGCGGACCGTAGAAGTCGGCCGTGTCGATGTGGTCGATGCCGTGCTCGACGGCGGCGCGCAGCACGGCCACCGCCCCCGGGCGGTCCTGCGGCGGCCCGAACACGCCGGGGCCGGCCAGCTGCATCGCGCCGTACCCGAAACGGTGCAGCTCCCGGTCCCCGAGTCGGTGGACGGCGCCGGGAAGTGTGGTGGAAACGGTCATGCCCCCACGATGGGCGCCGCCGCCGGGGGTGGGCAGTGCCCCGGCGATCCTGGGAGTGGCAGGGCCAGGATCGTCGGCGTGCTCCGTTCGTACAGTGGAATGGTGAATGCCCTGGGGGAGTATCTGCGTGCCCGGCGGGCCCTGATCCGGCCGGCGGACGCCGGTCTGCGGGTGATCGGCGTGCGCCGCACGCCGGGCCTGCGCCGCGAGGAGGTCGCGACCCTGGCCGGCATCAGCGCCGACTACTACCTGCGCCTGGAGCAGGGCCGGGACCGTAATCCGTCGCCGCAGGTGCTCGCCGCGCTGGCCCGGGTCTTTCAGCTGGACGCCACGGCCACCGCGCACCTGCTGTCGCTGACCGGTGGCGGTCCCCGCCCGGTGGCCCGCCGCTCCCGGCGCGAACAGGTCCCGGCCGGTCTGCGGCAGCTGCTCGACGTGGTGGGGCTCCCGGCGTTCGTGGAGAACCGGCATTTCGACGTCCTGGCGGTGAACACCCTGGCCGCGGCGCTGTCCCCGGCGATCCGGGTGGGGGAGAACCGGATGCGGTCGGTCTTCCTCGACCCGGCCGAACGCGATCTGCACGTCGACTGGGACGCCCTGCTCGGTGGGATGGTCGCCTCCTTCCGTGCGTCGATCGGCACCGAGTCCGCCGATCCGCGGGTGACCGAGCTGGTGGGGGAGTTGTCGCTGGCCAGCGAGGAGTTCCGGCACCTGTGGGCGCGACACGACGTGAAGGCGCCGACCGGGGGTGAGGTGCGGATGAACCATCCGGTGGTGGGCCCGCTGACGTTGCGCCGCGAGAAACTGCAGTCCGACGGCTTGATCCTGGCGCTGTACCACGCGGAGCCGGGCTCGCCGACGGCCGCGGCACTGTCGCTGCTGGCGTCACTGTCCGTTCCGGCCTCTCTCCTAGAATCCTAGGACGGAGTACGCGTGGTGCTCCGCACCACCGACAAGCAGAGGACGGCTTCGCCGACCGGCCCCTCCACATCGTGGGGGAGGCCTACCGGGTGGCGGTGCGCCAGATGGCGGCGGTGGCGGGATCGTAGTAGCGGGTGTTGCCGCATCCCCGGGCCATCGGCAGGTCGCCGCTGACGAGCAGGCGGGTGCCGACGGTGTACGAGGGCCCGGCCTCACTGGCGAGCTCGGGGAACACGACCGGGGCCGCCATCTGCACGGTCGTGGCGGTGCCGGTGTCGCCGCGGAACCATTCGTGGACGGTGAAACTCACCGAGACGATGCTCCCCGTGGCGTCGCCGTCGATGCCGGTGACCGTGCCGTCAAAGGCGAAGCCGCGGCCGGCGACGTCCTCCGGTTCGGCCACGTCGCAGTCCTGCCCGCCGCCCGGGAGCGGGCCCTGCTGGTGGCCGGCCGGGGGCGGGGGCTGGAGGGCGTACACGGTGGCGCCGGTCCCGGCCAGGACCGCCAGGGCGAGTCCGGCGAACGCGGTCCGCAGGCGCTGCCGGTGGACCCGCTGCGGGATGCGGAACACGTCGTCGGTCAGGTGTGGTGCGTCGTCGGCCTGCCGGTGCAGGGTGGCGCGCAGGGATTCTTCGACGGGGTCGGTCATGTCGTCTCCTCGGAGGTGGCGCGCAGGGTGGCCAGGGCGCGGGAGGCGGTGGCGCGGACTGCGCTCGGGGTGATGCCGAGGGTGTCGGCGATGTCCGCGTCGGCGAGGTCGAGGTAGTAGCGCAGTACGAGGATGGTGCGGGCCCGGGGTGCCAGGTGGGCGAGGAGCCGGTCGG
>NZ_JZKF01000105.1 GCF_000962825.1 Actinoplanes rectilineatus
GTTGACGTTGTCGGTGAGGTCGCGCCACGTACCCGAAACGCCTTTGACCTGGGCCTGACCGCCGAGCTTGCCCTCCGAGCCCACCTCGCGGGCCACCCGCGTGACCTCGTCGGCGAACGACGACAACTGGTCGACCATGGTGTTCACGGTGTTCTTCAGCTCGAGGATCTCGCCCCGGGCGTCGACGGTGATCTTCTGCGACAGGTCGCCCTTGGCCACCGCCGTCGACACCTGCGAGATGTTGCGGACCTGGGCGGTGAGGTTGGCGGCGAGCTGGTTCACGTTCTCGGTGAGGTCGCGCCAGGTGCCGGAGACGCCGCGGACCTGGGCCTGACCGCCCAGCCGGCCCTCGGTGCCGACCTCGCGGGCCACCCGCGTGACCTCGTCGGCGAACGACGACAACTGGTCGACCATCGTGTTCACGGTGTCCTTGAGTTCCAGGATCTCGCCCTGCGCGGCCACCGTGATCTTCTGCGACAGGTCGCCCTTGGCCACCGCCGTCGACACCTGCGCGATGTTGCGGACCTGACTGGTCAGGTTCGACGCCATCGAGTTCACCGAGTCGGTGAGGTCCTTCCAGGTGCCGGCCACGTTCGGCACCTCGGCCTGGCCGCCCAGTTTGCCCTCGGTGCCCACCTCGCGGGCCACCCGGGTGACCTGCTCGGCGAAGAGCCGCAGGGTGTCGGTCAGACCGTTCATGGTGTCGGCCAGCTCGGCCACCTCACCACGCGCCGACACGGTGATCTTCTGGGACAGGTCGCCACGGGCCATCGCGGTCGCCACCTGCGAGATCGAGCGCACCTGGTGGGTCAGGTTCGACGCCATGGTGTTCACCGAGTCGGTGAGGTCCTTCCAGGTGCCGGCCACGCCGCGGACGTCCGCCTGGCCGCCCAGCTCGCCCTCGGTGCCCACCTCCCGCGCGACCCGGGTGACCTCGTCGGCGAACGAGGACAGCTGGTCGACCATGGTGTTCACGGTGCGGCCGATCCGGAGGAACTCGCCACGCAGCGGGCGGCCGTCCATCTCCAGCGCCATGTGCTGGGAGAGGTCGCCCTCGGCCACCGCCACGATCACCCGGGAGATCTCGGTGGTCGGCCGGGCCAGGTCGTCTATCAGGGAGTTCACCGAGCGGACGCTGTCCGCCCAGGCGCCGTCCAGCCCCTCCTCGTCCAGACGCTCGGTGAGCCGGCCGTCGCGACCGACGATCCGGCTGATCCGGCGCATGTCGAGATTCTGCCGCTCCTGCAGGGAGACGACCTCGTTGAACGCCTCCGCCACCGACCCGGCCATGCCGCTGCGCCGCGGCAGGCGGACTTTGAGATCACCCCGCCGCACCCGGCGCAGGGCGTCGGCGAGCTCATCGAGCAGAACGGTCTCGTCGGGCACGCCGACGCTGGCTTCTTTCGCCGCAGTCATGCTGTCCTCACTCGCTGTCCAACGGCCGGGGGTCGGCTAATCCTCTCTCGCCCGACCGGGTCAATGCGAGAGACGACTTTGTGCATACACCCACCTAAGGGAGAGGATGCATGGGTGCCAGCCGAGGTCGGAACCAGGACGAGCATCCCATCAGGGGCGTCGTCCGGTGCTCTGGTGCGCCGGACCAGACTCCCCAATGATCGTCGTACCCCGGCGGCGGCCCGCGCACTCGTCCGCTCGGTGCTCGAGGAGAGCGGGCTGATCAGCCTGCTCAACGAGGCTCTGCTGCTGACCACCGAGCTGTCCACCAACGCCGTGGTGCACGCCAACACCGAGCTGGAGATCGAGGTGGCCGCCGACTCGGGCGGACTGACCGTCACGGTCACCGACTTCGCCCCCGGCCCGGTCGAGCAGCTCGCGGTCGGGCCGCGCAACGAGAGCGCCGACATCGGCGAGGTGGCCGAACGCGGGCGCGGCCTGCTGCTTGTCGACCATTTCGCCAGCCGCTGGGGCACCGTGCACGAGGGCGACGGCAAGGGTGTCTGGTTCCGCCTCGACCAGCGTGCGGGTGACATCGCCCCGGTCCGGGTGCCCGGCCCTGCCGAGACGCCCAGCCTGGGCGCGCTCACCGGCCTGCTGCGCGGCGGCGTCGACCGGCCCTCCGACGACGGCATCGGCGACCTCGCCGCCGACCTGCTCTCCCGGCTCGCCCACCTGACCGGCGCGGCCGGTGGCGTGATGCGCCTGGACCGCGGCGACGGCACCGGCCGTCAGCTGCTCGCCCGGTACGGGCGGGCGCCACGGGACAACGCCGACACCATCCGGATCCCGTTCAGCCTGCAGCGGCCGTACTCCGGTGAGCTGGAGCTGGACGCCTCCCCGCTCGGCTTCGCGCAGGCACTGGCCGGCATCGTCGCCGAACGCATCTCGCTGCACGTGGAGAACGACCGGTTGCGCCGCGCCGACATCCGCCGGCAGACCTGGATGACGTTCCTCGCCGAGGCCAGCGAACTGCTCGCCCAGTCTCTCGACGTCAACCTGACGATGGCCCTGATCCCGCAACTGGTGGTGCCGCGGCTGGGCCAGTGGTGCGCGGTGCACACCACCGACGCGTGGGGCCGCCTCCAACTGGCCGCCGCCACCCACGCCGAGGAGGCGGCGCTCGCCCAGCTGCACGCCACGCTCGCCGAGGACGGTCCGGAGTCGGTGCTGGCCCGGCTGGAGGAGACCTCCCGGCTCGGCACCCAGGTGATGTTCGGCGCGCCGATGGAGGGTTACGCGGTGCCGCTGGTGGCCCGGGGCGTCCGGCTCGGCACGCTGGCCGTGGGACGGCACCCGAAGCACCGGCACGACCCGGACGAGGTCGCCGTGCTGGAGGACGTGGCCCGGCGGGCCGCCCTGGCCATCGACAACGCCCGGATCCACGACGAACGGCGCGCGGTGGCCCGCACCCTGCAGGCCTCGCTGCTGCCGCCGGCTCTGCCGCACGTCGACGGCATCGGCTTCGCCGCGGAGTACGTCCCGACCGGCTCCGAGGTCGGCGGCGACTTCTACGACGTCATCCCGTTCGGCGAGGACCAGTGGCTCGTCGTGGTCGGTGACGTGTCCGGCAAGGGCGTCCAGGCCGCGACGGTGACCGGCCTGGTCCGGGACGTGATCCGGATCCTGGTCGACGACGGCAAGGCGCTCAGCGAGATCCTCTGGCGGGTCAACCGCACGCTGGTCCAGCGTGGCGGCGGGCGGTACTGCACGCTCGCGATGGCGTCGGTGACCCGGGGCGGCGACGGTGAGCTGACCGTCTGTCTGCACCTGGCCGGGCACGACCGGGCGGTGCTGGTCCGTGCGGACGGCCGGACGTCGTTCGTCGGCGAGGGCGGCACCGCGCTGGGCCTGCTGGAGACGATCACGTCGCCGGACGTCACGATCACCCTCAACCCGGGTGACTCGCTGATCTTCTACACCGACGGGGTCACCGAGCGCCGTCGCGGGCGTGAGCTGTTCGGTTCGGGCCGGCTCAAGGAGGCCGCCGCGCCGCTCGCCGGTTATCCGGCGGATGTGACCGCGGCCCGGCTGCGCTCCACCACGATCAATTTCTCGGTCGAGGAGCCCCGCGACGACATCGCGATCCTGGTGCTGCGCAACGACGCCTGAACGCGCCGGACCTCAACTATCGGGGCGTTCGGCCGCAAGGAAGTGATGAGCGCGGTCAGCGGGGCGCGGCAACGCCCGGCTGACCGCGCTCACCCGTATGTGGGGATCCGTGACGGAATCGTAAGAAACTTAACCCTCGCTCTCCGCGCCTAATCAAAATCACCCTTTTTATGCGCCTAAAAACTGACAAGGTGGGCAAACGCCGAAGCAAGTCAACGGGGGGACCTGCATGCGAGCAATGATCAGTGGACTGGGCGTGGCACTGCCACCATCAGCCGACCAGGACAGGGTCTGGGAGGGTTACTTCGCTCAGCACTACAGCGGCGCCCAGCGCGTCCTGGCCAAACGGATCTTCGACAACTCCGGGGTCCGCACCCGGCAGGCGGTGGTGAGCCCGCTGCTGGAGGACGTCGCCCAATGGTCCACCGAGCAGCGGATGCGCCGGTACCAGGTGGAGGCGATACCGCTCGGCAAGGCCGCGGTGAGCCGGGCACTGGCCGAGGCCGGCCTGGGCGCCGAGGACATCGGGCTCTTCGCGGTCTGTTCCTGCACCGGGTACGCGACACCCGGCCTGGACATCATGCTGGCCCGCGACCTCGGCATGCGGCCGGGCGTGCAGCGCCTGTTCGTCGGGCACATGGGCTGTTACGCCGCCCTGCCCGGCATCAGCGCGGTCAGCGACTACGTGGTCGCCCGCGGACGGCCGGCGCTGCTGCTCTGCGCCGAGCTGACCAGCCTGCACCTGCAGCCGCCCGGCAGCCGCGACGACGTGCAGCAGATCGTCTCGCACGCGCTGTTCTCGGACGCCACCGCCGCCGTGGTGCTGACACCCGAGGAGCACCTGCTCGGTGGCTGGACGGTCGGCGAGGTCGCCGCGATCACCGACGCCGCCACCGCCGACCACATGACCTGGGAGGTGACCGATCAGGGTTTCCGGATGGGCCTGTCGCCGCAGGTGCCGGACGTGCTCGCGGCGCACGTCCGCAACCTGGTCGACGATCTGCTCGCCCGGCACGGCCTGACGGTCGCCGACGTGGACGGCTGGGCGGTCCACCCCGGCGGGCCGAAGATCCTCGATGTGGTGCAGGAGCAACTCGGGCTGGACGACCAGGCGCTGGCCGCCTCCCGGGGCGTCCTGGCGGCGCACGGGAACTGCTCGTCGCCGACCGTACTGCTGGTGCTCGACAAGCTGCTCCACCAGGAGCGCCCGCCGAACCGGATCCTGATGCTCGCGTTCGGCCCCGGTCTCACCCTGTACGGCACGGTCCTGCAGTCGTCACGCTCAGAACAGGTGACGTAGCTCGATCATCTCGATCTCCGCGGCCAGTTCCGGCGGCGCCGACACGACCGCCAGCCTGCCGCGCCGCCCGACCAGGACCTGTTGCAGGCCGGAGACGATCTCCCGAACCCGGTTCGCGGTCGTCTCCGGCGGCAGCGCCGCGTGCAGCGTGCCGACGCCGACCGACCCGCGGATCGCCACCGTGGGCCCGGCGATGTCCCGCAACGAGTACGCCACCGCCTGCAGGTCCCGGGACCGGGCGGCGATCCGCAGGCCGACGTCGCCCCGGCCGAACGGGTAGCGACCCCACCAGGGCGGCGGTTCCGGCGCGGTCACCGGTTCGCCACCCCAGGCCGCGGCGACCCGTTTCACCCGTGCCGCGACCTCGGTCTCGTCGCCCTCGAAGAGCAGCACGAACGTCCCGCCGCCGGGGCCCGGCAGGTCGGCCTCCATGCCGTGCGGCTCCCACTCCTCGGCGACCGCCCGGGTGATGAGTTCGCTGACGTCGGCGGGGGTGGCGACCGGGCAGCCGATCCACCGGCGGGCCGCCGGCAGCTCCTCCAGGCGCAGGACCGCCGCGGTGAGCACGCCGTCGATCTCGGCGATGCCGGGGCGGCCGTCCTCGCCGTCGGAGTCCCGGACCTCGCCGGAGGAGTCGGCGTACTCCACGCTGACGGTCTGCGCGGCCGGGCTGGCGAACCGCAGGCGCAGCGGGCCGGATTCGTTGACCGCGAGCATCCCGCCGACGGTGGCCCGCGGTGACGGCGGATCGGTGGCGAGACGGCGGCCGGAGAGGCGCAGGGCGGCCTGGACCGCGGCGACCGGGGTGCCGGCCGCAACGGTCGCGGTGTCGCCCTCGTGGTTCCACATCCCGTTCAGCCGGGCGGTGTCGATGATCAGGTCGACGCGCTCGGGCCGGCGGCCCCAATCGATCTTGCTGCCGGCGCCGCGGGCCCGGACCGCGAGGCCGTGCTCGGCGGCGAGACGCAGGACCGCAGCCGCGGACCGGGCCGTCGCCGGCACCGCCACCAGCGAGGCGTCCTGCCCGGCGACCTTGTCGACCGAACGCGCCGGGCGGGCGAAGCCGGGGCCGCAGATGCCCACGAGCTCATCGAGAAGGGGGTCGGTCACGTCTGAGGCCTCCATCGAGATCCCTGAAGATCGTCCACTCTGGCACATCGTACACACGTTCGAATAGTCGAGGTCCACGTGCGTAAGAAACTCACTCCGGACCAATCGGCCGGTAACGTGTTTCCGGTGACGATTGAAGGCCCACCCATCGCTCGCCGGTCTTCCACCGAGCGCACCTTTCACGGCGACACGGTCATCGATGAGTTCGCCTGGCTCGAGAACAAGGAGGATCCCGCGACCCTCGATCATCTGAAGGCGGAGAACGCCTGGACGGATCAGGCGACGTCGCACCTCGAGACCGTGCGCGAGACCATCTTCGGAGAGATCAAGGGGCGGACCCAGGAGACCGACCTGTCGGTGCCGAGCCGCAAAGGCGGTTACTGGTACTACACCCGCACGGTCGAGGGCAAGCAGTACGGCATCCAGTGCCGGGTTCCGGTCCGCCCGGACGAGACCGCCCCGCCGACCGGTGACGACCGGCCCGGCGAGGAGATCCTGCTCGACGGCAACGAACTCGCCGAGGGCCGGGACTTCTTCGCCCTGGGCACTTTCGACATCAGCCCGGACGGCCACCTGCTCGCCTTCTCCACCGACTTCGACGGCGACGAGCGGTTCACCCTGCGGGTCAAGGACCTGCGGACCGGCACGGTCCTGCCCGACGAGGTGCCGGACGCGTTCTACGGCAGCGCCTGGTCGGCCGACGGCAGCGTGCTGTTCTACATCACCGTGGACGAGGCCTGGCGGCCGAACCGGGTGTGGCGGCACGTCATCGGCGAGACCACCGACACCGTCGTCTACGAGGAGCCGGACGAGCGCTTCTGGGTGGGCGTCGAGCTGACCCGCAGCGAGAAGTTCATCGTCATCGACGCCCAGAGCAAGATCACTTCCGAGGTACGGGTGATCCCGGCGGACGACCCGACCGCCGAGCCGACCCTGCTCGCCGAGCGCCGGCAGGGCGTCGAGTACTCGATCGAGCACCACGGTCACCGGTTCCTGATCCTGCACAACCGGGACGCCGAGGACTTCGCCCTGGCGTGCACGTCGGTGGACAGCCCCGGCGAGTGGATCGAGCTGATCCCGCACGAGCCCGGCACCCGGCTGGAGGGCGTGGACGCGTTCGTCCGGCACATCGTGGTCTCGATCCGCCGGGACGGGCTGACCGGCCTGCGGGTGATCGCCGACGGCAGCACCGCGTCCTACGACATGGAGTTCGCCGAGCCGCTGTTCAGCGTCGGCCTGGCGAGCAACCCGGAGTACGACACGTCCTCGGTGCGGATCAGCTACACCTCGATGGTCACGCCGGACTCGGTCTACGACGTCGACCTGGTCACCCGTTCGATGACGCTGCGCAAGCAGAAGCCGGTGCTCGGCGGTTACGACCCGGCCGACTACGAACAGTTCCGCGAGTGGGCGACGGCACCCGACGGCACCCGCGTCCCGATCTCGATCGTGACCCGCAAGGGTGTCGCCCGGGACGGTGCGGCGCCCGCGGTCCTCTACGGCTACGGCTCGTACGAGCACTCGATCGACCCGTACTTCTCGATCGCCCGGCTGTCCCTGCTGGACCGCGGGGTGGTCTTCGCGATCGCGCACGTACGCGGCGGCGGCGAGATGGGCCGCAACTGGTACGAGTCCGGCAAGATGCTGGCCAAGAAGAACACCTTCACCGACTTCGTGGCCGCCGCCGAGGCGCTGGTCCGCGGCCGGTGGACGTCGGCGTCCCGGCTGGTCGCGCGGGGCGGCTCGGCCGGTGGTCTGCTGATGGGCGCGGTGGCCAACCTGGCACCGGAGGCGTTCGCCGGGATCGTGGCCGAGGTGCCGTTCGTGGACCCGCTGACCTCGATCCTCAACCCGGAGCTGCCGCTGACCGTCACCGAGTGGGAGGAGTGGGGCAACCCGCTCGAGTCCGCCGAGGTCTACGCGTACATGAAGTCGTACAGCCCGTACGAGAACGTGTCCGCGCTGGCGTACCCGAAGATCCTCGCGGTGACCAGCCTCAACGACACCCGCGTGCTGTACCACGAGCCGACCAAGTGGATCGCGCGCCTGCGCGCGGTCGCCCCGGACGGCGAATACCTGCTCAAGACCGAGATGGGCGCCGGCCACGGCGGCCCGAGCGGCCGCTACGACTCCTGGAAGGAGGAGGCCTTCGTGCTCTCCTGGATCCTGGACGCGGTCAAGGCTCTCTAGATCTGGAGTGCGAGCGCCCGCATCCGGTGGATGTGGGCGCTCGTCTCGGGCTATCCGACCCGTAGTTCCTCGAGGTCGGTGTTCGACCGCAGCACCAGCACGCTCACGCCGACCACGAGCAGCATCGCCGCCAGTGCCCCGCCGCCGAGCAGCGCGAGGTCCGCCCACGGCACCGGAACCGGCATCACCACGTCCGGGTATTCGATGTACTTCGTCGCGCAGGTGCTCAGGTCGGTCGTCCCGTCGGTGCAGACGTCGTAGCCCCCGCCGTACGACACCTCGGTCTCCAGCATCCGGACCAGCCCGGTGCCCGCGCCGATCGCCAGCAGCAGGGCCGGCACCAGCGGTGTGACGGTGCGCCAGAGCAGCACCCGGCCGAGGATCCCCCGGGGCACCCCGCCGGCGGTCATCGCCGCGTAGGTCCGCCGCCGGGCGACGATCCCCTCGACCATCGCGATCAGCACGCCGGCCGCCGCCACCGCCAGTCCCACCACGACCGCGACCATCACCAGCCGCGCCGCGCCCAGGTAGAACTCCGGCTCGGCGGCGTAACCAGCACCGCCGTCCTCGGGGCCGGTCAGGGCGTTGAACCGGTCCATCGCCGCGAACTCGGTCGACATCATCTGCCGGTACGCGAGTGTTCCCGCCCCGACGATCACGGCGGCGATCAGCGCGCCGGTCGTCCGGCTGCCGTTCCACGGGTCCGCCATCAGCCGGGCACCCGCCATCAGCGTCGCCGGGCCCCGGCCGAAGCGGCGCAGCAGCCGTCCCGCCGCGTAGGAGATCCACCCGGTGCCCAGCACGATGCCGGCCGTCACCAGCAGCACTCCGGCGATCATCAGCTGGATCGACAGGGTCCGCTGCGGTGCCGGGAGCCGGAGGTCGGTGAGGAACTCGACCAGCGCGTCGTCCCGTTTCAGCAGGGTCGGCAGGGCGAACAGCACCAGGCCCAGCACGATCACGATGCCCGGCCACGGTTTCGGCCCGCGCTCCCGGATCCGGCGGACCACACCGAGCGGGGTCACCACGACCCGGCGCATCAACACCGCGCTGATCACACCGGCCAGCACCGGCACGACCAGCAGCACCGCGATGATCACCAGTGGGTGGGGCAGCACGTCGGTCGGCAGTACCAGCCGGTTCATCCGGTCCCGGCGTTCGAGCAGCACCCGCAGCACGAGGAGGGCCCCGAAGCCGAGGATCGAGCCGAGCAGGCTCGCGACCGCGGTCTCCGCGCCGGCGATCAGCACCGTCTCCCGCGGAGTGGCCCCGTTCAGGCGCAGCGCGGCGAGCCGGCGGTCCCGGGCCGGCGCGCCCAGCCGGATGCTCTGCGCGGCCAGGGCGAGCACCGGAATCGCCAGCATGATCAGCACGAAGGCCACCCCGGGTCGCAGCCCGGCCTCGTTCAGCAGCGGGCTCGTGTACCGGAAGTCGTCCTGCAGCATGATCGAGCCGCCGTCGCCCTGGTCGATCCACTCGCCGCCGCTGATCGACGCGACGACGGCGGCCGACATCAGGGCCAGGCCGGCCAGCGCCGAACTGACCACGGTCAGCCCGGTCCGCAGCCGGTCGGTCCGGTTCCCGGCCAGACTCAGCCGGACGAGAACCGGCGCTTTCACGGCGCCACTCCGAGTCCGCTCGGGTCGACGACGCCGTCGAGCAACGTGATCTCGCGGTCCGCGTACGCCGAAATCGAAGCGTCGTGGGTGACCAGCACGACCGCCGTGCCCTGTTCGCGCACCGCCCGGACCAGTTCGGTGAGCACCTGCTCGCCGGCGAGCCGGTCGAGGGCACCGGTGGGCTCGTCGGCGAAGACCACCCGCGGCTCGGTGACCATGGCCCGGGCCACCGCGCAGCGCTGCTGCTGACCGCCGGACATCGCCACCGGACGCTGGTCGGCGAGGTCGGCCACCCCGAACCGGTCCAGCCAGCCGATCGCCGTCTTCCGCGCCTCCTGCCGCCCCGAACCGGCAAGAAGCAGCGGAAGAGCGACGTTCTCGGCCGCGGTCAGCTCGGGCACCATCTGCCCGAACTGGAACAGCACCCCGAAGTCGTCGCGTCGCAGGCGGCTGCGCGCCGCCTCGGACCACAGACCGATGTCCTGGTCGCGGTAGGTGACCGTGCCCTCGTCGGCCCGCACGATGCCGGCCAGGCAGTGCAGCAGCGTGGACTTGCCGCAGCCGCTGGGCCCGGTGACGGCGACCAGTTCACCCTCGGCGATCTCGATGTCGACACCGCGGAGAGCGGACGTCGGCCCGTAACTCTTGGTGATTCCCACACCGCTGAGCAGCGGATCCGTCATGACGTCACTTCCTTCTGGAGCTCCGCGACCCGCGTCATGGTGGTCTGCAACCACCGCAGGTCGGCATCGAGGTGGCCGATGGCGTAGTCCGCGGCGACGACGTCACCGACACTCGCCCCGGGGGCGGTCTTGGCCGCGGTCAGTTCCCGCAGCCGGGTCATGTGCGCCGTGCGCTGGGCGGCCAGATAGCCGCGGGCCCGGTCGGCGTCGGCGGTCATCAGCGCCACCACGACCTTGTTGAACACCGTGCTCGTCACGTACGGCGCGGGTGTCTCGACCTCGGCCAGCCAGTCGTCGAGACGACGGCGGCCGGAGTCGGTCAGTTCGTAGGAGGTGCGCTCCGGACCGGACTCCTGATCCTGTCCGGAGGGCGCCACGAAGCCGTCGCGTTCGAGCCGGCCGAGGGTCGCGTAGACCTGACCGTACGCGATCGGCTTGGCCTTGGGCAGGCGCTCGTCATGCGCCCGTTTGAGGTCGTATCCGTGTCGTGGCCCGCCCGCGAGCAGGCCCAACAGAACATGCGCCGTGGACATGAGCGCTACTATTCACTGAGAGAATAGCCGTCGTCAAGGAGACCAGCGATGACTTTCCGTAGTAACGAGACGTCAGACGCGTCGCAGCGCGACGACCGCGATGTCGTCCGCCTGCTGATCGTTTCCAGCGAGCTGGGACAGCAGGCGACGGCAGAAGGCGTCCAGGTCGTCCTCCACCCGCTCCGCACAGGCGGCCAGGGCCCGCAGACCCTCGTCGATGTCCACGTCCCGCCGCTCGATCAGTCCATCGGTGTACAGCACCAGCGTGCCGCCCGGCGGCAGGGTGAACTCCAGTTCCGTCCGCCGCGGGGCACGGATCCCCAGTAGCGGACCGCGCGGCTGCAGGAACCGCACCTCGCCGTCGACGTGCAGCAGCGGCGGCAGGTGACCGGCGCTGGCCATCCGCATCCGCCCGGTCGCCGGATCGAGGGTGGCCAGACACAACGTGGCCGAGTCGGTCGGCAGCACAGTCCGCATGAAGTGGTTGACCAACTCCAGCACCGTGGCCGGCGAATGCCCCTCGACGGCGTACGCCCGGACCGCGTGCCGCACCTCGGCCATCACCGTGGCCGCGTGCAACGAGTGCCCCGCCACGTCCCCGATCGCCACCAGGAGCTGGCCGTTCAGCATGGTCAGCTCGTAGAAGTCGCCGCCGATCTCGGTCTGCGCACCGGCCGGCTCGTACAGCACGGCCCGCTCCATGCCGGGCACCTCCGGCAGCCGGGACTGCAGCAGGCTCCGCTGCAGGGTGACCGCGATCCGGTGCTCCTCGTCGAACGAGCGCTGTGCCTCCACCGCCGCCGCGACCGCCTGGGAGAGCTGCCGCAGCACCGGGAACCCGGCGGTCTGGGAGCCGCTCGGCGCGATCACGTAGACCGGCGGCCGGTCCGCGCGCAGCCGGGCCGACGCGACGGCCACCGAGTCGCCCTCCGGCCAGTCGGCCACGTCCCAGTCGGCAGGCTCGTCGGTACGTACCATCGACCCCACCGCGACCATCCGGTCGCTGGGGACGGTGCAGGGGCGCAGCGTCGCGGGTTTCCCGACCGCGGCCAGGCCCTCCCCGTCGGAGGACTCCGCCACCACCGCCACCGGAACCCCGAAGATGTCGCAGGCACCCACGGCGGCGGCCGCCAGCAGGTCCCGCAGGGTGGACGCCGAGTTGATCGCCAGCGTGGTCTCGGCCAGCCGGACCATCCGCTCCGCCAGCAACTCGGCGCGCTGCCGGGCCCGGTAGTAGCGCAGCACCGCCTGCGCCGTGGCGATCAGCTCGTCCGGCTCGATCGGCTCCACCAGGTACGCGTCCGCACCCCGGTTCAGCCCCTGGGTACGGTCGACCACGTCCACCGCATGCGCCGAGACGTGGATGACCGGCAGGACGCCGTACCGCTGATCGGTTTTGATCCGCTCGCAGACCTCGAAACCGCTCATGTCCGGCAACTTCACGTCCAGCACGACCAGGTCGGCCTCGGAGTCCAGCAGCATCGTCAGCGCCTCGCCGCCGGTCTCCGCCTCCAGCACCGTGAAACCGGCCCGGGTCAGCCAGCTGACCAGCAGGTATCGCTTCGTGGCACTGTCGTCGCAGACCAGAACCGTGGCGGAAGGACTCATGACGCGACCGGCAGCCGCAAGGTGAAGGTGCTGCCGGCACCGGGCTCCGAGTCGACCCGCAGGCCGCCGCCGAGGATCCCAGCCAGCCGCCGGGCATAGGGCAGGCCCAGACCGGTGCCCTTGCCACTGACCGGCTTGCTCCCGGGCACCTGGTAGAACTCCTCGAAGACACGTTCGTGCAGTTCAGGCGGGATGCCGGTGCCGGTGTCGGAGACCACGAACTCGGCATCGCCGTCGACCGGGCGCACCGTCAGCCGCACCGAGCCCTCCGCGGTGAACTTCAGCGCGTTGGTCAGCAGGTTGCGCAGCACCTGGGCGAGCAGCACCTCGTCCGACCGCAGCGTCGGCAGGCTCGGCTCCTCGACCACGAACTCCACCTCCGGGCGGGTCGCCATCGGGCGCAGCGTGCCGCGCAGCTGGCCGAAGACCGCCTTGAGGTCGACCTCCGACCAGTTCGGCTCGATCCGCCCGGCCTCCGCCTTGGCCAGGTCGAGCAGCCCGTTGACCAGGCTCAACAGATCGGTCGCCGAGGTACGGATCAGATCGACCTGCCGGCTCTGCTCCTCGGTCAGGTCGTCCGAGCCGGGATCGGTCAGCAGCCGGCCCAGGCCGATGATCGCGGTGACCGGCGCCCGCAGCTCGTGACTGACGTTCGCCAGAAACCGGGTCTTCGCCTCGCTGGCCGCCCGCAACTGCACCGACTTCTCGTCCAGCTCCGCGTAGAGCGCCACGACACCGCGGTTCGTCTCCTCCAGCTCCTCGGAGAGCTGGTTGTAGAGGGCCATCACGCCGCGGTTCGTCTCCTCCAGCTCGGCGTTCAGCCGGGCCAGGTCGTCGCGCTGCGCCCGCACCTCGTCCAGGGCGGCGATGAGCTGCTGATTCTGTACGGCCAGTTCGTCCAGCGGGGTACCGGGGACATGCTGGGCCAGGCCGACACGGATCTCGTCCATACGGTCGTCCGTCAGCGGCGGAGCGCCCAGCGGCAAACGCCGGGACATCCGGACAACAGTGCCGGTACCGCCATCGTCCACCTCCATCGTGTCGACCAGTCGGCCGACCTGTTGCAGCTGCCCGGTGATCCGATCCACGAGACCGGACATCGGATGAGCCATCGTCACCCGCAGGGTTGGTACCCCGCCGGGGGAAACGGTGAACTCCACGTCGGAATCCGGGCCGGCCGCGAGGAGGACCCGGCCCACCTCGCTGAGCGCGGTGGCCACCCGGGTCTGGTCCTGCGGCTCCATCCCGACCCGGCGGGCCACCTCCCGGCCGAGCTGCCGTATCGCGAAGATGTCCTGCTCGATCCGCAGGCTCGTCCGCATGAGCAGCCGGTCGGTCATGAGACCCGGGCCACCAGCACACCGGCGTCGTCGCGGCGGGTGCCCGCGTCGCGCAGTACGGTGGCCGCGATCACCGCGGGAGTCCGGGTGAGCAGGCCGGGATAGTCGGACTCCTGCCAGCGGTCCACGATGCCGTCGCTGTGCATCAGCACGACCGCACCGGACGGCATCGGGTAGTCGTACTCCCGCAGCTGACGGCGCTGGTGACCGGCGATGCCCGGCAGCGACACCATGCCACGGCGCCCGCCGTCCGGGCCGAAGACGGTCCCGGCGATGTTGCCCAGACCGGCATAGTGGATCAGCCCGGCGGCCTGGTCCAGCTCCGCGACCGCGACCGCGGCACCCCGGGTGTGCCCGAGAGCCCGGTGCAGCACGTCCACCACCGTCGCGGGCGGACCCGCGGGCGCCTTCCGGAAGGCGCGCACGGCCTCGTTGGCCGCCACCGCGGCCAGGCCGCCGTGCCCCAGACCATCGCAGACCATGACCTGCCGGCGTCCCTCGACATCCCTCGACGCGTACGCGTCACCGCACACCTGTTCCCCGGTGAGCGGCCGGGTCAGCCCCGACACCCAGGAGGGTTCCGGTGCCCTGTCCGGCCACACCTGCAGGGCCAGCACGGTCCCCCGCCCCGGCACCGAATGCAGGTCCCACCGGCTGGACTGACGCTGGATCGCGCCGAGACCGATGCCCAGCGTGCCCACGCTCGAGTGGCCGTCGCCCATCGCGTGCGGGACGTCGGCGATGCCCGGACCGCTGTCGATGGCGATGATCTCGACGCCGGCCTGTTCCGCGGTGCGTACCGGGCGGACCATGACGATGCCCTGGTCGGCGTGCTTGACCAGGTTGCCGGCGGCCTCCGCGGCCACGATCGAGAGGTCGGCGATCCGGTTCTCCGGCATGCCCAGATCCGTCGCGAGCCGTTCCGCGGCACGGCGTACGGAAGCGGCGGTCCCGGCGGCTTCCACCCGGAACCAGACCCCACCGTCCAGGAGTCCCTCGGGTACGGACGCCACCGCGCCTCCGCTCATCGGCACCACTTGACCACGGTAATCGTCGTGCCCTCGCCGACCGCGGTGACGATGTCGAATTCGTCGACGAGTCGTCTTGCCCCGCTCAGCCCCAGCCCCAAACCACCACCGGAGGTGTAACCGTCGGTGAAGGCCAGATCCAGGTCGGCGATGCCGGGCCCCTCGTCGCTGAAGACGATGCGGATGCCGGCCTTGCCGCGCTCGCTGCGGGTCGGTGTGACCTCGACGTGGCCGCCACCGCCGTACACCAGCGTGTTGCGGGCCAGTTCGCTGGCGGCGGTGACCAGCTTGGTCTGATCGACCAGGGAGAGCTTCGCCGCGACCGCGGCCGTACGCACCAGCTGCCGGACCCGGACCACGTCCTGGTCGGAGACGACCGGAAGGCGCTGGCTCTCCTCGTTCACGGCGTCGGTACCGCTGCCTGATCGTCCTCGTCGCCGACGATGTCCGGCATTTCGGGCCTCCGATTCGCGCTGAGCAACGCGATGCCCAGCTCGACGTTGAGCGCCGTCCGGATCCCCGGGAGAGAGAGCCCCAGCTCGACCAGGGTGATCGCGACCGCTGGGCGCATGCCGACCACCACGGTCTCGGCGTCCAGCACCCGGGAGACCGAGGCGATGGTCGCCAGCGTGCGGCCGACGAACGAGTCGACGATGTCGAGCGCGCTGATGTCGATGATCACCCCGCCGACACCGGTGGCCACGATCCGCTCAGCCAGGTCCTCCTGCAGTTGCAGGGCGACCTGGTCCTCCATGTCGATCTGAATGGAGACCAGCAGGATGTCGCCGATCTTCAGGACCGGGACACGTTCCACGTCAGCTCCTCGAGGACTTGTTGCCGTTCCGGCTGAGCACGTAGCGCAGCGCGTCGGCGAGCGAGGCCTTGGTGGCGATGTCGCCGAACTCGATGCCCAGCGCCACGATCGTCTGGGCGATCTGCGGCCGGATCCCGGAGATGATGCAGTCGGCACCCATCAGCCGGGCGGCCACCACGGTCTTGAGAATGTGCTGGGCGACCTGGGTGTCCACGGCCGGTACGCCGGTGATGTCGATGATCGCGTACGGCGAGCTGGTGTCGACCAGCGTCTGCAGCAGGCGTTCCATGACCACCTGGGCGCGGGCCGAGTCGAGCGTGCCGACCAGCGGCACCGCGACCACGCCCTCCCAGAGCTTCACCACCGGGGTGGAGAGCTCGAGCAGCTGTTCGGCCTGGTCGGCGATCAGACTCTCGCGGATCCGGACGTAGCTGTCGAAGGTGAACAGCGCGGCCCGGTCGACGAAGGCGGAGAACGCCACGTAGAGCCGGAGCGCGTCGTCGCCGTCGCCGATGACGTCGAGCACCGCCTCTTTGAGGGCGTAGATGCTGATCGCGGTCTCGGTGGCGGTGAAACCCTGCCGGGCACGGTTGCTGGAGAGCTCACTGAGCTGCGCCCGCAACTCGTCGGCCGCCCCGTCGGTCACCTCGATGGCACCGGCGGAGAGCGCGCTCTGGAACCCACGCCTCAGGTCGGTGGTCTGCCGATGCAACTCGGCACCACTCAACCTGCCGCGCAGGCTCGCCACGACCAATTCCGTCCAGCGGGCCGTAAGTGGCTCCGCGTGACTCTCCAGCAGGTCGGCAAAGCGACGTGCCTCGTCCGGACTCAGCGGCATCGCCGTCTCCCTACCACGCGATCAGTGCGCAACGGCCGGACTTTACCATCAGGTAAGCCTTTACTTGCTCTAGACCAACTAACAGACACGGTCAAGCTCTCCCTGTTCTGCGCGTCACCCGGTACGTGGAGTACCGTTCAGCAATAACTGGAGGTCGTCGAATGTCCCTGACGGTACAAACAGAACAGCGCGGCGACATGGTTGTCGTGTCGGTCGCCGGCGAGCTCGACATGGCGACCGCCCCCCAGCTGCAGGATCAGATCAGCGACCTGCTGGAGAAGGGTCGCACGCGGCTGGTCTTCGACCTGGCCGAGGTGTCGTTCTGCGACTCCACCGGCCTGTCGGTCTTCGTCCGGGCCAAGAACAGCACCGACGACGCCGGCGGCACCGTCCGCCTGGCCGCGCCGCAGCGCGGTGTGCTGCGCATCCTCGAGGTGAGCGGCCTGGTCGAGGTGCTGCACACCTACCCGACGGTGGACGAGGCTGTCACCGCCGAGGAGCCCGCCCTCGACTGAGGGGCGACATTCCGCACCGATTCATTCCACCGGTCGGCCGGTCGGCGTAGTTTGTCGCCGACCGGCGGCGGGCACCCCGTCGCCGAATGACCCCCGGCGCCCCAGGAGTGCTCGTGAAAGAGATGTTCCAAGGCTTCAAAGAATTCATCATGCGCGGCAACGTCGTCGACCTGGCGGTCGGTGTCGTCATCGGCGCCGCGTTCACCACCGTGGTGACCAGCTTCACCGAGGCCTTCCTCAAGCCCCTCATCCAACTGCTGGGTGGGGGCACCGGCCTGGACGCCGGAGCGTTCAAGGTCCGCGGAGTCCCCTTCGACTACGCCAGCTTCATCAACGCCCTCATCACCTTCCTGATGACCGCCGCGGTCCTCTACTTCCTCGTGGTCATGCCGCTGAACAAGCTGGCCGAGCGTCGCCGCCGCGGCGAGGAGCCCCCGCCGAAGGCCCCCAGCGAAGAGGTCAAGCTGCTCACCGAGATCCGCGACGCGCTGCTGCGTGGCCAGGGCAACCAGGTCCCCAACAGTGCCCTCGACGAGGTTCTGCAGCGCCGCCAGGAGCCGCCGCGCTGATCTTCCGCTGAAAAGATCCGCCCTCCCGGCACCGTTCGAACAGATGTTCGATACAGTGCCGGGATGGAGCAGCGGAAGCACTGGTGGAACGGCAAGTGGGGACGACTGGCCCGGAAGGACGTCTACCTCCGCATCAGCGGCGACCAGTGGTATGTCGAACAGCGCGCCGGCGGCTCCGAGGGCACGTCGCACTTCTTCGAGCACGACAGCGAGGACGCCGCCCTCGACATGATCCGGGCCATCCTCAACGGTCTCGACGAGTGGCGTGAGCTCTCCGTCCGCCCGCCGGTCCGCTGACCCCCACCGCCGGCTGAGACGCCGCCGCGGCGGCGGCGGCAGTGACTCCTGGTCTCCGGCGGGGCGCCGCACCGGCAGGTGAATCCGTCCGCGATCGGCACGGCCGGGTCCGCGGTGACGGCGGGTCGTCGACGGCGCCGGCGAGAACCCGGATGTCTCCACCGGGATCGTTCGCGTTCGGGACTGCTGAACCTTTCTTGTGACTTCAGGCGCACTCTCCAGAGTTAAGCGCCTTCGTCCGTTTTAGGTAACTTTGGGATATTTCATACGAGGCGAACCGGCAAAACACTCACCGGTCGTGTGTATCGAGTGGTTGTCCGGGCACCGAACGTGCCAGGGTCGGATAGGCCGAGTTGTGGCGGCTTGTCTAGATCGGAGAGTGCTTTTGTCCGCGTACGACCCTGAACAGCTCGCAGCGGGTCACCGCTCCATGAGCATGTTGGCGAGTCTCGTGGAACGAGGAGGCCGACCCGCGGCGATCACCGCCACCCTCCCCCTGCGGGCCGGTGAGAAGCAGTACGGCTGGTTCCCGGTGCACCTGACCGGGGCGGGACGGCGGCTCGCCGTCATCACCAGCAGCCGGCTGATCCTGGGCGACCGGGAGGTTCCGCTGCGCTCCCTGCAGCGCGTCCGGCCGCAGCACGGCGAATGGCTGCTCGACCTCGACACCCGCGACGGCGGGACGCTACGGATCAGCGGCCCGTGGGTGCCCTGGCTCAGCGTGGTGATCTGCGCCGAGCTCTACGGCGCGGCCTGGCCGCCCGGCTACGCCCCGGTGATCGCGATCCCGGCACCGCGCCGGCGCCCACCCGCCTGGACCCTGTCCCTGCGGTAGGTCAGTAGACCCAGACCCGGGTCTTCAAAGGCAGCGCGTCGTGCCCCCACATCCAGTTCATCGCGGCGATGGAGACCCGGGCACACCCGTGCGAAGCCGGATAGGGCGGCACACTGTTCGCCCCGTGCACGGCGATGCCACCGTTGAAATACTTCGGCCGCCACAGCAGACCCAGCGGTGCGTCACGCCAGCCGTCGATCTGCCGCCCCACCCGGAACCGGCCGGTCGGCGTATCCGCCAGAAAGGTCTTCCCCTCCTGCTCGTAATTCTCGTTCGAGCCGGTCGACGTGTTGAAGACCTGCATGATCCGGCCGTCGTCGACAACCATCAGAAGCTGCCTCCGCAGGCTGATCTCGACGACTCTGCCGCTGCTGGAACGGGCCCTCGGACGGACCCCCTCGTCCAGCGCCCTCCGCGTCTTCGGACCGACCGTGCCGTCGCGGCTGATTCCGGCGGCTTTCTGCAGCGCGTACACCGCCTGCTGGGTCGTCCCCCCGAATCTGCCGTCGGCCTCACCGTTCCAGTAGCCGAGCTCGGTGAGGCGCCTCTGCACCGCCAGCACCTCGTCACCCTTGTCGCCCCTCTTCAGCTTCCGGGGCTCTTCCTTCGGTTCGGCCGGCTGACTCGTCGCGCTCGGCTCACTCGCCGGCGTCGACACCTTCGGGGGTACGGGAGAAGCAGTCACCCGGCTCGTCGTCCGGTCCGGCGAGTCACACCCCCCGGCGAGCACGAGTGCCGTGGCCATCATGGCGGTGAACGTCGGAACCTTCCGCATGGGTCCTCCCTCACCGGTGGTCGCGCCAGTCTAGAGACACATTCACAACGGTCCACCGATGAATGCGAATCGTCCACCCACCCGAGTGGAATCCGTCCCGACCTGGGAAAAGAGCCGAGTAGGCTTTGGCTATGTCCTGGAGAGCCAGCGCACGACACGGCGTACGGGAAGCGCCGGGAGGATTCGCACTCGTCCAGGAATTGCTGAACACCCGGGCCACCATGGGATATGCGGCCGATCTCCTGGTCGCCACGGAAGACGCCCAGTGGTGGCTGACCGACACGCTCGGCACCTGGTCGCGGGGTTCCGGGTTGCCCGCCCCGACGCTGCTGCTCACCCCCGGCGACCTGCGCTCCCTGCGCCGCCTGCGCACCGCCTTCGAACAGGTGATGCTCCGCTCCGGCGGCGACCCGGCCCCGCCGGAGCACACCCTGCCCCCGGCCGACGTCCCGGTGAGCCTCGTCCCGGACGGGTCCGGCTGGGTCCGGGTGGTGCCGACCGGCCGCGGCGTCCGCTGGTTCGCCTCGGCGCTGTGGGCGGAGACGCTCCTCGCGCAGCAGGCCGGTTTCTGGCCCCGGCTCAAGCTTTGTCACAACGTCACCTGCCGGGCCGCGTTCTTCGACACGTCCCGCAACAACAGCGGCGTCTGGCACGACGTCAGCACCTGCGGAAACACCGCGAACCTGCGGGCCTTCCGGGAACGCCGCCGGCTGCTCGGCCCGTCCGGCGCCCAGGAAAAGCCCTGATCTCGGTGGGAACTCCCGGCCGTCCCTGCGCGACTATGGAGGCATGGGATGTGAGCGGTGGCGCGAGATGCTCTCCGCGCAGCTGGACGGTGAGGACGACCCGGTCATGCGACCGCTGGTCGACGAGCACCTGGCCGGCTGCGCCGGCTGCCGCGAGTGGCTGGACCGCGCGGCAGCCGTCAACCGGCTGACCCGGACCGGCCCGGCACTGCAGGTGCCGGACCTGACCGCGGCGATCCTGGCCGCCCTACCCACCGAGGCACCGGCCAGGCGCCGGTGGCGGCTGCCCGTCCCCGCCCTGCTGTACGTTGCGCTGGCACTGGTCGGCGCCGTCCAGCTGATCCTCGGCCTGACCCAGGTGGGCGGCGGGGTGAGCGCCGGCCACGACCACGCCGGGCTGAACGCCACCCCCGGCCATCTGTGGCACGAGTCCGCCGCCTGGAACGTGGCGGTCGGCGCCGGCTACCTCTTCATCGCGTTGCGCCGCACCCGCCCCACCGGCCTGCTGCCGATGCTGACCGCCTTCGTGGCGATGCTCCTGCTGCTGTCGTTCAACGATCTGACGGGCGGCCGCGTCGACGTGGCCCGCCTCGTCGGCCACGGCTTCGTCATCCTCGGCTACCTGCTGGTGGTCGCCCTCTCCCGCGGTGCGGGCGGCTCCCTGCGCCCACCCGGCAACCGCGTCGGCACCGGCTGGCGTGCCCGCTTCGACACCGTCGCCGACCCCGACGACGACATCGAGCCGGCGCCCCGCCCTGGCCTACGCCTGGTCCCGCCCCGAGGCCCCTTGACCGCGGAACTGGATTCGGACCGGCGGGCCGCATAACCCACACCGCCCTCGACCCTCCAGCCCTGCTGCGCCGCCTGCCTCAGGGGTCAGCACCGGGTCCACCGGCGCTGACCTGTTCTGTATGCCGGAAGGCGGGCAGGGTGAGCGTGAAGACCGTGCCGGCGCCGGTCGCCACCCGGATCGAGCCTCCGTGTGCCGTCGCGATCGACTGCACGATGGACAGCCCGAGGCCCGAGCCTCCCGGGGCGGTTCGGGCGGGGTCACCGCGCCAGAACCGTTCGAACAGGTGCGGAAGGTGTTCCGGGGGGATGCCGGGGCCGGTGTCGGCCACCTGGATCCGGTGTTCGCCGGTGGAACCGCCGACCGTCACGGTGATCGTGGCGTCGGGCGGTGTGTGCTGGACGGCGTTGCCGACCAGGTTTCTCAGCGCCTGGCTCAGCCGCGCGTGGTCGCCCAGCACGACGGCGGATTCCGCCTCCAGCCGGATCCGGCGGTCCGGTGCGATGACGCGCAGGTCGGCGACCACGTCCTCGGCGACGGCACGGAGGTCCACCGGCTGCTGTTCCAACGGCCGGCCGGCATCGGTACGCGCCAGCAGCGCGAGTTCGTCGACGAGCTGCCGCATCCGGCCGAGGTCGTTGTCCACCCGCTGCAGGGCGTCCGTGAGCCGGCCCTCGTCGGACAGCCCGCCGTTCAGGTAGAGCTCGACCCAGCCGGTGGCCGCGGTCAGCGGGTTGCGCAGTTCGTGGGAGGCGTCCGCGATGAAGGCCCGCATCCGGTGTTCGGCGTCCTGCTGGGCGTCGAACGCCGCGTTCACCGTCCGGGCGAGTCGTTCGATCGCCGGGTCGCCCCGGCCCAGGGGCAGCCGACGGGTGCGGTCCCCGGCGGCGACCCGTTCCGCCCGTTCGGCCATGGCCGGCAGCGGTGCCAGACCCCGGCCCACGATCAGGACGGCGAGGAGGATGAAGACGGCCACGGCCACGGTGGAGGCGCCGGCGATCACCGTGACGATGCCCAGCGTCGTCTGACGGCGGTCGGCGGTGTCGAGGAAGACCACGATGCGCAGGGCCGGCGTCTCGACGCCGTCCGGGGCGCGGTAGCGCAGCCCGCGGTCGCGCATGTCGATGCCGAGGGCGAGATAGCGGTCGGCCACCGTCACCGGTTCCGCCGGTCCCGCCGTGGCCAGACCGGTGAGCGCCCCGGCGTCGAGACCGTCCGCGCCGACGGGTCCGGCCGTGGTGACGAGCATGGTGTGGACGCTGTTGGCGGTGGGGTCGCGCAGGGCCCGCTCGTCGATCACCGTCGCCCCGATGGCGGTGAAGCCGGTCTCCAGGCGTGCGGCGACCGACCGTAGTTGCCCGGCGTCCCGGTGGTGCAGGAACGCCGAGATCAGGGCCACGCTCGCCGCGAACGACAGGGCGATCACCGCGGCGGCCGACGCGCTGAGGGTGATGGTGAGCCGGGCGCGGATCGAACGCACGGTCATTCCGGATCGTCGATGCTGTAGCCGAAGCCGCGCACCGTACGGATGATCGCCGGGCGGTCGTCGTCGATCTTGCGGCGGAGGTTCGAGATGAACCGTTCGACGATGTTCGTGTCCCCGCCGAAGTCGTACTGCCAGATCCGGTCGATGATCTGCCGTTTGGAGAGCACCCGGCCCTTGTTCTCCAGCAGGAGCCGCAGCAGCCGGAACTCGGTGGGCGACAGTTCGAGGTCCTGGCCACCACGCCGGACGAAATGCCGGTCCGCGTCGAGTTCGAGATCCGCGCACCGCAGCGTCGCCGGCCGGTCGGACCGTCGGGTCCGGGCCTCGATCCGGGCGATGACCTCGGCCGAACTGAACGGCTTGGTGATGTAGTCGTCGGCGCCGAGCCGGAGCCCACGGACCCGGTCGTCGACGCTGTCCCGCGCGGACAGGAAGATCACCGGCAGGTTCCCGTCGTGGCGCCGGATCAGCTGGACGGCCTCGAAACCGTCCGTTCCGGGCATCATCACGTCGAGCAGGACGACGTCGAAACGGCCCTCGGGGATCCGGGTGAACGCCTCGGCAGCCGACGAGACGGACTCCACCGTGAAGCCCGCGAAGGTCAGGGTCGAGGTGAGCATCGCCCGGATCCGCTCGTCGTCGTCGACGACGAGCACCCGCGTCGTCATGTCCTCATCCTGGCATGCTCTCGCGGAGGAGGAACTCCTCGAGCAGGCTCACGAACAGTTCCGGCTCGGCCAGGTGGATCACGTGGGTGGCGTTGACGACCCGGTACTCGCCATTCCTGAGCAGCGACGCTGCCCGTTTCCCGTCCTCGGGGCCCATCGCACCGTTCAGCGTCCCGTCGGGCAGGAACTCGGTGTCCGCCTGCAGGAGCAGGGTGGGAGCCTCGATGCGGGCCAGCGCCTCGGCGTGGTCGAAGCCGGCATTCCAGGTCCGGTCGTGAAACGCCGCACCGAAGCGCGGGTCGTACCGGTCCAGGCCCCGCAGCAGTTGCCGGACGGTGTCGTTGGCGACGATGCCCAGCTCGACCGGCCGATCCGGGCCGGCCTCACGGTACGACGTGATCGCCTGACGCAGGAACCAGGCGGATCCCGGCGCCACGTGCTTGTCGAAGAACGCCGACGAGGCCTCGATCCAGTACAGCAGGAAGTCGTCGGTGCCGTCCCGGACCGCATCGGCCGCCGTGGTGAAGGAACGATCGGCCAGGGTCGGCGACGGATATCCCGCCTCCGAGGTGAACAGCGGCGGATCCTCCAGGACTACGGCCCGCACCGACCGGGGCCGGTTCGCGGCCAGCCAGGTGGCGAGCAGCCCACCTGACGAGTTACCGGTCACGAAGACCGGTTCGCCGATGACATCGTCGATGAAGTCGCCGAGGTCCGCGCCGATCCGGTTCGCCGTCATCGGATAGTCGTCCGGGACGGTGGTGCCGCCGTGCCCCGGATAGTCGACGTCGTACACGTGGAACGACGCGGCCAGGGCCGGCAGGACGAGGTTGTAGCTGTACCAGTCCATGTGCTGGGCGTGCAGCAGCACCAGCGGCGGGCCGTTGTCCGGGCCCTCGACGAAACTGAGGCCCACGTCGTTGACCTGCACGACCTTCTCGACGTAGCCCGCGTTCCGGACGTCGTCCTCCATCGGGTCGACGTAAGTGTCGATCCACCGGTCGACGGCGGCCAGAGTGGCGGCCGCGCCGAGGACGAGCACTCCGGCGGCCACGAGCAGCCGCCTGCGGGTTCTTCTCATGGGGAGATCGCATCAAATGAAGCTCCCGATCCCCGGATCGTCAGCTGACGGCCGGCTGACGACGCCGTGCCTGCACCTGCCAGGGGTAGCCACAAGCGGGTCTGTTGCCGCCCTGCGCACCGGGCGCAGTCTCGAACGGCCAGAACCCTCGAAAGCAGGAGAGCAACCTCGTGAACATCACTCTCAGCCGCCGCGCCCTGATGACCGTGACCGTCGCCGGCCTTCTCAGCGGCGCCGTGGCCTTCGGAGCGCCCACCCTCGGCAGCCCGGTCGGCCCGGTCGCGTCGATCAGCACGGTGGGACATCGCGCCGTCGTCGACGCGCGGATCGCCGTGCATTTCGACCTGAAGACCGGGCAGATGCCGGAGAACATCGTCCTTGACCGGGACGGCAGCGTCGACGTCACCTTCGCCGGCAGCCGGCAGGTCGCCCGGATCGGCGCCGACGGTGGCATCCGCGTCCTGGCCACCCTGCCGGCGCCCGCCGACGCCGCCGCGACGACACCGGTCCTCGGCTTCCCACTGGTCACCGGCCTGGTCCGGGACGGCAGGACGTTCTATGTCGCGTACGCCACCGGCTCCACCGAAACCGGCATCTGGACGTTCACCGAAGGCGGCAGGCCCCGTCTCCTCGCCGCACTGCCCGCCGACGGCCTGCCCAACGGCATGACCCGGGACCCGTCCACCGGCCTGCTGTACGTGACGGACTCGGTCAAGGGCACCGTCTACACCGTCTCCCCGAAGGGCCGGGTCCGTACCGTCAGCTCAGACCCGGCGCTGGCCGCCGACGGCCTGCTCGGGGTCAACGGCATCAAGATCCACAACCACGCGGTGTACGCCTCCAACCTCGACGAAGGCACCATCCTGCGCCTGCCGTTCGGCGCGAAGGGCCTCGGCCCGGCCCGCGTGGTGGCCACCGGCCTGACCGGCATCGACGACTTCACCTTCACCGGCCACGGCGACGAGATCATCGCCGCCCTCAACACGGTCAACCAGGTCGTCCGCGTCACCGGGCCCCGCACCGAGGTCCTGCTGACCGCCGCCGACGGCCTGTCCAACCCGACCTCCGTCGCGGTACGCGGCCGCACACTGCTCGTGCCGAGCGCCGCCTACAGCACCCAGCAGGACCCGAACCTGCTAGTCGCCACCCTCAGCCGCTGATGCCGAAGCCGGCCATCGACGACACTTTCCCCGCCGAACAGGAGGCACGGGTCAGCTGGAACATGTGGCCGACCGCGTCGAGCAGAAGCAGCCGCTCGGCGATCACACGCTCGACCATGGCACCCCTGTTGTACGCCTGAGGAAACAGAACAGGCCAGCGCCGGTGACACCGGCGCTGGCCTGCGAAACTGAGTGGGCCGCCAGGGACTCGAACCCTGAACCTATGGATTAAAAGTCCACAGCTCTGCCATTGAGCTAGCGGCCCGCCGCTGTCAGAGTACCGACCTCGGCTCGCCCCGCAATCATTGCACCCACCCCCGCGGACGCGCCTCCGAGATAAGCGCCCTCCCCGGGTGATCACGACTGGGTAACAGCCTGGTGATGTTCAGGCAGCGTCCATCAATCCGTCAGGCTTTTCGGGGATGCTCGGGAGTCATGCAACGGAGTACAGGTATCGCCGCCTTCGTGGCCCTGACCACGCTCGCCGCCGGGGTGCCCGCGTTCGCGGAATCGGCGCGGCCGGTTCGGGAGATCACGGCCACGGTGGAGACGCCTGCGCTGTTCGACGACGAGGCCGGCGGGGATGCGAACGCCGACGATCCGGCCATCTGGATCAACGCTGCGGACCGGTCGCGGAGCCTGGTGATCGGCACGGCCAAGAACGGTGGTCTGCGGGTCTACGACCTGGCCGGCCGGGAGGTCCAGTCGATCGCCACACCGGAGGGTGGCCGTTTCAACAACGTCGACATCCTGACCGGGTTCACCTTCGGCAAGCGCAAGGTCGACGTGGCGGTGGTGACCGACCGCGGTCTGGACAAACTCCGCATCTACAAGATCGACCCGTCCGGGCTGACCGACATCACGTCCGCGGACGCCCCGCTGCTGTTCTCCCGTGATCAGTCCGAGGTCGAGGAGCAGGCCACCGGTTACGGTGTCGCCGTCTACGACCGTTACGCGGTGGTGAGCCGCCGGCACAGCACCCGGCTGGGCATCTTCCGTCTCGAGGAGCGCAACGGGAAGGTCACCTACCGGACGTCGGACACTCTGGATCTGCCGCGCACCTTCCGGCTGCCGGACGGCACGAACTGGTCGCCGTGTGCCGAGCCGGGTGAGGAGCCGCAGGTCGAAGGCATGGTCGTGGATGCGGAGGCGGGTGTCCTCTACGCCGCCCAGGAGGATGTCGCACTGTGGCGCATCAACCTCGAGGGTGGCGTCTTCAGCAGCATCCCGAGGATCGTCGAGCGCGTCTCGTCGTACGGCACGCCGGCAACCTACGACGCCGAGACCGAGGAGTGCGTCGTGGACACCGCGAACGACCCCGGGTTCGGTGGGCGGATCACCGCGGACGTGGAGGGTGCCACCATCTACCCGACCGGTCGCCGGGGCGGTTACCTGATCGTGTCGAGTCAGGGTGACAGCCGGTTCTTCGTCTACGACCGGCGCGACAACCGGCCGATCAGCATCTTCACCGTCACGGACGGCCCGGCCACCGACGGCGTTCAGCACTCCGACGGCGCCGCGGTGACCTCCACGCCCCTACCCGGCTACCCCCGGGGCCTTCTGGTGCTCCACGACGGCGAGAACACCCCGGACGGCGGCCGGACGAGCACCAACTTCAAATACGTCGATTTCCGTACGCTCAACCTGCCGTCCTGAACCCCCGGCGGCGACGGACGGCCGCCCGTAGTCCGTTCACCACCGCGACGTTCACCAGCGCCCCCACCGCCGCGGACAGCACGAACCCGACAAAGTCCATGTTTGCGTAGGTTTCGATGAGAACGCCCACCGGCGCGGCCACGACGATCGCGATACCGGGCAGGAACGGGAAGTCGCTGTGGAGGACGTACACCTCGACGACGCCCAGGACGGTCAGCGCGGCGACGAGTGAGAGGTAGATCCGGGCGAACCGGCCGTCCAGGAACCACCGCACGATCTTCATACGGTCATCCTGGCAAGGCCGGGCCGTTCCGGTGCGGGTTTCGGGCGGTGGACGGCCCGCGACGGCCCGGCCCGACCACCTGTTCCGGGCGGTCCCCCGTCGTGGCCGGTGACGAACGTCCGGCGTGGGGCGTCCGCCGCCCGAACACCGGCTACTCGCAGCAGTCCTGGGAGTCGCCCGCAACATCGGCACGTTCGAGGGCAGGTCGTGATTCAGCACCTGGCTGCACGTGATCATCGCGAACGGCGCCAGATACGCGAATACCTTGTGGCCGGCATCTGAGGGCGCGGGTAGCGTGCCGTCCATGCAGCCCGTCTCGAAGCTGGAACGCCGGATCGTGACCGCTGCCGAACAGGCGCTGGACCGTCAGAAGTACGTCAGCCCACTCGACGTGCTGACCGGTCTCGGCTGGGTGCCGCCGGGCCTGGTGACGGACTGGCGGCAGGGCCGCCGGCCCACGCTGGAGGCGATCGCGGCGGTGTCCCCGGAACGCCTCGCCGACACCCTGGAGATCTTCCACCGCTGGACGGCGAGCCGGGGCCTGCGATCAAGCGAGGTCGAGTACCTCTCCGCGATGCGGGACCGACGGCCGCTCCGGTTCACCGCCGACGGCACACCCGCGGTGGAACTCGCCTACCGCACGCACTGGACGCCGGCCGCGATGACCGACCAGCAGCGGGAGAAGCTGACCGCCAAGAAGAGCAAGGCGCCGGACCTGGTCGTGGTGCTGCCCGCGAAGGACTTCACCTGCACCTCCTGCGGGCAGACCAGCGGCGACATGCTGACCATGGAGGAGGCCGGGCCGCTCTGCCTGACCTGCGCCGACCTGGACCACCTGGAGTTCCTGGCGGCCGGCGACGCGGCGATGACCCGCCGGGCCAAGAAGGCCAGCCGCCTCTCCGCGGTGGTGGTCCGGTTCAACCGGTCCCGCAAGCGGTACGACCGTCAGGGCCTGCTGGTCGAGCGTGCCGCCATCGAACAGGCCGAGCAGGAGTGCCTCTCCGACGAGGACGCCCGGGCCCGTCGGCGAGATCGTGATCGGGTACGCCGTGAAGCAGCAGACGAGACTTTCCAGTACGAGCTCGCCGCGTCGATCGTCCATCTGTTCCCGGGCTGCCCGCCGGAGCGTGCCGAGGCGATCAGTCTGCACACCGGCACACGGGGCAGTGGACGCGTGGGCCGCAGTGCCGCCGGCCGAGCCCTGGACCCGGACGCGGTGACCCGTGCCGTCGTCGCGTCGGTACGCCACGAGGACACGGCCTACGACGAGATGCTGATGAACGGGGTGCCCCGCGACGAGGCCCGCGAACGAATCCGGACCGACATCGATCGGGTTCTGAAATCCTGGCGCTGACCGCGGTCCGGAAACGCTGTCAGAAACGCGCTGTGAAAAGCGCTCCAGACCCAGCCCGGAGTCTGAAAAGGTCCAGAAACGAAGAAAGGCCCACCCCGAAGGGTGGGCCTTTCTCAACGTTAAGTCCGGCGGCGTCCTACTCTCCCACACCCTCCCGAGTGCAGTACCATCGGC
>NZ_JZKF01000106.1 GCF_000962825.1 Actinoplanes rectilineatus
GCCGCCGGTTCCGGGGACGGCCTGGTCGGGGAACCCGTACCACTACGCGGGCAACGATCCGGTCGGCCGTGCGGACCCGTCGGGCCTGCGGCCGGTCACCGACGCCGAGCTGCGGTCCTACCGGGACGACATGGGCAGCGGCTTCTTCGAGGACGCCGCGGATTGGGTGGGCGACAACTGGGAGTACCTCGCCGCCGGGGCGATGGTCGTCGGCGGTGTGGCGCTGATGTTCACCGGCGTCGGCGGCCCGGCGGGGATCGCGTTGATGGCGGCGTCCGGCGGTCTGCTGGCCGGCGGGATCAGTGCCGGGGTGCAGAAGTTCACGACCGGTGAGGTGGACTGGGGTCAGGTCGCGGTCGACGGCCTGATCGGTGCCGCCGGTGGCGGACTGGGCGCGGGTGCGGCGGCGGTGGCGAGCAACTCGGCCCGGCTCGCCGCGACGAACCCGTTCGTCCGGGAGTTGGCGATCAACGGCGCCGAGTCGGTGGTCGGCGGCGGCGTCGAACGCGGCCTCACCGGCGGCGACATCTTCAACCCCCGCGCCCTCGCAACGGACCTGCTCAGCGGCGGAACGGTCCCCGCCCCCGGCGGCCGGGTGGGCGGCAGCGGCGCCGCCGACGACCTGGTCGACGTCTACCGCTTCCACACCGCCGCCGACCCGAGCACGCTGCGCTCGCCCCTCTCCGACCACCCGGACATCCAGGATTGGGTGAGGGCGAACCGGCTGAGCACCCCCGAGCAGCTGCGGGCGGCAGCGGAGGCGCACGCCACCGGCAACACCTCGCTCAGCCCGTTCGTCAGCGTCACCACCGACCCGCTCGCCGCAGCCCGCACCACCGACCCCGGACTGTCCGCGATCATCAACGGCACACCGCATCCGGCCTACCGGCAGGCGCCGGACCTGAGCCACTTCCAGGTGCCCCGGGACCGGGTGGTCTGGCCGTCCAACCAATTGTCCCTCTCGGAGGGTGAAGGCCTGTTCCACGGTGACGACTTGGCCGACTTCCTGGTGGATACTCGTCCGAACCCCTTCCCGATGAGCCCGCCCGGAGGCGTTCCATGATCGATCGCTCCGAGTTCGACGACGTGATCGTGACGGTGGCGCACCCGTGGGGAGACATCGACGCGACCCTGACCGAGTGGGCGTCGCGAGGTCCGGGCGCACGGCCGCTCGTCACGATCGTCCGGGCCCGGCGCCGATCCACCGGACGCCCGGTGTCCCTCGAGGAGATCCCGCTCGAATACCACAACACCCGGCACGGCCGCACCCTGCAACGCGAGGGCCGGCTGCCGACGCCGTGGGGCCCGCCACCGGACGACGTGCAGCAGGCCCCGCTGTCGGCCCTGCCGCCGGAGATCCGAGACCGCATCCGCCGCGACCGGGGAGAATGAACCGACGATGCTGGAACGCTCCGAGTTCGACGACGTGATCGTGACGGTGGCGCACCCGTGGGGCAACGGCCACACCAGCCTCGCCCAGTGGGCGGCGACCGGCCCGGACGCGGCCCGGCCGTTGGTGCGGATCAGCGCCGCCCACCGGCAGTCCACCGGCGAGGCGGTGCCGCTCGACGAGATCCCCCTCGAGTACCACAACACCCGCCGCAGCCGCCGCCTCCAGCGCGAGGGGCTGCTCCCCACCCCGTGGGGGCCGCCGCCCGACGACCCGCCGTTGCCCGACCTGCCGCCGGACACGCCCCCCGCGATCCGGGAGATCCTGGAGAACGAATGACCGGCCGGCGCCGTCCCGGCCTGCCGTCGGAGAGGCGGAAGCCCGGGGACAGCGGCCGACGGGTGTGGCGGGCCCGGTCGGTTCTGCTGCCGGCGATGCGGGAGTGGCGGAGAACGACTGACGGGTGAGCGGCCCGGCCCGTCCGGCGGTAGCGTGGATCAATGCGGTTCGGGCCGGCCTCTGCCGCGTTCACCTATGCGGAGGTGGGCGCCACCCGTGACGTGCCGCTGCCCGCCGGTTACCGCTGGATCCGCCGCGACGTCGAGATCGGCGCCGGGCAGGAGGCCTTCGAGCGGGCAGCCGCCGGACTCATGCACTGGGAGATGCACCGGGCCGCCGGCTTGTCGGTGCTGCGAGGGTCCGCCCCGCACGCCATCCCCGGTGCCGTGGTGATCCTCGGACTGCTCGGCCTGACCTTCCCGTGCCGGGTGGTGTACTGCCTGGACAACCCCCGGCAGCGCGGGTTCGCCTATGGCACCCTGGGCGGCCACCCGGAGCGCGGCGAGGAGGCGTTCGCCGTACACCTGACCGAGGCGGGCCGGGTCCGCTTCCGGATCACCGCGTTCTCCCGGCCCGCGTCCGCGCTGGCCCGAGCCGGCGGTCCACTCACCACCCTGGCCCAGGAGTTGGCGACCTCCCGCTATCTGCGAGCGATCCGTTCACTGGCCGCCTGACCACGCTGCGAGCAGGACCAGGACGCATGCGCCGATCTCGATCAGGCCCACCCGTTTCGGTGTCAGCGGCCGCCCGGGCAGCGACCAGGCGCGGACCAGCAGCAGCGCGAACACCAGCGCGGGCACGACCCCGATCACCGCCGCTGCCGCGAACGCCAGCAGGTGATAGAGCACCGACCCCCGGGTGTACGCGACAACGCCCCGTTCCCGGATCATCGTCTTGACGAACAGCACCGTGCCCGCGAAGTACAGCAGCACGATCAGCCCGGCGACCGCGACCCGTGTCGGCGCGACGCCCGCGACCACGGCGACCACCGGCACCATCAGGCAGCTCTGCACCACCGACGCCAGATCGTTGACCAGCGCCCGTTCCCGCCGCCGCCAGGCGAACCACCCGTTGACCGCGAGCAGCACCGTGTAGGCCGGGGCGAACCACAGCAGTTGCGGCCGGGCGACCAGCACCGGGATCGCCAGGGCCGCGGTGACCGGACCGTAGAGCAGCAACGGCTCCCGGAACCGTCCCGGCCGCCGCGTCTTGACGGCCTGAAACGCGTAGTAAGAGAACAGGTATCCGCCCAGCCACGCCCCGAGCAACGGCAGGTCCAGCCAGTGGAAGCCGCCCACCACGATCCCGGCGAGGTAGGGCACGAGCAGCATCGCCCACGCCCCGTGCTGCGGCGGCAGGAACGTGCGGACGGTGCGCCGACGCGGGGCCGGCCCCGCGGTGACGGTCGCCATGCGGCCACGCTAGGCCGCCGACCGCCTCGTTCCCCAGGGCCCTTCGGCCCACCGATACCGACATGCCGAGAAGTCTGCACCCTGCCCCAGGGGCCGGCTCAAGCCCGATGCGGGATCAGGAGAAGGCGAGACCGAGGAAACCGGCCCCCATCGCCAGGCAGAGCGCGCCCAAGCCGATCACCAGCAGCGTCACCTGCCAGGCCTGGTAGGCGCCGAGCAACGCCCCGCGCAGGGTCTCGCCCATGAAGGCGGTCTCGCGCAGCCTGCTCAGCTTCTCGTCCTCGTCGCCGGCCTGGATCTCGGCGGTGATCTCCGCGTAGGTGCGGCCACCGGTCGCACTCGCCACGTGCGCGCCGATCAGTGTGGAGTAGGCGCGGGCCTCGGTCCCGGTGCGGACCGTGCGGCCGGCGTACGCGTCGAGGCCGGCCGGCAGGTGGTCGGCCGGGAAGCTGATCCGCTGGCGGGCGAGTTCCGCGGTGACGCTGCGCCGACCGATCAGGCCCTGCGCGATCATGATGACGGCGGCGGCGATCAGGGCGATGCCGACCAGCGCGAAAAGAGTGGCGATCATGCACTCAGCCAAGCGCCGCGGGTGCACGCCGGGCAGGGCCGCAGGTCCCACCCCGGCCGGGCCGCCCGGCTCCCGCACCGCTCCGATCGGTACCCGCCCGGCTCCCGCACCGCTCCGACCGGTACCCGCCCGGGCTGAGAGGGGACGGCCGCTCGCCTACCTGTGACGTCCGTACAGCGTCCACCTCGCCCGGCGTAACGGTTTTCCCGCTCCCGGACCGGCGCCGGCCGAGGTCCGCGCCTCGTACCGCCGGTCTAGGGTTTCAGCATGACGACTCTGACGGACCGTCCCCACACCGCACTGCTGGTCATCGACGTGCAGAAAGGCGTGGTCGCGGGCGCACCCCGGCGCGACGACGTCATCGCCAACATCAACACGCTGATCAGCCGGGCCCGCGCCACCGACGTGCCGGTGGTCTGGGTGCAGCACTCCGACGACGACCTGGCCCGCGACAGCGACGACTGGCAGTACGTGCCGGAGCTGCGCCGCGACGAGACCGAGCCGCTGATCCACAAGAATTACGGCGACTCGTTCGAAGCCACCGAACTCGAGCAGGTCCTCGCCGCCCGGGGCATCGGCAAGCTGGTCGTCACCGGCGCGCAGAGCGACGCGTGCATCAGGGCCACCCTGCACGGCGGATTCGTCAGGGGATACGACGTGACCCTCGTCTCCGACGCGCACACCACCGAAGACCTGACGAAGTACGGCGCACCCGCTCCCGAGCAGGTCATCGCGCACACCAACCTCTACTGGCAGTGGCAGGGCGGCCCCGGGCGCACCGCCGAGACCGTCGAAACCGCGAAGGTCGACTTCACCTCATGACCAGCGACAACCTCTGGCTCCGTCAGATCGCCGAGAACCCGGGCCACTCCCAGTGGTACATCGACCGCTTCAAGGCCATGGCCGACCGCGGCGACGACCTGGGCGGTGAGGCCCGCATGATCGACGCCATGCTGCCGCGTGCCGCCCGCATCCTGGACGCGGGCTGCGGCACCGGCCGCGTCGGCGGTCTGCTGGCCGCCACCGGCCACCAGGTCACCGGCGTCGACCTCGACCCGGTGCTGATCGAGGAAGCCCGGCGCAACCACCCGGGCTCCACCTGGCAGGTCGGCGACCTGTCCGAGCTGGCACTGGACACCCGCTTCGACCTGATCGTCTGCGCGGGCAACGTGGTGACCTTCGCCGGCCCGTCCAGCCGGCCGGCGATCCTGTCCCGCTTCCACGAACACCTGGCGCCGGGCGGGCGCGCGGTGGTCGGCTTCGGCGCCGGCCGGGGTTACGACTTCGACGACTTCCTCACCGACGCGGAGAAAGCCGGCCTGGCCGCCGACCTGCTCCTGTCGACGTGGGACCTGCGCCCGTACAGCCCTGGAGCGGACTTCCTGGTCGCTGTCCTGCGCCCCGCCTGACCCCTCTCCTGTCGATGCCGGCATCTTCCGTGAGACCTTCTCGGGAGGTGTGGGGTCCCGCCGGTCCGGGGCCAACGTCCCTGCCGAGCGGACCGTGATCGCGGAAGCCTGAGGTCAGGGTCCCGCATCACCGGCGGGACATCCCGGCACGGACAGTGGAGTTCGACATGAGCACAACCCCGGCACTGGCGGACCGTTCCGTCGGCGCATCACGCCCCGGCCTGATGCTCGCCGTCGCCACCCTCGGCTTCGCGGTCAACTTCTGGGCGTGGGCACTCCTCAGCCCCCTCGCCACCACCTTCCAGACCGTCCTCGGACTGAGCGCGTTCCAGCAGGCACTGCTGGTGGCCGTACCCGTCGTGGTCGGCTCGGTCGGCCGGATCCCGGTCGGCGCCCTCACCGACCGGTACGGCGGCCGGGTGATGTTCCCGCTGGTCTCGCTCGCCACCATCGTCCCGGTCCTCTACCTGGGCCTCCTCGGGCACGACTCGCTGACCGCCCTGCTGATCGGCGGCTTCTTCCTCGGCGTCGGCGGCACCACCTTCGCCGTCGGCGTCCCCTTCGTCAACGCCTGGTTCCCGCCACAGCGCCGCGGATTCGCGGTCGGCGTGTTCGGCATGGGCATGGGCGGCACCGCGATCAGCGCCCTCACCACGGTCAAACTGGTCGACGCGACGAGCACGCCCGTCCCGTTCCTGATCACAGCGGCTGCCCTCGCGGCGTACGCACTGCTCTCCTGGCTGGTCCTGCGCGACGCCCCGAACCGCCCGGTCCCGGCGTCCCCGCTGAACGCCCGCCTCCGCGCCGTACTCCGGCTGCGCGTCACCCGGCAGGCTTCCGCCCTGTACGCGGTCGCGTTCGGCGGGTACGTTGCCTTCTCCGTCTACCTGCCCGCCTACCTGAAGACGGCGTACGCGCTGACCCAGGCCGACGCCGCCAACCGGATGGCCGGATTCGTCCTGCTGGCAGTGCTGATGCGCCCGGCCGGCGGCTGGCTGTCGGACCGCTACACCCCGAGCCGGGTGCTCGCCGTGGCCCTGAGCGTGGTAGCCACAGGCGCCACCGTCCAATCCTTCACCCCCGCCCTGGCGCCGATCGGCACCATGGCGTTCCTGGCGATGGCGGCCGCCCTCGGCGCGGGAAGCGGCGCGACGTTCGCCCTGGTCGCCCAGGTGGCGCCGGCCGACCAGGTCGGTTCGGTGACGGGGGTGGTCGGTGCGGCGGGCGGGCTGGGCGGATTCGTGCCGCCGTTGGTGATGGGCGCGATCTACGGCCGGTTCCAGTCGTACGCGCTGGGCCTCGTCCTGTTGGGCGTGGTCGCGGCGGGCGCGTTGTTGCTGGACGTGCTCTCGGTAGCCCGCCGTCCAGCCACAGCCTGACCCGCCGCTCAGCCCTCGCGTCGAGGTCCCGTTCAGCCACAGCCTGACCCGCCGCTCAGCCCTCGCGTCGAGGTCCCGTCCAGCCACAGCCTGACCCGCCGCTCAGCCCTCGCGTCGAGGTCCCGTTCAGCCCTTGCGTCGAGGTCTCGCTCAGCCCTCGTGCCGAGGTCCCGTGCCGAGGCTCCGCCAAGGTTCCGTGCCGAGGTCCCGCCGACGTCTTGCGCCGAGGCCCGCCACACGAACGCACCCGACACCGCATCGGGTGCGTTCACCTCTTGCTAGGGCGGCACCCGCACCCGCACCGGTGATCGGGCGGGTTCACCTCTCGCTGGGGCGGTATCCGTACCCGCATCAGTGATCAGGTGCATTCGCCATCGTCGAGGCGGGCAGTCGTACCCGATGCGGTATCGGGTACGACCGCCATCTCGGTTGGGACAGTGGCCCCACCCGTACTCGTGATCGGGTGCGGCCACAGTCGTCGAGGCGGGCAGCCGCACCCGAACCTGTGATCGGGGTCGTTCACCACCGCAACCGGGGAGGTGAACGACCCCGTTTTCGCGATCGGGTGCGCTCACCGCCGCGATCCGGATGGTCACCGCACCCGATCACAGGTTCGGGTGCGGTGACCTTCGTCGAGGCGGGTGGTCGTACCCGATGCGGTATCGGGTGCGTTCGTCATCGGTTGGGACAGTGAACGCACCCGTACTCGTGATCGGGTGTGTTCGTCATGCCGGTTGGGGCAGTGGGCGTACCCATAACCGTGATCAGGGGCGTTCGCCGCCGCGACCGGGATGGCGAGCGACCCCGATGCGGTATCGGGTGCGGTGACCGTCGGGGCGGTGGGTAATCGCACTCGAGGTCGCATCGGGTGCGTTGACCATCACGGTCGGGGTGGTGGGCGCCCCCGATCACGGAAACGGGGTCGTTCACCATCGGGGCTGGGGTGGTGGGCGAACCCGCGCTCTCGGTCGGGTGCGCTCGTCGTCGCGGAGGCAGTGCTCGCACCCGCTACCGGATCGGGTGCGTTGACCACCGAGGCCGGACGGTGAGGGACCCCGTACCTGTGATCGGGTTCGGTCACCGCTCGAGGTGCTCGAGGTGCTCGAGGTGCTCCAAGTGCTCGAGGTGCTCCAAGTGCTCCAAGTGCATGGTGCGCGACCCCGCCCTCGTGATCGGGTGCGGTCGCCGCTTCGGGGGCCGGTGGGCGTACCCGATCATGGGTTTGGGTTGGTTGGCTGCCCCTGACGGGTGGGTAGGAGCACCCGATACCTGATCGGGTCGGCTCACCGCCGTGATGGGGCCGACCGCTGTGCAGGGCTCTTGCGGGATGGTCCAGCAACGGCGGATGCCGTCTGCGGGAGCGGGGCGTGGAGAAGCCCAGGCCCGGGTGACTGCTGTGAGGGGTGCGCGTGGAGGAGCCCGGCCGAGGGTGACTGCTGTGAGGGGTGCGCGTGGAGAAGCCCGGCCGAGGCCGACTTCTGCGGAGGACGGACGCGGAGAAGCCCGGCCGGGAGAGCCGGCCGGGCTGATACTTCCGGTGCGAGTGCGGTGCGTCGAGGTTGGGAAGGAGCGGGCGGGAAGGAGCGGGCGGAGGGAGCGGGGGGAAGGAGCGGGGGGAAGGAGCGGGCGGGTCAGATGAGCCAGCGGTTCTTGCGGACCAGGGGGAGTTGCGCCCACCGGCGGCCCAGGCCCCAGGTGTGACCGGCGTAGGTCAGGGCCATCAGGGCGGCGCCGATCGCGTACACCACGTGGTAGTCGACCAGCGGGTTGCTTGAACCGGTCGGGTCGCCCGCCGTGGTCGTCGTCGCGAGCGGCCATTCCGCCATCCACATGAAGGCCATCATGAAGGCGGCCGAGACTGCTGCGACCCGTAGGCCGATGCCCAGGATCAGGGCGACGCCGATGCCCAGCAGGCCCAGCATGAACGCCCAGTTCGCCCAGGTCGCGCCGGCGATGCTGTGGAACACGTTCTGGAACGGGCCCACGTCGACCGAGCTGAGGAAGCCTTTTGTCGGCGATCCGCCGTTGATCCAGGCGCGGGCGGCCGGGGTCGAGTAGCCGAGCCCGAAGGTCTTGTCGAGGAAGGCCCAGAGGAAGACGAGCCCGGTGGCGATCCGGAGCACGGCGAGGGCCCGGGCGGCCGTGTGGGTCAGCATCGATCCGGGGGCTTCCACGGTTTCGAGGCTGGTGGTGCTGGTCTCGCGGGGGATGGTGGCCATCTCTGCGGCCCTCCTTGGATGTCGTCTGCACCTATGAATCTCCTCCGTTTCCCGGTTGGGGGACCGTGCCGGAGGACCGTAGGTCCCGCACCCGGGGGCCTGTCCGTTTCGGGACCTTCGGCAGGGTCAGGCCGCCGGGCGGACCTTCGGCAGGGTCAGGCCGCCGGGCGGACCTTCGGCAGGGTCAGGCCGCCGGGCGGGCCGTCGCCCGGTCCAGGTAGACCGGGCAGTCGGCGTGGTGCAGCAGTTGCAGGCCGGTCGAGCCGAGCAGCGCTCCCGCGATGGCCCGGTGGCCGTGGCTGCCGACCACCACGATCCGGCCTGCCTGGGACGCGCTGGTCAGGACGGCCGCCGCGGTGTCGAACGACAGGCGGGTGCTGGTGGGGGCCCCCCGGGGTGTGGTCCGCCACAGGTCGCATTTGTTGTCGCGGGGGGGGCCGGCCGGGGTGTTTCCCCCGCCATGGTTCCAGTTGCTCGTCGAGGTGGGAGCGTTCGGCGGCGTCTTCCTCGGGGGTGGTGACCGTGACCGCCCCGATCGGGTAGACGCCGAGCATCGGCAGCCGGGCGCGGATCACGTCGATGCCGCAGCCGCGTGCCGAGGCCAGTTCGAACGCGCTGCGCAGCACGTGGTCGGCGGTGCTGGAGTCGTCGTATCCGACCACGACCGGGCCGTCGGTGACGTCGCCGCGGCCGCGGACCACCACCACCGGGCAGCTGGCTTGGACGGCGACCCGCTGGCTGACCGAGCCGAGTAGCAGGCTGGCGAATCCGCCGCGGCCGCGGCTGCCGACGACCAGCAGCTCGGCGCTGTCGGATTCGGCGAGTAGCCGGGCGGCCGGGTTGCCGACGAGCACGTCGGTCTCGGTGGTCACTCCGGGGGCGGCGTCGCGGGCCAGGGCCGCGCCGGCTCGTGCGACGGTTTCGGCCATGTGGCGTGCTACGGCGAAGTGGTCGCCGCCGAAGTCGTACCGGGCTTCCGCCCACTCCCAGTCGATCACGTGGGCGATCCGTAGGACGGCGCCGCGGAGCTGGGCTTCACCGGCTGCCCAGCGGACCGCGGCCCGGCTCGAATCGGTTCCGTCGGTGGCCACGATGACGGTGCGCTGCGACATGGCTCCTCCTCTGTCCCGTTTTGAGGAATTCCACGCCGTTCGGCGGTACGGGGGCAGGGCCGTCAGGTCCCGGTACCCGGGACCTTGGTCAGGAGGAAGACCTGTAACACAATGGAAACGCACAGGTACGTCGGTGAAGATCGACGGAGATCGTGCGTCGACGACGGGGGTTCGGGGTAACAGGAAAGATCAACCGTTGAGGGGAGAACGCCGGATGATGATCATGTCGCTGTTGGCCGCGGCGGGACTTTTCGTGCTGCGCCGACCAGCCGTCGCGTCCAGGCCGGACACACCTGTCGTCCTGCCGCCCCTCGCGGACAGCACCGAGGGGCTGTTCGTCGTCCAGCTCCTGCGCGGTGAACTCACCCGTGAGCAGTACCGGGACGCCCTCGCCTGCCTGGCGGCCCGGGATGAGGAACGCCACCCGATGCCCCTGCCCCGGGAGTAGCGCGCCATACTCCGGGGATGGCAGAGATCGTCCTGGTCCGGCACGGACAGACCGAGTGGAGCGCGACGGGACGGCACACGTCGTACACCGATATGGCCTTGACCGCCGAGGGTGAGCGGCAGGCCCGCGCCGTGCGTGACCGCCTGGCCGGGCGCACCTTCGCCGCCGTGCTGAGCAGCCCCCGGCGGCGTGCCCTGCGCACCGCCGAACTGGCCGGGCTGGACGTCACCGAGGTGACCGAGGACCTGGCCGAGTGGAACTACGGCGACTACGAGGGGATCACCACCCGCGACATCCGCGCCGGCCGGCCGGACTGGTCGTTGTGGAGCGACGGCTGTCCCGGCGGTGAGTCCCCGGAGCAGGTCGGCGCGCGGCTCGACCGGGTGCTCGCCCTCGCCCGCGAACTGCTGACCGGTGGCGACGTCGCGCTGGTCGCCCACGGGCACTGTCTGCGGGTCGCCGGCGCCCGCTGGGTGGGTCTGCCCCCGAAAGCCGGTGGCCTGCTGAAACTGGACACGGCCACCGTTTCGGTGCTCGGTTTCGAACACGAGCGGGACGCGGTGCTGGCCGGCTGGAACGCCTGATCCCCGGTGACGCTGCGCTGACACCCGATGCACAGGTTCGGTACATGGTGGCCCACAGGCGTGAGGCGAATCGTGAAGGAACACGAGAGCTTCACCGAGGGAGTCGGACACCATGCTCGTACAGCAGTTGGATCGTGGACCACAGACACCACGCAGCGCACCGGCCGTGGCCGTTCTCGGGCACCGGAGCCGTGTTGCCGGGCTCCCGCAGTACCTTCCGTCCGGCTGGTCGCTGCGGATGCTGCCCGCGCTCGACGACGTCCGCCCCGGTGAGCTGGTGGTGATCAGCGGCGCGACCGTGCACGACGTCCGGCTGGCCCGGGCCGTCCTGCCCCGGGAGACCCGGGTGGTGGCGCTGATCGACGACTGGGCCGCCTCCGAACTCGTCGCCGGGGTGCTCAGTGCGGGCGCCGACGTCTGCGTCCGCGGCGGCCACCCGGCGATCCTGGCCGGGCACCTGGTCGCCTGCCGGCGTCGCCAACTGGTGGAACGCTGGGTGGACACCGGCCTGCCGGAGGCCGCGTGACGGCCCGGTTCAGTGGTCGAGGACCCGGGCCATCTCGGTGCGGGACCGCACGCCCAGGCGGGCGAAGACGTTACGCAGGTGGTGGTCCACGGTCCTCGGGCTGAGCCGCAGTTCCCGGGCCACCTCCCGGTTGGTCGCGCCACCGGCGACCAGCGCGGCGATCCGTTCCTGCTGAGCGGTGAGGGCAGCGGTGAGGGGCGCGGCGTGCACGGGACGACCGGTGCGTTCCCCGGCGGCCCGCAGCTCGCGGATGCTCTGCGCCGCCCACGGCCCGGCGTCCAGCAGCCGGAACGTCTCGGCGGCCCGGCGCAGATGGTCGCGGGCCTCGATGTGGCGTCGCCGCCGTCGCAGGAAACGCCCGTAGAGGAGTTCGGTGCGGGCCCGCGGGAACCCGGCTTCGCCGTCGTGCCGGAGGGCCGCGCCGAAGTGCCCGTCGGCCGCCGCGGGATCGCCGGAACGGAGCGCCCGGCACCGGTCCCGGAGAGCGAGCCAGGCCGGCTGCCCGGTCAGCCCGGCCCACCGGTCGAACGCCGCCGCCACCGGACCGTACTGATCAGAATCGCCCGGCGCGGCCTCCAGCAGATGCGGGACCACCGCGAACCGCAGCAGCGCCGACCCGGGACCGGAGGTCTGCGCCACCACCGCGGCGAGCCGGCCGGTGGCCGCCGGGAACTGCCCGTCGCACAGATCCAGCAGCGCCAGCGCCCAGTCGCCGAGCGGCCGCCACTGGTCGCCGCGGGCGCCGTCGAGGCGTACCCGGGCGGTGTCCCGATCCCCGGCCAGCGCCGCGAGGACCGCGAGAATCGCCAGGTGGGAACTCTCCAGCCGGGGTGACCCCGCACTCCGGGAGATCGCCGCGCCGTCGAGCGCCGCCTCGGTCCCCGCCGCGTAGTCACCGCAGGCCAGCCCGGCCAGCGCCGCCAGTTCGAGGGCTTGCGGCACCAGAACGGTCGTCCCGCGGGCCCGGGCGATCACGGCGGCGCGCTGGGCGCAGGCGGCGGCCCGGCGTCCGTCCCCGGCCAGAATCCCGGCGGTTGCGGCCCGGAGCAATGCCGTCGGCTCACCGACGCCTTCGGCGATGTCCAGGGTACGCCGAAAGCACCGCAGAGCCTCCTCCTCGTCACTGGCGGCGACCGCCGTGAGCCCCGTGACGTGTGCGACGGTGAGCAGGGCCGCCGCCGGTCCGCCGACGTGTTCCGCCGGCGTCGCGTGCCCGCCGCCGCGTGCCGCTCCCGCAAGCGCCCGGTCGTCGATCACCCGGGCGGCGACGGCCCGGAAACGGTCGCGTTCGCCGGGGTGGCCGGCCGCCTCGCCCGCCAGGGCGAGCGCGTGCAGCGCGGCGAGAGGGTCGCTGCCGGTCAGGTCGGCGGCCACGTCCAGGAGCAGGTCACGGGCACCGGGCCGCCCCTGGGCGAGGCGCGTCTCGGCGACCAGGGCCCGGGCCCGCACCTGGACCGGTCCGGTCTGCTGCCGGGCGAGTGGCGTCGCGTGCAGGATCGTCGCGGCGGCATGGGCGCGTCCGGCCAGCCATGCGGCCCGTGCGGCGTGCACCAGCCGGGGCGCCCGGTCGGCGGGCGCGGGTGCGAGCCGGGCCGCCTGCTCCCAGGCCACGGCGGCGTCGCCCGGCAGGGCTTTTCCGGCGGCGTGGACGAGCCGGCGTGCCAGGTCCGCGTCCGGCCCGGTGCACGCCGCGGCCCGGTGGAGCAGCGCCGCCAGCCGTGACGCCCGAACCTCGGCAGCCTCGGCGGTCTCCGGAACCTCGTCTCGTCCAGGCGCTCCGGCGAGAGGCGCGAGGGCGTCCGCGAGCGCCGTATGGGCGGCCTGTCGCCGGTGGAGAGGCATCTCCGCGTACACCGTGGCGGCTATCAACGGCGACGCGAACCGCACGGCCGCGGCGTCGGTGGTGACCACACCCGCCAGTTCGGCCCCGGCGAGGTCAGCGGCGCCCGCCGGCTCCGATGTGGTCGCCGGGGGGAAGGTCGCGGCGGCGGCCAGCAGCACCGGGAGCGGGACGTGCGGGGGAGCGGCGGCCAGGTCGGCCAGGTCGCGGGCCGGGGCCGGCAGGGCGTCGAGCCGCGCGCGGAGGTCCCGCCGCAGCTGGTGGTCCGCGGGCAGGGCGGTGGGCAGGGGCGCGTAGCCGCGGGTCTGCTCCGGCGACAGCGCTCCGGCCAGGGCCACGAGGGCCGCCGGGGTGGTTCCCGCCAGCTCGATCAGGGCGGTGGCCACGTCGTCGGTGATCCCCGGGGCGTACCGGGCGAGCAGGTCGGCGGCCTCCGCCGGAGAGCAACGTTTCTGCACGAGGGGTGCATCAATCATGCGGGCGAGTTTTCCGGTACGGCCGGTGTCACGAAAGGGGCGTGTCGCCGGATTTCGCTGGATGAAATTTCCGCGGTGTTTCCGGGTTGTTGCCGCGGAGCCGGTGGTTTCGCCGATGCGTGCCGCCCCGGACCGTGTCGACACTGACGGGCATCGATTCGTCAACCCGTCCCCGAACCCAGGAGCACCGTCGTGCAACGTACCCCCGCTCGTACCCGGACCCGCCGTCTCCTGCTCGCCGCGGCCGCGGCCGTCGCCCTGATCGCCGGGCCGGGCGCCGTTCCCGCGTCCGCCGCGGCAAGCCCCTACGAACGCGGCCCCGCACCCACCCTCGCCGCCCTGCAGGCCTCCCGCGGGCCGTTCGCGGTCTCCCAGACGTCGGTGTCGCGGCTGGCGGTGACCGGGTTCGGCGGCGGCGAGATCTACTATCCGACCTCGACCAGCGAGGGTACGTTCGGCGCGATCGCCGTCTCGCCGGGCTACACCGCGCTGTGGTCGAGCATCTCGTGGCTGGGCCCGCGCCTGGCCTCGCACGGTTTCGTGGTGATCGGCATCGAGACGCTGACCACCCTGGACCAGCCGGACTCCCGCGGTGACCAGCTGCTCGCCGCGCTGGACTACCTGACCCGGTCCAGTTCGGTGCGGTCCCGCATCGACGCGAGCCGGCTCGCGGTCGCCGGGCACTCGATGGGTGGCGGCGGCAGCCTGGAGGCGGCGAGCGACCGCCCGTCGCTGCAGGCGGCGGTCCCGCTGGCGCCGTGGAACCTGGACAAGTCGTGGACCGAACTGACCGTGCCGACCCTGATCGTCGGCGGCGAGGCGGACACCGTCGCGCCGGTCGCCTCGCACTCGATCCCGTTCTACACCAGCATCCCGGCGTCCGCGGAGAAGGCGTATCTGGAGCTGAACAACGCCAGCCACTTCTTCCCGCAGTCCGTGGACACCTGGACGGCCGTGCAGGCGGTCTCCTGGCTGAAGCGTTTCGTCGACGACGACACCCGCTACGACCAGTTCCTCTGCCCCGGACCGAGTAACCTGTCGATCTCGGACTACCGCACCACCTGCCCGCTCTAGCGCCGTCGTCGGGAGAGGCTCTGAGCTACCACGACCGATACCAGGACTGGTATCAGGAGCCAGGTCGCGCCCGGTTGCGCGGCCTGGCCCGCAATCCGGGTCTGCCGCCGGATCTGCTGCTGCGGGTGATCGACCACCCGGCCGTCGAGTCCTACCACGTCATGGCGCGGCGGGAGTTCACCGACGCGACGTTCGACCTGCTGGCCGCACATCCGGACGCGCGGGTACGGGTCCATCTGGCCGAGGCGGAGGGCGCCACCCCGGGGCAGCGGGCCCGGATGCTCGACGACCCCAGCCCGGAGGTGATCAAGGCGCTGCTGGTGGGCCCGTACGCCCGCTGGTGGGTGCCGTTGCCGCCGGAGGTGACCGGGCAGCCGCCCCGGGAGAGGGTGCGGCCCGTACCGCTGAGCCGTGCCGAGGCCGAGGAGATGGCCCGGGACGACGAGGACGAGTGGCAACGGGCGAGGGCCGCCCTGGAACCGGCGTTGTCCACCGGGACGGTCGGCCGGCTCATGCGGGACCCGCATCCGACGGTCCGGCAGCATGTGGCGATGCGGGCCGGACTGACCGAGGCGGAGCGGGCCGCGATCGACTACCGGGTCGAGCAGGGCGACTACCTGGCGGTCCCGGACTGGGTGCTCGACGCGGACGGCGATCTGCTCACCGCGTGTGTCCGGTCGGCGCATCCGGGGCTGCGGCGGGCCGCGGCGTTCCACCGGGACCTGACCGCGGAGCACATCGCGATCCTGGCTGCCGACGACGACTTCCCGGTGCGCCTGCTGCTCTGCGAGTTCCAGGCCGCGGTGCCGGTCGACGTGGTCGTCCGGACCCATCTGGCCGGGACGACGATCAACATCGGGGACCTGCTCTGGCATCCGGCGCTGCGGGCCGCGGATCTGACGGGGTACGCGGACGACCCGGACCCGGGCGCCCGGGCGCTGGTGCCGCTGGACCGCCGGGCCCCGGCCGGCCTGATCGAGCGGCTCAGCCACGACGCCGATCCCTGGGTGCGCTCCGCGGTGGCCGGCGACGGCCGGTTGTCCGCGGAGAGGGTGCTGGAGCTGTACGCGGACCCGGAGACCACTGCCGCGGCCTCTGCCAACCCACATCTTCCGGTCACGGTGATGGAACGGATCCTGGCCGAGGCGGACCACCTGAGCGGTCCACCCCGGCCATAGGAGACCGTGCCGGCGCCACATCGACGGGGGGACGACGGCGCCGGCACGGAGCTTTCAGGAGCCGGCGGTCGCGGTCGGTTTGAGGACCGAGCAGGTCTCGACGGCCTTCTTCACGGTCGTGTCCGAGGTGTCCAGGTTCGCGGTGTCGGTGACGCCGTTCTCCTTCAGGCAGTTGGTGTACGCGGCATTCGCCCCGTTGCCGCCGCCCTGCTGTCCGCCGCCGCCGTTGTTGCCGCCCCGGCCGGCGCCCATGCTCGGCTTGAGCGACGCGCACGCGGTCTGCGCCTTCTCCCAGGTCGCGTCGTCGACGCCCTCGGGCTGGCTCAGGCCGCCACCGCCGGGGAACCCGCCGCCACCGCGCTGGCCGGCGCTGCCGGACGGGCGGGGCTGGCCGGACGGCCGGGCGCCGCCGTCGCCGCCACCGGGACCGCCGGAGGGCATCGCGCCGCCGGACGGCATCGCGCCGGGCTGCCCGCCGTTGCCGCCGCCGGGACCACCGGACGGCAGGCTGATGGTGACACCGTTCTCGTTCAGGCAGGCGACGTACTCGGTGAAGGCGCTGTTGCCGCCGCCGTTCTGCCCGGTGGAGTCGCTCGCCGTGCTCTCCTCGTCCGTGCCTGCGCAGGCCGCCGTGAACAGCAGTGCCACGGAAGCGATGAGCAGGGCGGCGGCGCGGCGGTGCGCCTTCGAACTGACTAGCGGCACGATGTGTCTCCTGTTCGACCACGGTCTCGCCCCAGGCGGGCGCGACCGTGACAATCAAACGGTCGGACCTGTGCGCAACGTCGGTGGTTGCTAGGAGTTAGCTAAGAATGGTGATCATGGCTTCGAGCGAACTCCCAGGTGGGACCGAGCCCGCGGCGAGGACGGGTCGCCAGACTTGCCGCCCATGGGAGTTGCACTGGCCGGTCGCCGGCGTCTGATCTGGCTCGGCGTGTCGGTCGTCGTGCTCGCGTTGCTCGCCTTCGGCGTGGTGCGTGCGCTGACGGCCGGCGCCACGCGGGAGGAGTCGAAGGCGGCCGAGCCCGCCACGGTGGACAAGGGCGCGGTGACCACCGAGGTGGCCACCACCGGCACCCTGCAGCCGGCGCAGACGCGCAGCCTGTCGTTCGCGGTCAGCAGCACCGTGGAGACGGTCAAGGTGCGGGCCGGTTCGACGGTGGAGGCGGGTCAGGTGCTGGCCACCGTGGACGACACGGATGCCGCCGAGGCCGTCGAGGCGGCGGAGGACGCGCTCTCCGATGCGCGCGACGCGCTGGACGACGCGGAGGACGGTTCCGGCTCCACGTCGGCCGCCGGATCCTCGGGCTGCTCGGGGACCGACGTCGCTGCCGCGTACACCGCAAGCTCGGAAAGCCCCTCGCCCACCGCGACGGTGACCGCCTCGCCGACCCCCACCGTGACGGTGACCGCGACCGCGACGCCCACCGTGACCACGAAGGCGCCCGCCGCGACCACGAAGGCACCGGCCCCGACGACCAAGGCGCCGGCCCCGGGGAAGACCACCGGGTCGAGCGAGTGCACCTCCGGCGGAGGTGGCCAACAGGGCGGCGGTGGCAGCAGCGGTGGTGACGCGATCCTCACCGCCCAGCAGCGGGTGAACAAGGCCGAGGTGACCCTGGAGGAGGCGCAGGAGGCCCTGGAGGGGGCGACCATCACCGCGCCGATCGCCGGCAAGGTCCTCGCGGTCAGCGGCAAGGTCGGCAGCCAGGTCAGTTCCGGTTCGACCTTCGTCAGCCTCGCCGACGTGTACGACATGCAGATCAGCGCCGACTTCCCGGAGGCCGACGCGGATCGTCTGGAGGTCACCCAGAAGGCCGTGATCACGCTCGCCGACCGGGCGGGCGAGACGTTCGAGGCCACCGTGGTGCAGGTCGACCCGGTCGGTACGAGCGACGGCACCCTGACCCGGTTCGGCGTGGTGCTCTCCTTCGACACCGCGCCGGAGGAGTTGCTGGTCGGGCAGAGCGCCGCGGTCCGGGTCACCACCGGCAGCAAGGACGACGTGATCCGGGTGCCGAGCACCGCGGTGCACGGCGTCGCCGGGGAGAACGGCACGGTCCTCAAGGACGGTGCGGAGACGAAGGTGACGATCGGCCTGCGCGGCGATCAGTACACCGAGGTGGCCTCCGGGCTCGCTGTCGGCGACGTGGTGGCGAAGTCGTGGTAGGCGTCTCAGCCTGTTCCTGATCCTTTCATAGCGAATTCAAAGAAAGCGCTGATAGTTCTCTACGGTGCTCTCCGAAACCCGCGGCAACGTGGCCCTCAGTGACTCTGCGGCGCGGCCGTCCCGCGTCCTCGTCGTCGACGACGAGCCGAACATCTCCGCGCTGCTCAGCGCGACGTTACGGCTCGTCGCCTTCGACGTCCGGGTCGCCGAGACCGGCCACAGCGCCCTGGTCGCGGTGAGTGAGTTCGAACCGGACCTGATCGTCCTGGACGTCATGCTCCCGGACGTGGACGGTCTCGAGGTGGCCCGGCGGCTGCGTGCCGCCGGGTCCCGGGTCCCGGTTCTGTTCCTCACGGCACGCGACGCGGTGGAGGATCGCATCCTGGGACTGTCGGCCGGCGCGGATGACTACGTCACCAAGCCGTTCAGTCTCGAGGAGGTCGTGCTACGGATACGCGCGATCCTGCGGCGCAGCCAGCCGGAGGAGCCGAAACCGGACACCGGGATCCTGCGGTACGCGGATCTCGAGCTGGACGAGGACGCCCACGAGGTACGCCGCGCGGGGCGGCTGATCGAGCTGTCCCCGACCGAGTTCAACCTGCTGCGCTACCTGATGATCAACTCGGGCCGGGTGGTCAGCAAGGCGCAGATCCTGGACCGGGTCTGGAAGTACGACTTCGGCGGCGACGGCCGCATCGTGGAGTCCTACGTCTACTACCTGCGCCGCAAGATCGACCGGACCGATCCGCCGCTGATCCACACGGTCCGCGGCGTGGGCTACGCCCTGAGGCTTCCGCGCGGCGAGGAGTAGTGCTGCGTCGCTGGCGGCACTGGACCCTGCGTTCTCGCCTCGTCCTGGTCGTCGGCGTCCTCAGCGCGGTCGCCCTGATCGTGGCGAACGTCGCCGGCGTGCTGCTGATCCGCAACTACCTGCAGGACCGGATCGACGAGCAGCTGCTCGGCATCAGCCGGCCGCTCTCCTCGGCCGAGCCGATGCCCGGCGGGTTCCTCCCGCGCAACCGTTTCCGGATCGGTCCGGACCAGGTGACGTACGCCTACCTGCCGGACGGCACCCTGGAGCCGGACCGCAGCTCCACCCCGAACGGCAGCCGCCCGGCCGCCCCCACGCTGGCGGAGGTGGCGGCCCGGGCGCTGAGCCCGGAGCCGTACACGATCGAGGCGCCGGACGGCACGGACTGGCGGGTGATCGCGGTGGGCCGTCCCGGCACCGGCGAGTACACCCTGGTCGGGTCGTCGCTGGTCGAGGTGCAGCAGACCACCGAACAGCTCCTGCTGATCGACGCCGGGGTGATGGTGCTGCTGCTGGGGCTGCTCGGTTCGGGCGCCGCGTTCGTGGTCCGGCTGGGGCTGCGCCCGCTCACCGAGATGGAACGTGCGGCGGCCGGCATCTCGGCCGGTGAGCTGTCGACCCGTGTCCCGACCGATCCGCACACCGAACCCGGCCGGCTCGGCCTGGCACTGAACGCGATGCTGGGCCGGATCGAGACCGAGATGGAGGAGCGGACCGCCTCCGAGAATCGGCTGCGTCAGTTCGTCGCGGACGCCTCGCACGAGTTGCGGACCCCGCTGACCTCGATCCGCGGGTTCGCCGAGCTGTACCGGCGCGGCGGGGCCGCGCCCGGACCGCAGCTGGACGAGACGATGGCCCGGATCGAGGGCGAGGCCGGCCGGATGGGCGTGCTGGTCGAGGACCTGCTGCGGCTGGCCCGGCTGGACCGGCAGCGCACCCTGGACCTGCGCCGGGTGGACCTGCTGGAGATCGCCGCGGACACCATCCGGGACGCGCACGCCCGCGTCCCGGACCGCCCGGTGCTGCTCTCCGGGCTCGACGACGACGAGGACACCTTCGAGCCGGCGACCGTGCTCGGCGACGACCACGGGCTGCGCCAGGTCGCCACCAACCTGGTGGCGAACGCGCTCAGCCACACGCCGGACGGGGCGCCCATCACAGTCCGGGTGGGCCTCGGGACGGTGACCGTCACGACGGGGGCGGTCCGTTCCGGCCCGGCTACCCTCAGTGAGGGCGAGTCGGCGGCGATCCTGGAGGTCGAGGACGGCGGCAAGGGCGTTCCGGCCGAACACGCGCACCGGGTCTTCGAACGCCTGTTCCGGGCCGATCCGAGTCGTACCCGTGCCAAAGGTGGAGGTTCCGGGCTTGGCCTGGCCATCGTGGCGGCGATCGTGCACGGTCACGGCGGCTGGGTCGAGTTGCACGAGACGCCCGGCGGCGGGGCCACCTTCCGGGTGATCCTCCCGGCCATTCGTGACGCCGTGTGAGGTTCCGAGCTGGCTCCCAGGTTCCGCCGAAGATCCTCCTAGGACGTGCCCCCAGAGTGTCGGCATGAAGGTACGTCTGAGCCGCCACCCGTCTCTGGTGGTCAACGCCGTGATCGGCGTCGCGCTCGTCGCCGGGGCGTTCGCGGTGTACGAGACATTCTCTGGAACCGACGACGGGACGGCCGCCGTGGCCTCGGAGAGGACGGTCACGGTACAACAGGGCACGGTCACCAAGACCGTGACCGCGGACGGCACGCTGGAGAGCGCGAGCACCGCCAGCGCCAGCTTCACCACGGGCGGCACGGTCACCGCGATCAGCGTGAAGGTCGGCGACAAGGTCAAGAAGGGTCAGGTCCTGGCGAAGGTCGACCCGGCCGCCGCGCAGCGGACCCTCGCCGCCGCGGAGGCCGACCTGGACGCCGCCCAGGACGCCCTGGACCGGGTCGAGGCCGCCGGTTCCGACACCGCCGACGCCGAGAACCAGGTGGACGAGGCCGAACTGGCCGTCGACGAGGCCCAGGCCGGGGTGGACGGCACCACGCTGACCGCCCCGATGGCCGGCACCGTCACCGCTGTCAGCGGCACCCTCGGCAGCTCCGCCTCCTCGTCCTCGGGCTCCTCCTCCGGCGGCAGCGGCTCCCAGGGAGGCGGCTCGTCCTCCTCCTCGTCGTCGTCCTCCAGCAGCAGCGGCTTCGTCGAGATCGCCGACCTGACCAAGATGCAGGTCTCCGCGGCCTTCGCCGAGGCGGACGCGACCAGCCTCAAGGAGAAGCAGGCCGCCACGGTCACCTGGAACGCGCTCAGCGGCGTCGAGCAGAGCGCCAGACTCGCCGCGATCGACCCGTCCGCGACCACCTCGAACAACGTCGTCACCTACGGCGTCACGCTCACCCTGGACAAGGTGCCGACCGGCGCGAAGGTCGGCCAGACCGTCTCGGTGTCGGTCACCACCGGCTCGGTGGAGAACGCCGTCTACGTCAACCCGGCGGCACTCACCACCGCCGGCAACCGGCACACCGTCACGGTCGTCGCGAACGGTGTCCAGGAGAGCCGCTCGGTGGAGATCGGCCTGGAGGGCGACTCGGCCACCGAGATCACGTCCGGTCTGACCGCGGGCGAGCAGGTCGTCGTCAAGACCACGTCCAGCAGCACCAGCGGGACCAGCGGCCAGATGGGCGGCGGCTTCGGCGGCATCAGCGGCGGGGGCGGCAACTTCGGTGGTGGCGGCGGCGCCCCGGGTGGCGGCGGCGCGCAGGGCGGCGGTGGCGGTCGATGAGCCGTCCGGTCCTCGAGGTGCGAGACCTCAAGAAGATCTACGGTACGGGTGAGGCCACCGTGCACGCCCTCCGCGGCGTGTCACTGACCGTCCAGCGCGGCGACTACGCGGCCATCATGGGATCGTCGGGCTCCGGCAAGTCGACCCTGATGAACATCCTGGGCGCTCTCGACATCCCCAGCTCCGGCACGTACCACCTGGACGGGGTGGACGTCAGCCGGCTGTCCGACGCGCAGCTCGCCCTGGCCCGCAACCGCCTCATCGGGTTCATCTTCCAGTCGTTCAACCTGATCCCGCGGACCAGCGCGGTGGCCAACGTGGAGCTGCCGTTGGCGTACGCCGGCGTCAAGCCCAAGGAACGCCGGCGCCGCGCGATGGCAGCCCTGGACGTGGTCGGCCTCGCCGACCGGGCCGGACACGAACCCAACCAGCTCTCCGGCGGCCAGCAGCAGCGCGTCGCGGTGGCCCGGGCCCTGGTCACCGAACCGGCCCTGCTGCTCGCCGACGAACCCACCGGCAACCTGGACTCCAAGTCCACCGACGACGTGCTGCAGGTCTTCGACGACCTCAGCACGGCCGGCCGGACCATCGTCATCATCACCCACGAGGACGAGGTGGGCGCCCGCGCCAAGCGGCTGATCCGCCTGGTCGACGGCTCGATCGTCTCCGACGTACGCCAGTCGCCGCTGGACCGCCCGCCGGTCGGCGCGGCCGCGGCCGCCGCCGCGATGGCCCGCAACCACGGCCGCGCGGCGGTCTACTCCGGGGGACGGCACTCACAGTGAGCCTCTTCGAAGTCATCAGATTCGCGCTGCGCGGCCTGTCCGCCAACAAGCTGCGCAGCGCGCTCACCATGCTCGGCATCCTGATCGGCGTCGCCGCGGTGATCCTGCTGGTCGCGGTCGGCAACGGCTCGGCCAAGGCGATCAGCGACCGGATCGAGGCGCTCGGCACCAACACCATCACCGTGATGAGCACCGGCCGCGGCGGCTCCAGCAGCACCTCGCTCACCAAGGAGATGGCCGACGCGCTCGTCGACCCGGAACTCGCGCCGGCCGTCAAGTCGGTGTCACCGGTGGTCAGCGCGTCCTCGGCGACCATGACGTACGAGGGCAGCGACCACTCGGTCAGCTCGTTCGTCGGCACCACCCCGGCCTGGTTCGCCGCCTCCAGCACCCCGGTCGGCACCGGCAGCGCGTTCACCGAGGACGACGTGGACCAGGGCCGGCGGGTGGTGGTGATCGGGCAGACCGTCGCCGAGGAACTGTTCCCCGGCATCGACCCGATCGACAAGCAGGTCACCGTCGGCGGCGCCCTGTTCACCATCGTCGGTGTGCTGCAGGAGAAGAGCTCCACCGGGCAGCAGGACTCCAACGACACCGCGGTCGCCCCGCTCACCGCGGTCCAGCAGGTCCTCACCGGGTACGGCGCGCTCAGCTCGATCATCGTGGAGGCGGCCGACCCGGACGACGTCGACGCGGCGCAGGACCAGGTGGCCACGATCCTGGACCAGAAACTCGCCGTCGCGGACTCGTCGTCGTCCACGCCGTACCGCATCCAGAACGCCTCGTCGCTGCTGGAGACCCAGACCGAGACCGCGGACACCTTCACCACCCTGCTCGGGGCGGTGGCCGCGATCAGTCTGCTGGTCGGCGGCATCGGCATCACCAACATCATGCTGGTGACGGTCACCGAACGGACCCGGGAGATCGGCATCCGCAAGGCCCTCGGCGCGCCCCGCCGGGTGATCCTGACCCAGTTCCTGATCGAGGCGAGCCTGTTGAGCGTGATGGGCGGCGCCCTCGGGGTGGCCGCCGCGCTGATCGGCAGCCAATTCGAGATCGTCGGCGTGAAACCGGTGATCGTGCCCAGTTCCATCGGATACGCCGTGGGCGTCTCCATCGCCATCGGGCTCTTCTTCGGCGGCCTGCCCGCCGCCCGCGCCGCCCGGCTGCGGCCCATCGACGCGCTGCGTTACGAGTGAGGATCTGACTGTGAACCGGTTGAACGACGAGACCGCGGTCATCCCGGCCGTGCCCCGGTCCGAGGCCGAGGCCCACGAGGGCCTCTCCGCCGAACTGGCCGCCGCCGCCCCCAAACGCTGGTGGAACAAGGGCACCGTGGTGCTCGGCGTGGGCCTGCTGCTGATGGGCGGGTTCCTCGGCGGAGTCCAGGCCCAGAAACAGTGGGGTACGTCCTCCGCCAGCGCCGCGGGCCCCGGCGGGTCCGGGGGTGGACGCTCCGGCGGCTTCCCCAGCGGGATGAGTGCCAGCGGGGCGCCGGGTGGCGGCGGGTTCGGCCAGCAGCAGGCCGCGTCGTCGGACACCGCCGGCAAGGTCAAGCTGGTCAACGGCACCACGATCTACGTGGAGACCGAGGACGGCAGCGTCGTGACGGTCAAGACCGGCGCCGGCACGACCGTCTCCACGGCCGAGAAAGGCAAGCTCAGCGACGTCAAAGCCGGCGACTCGGTGACCGTCGAGGGCGACACCGCCGACGACGGCTCGGTCACCGCCACCACCGTGACGAAGAAGTGACCGATGTGATGTAACGAGAAAGGCATTGATGAGCGTCCCCGGCGAATCCTAGGCTGACACCTTCACTGACCTGGGAGGTGAGCGCGGCGCCCGCACTGCACGGCCGCGAAGCGCTGCTCGCGGCGATCGAGACCCGGCTCAACGCCGGAGGCGGGGTGACCCTGCACGGTCCGCCCGGCATCGGCCGGACCGCGCTGCTCGACGCCGTCGCCGACACCGCCGCGGCGCGGGGGGAACTCGTCTTCCGCCTGCGCCCGGCCCGGGGCGAACGGGCCGTCGCGTACGCCGGGGCCGCCGACCTGGTCCGGCAGGCCCCGGCCGGGGCGGTCGCCGCGCTGGCCCCCGCACCCCGGCACTCGCTCGCCGCGCTGGGCCAGGGCCGGCCACACCGCACCGGCGTGCCCGCCCTGGCCCGGCGACTGGTCCTCGCCGAACTGCTGGCCCACTGCGCCCGCCTCGCCCCGGTGCTGCTGGTCCTCGACGACGCCCAATGGCTCGACCCGGAATCCGCCGAACTGATCGGCTTCGCCATGCGGCGCCGCCCCGGCCCCCGGATCCGGGTGATCGCCGCCGAGCGCCGTCTCACCGCCGGCCGGCCCCGCGCCACCCGGCTGTGCCCGTCGCCCGTACTCGAGATCGAAGTACCGCCCCTGGACCCGGACGACCTGACCGCCCTGCTCGAAGCCCGCGGCCTGCCCTGCCGCACCGCCAGCCGACTGCACGAGGCCAGCGCCGGCAACCCGTTCCTGGCCCTGGCTCTCGGCGCCACCAGCGGCGCCGGACCGGCCTGGCGACCATCCCCGCTCCCGGAGGCCGCCCGCGACCTGATCCGGGAACGCCTGCGCGCCCTCGGCGACGACGTCACCGCCACCCTGCTGGTCGCCGCGCTGGCCACCGAACCGACCACCACCCTGCTGCAGCGGGCCGGCCGGGCCGACGCCGCCCGCGAACTGCGCCTCGCCGCCGCGGCCGCAGTGGTGACCCTGACCGGCGAGGCGATCCGCTTCACCCCACCGCTGGTCGCCCGGGTCCTCGCCGACGAAACCCCGGCCGACACCCGCTCCCGGGTGCACACCGACCTGGCCGGGGCGGCCTTCGACCCGGTCGAGGCGCTACGGCACCGCGCCCTGCGGACATCCCGCCCGGACGCCGTGGTCGCCGTCGGGCTCGCCGACGCCGCCCGGCACAGTGCCGCCCGGGGCGCCGAACGTACCGCCGCGGAGCTCTACCTGCTCGCCGCCGACCGCAGCCCGCACACCCTCGCCGAGGAACGCCTCGACTGGCTGGTCGCCGCCGCCCGGACCGCCCTGACCGGCGGCGCCCCCGCCCTGGCCGGCCGGGCCGCCGAAGCCGTGATCGCCGCCGACTCGCCGGCCGGCCACCGGGTCCGTGCCCGGGTGGTGCTCATCGACCTGGCCGGGCAGGGCCTCGCCGACATGGGGGAGATGTTCGCCGCGGCCCTCGCCGAAGCCGGCGACGACCCGGCCCTGGGCGCCCCGGTCCGGCTCCGGCTCACCTGGGCCGCCTTCCTGGTCGGCGACCTCGACGGGGCAGCCGCCGAAGCGGCCCGCGCCCAGCAGGCCGCCCAGCAGGCCGACGACCCGACCACCCAGGCGATGGCGCTCAGCGTCCTCGCCCAGATCCAGCGCGTCCGCGGCGAACCCGCCTGGGACAAGACCCTCGCAACAGCCCGCGAGCTGCCGGCCACCCCGGCGCCCGACTGGCTGCACTACGGTCCGCAGTACATGGCGGCACGGTTCGCCCTCTTCGACGACCGGCTCGACGAGGCCCGCGCCGAACTGCTGACGCTGCTCGCAGTCGCCGAACACGACCGGGTCGGCGAGGCGCGGGTCGAGGTGCTTCGCAGCCTCTCCGAGGTGGCCACCCGGGCGGGCCGGTGCCAGGAGGCTCTGCGGTACGCGCACCGCGCCGTCCACGCGGCCGCGGCAGCCGGACTGAGCCCCGGCCCGACCTGGTACACCGCCGCAGTCGCCGAACTCGCCGGCGGCAGCCTCGGCGCGGCAGCAGGCTTCGCCCGGCGGGGCATCCGCGCCTCCGAACAGGAGGGTGACGGCCTCTACCTGCGCCGCCACCTGCACGCACTCGGCCAGGCCGAACTGCGCCTCGGCGAGACCAGGGCCGGGGTGGCCACCCTGCGCCGGCTGCGCGACCTCGAAGACGGCACCGGCAACGCCGACCCGATGATCGTACGCTGGCACGCCGACCTGGCCGGCGGACTGGCCGCCCTCGGCGAACACACCGAAGCCGCCGAGATCCTGGCCCGGGCCAGAGCCACCGCGGCACGCCTCGGCAGCATTCCGGCCCTGGCCGGATACCTGGACCGGGCCGACGCCATCGTCCGCTCCGAGTCCGGCCACCCCGACGACGCGGTGGCCCTGTCGACGGCAGCCGCCCGCCTGTTCGAACAGCTGCGCCAGCCGGTCGAGCAGGCGTACGCCCTCCTCGTCGCCGGCGGCGCCGAACGCCGCCGCCGCAGATACGCCGCCGCCCGCGTCGCCATCGGCGCCGCCCTGGCCATCTTCCTGGCCGCCGACGCCCGCCCCTGGGCCGAGGAGACCGAACGGGCACTGGCCCGCACCGAGGGCAGCTGGGCCCCCGAACAAGGCCTCACCTCGACCGAGCTGCGCATCGCCGGCATGGTCCGCGACGGCGCCAGCAACCGGGAGATCGCCAACCGGCTCTACCTGAGCGTGAAGACCGTCGAAGCCACCCTGACCCGGGTGTACCGCAAGCTCGGGGTGCGCTCGCGTACCCAACTCTCGTCCAGGCTGGTGCTACTTGAGCCTTCCGACTGAGGCCGGGATCACTACCCGTAGTTGACCAGCAATTACGCGACGCAGAGTGACCCGGGTTACCGCTTTTCAGTGGTCGCGGTCACTTTTGGAGCGAAAGTTTTACCTGGTCGATTTGGGGATGACGGCGAAGACGTGGATTGTTGTCAGCGGAAGCGACGAGGCTTTCTCCGTCACTATCCGTCAAGGAGTGCCCCATGCAGTTCATCCGTGAAGCCCGCGCCGCCCTCGCCGACTACCGCGCCACCCGGCGCGCCCACCGCCGCCTGAGCGACGAACTGGCCGCGTTCCGCACCGCTGCGGAACGTTCCGAACTCGACATGATGCTGAGCCGTCACACCGCCGAGGAGACCCGCGAAGTCCACGCGATCCTCAGCAGCCAGGACGCCGACCGCCGCTACTCGGCCGCCGGCTACCACGCCTGACCCCCGGCGCGGCGCCGCCCGCAGTTCGGGCTCAGCCCCGGGCGGCTAGGGCTCAGCCCCGGCAGTTCGGGATCGCCCCGGGCGGCTAGGTTCAGTCCCGGCAGCTCGGGCTCGTCCCCGGCAGCTTGGCTCACTTTCGGCAGCTCGGGCTCAGTGCCGTAGCGCGGGGTCGGCCCGCGCAAGGCGGCACCGTCCCGCGATGCGGCATCACCCCAAAGTCGCAGTTTCTGGTCTCGCAGTTTGCGGTTCTGGTCTCGCAGTTTGCGGTTCTGGTCTCGCAGTTTGCGGTTCTGGTCTCGCAGTT
>NZ_JZKF01000107.1 GCF_000962825.1 Actinoplanes rectilineatus
ACGACGACGGCCGCCCGGCCGAGATCAAGGCCGACATCCAGGGCAGCGAAACCGGCCGGACCCGGACCGCCCGGGTGCGGGCCACCATGAAGCTGCACGACTACGGCACGAAGGTCACCGTCCAGCCGCCCGTATGACCCCGTCACGATACCGACCGAGGCGGCTCAGGAGTCGGTCACGGAGAGGACAACGGTGCCGCTGGCCGGGTCCAGGTGGACCAGACCGTGGTACTGCGGGGTCCGTACCTCCTCGGCCCACTGCTCACTGGTCTGCCAGGAGGCACCGTCCGGCAGATACTCGCGCAGCCCGGCGTCGAGCGCCGCGTCCCAGCCCTCCTCGGCCGGCTCCCACTCGTAACCTCCGGCCGCCGCCTCCGCCGTCTGTGGCTGCAGCACCATCACCGCCTGGATGGTCGTGTCGGTCGGCCCGGGCACCCGGCTGTCACCGCCGGGTGTCGCCGCCAGCCAGTGCACCTCGGTGAAATCACCGAGCGCCGGGAACCGCTTGACGATCGGTTCCCGGTCGGTCCGGATCGGTGCCGCGCTCACGCTAGTGGCCCGCTCCGCCGGGGTTCCGGCCTCGGCACATCCCGCAACGGCAAGAATCAACGTCAAGATCATTACTTGGGTACGCCTGCGTGCCATCAGATTCCGTCCCCGCAGCCTGCACCGGAAGCGTCGCCGAACAGCTCACGATACCGGCAGGGCGCCGCTCAGCCGATGCGGCCGACGCCGCCGAACAGGTAGACCTCCGGCTCGTCGGAGTCCGGGTCGGGCCGCCAGCGCGAACACGTCACCACGCCGGGCTCCAGCAGGTCCAGGCCGTCGAAGAAGCGTTCGAGTTCGGCCTTCGTCCGGGCGCGGATCGGGGTGCCGCCGCGCTCGGTGGTCTCCCGCATCACCCGCAGCATCGGCTCGCCGTGGATCTCCGCGGTGGAGTGGGTGAGCACCAGGTGGCTGCCCGCGGGCAGGGCCTGCACCAGCCGGGCGACGGCAGCGTACGCCACGTCGTCGTCCATCAGGTGGTTGACGACGCCGAGCAGCATGAGCGCGACCGGCTGGGTGAGGTCGAGGGTCTTGCGGGCGGCCGCGAGGATCGTCTCCGGCTCCCGCAGGTCGGCCTCGACGTAGTCGCAGACACCCTCCGGCGTGCCGGACAGCAGCGCCCGCGCGTGCACCATGACGAGCGGGTCGTTGTCGACGTAGAGCACCCGGCACGCCGGGTCCAGGGACTGCGCGACCTCGTGGGTGTTGTCCGCGGAGGGCAGCCCGGTGCCGACGTCGAGGAACTGGCGGATGCCGGCGTCCTCGACGAGGAACCGGACCACCCGCTTGAGGAACACCCGCTCGGACCGCGCCCCGATCGGGATGTCCGGGATGTGGGCGATCACCTCGTCGCCGGCGGCCCTGTCGACCGCGAAGTTGTCCGTGCCGCCGAGCCAGTAGTTCCAGATCCGGGCCGAATGCGGAACCGTGGTGTCCACTGTGGCGTGTTCGCTCATCCCGGCATTCTCCCGCGCCGCGGGGGCTGTTCCGCAAGGGTTGACCGGGAACGGTCAGGCCAGGGCGACGAACTTCAGCCCCTTCGCCTGGAGCGCAGGGATGACCGTCTTCAGGGCCGCCAGCGTCTGCGAGCGGTCGCCGCCGCCGTCGTGGCAGAGCAAAATCTGGCCGGGCTCGGAGGCGAGCAGACGCTTGACGATCTTTCCGACGCCGGGGCGGGACCAGTCGCGCGGGTCGGTGGTCCAGTCCATCGGGATCATGCCGGCCTGCGAGACCGATTTCGACAGCCCGTCGGACCAGGCGCCGCCGGGCGCACGGAACAGACTCGGCGCGAAATCGGTGGTGCTGTAGATCTTGTCCTGTGCCCGGTGCAGCTCCTTGATCGCCTTGCGGGACGACAGTTCGGCCACGTTGAGCGGGTGGCTCCAGGTGTGGTTCGCGACGTGGTGACCGTCGTTGACCACGTCACGGGCGGTGGACTCGTGACCCAGCACCTGGTTGCCGATCATGCAGAACAGCGCCGGGACGCCGTGTTTCTCCAGCAGGCGCAGGATCGGCGGGGTCCACTCCGGGTGCGGGCCGTCGTCGATGGTCAGGGCGATCGCGTCGGTGGGAAACGGGTCACCCGGCACCATCCTGCGGAAGTCCGCGAGGGTGTGCACCGGAACCTTCATCACCGGCGTCGTCGGCCGGGGCGTGGTCGGCACCGGGGTGGGGCTCTGCGACGGCGGCGGCGGGGGTTCACTGACGGTCAGGTTGGGGGCGGAGGCCCGCGGCTCGTCCCGGCCCGCCAGGGCGGCGATCGTGCCGCCGACCAGGGCGGTGCCGGCCACCGCCGGGATGGCCCAGAGGAGGCGCCGGCGGGTGAGGGGCTTCGCCTGCGGGGGTACGGGGACCGGCGTCTTCGGCGGCGCCGGAAGAGCGATCGTCGGTTCGGCCGGCGGCGGCGCCACGGTCGTGACGGACCGCTGCTTCGGCACGGTGAACAGCCGCTCCGGCTTGGGCGGGGCGGGCATGGCGACGGTCGGCTCGTCCGACTCCACCGGAGGCGCCGGCCGCGGCTTCGGCAGCGCGACCGTAGGTTCGGCCTCCACCTTGGGCGGAATCGCCATCGCAACCGTCGGCTCCGCCTCGACGCTGGGCGGAATCGGCATGGCCACCGTCGGCTCCGCCTCCACCTTGGCGGGAATCGCCATCGCAACCGTGGGCTCCGCCTCCACCTCGGCAGGGATCGCCATGGCTACCGTCGGCTCCGCCTCGGCAGGGACCGCCATCGCGACCGTGGGCTCCGCCTCAGCCTCGGGCCGGGGCGTCAGGGCGACCGTGGGCTCCGAGTCCGGCGCGGGCCGGGGCGAGGGCAGCACGACGGTCGGCTCCGGCACCTCCTCCTCCGAAGGAGCGGCCGGCTGCTCGGGCACCTTCTCCGCCGAAGGAGCGGCCGGCGGCTCGGGCTCGGCCGACGCCGTCAGATTGACGGTGGGTTCCGATTCCCCCGCCTCCGAGCCGGCCTCCGACGAGGACGCCGCGGACAGATCGACTGTCGGCTCGGAGCCCGCCGTCGGAGCGGCCGGCAACAGGACCGTGGGCTCGGCCGGCTCATCGGTTCCGGACGTGCCGCTCTCGGCTGCTGGGGTGGGCTTATCGGTGTTCATCGGTCGGATTCTCTCGCCCGCGGTCAAATCGGTCGTCATCACTGTCTCACCAACGAACCGCCCCGCGCCGGCAGCACCCGACGACCTCACCTGGGGCGGGAACAGCAAGTGATCATGCGATCACCACCTCGACCACCCCGCCCCCATGTCGATCACAACAGTCGGCAACCAGTGGCGTTCGTCACACTCATGATTGACACATCGAAGAAGATCGAACAAGGTTGTTTCCAGTAAGTGACCGGCATCGATGTCGCTACTGGGGGATGCGTGTTCGGACTCCGTACTGTCGCCGTGGCCCTGGGCACCGCCCTCACCGTCACGATCGGCGCCGCCGCAGCTCACGGCGCCGCACTGCCACTCGTCGACGACCCGGCCGGGTACGTCGACCCGTTCATCGGCACGACGAACCTCGGCAACACGTACCCGGGAGCGGTCACCCCGTTCGGCATGCTGGCCTGGAGCCCGCAGACCTCCCGCGGCACCCAGATCTCCACCCCGGCCCCGGGCGGCTACCAGTACACCGCCACCCGGATCCGCGGCTTCAGCCTCACCCACCTCAGCGGCGTCGGCTGCTCCGGCGCCAACGGTGACATCCCGGTCATGCCGCAGGTCGGCGACATCACCACGTCACCCACCGCGGACGCCACCGACGCCGTGTACGCCAGCACGTTCGCGCACGCCGACGAGGCCGCCCGGCCGGGCTACTACGCCGTCGGCCTGGACAGCGGCGCGGGCGCCGAACTGACCGTGACACCGCGGACCGGCTCCGGACGGTTCACCTTCCCCGCGGAGCAGACGGCCAGCCTGCTGTTCCGGACCTCGATGTCGGAGACCGGCAGCGAGGACGCGACGGTGCACCTCGACCCTGCCACCCGCACGGTGACCGGGTCGGTCAGCGCCGGCAACTTCTGCGGGCCGCAGAGCACGAACAACAGTCACGCGTACTACACGCTGCACTTCGTCGCCGTCCTCGACCAGCCGTTCGCGACGACCGGCACCTGGCAGGACAGCGTGCTCACCCCGGGCGGCACCGACGCGAGCGGCGGTAGCGGATACAGCGCCACCGGACGGCCCGTCGCGGGCAAGGGCTCCGGCGGGTACGTGACGTTCGCACCCGGCACGACCAGCGTCGGGATGCGCGTCGCGATCTCGTACGTCAGCCTGGACGGCGCCCGCGCCAACCTGGCGAAGGAGAACGGCAACCGCAGTTTCGACACGATCGCGGTCGCCGCCCGGAAGGCCTGGACCGAGCGACTGAGAAGGATCGCGATCGGCGGCGGCACCGAGGCGCAACGCCGCACGTTCTACACCGCGCTGTACCACGCACAGCTCGAACCGACGCTGACCAGCGACGTCACCGGCCGGTACATGGGTGCCGACGACACCGTACACACCCTGAGCGCCGGCCAGAAGGCGCAGTACGGCACGTTCTCCGGCTGGGACGTCTATCGCGCGCAGGTGCAGTTGCTGACCATGCTGGACCCGGTCATGGCCGGGGATTTCGCCCAGTCGCTCTACAACTATGCCGGTCAGCGCGACGGCGAATGGGACCGCTGGCTGCTGCAGCACGGCAAGACCGCCGTCATGTCCGGTGACCCGTCGGCAGCCGCCGTCGCGGCCATCCACGCCTTCGGCGCCCGGAACTTCGACGTCCGCGGTGCCTTCGATTCTCTGGTACGCGCCGCGACCGTCCCCACCGCGAACGACTCCAGCGACGCCGGCTGCAACGTCGAGTGCGTCGGGCAGCGTCCCGCCCTCGACAAGTACCTGGAACTGGGTTACGTCCCGGCCGACGACTGCCACTGCTGGGGTGGCGCGGCCGAGACCCTGGAGGACGCGGCCGCCGACTACGGTCTGTCCCGGCTGGCCAAGGCTCTCGGCGACGACGCGAACGAGCGGCTCTTCCTGGACCGATCGCACAACTGGCGCAACGTGTTCGACCCGGCCGCCGTGGCGGATCCCGGCCTGGCCCACAACGTCCGCGAGAAGATCGCCACGATCACCGCGAGCGGCGAGAACGCCCCCTCCGAGGGCAAGGCCCAGGCCTTCGACGGCGACAAGGGCACCAAGAGGCTCACCTTCGCCACCACCGGCTGGATCCAGGCGCAACTTCAAGAGCCACACACCATCACGGGGTACGCGCTGACGTCAGCCAACGACGTCCCCGGCCGTGACCCGCGCAGCTGGGAACTGCTGGGCAGCGCCGACGGCGTCACGTGGGAGGTCGTCGACGCGCAGAACGGGCAGGCCTTCACCCAGCGGGGGCAGACCCTCGAGTACCCGGTGGCCGACCCGAAGCCGTACCTCTACTACCGCCTGAACGTGACGGCCAACGGTGGCGAGCCGATCGTGCAGCTCGGCGAGCTGGAGCTGGCCGACCCGGCGGTGGCGACCCCGGCACCGCCGGACGGGCCGTACACCGGCTGGATGCGGGACCGGTACGCCGACGGGACCTGGGCGCCCGGCTTCAGCCCGTCCACCGGCACCGGTTTCGTCGAGGGCAGCAGCGCCCAGTACACCTGGATGGTCTACTCCGACGTGCTCGGGCTGGCCGATGCGATGGGCGGCACCGCGAAGGCGGCCGAACGGCTGGACGCCTTCTTCCGCAAGGCCGACGGGTCGTTCGACCTGAGCGCCACGAGCAGCACGCGGTTCGACGCGACCAACGAGCCGGACATTCAGACGCCGTACCTGTACAACTACTTCGGGCAGGCGTACAAGACACAGGAGACGGTCCGCGCGATCCTCGACGGCAAGTGGGGTGACGGCACCGGCGGCATCCCCGGCAACGACGACGCCGGGACGATGAGCGCCTGGTACGTCTTCTCCGCCCTGGGCCTGTACCCGACCGTCCCGACCCGTGCCGAACTGGCGCTGACCACGCCGCTGTTCCCCCGCGCCGTCGTCCACCTGGCCGGTGGCCGGTCGCTGACCATCGACGCCCCCGGCAACGGCCCGTACGTGCGGGACCTGCGCCTGGACGGCAGGCCCCGGACCAAGGCCTGGCTTCCGGCGACGGTGGTACGGACCGGAGGTTCGCTCGTCTACACCCGGTCCGCGACACCGAGCCTCACCTGGGGTTCCGGGCCGGCCGACGCTCCCCCGCAGAACTAGCCACGTTTCGTGGCCAGCGTGCGAAGCCCGTCCACGTGGTGATTTCAGGCGCGCTGGACGCCCCAAATCACCACACCCGTGGCGGTGTGGTGAATACGGGCGCGCTGCACGCCCCAAATCACCACACCCGTGGCGGTGTGGTGAATACGGGCGCGCTGCACGCCCCAAATCACCACACCCCTGGGGGTGTGGTGATTTCGGGCGGCCTGGGCGCCTGAAGTCACCACGCGGGCGGGCTTCGCACCCGGACCACGAAACGTGTTCAGCGGCCGGGCGACCTTCGATATCTGATCTGAACCGGTCAGCTGCCCGCTGGAGCCGGGGACACCGGAATCTGCGGCCTCCTGCGGCGGCGCACCTCGCTGGTGATCAGGTCGATGGCGAGGAAGGCGGCGAGGGGGATGCCGAACAGCGGCAGGGCCCATCCGAGGCCGAAGATCAGTGGGCCGCCGACGACGATGGCCCAGGTGGGCAGCGCCTGCCAGGCGCCGGGGCCGACCGGCGGAGCACCCACCGGGGCGCGACGGTCGGCGCGGGTGGGGCGGCGCTGCCACCACATGCGGTAACCCCAGACGATCAGGGTGACCAGGCCGAGGGCGAGGGCGGCGAGGACGATCTGGTTGGCGATGCCGAACAGCAGGCCCATGTGGGCGTTGACGCCCCAGCTGGTGAGTTTGGCGAGGAACGGCCAGTCGGCGAAGTCGACCCGGTCGACGACCGTGCCGCTCGCGTCGACGGCGACGCTGTCCAGGCGCACCGGCCAGAGGCTGTCGTTCTGGGTGACGGTCCAGGCACTGGCGGCGTCGGCTGGCGGGGTGACCGCCAGGGGGCCGTCGAGTCCGGCGTCACGCGCACCGGCCAGGACCGTGTCGACGGCGGACGGGTCGACCGGGGCGGTGACGGCCGCACCGCCGTGGTGGCCGGCGGCCGGGGCGGCGTCGATGCTGGTGGTGACGTAGGGACGGTTGCCCTTCACCTCGTCGAGGACCGCCGAGAAGTTGGCGCCGGCCCGGTCGGACCAGGTCAGGCCGGTGGCCGAGAGGATCAGCATGCCGAGCGCCACCCACAGGCCGAGAGCGCCGTGCCAGCTGCGGGTGCGGCGGACGCCCTTCTTCGCGGCCAGATCCGGGGCGAGCAGGCGGCGGGCGGTGCGCTTCGCCTTGTTGCGCCGCCACCACAGGGCCACGCCGCCGAGGGCGAGGATCCACAGCCAGCTGGCGGCGAACTCCGAGTAGAGCGTGCCGGTCGAGCCGAGGTGCAGGTCCCGGTGGAACTGGTCCAGCCAGGTGTTCAGCGGGGTCGCACCCCACCAGGTGGTGAGTTGGCCGGTGACCGCACCGGTGTACGGGTCGACGTAGACGGTGTGCGCCAGTTCGGCCGCTTCGTCGAGCCCCGGGGAGGAGAAGTCGACCTGGGTGGTGGCGGTACCTTCGCTCACGCGTACCCCCAGGAGGTCTCCGTCGGGATGCGTGGCGCGCGCCGCGGCGATCTGCTCGGCCACCGGCAGGGTCGCGTCCCCCACCGAGGAGACCGTCAGCTCGGAGCTGTAGACGATCTTGTCCAGAGTGGGCACCAGGGTGAACAGGAAGCCGGTGCCGGCCGCGATCAGGATGAACGGTGCGACCAGGATGCCGGCGTAGAAGTGCAGGCGCAGCAGCAGAGGGCCGAAGCTGGTGCGGGGACGAGCGGGTCCGGCCGGCGGTGACGGGACGTCGGTCGTGGCGGGATCGGCGATGGTGGACATGGGCTCCTCGTTCGGGCACCGGTGGGGGTTGCTGGTTGGTCGCCGGTGCCCGCCGAAAAGTTCCCGCCTTCTGTGTCGGCCGTCACGGGCGACGGGTGCGACGCCTGGACTTCGAGCCGGTGGTGATGCTCTACGCGGTACCCGCTGCCGGTCAGAGGGAGTCGGGGACCAGGACCACCTTGCCCGCCGCGGCACCGGACTCGGCGAATCGGAGCGCTTCGGCGACCTGCGAGAGCGGAAACGCCCGGGCGATCCGGGCGGTGATCTCGCCGGCGGCGAGCTGCTGGAAGACCGCTTCCAGGTCGGCCCGCAGCTCGGCACGGTAGCGGTCCGGTCCGGGTTCGTCCGGCGGCCGGCCCAGAGGTCGAAGAACGTCGCCGACCGTCCGTTCGGCAGCGCGGTCCAGAGCATGAGCTGGGCGATCAGGCCGAGAACCGGCAGCCGTGGGTTACCGGCGTCGTCGCGGGTCGAGGCCGAACCGTAGGAGACCAGAACCCCGCCGTGCGCGAGCATCGCCCACGAGTCCCGGATTCCGGGGCCACCCACGTGGTCGAAGACGGCCGCGACACCGTTCGGTGCGAGCTGCGCGACCTGCGCGCCGACGTCACCGTGGCGGTCGACCGGGGTGGCGCCGAGTTCCCGTACGTAGGGGAAGTGCCGTGCCGACACGACCCCCAGCACCTGGATGCCGAGGACGCGGGCCATCTGGACCAGCAGGGAGGCGACCCCACCGTTGGCGCCCAGCACGACAACCGTGTCGCCCCGCGTTGCTTTCGTGCGGGCGAGCATGCGGCGTGCGGTGACGCCGTTGACGATGACGGCCTCCGCCTCGGCCGCGCTGAGCCCGTCCGGCACCGGAACGAGGTCGGCGACCGGCAGCACGAGACGGTCGGCCCAGCCACCTATCTTCGTCAGGGCGGCGACCCGGCGTCCGACCAGGGCGGAGCCGTCGCCGGTGTCGTCGCCGACGCTCTCCACCACGCCGACGACGTCATAGCCGGGGACGAAGGGATACGGCGGCTGGTCGTAGTACTTGCCGCGGCGCATCTGCTGTTCCGCGAACGAGACGCCGCTCGCCTCCATCCGGATCAGGGCCTGCCCGCGGCCGGCCGGCGGTGTCGGCCGGGTGCGCAGAGCCAGGCCCTCCGGCTCGACGGCCCCCGGCAGTTCCACTTCAGTAATCACGATTGCTCCTCTTCGTCCGCGGGTCATCTGCTGTGCTGATCCTGCGCCGGAGGAGGAGCGCGTCGCGTCAGCAAGAATTACGTAGTCGGCGTGGTAGGTGGTCGCAGGGGCAGCTCACGGAGCTGACGGCGTGAGGAGATGTTGAGCTTGCGGTAGATGTTGCGCAGGTGCGCGTCGATCGTCCGGGGGCTGAGGAACAGCGTGGCGGCGACCTCCTTCGACGTCGCGCCGGCGGAAACCTTGCCGGCGATGAGGACCTCCTGGTCGGTCAGGGAGCTGAGGGGGTCGGCACCGGCACGTCGTGGATGTTCCCCGGTCGCGAGGAGTTCGCGGGCCGCCCGTTCGGCGAAGGCCCGTGCACCGATCGCCGACAGCAGTTCGTGGGCCGCCCGGAGCTCGACGCGCGCCTCGGCACGACGGCCGGCCCGGCGCAGCCATTCGCCGTAGACGAGACGGCTGCGCGCGTAGAAGGCTCGCAACTCGGTCCGGGCGAACTGATCGACGGCACCGCGGTACAGCTTCTCCGCTTCCGGTCCGGTCGTGACGAGGGCCTGGGCACTCAGGTCGCCCCCGACCGCCCACGGGGACGGGTTCGCCCGAGCCAGTGCCGCCAGCCAGCGTACGGCCAGGTCGGCCTGGTCCGGCTGTCCCGATCGCGCGGCGGCCTCGACCAGTTCCAGCTGCGTACCCCAGATGATGTACGAGCCCTGCTGCTGCCGGTGTTGTGCGGCCAGGGCGGCGTCGAGTGCCGCCTGGTAGTCGCCGAGCCCGTTACGCAGGACCGCGGTGGCGTAGTACTCGGCGGTGAACTCGAAGGTGCCGACCCGGCTGCGCAGCATCTCGCCCAGTCCGCGGTACCGGTCGGCGTCGCCGCTCCACGCGGTGAGCAGCAGCTCCGCGCCGGCGAGGCTGACCGTGCCGGCTGCCTCGTCGATCGCCCGGGCCTCGCCCAGGCAGGCGGCCGCGTCGTCGAACCGGCCGACCGCTGTCCGGGCGATCGTCTGGTAGCGCAGTGCCTGCGGCAGGATCGCGAAAGCACCCTGTCCGCGGGCGAGCTGGACCTGCCGGTCGGCGATCTCGGTCATCGACTCGTCGTCACACAGATCCAGGCACAACTGGCAGACGAGTTCCATCCACCACGGGTTCGCGGTCGAGGTCCTCGCCTGTTCACGGACCGCGGCCACCGCACGGATCATCGCCGGGACCGCATCCTGGACGGGTAGCAGGATCTGGTCGACGAGGGCGTCGAGGAGGAGATCGACCGGCCGGGCCGGCTCCCGGCGTGGTGCCTGCTCCCGGATGCGAACGGCGAGTTCACGGAGCCGGCCGGGGACGTTGTCGTTGAACATGAACGACGCGAACGCCTCGAGATAGGTCTCCCGGGCCTGGTCGGTGCCGAGGTCGGCGGCGGCGTCGGCGAGCGCGGCCGCCGCCTGCGGGCTGCGCGTGATATGAAAGTCGATCAGGGCCCGCAGCAGGCGTACGGCCGCGCGTTCCGGCGCTTCGAGGGTCCGCCGCTCGACCTCGTCCACCAGGCGCCCGGCCTCGGCCGGTGCGCCCGCTCGCAGCCGGAGCCGGGCGCCCTCGATCAGCCGGCGAGCCTGGCCGGACGGCTCGGGGGTCAGCCGTCCGGCCCGTTCCAGGAACGCGGCCGCGGCGACGAGGCCGCCGCGGCGCTGAGCCCGGTCGGCGGACTGCTCCAGTTCGAGGGCGACCTCCTCGTCACTCTCGGCGACCGCGTTGGCCCGATGCCAGGCCCGGCGGTCCGGATCGATGCTCATATCGGTCGCCTTCGCCAGGGCCGCGTGCGCCTGACGCCGTAGGCCCGGGGTGACCGACCGGTAGACGGCCGACCGCACCAGCGGATGCCGGAAATGGACCCGGGGCCCGAGCACGACGAGCCCTTCGTCCTCGGCGCGTTCCAGCGCGGACGTCCGCAGTCCCCGGATCACCGCCGCCCGGCGCAGCAGGCCGAGGTCGCCGAGCGGCTCCGCCGAGGCGAGCACGACGATGGCCTGTGCCTCCGGGGGCAGCTGCCGGAAGCGGCGGATGAACCGGTCCTCCAGGGCGTGCACGACGGTGGAACCGGGTCGTACGTCCGTCCCCGGCAGTCCCATCGATCCCGCGTACCGGGCGAACTCCAGCAGCGCCAACGGATTGCCGGCGGCTTCGGCGAGGACCCGGTCGAGGACCACCTCGTCCAGGCCGGACAGGTTCATCGACCTGAGCAGGTCGTGGGCCTCGCCGTTGTTCAGAGGACCGACCGTGAGGTGGGTGAGGGAGCCGAGTTCGGGCACCGACGCGGCCTCCCGCGCGGCGAACAACAGCACGACGCGCTCGGCACCGATCCGGCGCGCGATGAAGGACAACGCGTTCCGCGAGCCTTGGTCCATCCATTGGACGTCGTCGAGCACGCAGCACACCGGCTGGTCACGTGCCGCGACGCTGAGAAGGCCCAGCACGGCCAGGCCGACCAGCAGCGGGCTCGGCGCGGGCCCGGCGCCGAGCCCGAAGACCGTCTCGACGGCGAGCCGCTGGGGATCGGGAAGGTCGTGACGCCGTTCCAGGACCGGCGCGCAGAGCTGATGCAACGCCGCGTATGGCAGGTCGCTCTCGAACTCCGTGCCACCGGCGCGGAGGACCAGCCATTCCCGCACCGACCCCATCGCAGCCTCGATCAGGGCTGACTTCCCGATCCCCGCTTCGCCGAGCAGCAGGACAGCCGCTCCGTCACCGCGTGAGCCGGCCTCCGTGATCCGACGGAGCTCGACCGACTCGGACTGACGGGCGACCAGTCGCATGACACCGACCTCTCGTTGCGACCCGAATACGGGCCGAAGTTATGGTTCCTAACTTGAGTTAGGCACCATAACTGAGGGAAGGTAGTCAGGCCGTACATCGATGTCAAGATCGCGAAAGGTGGCCGCCGAGCGAAGCCGGACGGCCACCTCATCGATCCACGGGGGCGAAGACGTGAATTCAGGAGGGCTGCGGCGGCGTCCAGTCCGCGGGCAGACCAGACTGGGCGAGCACCGCGGCCAGGTTGTAGTAGTCCGTGTCGCTGGCGATGAGCCCACCGCGGAGTTCCAGAATGGTCGTGGTGGGCACCGCGAACGGCTTGGGCGCCCCGAAGAGCTTCCCCGAGTAGACCGCTTCGATCGCGACCCGGTCGCCGCTACGGAACGCCTGCTTCACCTCGATGCGCACATCCGAGATGAGCAGATCCGTACGCTCCTTCCAGCCGGCGATCTCGGCCTTCCCGGTGGCGGTGAACCCGATGGCGTTGTCGGTGTACGTGGCGTCCTTGGTGAAGAGCCGCGCCAGCCGCTGGGGGTCGCTGCCGTTCCAGGCGGCCGCCCACGCCGAGGCCACGGCCGGCACCTGCTGGTGGTGCGCACCGCTGCTCGCGTGCTTGGCGGTCGACGTGTCAGCCGCCGAGGCGGCGGTGCTCACGACAGCGCCCGCCCCCACCGTGGCGGCCAGGACGGCGCCCGCGACGGCGATCCGGCGGGAGATACGAGGAACAGACATGGCTGATTCTCCTTGAGCTGCGGGTGACGGGCTGCGGTCGCGCTGATCCGCGCGGTGCCGCGCCGGACCGTTTGACGTGATTGAGCATCCCCGGCCCACGGCGCTCTCCGCGTAGGTAGAAACCACCTATTCGCGGTACCGAGGAGGGCTGTGGCGGTTCTCCCGAATCTCGTCTGCGTGTGCACGACCGCACCCGGGCCGCCGTCGTCACCCACGACAGCGGCCTGTTCCACCGATCAGAGGGCGGCGGCCGCGGCCCGGCCCGCCTGGCGTCCGGAGAAGAGGCAGCCGCCGAGGAAGGTGCCCTCCAGCGAGCGGTACCCGTGCACTCCCCCGCCGCCGAAGCCGGCCACCTCGCCGGCCGCGTACAGGCCGGGGATCGCCTTGCCGGCCGCGTCCATGACCTGTCCCTGCAGGTTGGTCTGCAGCCCGCCCAGCGTCTTGCGGGTCAGGATGTTCAGTTTCACCGCCACCAGCGGGCCCTTGGCCGTGTCCAGGATGCGGTGGGCCGACGCGGTGCGGCTGATCTGGTCGCCCAGGTAGGTCAGCGCGTTGCGGATCCCCATCACCTGGGCGTCCTTGCTGAAGTTGTTGGTGATCTCCCGGTCCCGGGCCTCGATCTGCGCCTTCAGGGACTCCAGCTTGATCAGGTTGGAGCCGGCCACCCGGTTCATCCCGGTGACCAGTTCGGGAAGCGTGTTCGCCTTGACGAAGTCGGCACCGTACTGCTGGAACTTGCGGATCGGTTCGGGGGTCTGCCAGATCCGGGACAGCAGCAGCCAGATGTCCTTGTTCGTCAGGTCGGGGTTCTGTTCCGAGCCGGAGAGTGCGAACTCCTTGTCGACGATCTCCTGGGTGGCCACGAACCAGGAGTAGTCGTATCCGCTGCCGGTGATGGTGCCGAGGGTGTGCAGCGTGTCGTATCCGGGCCAGTCCGGTGCGGACAGCCGTCTCCCGGTGGCGTCGAACCACATCGAGGACGGGCCGGGCAGGATGCGGATGCCGTGGCCGGGCCAGATCGGGTCCCAGTTGCGCAGGCCCTCGGTGTAGTGCCACATCCGGTCCGGGTTGACGATCCGGGCGCCGGCCGCTTCGCTGATCGCCAGCATCCGGCCGTCGACGTGCGCCGGAACGCCGGTGATCATGGCGGCCGGGGCCTTGCCGAGGCGGGCCGGCCAGTTGCGGCGGATCAGGTCGTGGTTGGCGCCGATGCCACCGGAGGTCACGATGACGATCGGGGCGTTCAGCTGGAAGTCGCCGGTCACCGTGCGCGAGCTGGGTTCTCCGCGGGCTGCCGTCGACGGTTCCAGAACGGCGCCGCGCACGCCGGTGACCGCGCCGTTGGTGGTCACCAGTCCGTCGACCCGGTGGCGGAACTTGAACACCACCTTGCCGGCTGCCACACCGGCCCGGACCTTCTTCTCGAACGGTTCCATCACGGCCGGCCCGGTGCCCCAGGTGACGTGGAAGCGGGGCACCGAGTTGCCGTGCCCGTCGGCCAGGCCACCACCGCGTTCCGCCCAGCCGACCGCCGGGAACCACTGCATGCCCAGGCCGGCCAGCCACGAGCGCTTCTCGCCGGCGGCGAACTCGACGTAGGCCCGCGCCCACTTGGCGGCCCAGTGGTCCTGGCCGGTGGGGTCGTCGACGCCGCGGTCGAAGCCGGCGGTGCCGAGCCAGTCCTGCCACGCCAGGTCGAACGAGTCCTGCACGCCCATCAGCCGCTGCTCGACCGAGTCGACGAAGAACAGTCCGCCGAACGACCAGAACGCCTGCCCGCCGAGGCTCGCCTCCGGTTCCTGGTCGAGCAGCAGGACCTTGCGGCCGGCCGCGACCAGTTCCGACGTGGCGACCAGTCCGGCGAGTCCGTGCCCGACGACGATCGCGTCGGCGTCGGTGGCCGCGTAGGCCGGTGCGGCTTTCGCGATGACCGCGCCGGCGGCCACACCGCCCGCCACGGTCAATGCCGTTCGCCGGGTGATCCCGGACGATGCCGCCTCTTCCATGCGCCCTCCCGGTGCTCGGATGGGAACAAAGGAGAACAAGCGCGCCGGTGCCTGCGATAGTCGCTCACCGCCAAAACCCGCGGTGGCCGTTGTGCGCGATCACCAGCCGGATAGATCGACCATCGTTCACCCCGTATTCATTGACAGTCTTGTAACATCCGTCAACAGATCCGTTGCGAGATGCCCCGACCGCCCACCCCCAGAGGACGAGTCCGGACGATGCTCAAACGCTCAGTCATGTATGCCAAACAGCACGCCCCGGAATCCCTGCGGGTCCTGGCCCGCCGGGCGATGCTCGAGTCGCACAACGCCCGCCTGCGGCTGTTCACGCCGGTGGAGTCCCCCTGCGAGTTCACGAACATCTACCACTGCGCGGTCCGCAAGACCGCCAGTCAATGGATGAAGGCGCTGTTCAGCGACCCGATCGTCTACCGGCGGTCCGGCCTGCTCACCTATGACCCGCGTTTCTACGGCCACGACTGGAACGAGCCGTGGGTCTGTCCACCACGACGTATCGCGCTGTCGCTGTTCATCTCCCGCAAACGGTTCGAGAAGCTGCCGAAGCCGGCCGGGCATCGCGCGTTCTTCGTCTTCCGCGACCCCCGCGACATGGTCGTCTCCAGCTACTTCTCCACCCGCGACTCGCACGCGCCGATGGGCGACGTCCTCGAGGTACGCCGGGAACTGCGTGCCCGTTCGGAGAAGGACGGCCTGCTCCACCTGATCGACGACCTGGCGGCGAAGGGCCGGTTCCGGTCCCTGCGGTCCTGGGTGGCCGGGCCGGACACCGGCACGATCCGCCTGTTCCGGTACGAGGACCTGACCGGTGACGAGCAGGCCGCGTCGGTCGACCGGCTGATGCGGCACTGCGGGATCACCCTGCCGCCGGACGAGATGGCCACCCTGCTCGACCGGTACTCGTTCCGCCGGATGGACGAACGGAAACGGACCGGCGGGGTGTCGCACTACCGCAAGGGCGAGGCCGGTGACTGGCGGCGCCACTTCGACGACGACATCGCCGAGGCCTTCGACCGGGCCACCGGCAACCTGGTCGGGCTGCTCGGGTACCCGTCCTACGATCAGGCCATGGCCGACCGGACCTGAGACCGGCGCGGCATCCCGCTGGCACTACAGTCGGTCCCAGGGCGACCAGGGAGGGCCGACGTGACCGAAAGGGATGCCGCGCGGACACAGTCCGAGATCCTCGAGGTCGCCACCGGCGAGTTCGCCGACAAGGGGTACGCGGGCGCCCGCGTCGACGAGATCGCGGCGAAGACCCGCACCACCAAGCGGATGATCTACTACTACTTCGGCAGCAAGGAGAAGCTGTACATCTCCGTGCTGGAGCGGGCCTACACCGGGATCCGGGAGCGGGAGCGCCAGGTCGACGTCGAGCACCTGGACCCGGCCGACGCGATCCGCCGGGTGGCCGCGCTGACCTTCGACCACCACGAGTCGCACCCCGACTTCATCCGCCTGGTCAGCATCGAGAACATCCACCACGCCCGGCACATCACCCGGTCCGCGATCCTGGCCGGCCTGGCGAACCCGGCGCTGGAGACGCTGACCCGGATCCTGGAACGCGGGCACGCCACCGGACGGTTCCGCGGCGGCGTCGACCCGATCGACGTCCACATGCTGATCAGTTCGTTCTGCTTCTTCCGGATCGCGAACCGGCACACCTTCCACGCGATCTTCCAGCGGGACATGCTCGATCCGGAGCGCCGCGAGCACTACCGCGCCATGATCGGCGACATCGTGCTGGAGTACGTGACCTCGGGCGCCTGAGCCGTCTCCGTGCCGGTCCGGCGCCGGTGCATCCAGAGGATCACCGCGGCGTACGCGAGAAGCACCGGCACGTCCACCGCCACCATCTGCCACAGCATGTCGGCCGCCGTCTCGTCCAGGCCGAGCTGACCGAACGCCGCGGCCAGGCCGGCGCTGACCAGGTTGTTCATCACGTGCAGGGCGATCGCCGCCTCGAGTCCACCGGTCCGCACGGTCAGGTATCCGGCGACCACGCCGAACACCACCAGGTCGGCGAAGCCCCACGGGGTGCCCCAGCCGTGCAGCGCCGCGAAGACCAGCGCCTGCACCGCGATCGGCAGCCACGGCGACCGGAACCAGACGCCCAGGGCCTGCACCAGCCAGCCGCGGCAGACGTACTCCTCGGCGGCCGCCTGCACCGGCACCACCAGCAGCAGCACGCCCATCGCGGTCAGGAACGGCATCCAGCCGGCCAGCGCATCGTCCATGCCGATGTCCTCGCCGGTCGTCCCGGCCAGGGTCAGGCCCCCGGCCATGAACAGTACGATCGCCGCCAGTGCCACCGGCAGGCAGGCCAGCAGCCACCGCCACCGGAGCCGCCCGGTCACCGAGGAGAGCGTCCCGGCCGGGCGCCGCTGGATCCAGCGGGCGGCCAGCAGGGTGAGCGGCAGCATGATCGCCACGCTCAGGAACCCGAACGCCAGGTCCGGCAGTTCCCCGAAGGTCGGCATGCCGTCCGCGTCCTCGGGACGGCCGGCGATGAGGGCGGCGAGGGCGATGGCCAGTACCGCCCCCACGACCAGCACCGCGGTGGAGGCGGCGATGAACAGCGTGCCCAGCACGGGACGCCACCAGCGGTGGGCCTCGGTACGGGCGAGGCGGTGATAGTTCGACATGCCGGCAAGTCTCGCGGCCCGAGGCCCTCCGGCGGATCCCGCCACAGCCGGATCCCGGACCCTACCCAGCGATATAGGAGGACGGTTTCCCGGAACGGCACACCCACCCTGAGCAGGGCCTCATCATGATTCACGTGGATCGACGTTCTCTCCTGGCCATCGGCGCGGGCGCCGTGGCCGGCCCGCTCATCGCGGCGACTTCGCACGCCGCCGGCCCGCACTGCCGTCTCCTTCGCCCGGGCGATCCGGGGTACGCCGCCGAGGTCGCGCCGTTCGATCTGGCGCAGATTCCGGCGCCCGGTCTGGTCGTCGCGGCCGAGACCGCCACCGACGTCCGGTACGCGGTGCGGCTGGCGTCCCGGCGCGGCGCCCCGATCGCGGTGCTGGCCACCGGGCATCAGCCGTCGGTCCCGATCGGACCGGACGCGATCCTGGTGTCGACCCGGGCCCTGCGCGGGGTGACCGTGGACGCCCGGCGGCGAGTGGCCCGGGTCGAGGCCGGTGTCCGCTGGCAGGAGGTGGTGGACCGGGCCGCGGCGTACGGGCTGGCCCCGCTCAGCGGCTCCTCCGGCACGGTCGGTGTGGTCGGCTACACGCTTGGTGGCGGCCTCAGCCCCACCCTCGGGCGCCGGTTCGGGTACGCCGCCGACCACGTGCGCGCGATCGACGTGGTCACCGCCGACGGGTGCCTCACCACGGTCACCCCGGACGCCGACCCCGGGCTGTTCTTCGGGCTGCGCGGCGGCAAGAGCAACTTCGGCCTGGTCACCGCGATCGAGTTCGCCCTGTTCCCGGTGACCGGGTTCTACGGCGGGGCGCTGTACTACGACGGGGCGCATGCCAGGACGGTGCTTCACGCGTACCGGAAATGGATCCGGACCGTGCCCGACGCGATGTCCTCGTCGGTCGCCCTGCAGAATCTGCCGGATGCCGGGAACGTTCCCGCGCCCCTGCGCGGGAGGCCGACGGTGGCGGTGCGCATCGCCTGGACCGGCTCCCCCGCCGAGGGCGTCGCGCTGGTCCGCCCGCTGCGCGCGATCGCCCCGCCGGTGCTCGACGCCGTGAGTGATCAGCCGTACACCGCGTTCGGCGCCATCCACGCCGACCCGGTCACGCCGGTGCCCGCGGTCGAGCGGACCGCGCTGCTCGGTGAGCTGACCGCCGATACGGTGGACGCCCTGCTCGCCACGGCCGGGCCCGGAACCGGGTCGCCGATCGCGGTCACCGAGATCCGGCACCTGGGCGGCGCGCTCGCGTGCCCGCCGCGGCACCCGAACGCGGTCGCGCAGCGGGACGCGGCGTTCACCCTGTTCATGGTCGGGATGGCCGGTCCGGATCAGGCGGCGGCGGTCCGGTCGGCCGAGGCCGCGGTGATCGACCGGCTGCGCCCGTGGTGCACCGGCGGCCTGTTCCCGAACTTCCTGAGCATCGCCGACACCGACCCGGACGTGGTGCGCCGGGCCTACCCGCCGGAGGTCTACCGCCGGCTGCGCCTGCTGAAGCGGCGCGTCGACCCGGGCAACCTGTTCCGCCTGAACCACAACATCCCGCCCGCCTAGGGCCTGGGTAAGAACTGTGACATCCATTGTCGAGGGTTACGCCTACCATCACCGACATGAATGGGCGCGTCACGACGGGTAAGGCAAGCCGGTGGCCGTGGAGGTGAGCCGGGAGCAGAAGGACGACATCCGCAGGCTGGTGCTCGGGCTGCCGTCGGACGCCGGCATCCGGTTCGCGGTGCTGGTGCTGCTCACCTTGGCCAGCTCGGTCGAGCTCCTGATCATGACGGTCGGCGGGGTGACCGGGGCCGACCGGGTGTTCTACTCCTGCGCCACCGGGTCCGGGCTGTTCGCCGTGACCGTGGACGCCGCGGCCTACCCGGCGTTCGACGACTGTTTCGCGGACACGGCGACGCGCCTGGTACTGGCCGTGACCGCGGTGCTGGCTCTGCTGCTTGCCGTCACGATCGCGTTCTGGGTCGCGTACCCCGACATGGTGGAACGCCGCCGCGGCCTGACGCCGGTCTCCCGGTCCGGCCACCCGGAGCTGCACGCCTACCTGATGGATCTCTGCCGGACGGCCGGTCTGCGCCGGGCGCCGCTCTTCATGATCGACCCGACGACCACGCAGCCGGCCGGGCAGGCCTACGGGCGCAGCAAGCGGACCCGGATCAGCCTGGGTGCCGGGCTGATCGCGCTCTGGGACACCGATCGTCCCCGGTTCCGCTCGGTGGTGCTGCACGAGCTCGCGCACGTGCGCAACGGGGACGTCTCGCTCGCCTGTCTCACCGTGGTCCTGTGGCGGGTCTTCCTGGTGCTGGTGCTGCTGCCCACGCTGCTGGTCACCGTGTTCGCCGGGGTGTGGACCGCGCCGGACGGCCAGCGGGCCGCGGCGGTCACCGCCGGGTTCGGTGACATCGCCTGGTGGCGGGTCGTGCTCCTGCTGGTGCTGATGCTGCTGGTCCGCAACGCGGCGCTGCGCGCCCGGGAGTTCGCCGCCGACGCCCGCGCGGCGCTCGTGGACGACCACGCGGCCGTCTCGCTGCGGCAGGCCGCTCTCGCCCCGCGCCGGATCCGGTGGCGGCCCGGCCCGGCGCTGACGCTCCCGTCACCGTGGGCGCGGCTGCACGCGCTCGCCGACCCGGTCAGCCTGCTCACCCCGTCGGTGGGCGCGGTCGTCGCGGCCGGGCTGGCCACCGGCCTGGCGGTGAAGAGTCTCGAGGTGCCGCTCTTCCTGCTCGGTTTCTCCGGCACCCCGGTGCTGGTCACCGGCCTGCTGCTGGTGTTCGCCGCGACGATGGGCGGGTTCGTGGCGGTGCTCGGCTGGCGGCTGGCCGGTTATGCGCGGCTGCGGGACCGGTCCGGTTCCCGGCTGGTGCTGATCGGCCTGGCCGCCGGCGTGGGCCTGCCGCTCGCGGCGTGGCTGGAGTTCCTGACGCCGCGGCTGCCGGCCACCGGCACGGTCGGCGTGGTGGTGCAGGCGACCGTGATGGTGCTGGTCGCGTTCGCGGTGCTGTGGGCGTACGCGGACGCCGACCGCTGGCTGCGGTCCGGGCGCGACGGCCGTCTCCGGGTTCCGATCATCGGCACCGGCCTGCTGTCCGCGCTGCTGCTCGCCGGCTGGGCCGGCTGGTGGCCGGACCCGACGTGGCGCGACGACCTGCCCGACCTGATCGCGGTGGTCCGCGTGGTCGGCGCGCAGGTCGACGGGCTGGGCTGGGGCTGGGCCGGCCTGCTGCCGCACCTGCTGGTGCAGGTCCCGTCCGCGGTGATCGCCATCGACCTGCCGGCGCAGGTCGCGGCGGTGCTGATCTGGCTGGCCCCGCTGCTGCTCTCCGGCGGCGGGCGGTTCCGGTCCTGGCCGGTCGGCATGATCACCCGGGCCACCCGGACCGGTCTCACCGCGGGCCTGGTCCTGCTGGCGCTGGACCTGCTGCTGCGCAGTGCAGCGGTCCTGATGGCGCCCGCCGGAGAACCGGAGCGGACGACGTTCGCCCTGGTCCTGGCGTCGTGGCAGGTGCTGCTGACCGGTCTGGTGCAGGCCGGTGCGGCGTTCCGGGTGCGGCGCCGGGGCGGTCCGGGGACGGCGCTGCCCGCCCTGTACGCGGCCTACCTGACCGGCGCGTTCGGCCTGCTGATGCTGGTCGTCAACGACGTGGCGGCGAACTGCCTGCCGTGGTTGCAGGGCTGCGGGCAGTGGCCGGGCGGGGAGGTGTTCAGTCGTACCCTGCTGACGGTGGGCGTCACCGGCACCGCCTCGAGCGGCATCGCCCTGCTGGTGGCGCACCTGCTGGGCGCCCCGCGACCGGTCACGCCGGTGCGGGCCGTGTCGTCCGCCGAGCCGGCCCGGGACCTCACCGGCACCTGGTCACGGGTGGCCGCGGTGCCTGTCGTGCTCGCCTTCATCGCGCTGATCTCGGTGCCGTTCGCCGACCACGCGGTGTCCGGACGCCCGATCGCCGCCGGGTTCACCGGCCCGATGGTCCGGACCTGGCTGCAGGAGGGCGGCCGGGACGCGATGAGCACGCTCGACGACGCGGCCACCACGCTCGACGAGGCTCAGGCCCGCCACGACGCGGCCGGGATCACCGAGGGGTGCCGGCGTCTGGGCGAGGCCCGCGCGACGGCCGCCCGGCTGCCCGCGCCGCCGGTGCCGCAGGCCGCCGCCGAGTGGACCGGGGCCGGTGAGCAGTTCGACACGGTGCTGGACCGGTGTACGTCCGGCGCGGACCCCGGCGACAGTCTGCTCCGCGGCCGGTTGTCCCTGCAGCTCACGAAGGGGCTGCTGGGCGGGGGCGGCTGAACGCGAGCACCAGCAGCAGTTCGAACCGGGCGGCCGGGTCGTCCAGATCGTCGCCGAACGCGTCGCGCAACCGGTTCAGGCGGTAGCTGACGGTCTGCGGGTGCACGAACAGCTCGGCCGCCACCGCCGTCCGCGATCCCCAGTTCCGCAGCCAGCTCTCCAGCGTGACCAGCAGCGGCTCCCGCTGGCCGGGCCGCAATCCCGCCAGCGGGGCCAGCCGCCGCGCGGAGAGCACCGCCATCGCACCCGGCTCGCCGCGCAGGGCCAGGGCAGCGAAGTGGTCGTCGACGAAGACCGGCGCCGCTCCGGTGCCGACCAGTTCGGCGGCGCGTTCGGCGAGCCGGACCGCCTCCGGCACCTCGACCCAGCCCAGGGCCGGGCCGACCACCGCGTCCCGGCCGGTCAGCGCCTCGGTCAGGGCGGCGCGTTCGGCCCGCGGGCCGGAGCGCAGCAGCAGGACCGCGTCACCGGCCCGTTCGGCGACGACGCCGTCGGCGCCGAACCGGAACCGGGCGTCGCGGGCCTGGTCCGGCGGGAGCAGCACCGGCACGACGGTGTCCAGGCCGGGCCAGCCGATGCCGGCCGCCGCCTCGCGGGCCACGTCCGGTGGGGCGCCGCCGCGCAGCAGCAGGTCGGCGACCTGCCGGCGGCGGCGTTCGCCCTCACCGGCCTGTTCCCGCAGTTGCCTCGCCAGGCCGTCGGTGCAGGCCGCGGCGAGTTCGTCGACGAAGGCGCTCGTCGCGTCGGACAGGTCGATCAGCTCGTCGACGGTCACCGGGCGCAGTTCGGCGAGGGCGTGCGAAGCGGTCCGCAGCAGCAGCCGGGCCGCGGTGCGCAGCGAGCCCAGCAGTGTCTCCGGGCCGCGGTTGTCGCGGGCCTCGGCCGCGCCGAGCGCCACGAACACCTCGCGGATCGGGGGCGGCAGCGCGGGCTCGGCGGTGCCGGCCAGGTCGACGAAGCGTTCCAGGGCGACCCGCACGGCGGTCCGGACGTCCCGCTCGTACTTCGCACCGGCGGCCTCGGGGGCGGTCTCGCCGACGGCGTCGGCGATGGCCCGCACGGCGGCCGGCAGCCGGGGCCGCATCGCGTCCGCCAGGTCGGGGGTGAGGCGCTGCCAGGGAGGAGTCATCGCAGGCGATTTTGTCACCCGGTGATAAAGGTACGGTCGCTTCTTGCTGGCTCGAATACGGTGCTTTGCCGCCGACCGCGGACGACGATGAGGCTGGTCACCCGCTGTAGAAGGATCGGACTGCGCCTGTGAAACACCGTTTGTCACGTCAGCACGTCGTCGACATGTGCCGGACGATGCTCGAACGCGGCTATCTCAAGGCCACCGAGGGCAACGTCTCGGTCCGGATCCCCGGCCACAAGCTGTACGCGGTCACGCCCAGCAACTACGACTACGACAAGATGCGCGCCGAGGACATCTGCGTCGTCGACTTCGACGGCAAGCACGTGCCCGACCCGGACGGCGCCGGCGGTCTGGTCCCGTCGATCGAGTGCGGGATGCACGCCAACGTCTATCGCGAGCGTCCCGACGTCAACGCGATCGTGCACACCCATCAGCCGTACGCGTCGGCGCTGGCGTTCCTGCGCAAGCCGATCCCGGCGCTCACCGACGAGCAGGTGCGCTTCCTCGGCAAGCAGGTCGCAATCATCGACTACGCGCCGTCGGGCACCGGCTTCCTCGCGAAGAACGTGCAGAAGAAGGTGGCGAGCGGCGACAACGCGTTCATCATCGCCAACCACGGTGTGGTGGCGCTGGGCACCGACCCGGACCGGGCGGTGTTCAACATGGCGCTGCTGGAGAAGGTGTCGATCGCCTACCTGATGGCGCTCTCCACCGAGGCCGGCAAGGTCTACACGATTCCGGACACGATCCGGGAGATCGCCTTCGGCAAGCTGAAGAAGGACGAGAAGCGGATCGCCGCGCAGATCACCAACGCGGTGGAGCCGATCCGGGTGCCGGACGACGAGGATCCACCGACGATTCCGGAGATCTCCGATAGCGCCCCGGACGCCGGCGCGGCCGACCTCGGCTACATGATCGATGAGTACCTCGACGTCGACGACACCATGCGACGTCTCAAGGCCCTGGTCGACCAGCCGCTGCGAGGGCTGCGCCACGACGCGCTCAACGACGTCCTCGCGTACTTCGACACCAAGTGCACGGCCAGCAAGGAGATCACCGAGCGGGCCAAGAAGCGGATCCCCGGCGGTGTCCAGCACAACCTGGCGTTCAACTACCCGTTCCCGCTGGCGATCGACAAGGCCGAGGGCGCGTACCTGACCGACCGGGACGGCAACGTCTACATCGACTTCCTGCAGGCCGGCGGCCCGACCATCCTGGGCAGCAACTACGGTCCGGTCAACGAGCGGGTCGCCGAGGTGATCAAGGAGAGCGGCCCGGTCACCGGTCTCTTCCACGAGTACGAGCTGAAGCTCGCCGAGATCATCAACCGGTACATGCCGCACATCGAGATGTACCGGTCGCTCGGGTCGGGCACCGAGGCCGTGATGGCGGCGGTCCGGGCCGCCCGCGCCCACACCGGCAAGAAGATGGTCATCAAGGTCGGCGGCGCGTACCACGGCTGGTCGGACACCATGGTCTACGGCCTGCGCGTGCCGGGCAGCTACCGGATGAACGCCAAGGGCATCCCGTTCGGCGCGACCGGCCGCACCCGGGAGGCGTTCCCGCACGACCTGGGCGCCCTCAAGCGCAAGCTGATCGAGAACCGGGCCCGGGGCGGCACGGCCGCGATCGTGGTCGAACCGCTCGGCCCGGAATCCGGCACCCGGCCGGTCCCGTACGACTTCAACGCCGGCGTCCGCAAGCTGTGCGACGAGTTCGGGGCGCTGCTCGTCTTCGACGAGGTGGTCACCGGGTTCCGCACCGGGCTGGGCGGCGCCGCCGGATACTTCGGCGTCACCCCGGACCTGACGGTGTTCGGCAAGGCGGTCTCCGGCGGGTACCCGATGGCCGGTGGCGTCGGCGGCAAGGCCGCGGTGATGAGCGTCTTCGGTTCCGGACTGGACGGTAAGAGCGGCGCGCACATCCAGGTCGGCGGCACCCTGTCGGCGAACCCGCTGTCCTGCGCGGCCGGGTACTTCGCGATCCAGGAGATGGCCCGCACCAACGCCCCGGTGATCGCCGGCCGGGCCGGTGACCGGCTCACCCGCGGCCTGCAGAAGCTGATCGACAAGTACGGTCTGCCGTACGTCGCGTACAACCAGGGGTCGATCGTGCACCTCGAGTCCAGCGGCGTCATGCTGCTGGACATGCGCAACCCGATCAAGCTGCTCAAGGAGAACAAGGGCCGCAAGAAGCTGATGGAGCAGATGGGCGCCGCGTACGCCGCCCACGGCATCATCACCCTCGCGGGGTCGCGGATGTACACCTCGATGGCGGACACCGACGAGGTCATCGACGACGCCCTGGCCCGGTTCGACCAGGTCTTCGCGCTGGTGGAGGGAGTCTAGGTGGCGGTACCGCCGCAGGTGCTGGCGATCGACCTCGGAACCTCGGGGATGAAGGCGGCCCTGGTGGCCGCCGACGGGACGGTGACCGGGTGGGCCGAGCGCCCGGTCCCGCTGCACGTGCTGCCCGGCGGCGGCGCCGAGCAGGACCCGGTCGCCTGGTGGGACGCGCTCGCCGAGGTCGTCGCGGACCTCGGGAGGGCGTACCCCGAGCACCTGCGCGCGGTGACCACGATCTGTTCCTCGACCCAGGGCGAGGGCACGATCGCGGTGGACGCGGCCGGTGAGCCGCTGACCCGGTGCATCAGCTGGCTCGACATGCGCGGTGCGGACCATCTGCGGCGCCAGTTCGGCGGCTTTCCGGCGTACTCCGGCATGTCGGTCTTGAAGATCGCCCGCTGGCTGCGGCTGACCGGTGGCATGCCGTCGGTCACCGGCAAGGACCCGGCGGCGCACATGCTGCTGGTCCGGGACACCATGCCGGAGATCTACGACCGGACCGCGACGTTCCTGAACGTCCTCGACTGGATCAACCTGAAGCTCACCGGCCGCACGGTGGCGACCGTCGACTCGATCCTCACCTCGTGGGTCACCGACAACCGGGATGCCGCGAACATCCGGTACGCCCCCGAGCTGGTCGCCGCCAGCGGGATCGACCGGGACAAGTTCCCGCCGATCGTGAAGTGCACCGAGGTGATCGGCAGCCTCGCCCCCCAGGCCGCCGATCACCTCGGACTACCCGCGTCGGTGCGGGTGGTGGCGGGTGCGATCGACAACACCGCGGCCGCGATCGGCGCCGGTACGGTCCGCGACAACGAGCCGCACCTCTACCTGGGCACCTCGTCGTGGATCGCGGCGCACGTCCCGCGGAAGAAGACCGACATCACGACCGGGATCGCGTCCATCCCCTGCGCGATCCCGGACCGCTATCTGATGACGGCGTTGCAGGCGACCGCCGGCGCGAACCTCACCTGGCTCCGCGACAAGATCGTGGAGTTCGACGATCCCCTGGTCTCGGCCGGGCACGTCAGCAGGGACGAGGGCACCATCTTCGACGCCTTCGACAAGATCATCCCGTCGGTGCCGGCCGGTGCGGACGGCGTGCTCTACATGCCGTGGCTGTACGGCGAGCGGGTGCCGGTCGACGACCCGAACCTGCGGGCCGGCTTCCTCAACATCTCCCTGAACACCACCCGCTCGCACCTGCTGCGGGCGGTGTTCGAGGGCGTCGCGCTGAACACCAGGTGGATGGCCAAGTCGGTCGACAAATTCCTCGGCACGCCGGCCTCGTCCCTGGTGATCACCGGCGGCGCGGCGCGGTCGAACTCCTGGTGCCAGATCTTCGCGGACGTACTCGGTGTGGAGATCCGCCGCGATGCGGACCCGGTGACGGTGAACGCCCGCGGTGCGGGGTGGATCGGCGCGGTCGGCGCCGGGCTGATCGACTTCCCGGAGATCTCCGACCTGGCGCGCAACGACCACGTGTACACGCCGGGGCCGGACCGGGCACGCTACGACGAGATCTACACGACCTACACCAGCCTGCACAAACAGCTGGCCCCGATCTACCGCAGACTCAACCGGCCCGCTGGAGACGCCGGCTGAGGATCTGCTCGGTGAGCGCCACCAGCACCCCCTTGACCGACTCCCGGCGCCGGGCGTCACACTCCAGCAGGGGCAGCTCGCCGGGCACGCCGATCGCCTCGCGGACCTCCGCCGGGTCGAACCGGCGTGCGCCGTCGAAGGCGTTCACCCCGATGACGAACGGGATCCCGTGCTCCTCGAAGTAGTCGACGGCCGGGAAGCAGTCCTCGATGCGGCGGGTGTCGACCAGGACGATCGCGCCGAGGGCGCCGTCGACGAGGTCGTCCCAGAGGAACGCGAAGCGGTCCTG
>NZ_JZKF01000108.1 GCF_000962825.1 Actinoplanes rectilineatus
GCCGAGCCGAGCCGAGCCGAGCCGAGCCGAGCCGAGCCGAGCCGAGCCGAGCCGAGCCGAGCCGAGCCGAGCCGAGCCGTGATCAGCGTGCCGGTCGGTCCCGGCTCCCAGCAGTGGGTGACCCTTGCGGCGCAGCGGACCCTGCTCGCCGTCGCCCGGACCGTCACCTCCACCGGCCGGGTCCTCGACGCCGTCCAGCTGCTGCGTGACGACCCCCGGGTGCAGGTCGTCTTCGCCGTCAACGACACCTCCCCGTTCAGCGACGGCGTCCCCGAGATGCTGCGGCGGGCCGGCGCCCGGGTCGTCCCGTGGCGGCAGCTGCCCGGTCTCCGGTTCGACGCCGCGCTGACCGCCAGCGAGAACACCGAACTCGGCACCGTCGACGCCCCGGTCCTGGTGTTGCAGCACGGTGTCGGCTTCCACAAGGATCTGCCGAATTCGCGGGGTGACGGCCGACGCCTGTCCGGCACGGTCCGCCCCGCCGACCGGCACGGCCGTCGTGTCCTCATCGCGGTCACGCATCCGCAGCAGACCGCCCAGCTCGCCGAGCACGATCCGGCTGCCGCCGCGGACACCGTCCTGATCGCCGACCCGATGCTGGAGCGGATCCGGACGAGCCGTCTTCTGCGGCATCGTTACCGGTCCGCGCTGGGTCTCGGCGACCGGCGGCTGATCGTGGTGACCTCCACCTGGGGACGGCAGTCCCTGATCGGGCGGTGGCCGGAGCTGCCGGCCCGTCTGCTGGCCGAGGTCGACGCCGACACCGCCCGGGTGGCCACCGTCCTGCATCCGAACGTCACCGCCGGTCACGGCGCCCTCCAACTGCGACTGTGGCTGGCGGCGGCCCGGGACGCCGGCCTGCTCATGGTGCCGCCGGACGCGGGCTGGCAGGCGATGCTCGCCGCCGCCGATGTCGTCGTCGGTGACCATTCGTCGATGAGTCTGCTCGCGGCCGGCGCCGACGTGCCGCTGCTGCTGGCGCCGCTGGCCGGCGAGGTCGTCCCGGGCACCCCGATGACCGTGTTGAGCCGTTCGGCGGAGCGACTCGACGTGCGGCGCCCGCTCGCCCCGCAGGTCGACGCCGCCGTCGCCGGGCACACGGCCGGCCGGTACGCCGCCGCGGTGGACGCCTCCTTCGCCGGCCCGCCCGCGGCACGCCCGTTGCGGGCGGTCCTCTACGAGTTACTCGACCTGGCCGAGCCCGACGGGGCCGCGCCACTGGTCGGCTGGGCTCCGCCCGTACCCGAGAAGGTCGATGTCTGTTCTTTTCTGCTGCGGACCCGGCTGCTCGGCGATCGTGTCGAGGTGTCCCGGTTCCCGGCGGCGGTGCGGCGGTACGCGACGAAGCCCGCCGAGGGCTGGAGTGATCATCTGGTGGCCGGCGACGACGAGTGGGATCTGCGGCTGCTGCAGAGCGCCGAGATCCTGACCCGGTCCGCGGTCACCGGCCGGGCGGAGGCGGCACAGTGGGCGTCGGCTTGTCTGGACCGGTTCCCCGGAAGTGCCCTGGCCTGCGCGAAGACCCCGGAAGGTGCGGTCGGGGCGGTCCGTGGCGGAACCCGGGTGGAGATCCTCGGCGAGGGTGACGTGGTCTCCCTCGCCGCCGTCCTTCACACGCTCGCCCGCGACCGGAGCCTCACCGACGGCGACCGGCTCCTGTGCACGGCACGTGGTGAGGCCCGCGTCGCGGTGCGCTCACTTCCCGGGTTCTGACAGCGCCCGGATCTCCGCCGCCCGCGCGCTGTGCTCCGCCACCGCGGCCTGGTCGCCCAGCGCGCCCGCCGCCCGGATCAGGTCCTCCCGCACGTCGAGCTCGTAACGCCACAGCTCGGCCACCGCGAAGAACGCCGCCGCCACGGCCAGCTCGTCGTAGGCCTGCCGGTGGTGCCCGAGCCGCAGGTGGGCGGCGCCGATCGCGGCGTCGGCCCGGGTCGCGTTCCGGTCGTCGCCGGCCGCGTCCAGCCCGTCGCGGGCCTGCGTCAGCTGGTGCACCGCGTCGGCGCTCCGGCCCGCCGCGTCCAGGAACAGCCCGTAGTAGAAGTGACCGAGCGCCACCCCGCGCTCCAGCCCGACCTCACGGAAAGTGTCGATCGTGGTGCGGAACGCGGCTTCCGCCTCGGCCCGCGCGGCGGCCTGTTCCGCTTCCGGGGCGGCCCGTGCCACCCGGTCGAGGATCCGGGCGTGGAACTCCCACACGGTTCCGGCGAGTTTCCGGTCGTTCGCCGCCGGCAGCAGAGCGAACGCGGACCGCACCTCGGCCCGGGCCCGGTCCAGGTCACCGGCCGTGCCGTGCGCCCCGGCCAGCGTGCAGTGGATTTGGATCTCGATGTCCGGCCGTCCGAGCCGCCGGGCCGCGCTGATCGCCAGGTCGGACATGGCCACCTGGTCGGCGAGGTGCGGATGGTTGAAGTACAGCGCCTGGGCGGCCGTGGCGAGACGCAGCACCTGCTCGTCGGCGCCGAGCGCCGGCCCGACCCGGGCCACCCGGAGCAGGTCCTCCCGGCTGTCCTCCAGCGCCTGCAGCGCCCGGGCCCGCCGGTCCGGACCGGTGAACGGCCCGGCCGTGCGCACCGGCCCGCCGATCAGCCGTCGGCGCTCCCCCATGATCGCCCGGTCGGCCGCCTCGGCGAACTCGCAGAAGTGGTCCAGGGTGCCGGCGACCACCCGTTCGGCCCGCACCGGATCGATCTCGGTGGCCAGCCGTGCCCCGTGCGCCCGGATCAGCGGATGCACCGCGTACCGGTCGCGGGCCGGCCGTTCCAGCAGTTTCAACCCGAGCAGCTGGTCGACCGCCGCCCGGCGGGCCCGGCGGTCGGACCAGCCGATCCGGTCCAGCAGCGCCTCCGGGACCTCCGCCACCGGCGCTACCCCGAGATCACGGTAGAGCGACCGGGAGTCCTCGGAGAGATGCCGGTAGACGTTGGTGAACAGCGGGTCGACCGCGCTGCCGTCGGTGCCGGGAAGCGCCAGGGCGTCCAGCGGATAGGACTCGCCGGCCAGCTCCTCGACGAGGTCCGCAACGGTGAGGCCGCTGTCGAGCCGCAGCCGCCCGGCGACGATCCGCAGGGCGAGCGGCAACCGGCCGCAGAGCGTGACCAGGCGGGTGACCGCCGCCGGATCGTCGTCGACCCGGCCCGGTCCGCTGCCCGCGGCCAGAAGTTCCCGGGCGGCCGCGTCGTCGAGCGGCTCGACGTCGATGAAGTGTGCGCCGTCCATCGCCAGACCCCTCACGTCATGATGGGTGCTCACCAGGACCACGCTGCCCGGCGCGGTCGGAATCAGCGGGCTGATCTGGGCGGGCAGGGCGGCGCCGCGAAGCAGCACCAGAACCGGCTCGTCCGCGGTCCGCGTCCGGTACAACGCCAGCCGGCCGGCGGCCGTGTCCGGCAGCAGTCCACTCGGCACGCCCAGGGCCAGCAGGAACGCCGTCACGATGGTGTCCGGGGACTCCGGGCCGCCGAGCACCGGGTCCCGCAGTTCGCGGACGTCCGCGTACAGCTGATGACCGAACCAGTCCTGGCGCTTGTGTCCCCACCGCAGGGCCAGGGCGGTCTTGCCCGACCCGGGCGTGCCCCGGATCACCACCACCGGTGTGGCGCCCGCCGCCCGGTCCCCGCGGATCTCGTCGAGCAGCGCCAGCGCCCCGACCTGGTTGACGAAGTCGGACGGCCCGGCGGGCAGCAGCCGCACCGTCACCGGTGCCGGCTCCGGCGCCGTCAGCGGAAGCGGGGCGGCGATCCCCAGCAGCGCCTGGATCCGGGCGCCGAAGTCCGGATCAGCCTCGAGGATCTCCCGCACCGCCTGCTCGAGCGCCGCCGGATCCCCCGAGTCGATCAGGTCGGCCCGCTTGCCCAGCCGCCGCCGCAGTTTCCCGCGCACCGTGCCCCAGGCCGCCCGGCCGGCGTCCTCCCCGGCCTGGGTGAGCACCGCCGTCATGATCGCGGCGACCAGCGTTTCCCACATCAGTCCCCCACGGTCCACGAGCGACAATCGACACTCGTCAGCGTAGTGGGAACCCGCCATGCCGGGCCGGCGTGGTGACTACGGCCGCGCTGAGCGCCCCAGATCACCACACCCGCCGTGGAGCGTGGTGACTACGGCCGCCTCACTGTCACCACCGAAGACTGAGCACGAAACGTGTCCAGCCGGCGGGCATCGCGGCGACCCGGATCTGGTGCGGATCCCCTCGGCCTGTGGTCGTGGCCGGTCACCGGCGTCTCGCGCACAGCGCCTGGGTGTCCTCGGGTTCCGTCCCGTCCGTCCCGTCCGTCCCGGAGCGGGAACGCGCTCGGGCCGCCCCCCGAAAGTCGAGGAGCGGCCCGTGAGCTGGTGCGTCAGTACGTGGTGCCGTTGGCACCGGTGGTGCTGGTCGTGGTGGTGCTGGTGCTCTTCGGGGTGACACCCGTGGTCGTCGTGCTCTTCGGGGTGACACCGGTGCTGGTGGTGCTCTTCGACGACCCGGCGAGCGAGTCGCTCGGGGCCAGCAGCTCGTCCGTGGTGGTGCTCGAGGTGGACGTGCCCGTCGTGTTCAGCTTCTCACCGAGCTTGGACGACTGGATCTTGTCCTTGCCCTCGGTGTACAGCTTGTTGGCCTGTGCCTGGGCGACACCCGCGGCCTCCTGCACCGTCGGGTGCTCCCACACCTTCTGGGCGTTGGCCCGGATCTCCTCGTACTTCTCCCGGCCGGCACGGCTGCCCAGGACGAAGCCCGCCGCGAGACCGGTGAGGAACATCAGCTTTCCGCGCATGATGGCGGCTCCTTCCGTTTCGTGACGCGCTTGCGTCAGCGTGACGCCGGTGCGTCTGCTGGGGTGCATACCCATCCTGTCGCGCCGATACTCCCGTTGCTCCTGGTTTCCTTGCTTCTCATCCGCACCGAACCCGGGAGGGGGTATCCCGTTTTCGCGAGGGCCGGATGGTCATGTAGTCTGTTCCACGTCGCAAGGGCAAGCCCCGAGAGACGAGAACGGCAGTGAAGATGCAAGGCAGTACAAGCAGTCCCCGATAGCTCAATTGGCAGAGCAGCCGGCTGTTAACCGGCAGGTTATTGGTTCGAGTCCAATTCGGGGAGCCTCCGATCAGTCCCAGACCGTTGGTCTGGGACTTTTTCGTGTACGCGGCCGCACGGTCCCGCATCCGACCCGCGAACGGGCCGGCCCCATGTGTCTCCCCAGCGGGCCCGGCGTTCAGCACGTCGCACGGCCCCACCTCGCGACCGGTCGCCGGCGCGCGACCTCCGCGCCCGACACATCGCAGCCGCCACGGCCGTCGGGACTCGAGCCTCTCGGATCGCGGTCCCCTATCCGCGGAACAGTGTCCGAGATGCGACTGCCCGGCCGGAGTGAGAGATTCTGTGGATCAGGGTGGTGGTGCCGGTGATCCTGGGCAACCGGAGAGCGGGTAGCGCGTACCCTCACATGGTTTTGATCTTTTGTCTTCTTGGTGTTGTTTGCCCGGTTAGGCTGATCCTCGCGTCGAATGCAGCCAGTGAGGTGGGTATGTCGCAGCCGGAAGTGGACGTGGTCATCGTCGGCGGCGGAATGGCCGGGCTGGCCGCCGCCCGCCGTCTCGACCGCGCCGGCGTCGAGTGGCTGCTCATCGAGGCCGCCGACCGGCTCGGTGGGCGGGTCGGCACCGAGATCGTCGACGGCTGGCACCTCGACCGCGGCTTCCAGGTGATCAACACGGCCTATCCGCGGCTGCAGGCCCTGGTCGACATCGCCGCGCTGGACATGCGCTACTTCACGCCCGGCGTCATGGTCCGCCGGGCCGGCGGCCTGCACCGCCTGGAGAACCCGCTCCGCTCACCGCTCACCGCCGCGCAGACCCTGACCTCCGGCGTCGGCACCCTCAGCGACCGGCTCAAGTTCGCGGCCCTCGCCACCAGATGCGCCACCCTGCCCGCCGCCCGGCTCCTCGACGAGCCGGAGACCAGCACTCAGGAGATGCTGCGCCGCGCGGGCCTCTCGCACCGGATCATCGAAGAGGTGCTGCGGCCGTTCCTGTCCGGCGTCTTCGGCGACCGATCCCTGGAAACCTCCAGCCACGTCACCGCGATGGTGCTGCGCTCCTTCACCCGCGGCCGCCTCGGCGTGCCGGCCACCGGCATGGCCGCGCTGCCCGCCGCGCTCGCCGGCCCACTGCCCTACCCGCAGCTGCTGATCGGCGCCCGCGCCGTGTCGGTAACCCCCGGCCTGGTCGTCACCGAAGCCGGTGAGCTCCGCTGCCGCGCCGTCATCGTCGCCACCGACCCGTCCACCACAGCCGGCCTGCTGCCCGCCCTACCGCGGCCCGACATGCACGGGCTGACCACCTTCTACTTCGGCGCCGGCCACGCCCCCATCGACGAACCGATCGTCATGCTCGACGGCGACCGGCGCGAAATCGTGGCAAATACCGTGGTGATGAGCAATGCGGCTCCGGAGTACGCGCCAGGTGGCAAAAGTCTCATCGCCGCGACAGTGGCCGGCGCCTCAGCGGTCTCCTCAGCCTCCGAAACGGTGCTCCGCGTCGAACTGGCGCGGATCTACGGCGTACCCACCGACGACTGGGATCTGCTGGAAGTCGTCACCCTCCCGGAGGCGCTCCCCGCAGCCCGCCCGCCGATGGGACGTTTGCGCAGGTCAGTAACGCTGGGAGGAGGAATCTTCGTGGCCGGCGACCACCGCGACAGCCCCTCCGTGCAAGGCGCACTGGCCGGCGGCTGGCGAACGGCGGGCACCGTCCTGGCATCCTTCGGGGTGCGGGCAGGCACATAGAGTCACGTGGCGCGCGGCGGCCCACAGGACGTCCCCGCGCTTCACGCCAGGCGAAATGCCTGGTGCGGCGATAGATCGCTAGCTCACGGTGCGGGGCACGGGATAGTATCGCCGCCGGTACGGGGCGGTAGCTCAGTGGGTTAGAGCAGGGGACTCATAATCCCTCGGTCGCGGGTTCGAGTCCCGCCCGCCCCACTCTTCTAGCCTGCTTCTTCGCGGGCGGCCGGACCGCGTCGAAGGCCGGTCCTGCGGGTGCAGTCCGCAAACAGTCCGCACTTCGAGCGGTTACTGCCTGGTCAAGGCGGTCAGCGACCTGGTCCAAGTCGTCCTCGAAGAGGTCCGCGTACACGTCCAGAGTCATGGCCGCTGAGGCGTGTCCAAGCATTCGCTGTACGGCTTTGACATTGGCACCCTCCGCTACCGCCAGGCTCGCGGCGGTGTGGCGCAGCTCGTGCGGGGTGAGGCCCTTGAGCCCGACGGCCTCCGCTGCCCGGTCGAAGGCCCGCCGGCGGAAGTTGTTGTTACGCAGCACGCCGCCCTCCGGAGCGGTGAACACCAGGTCATCGCGGACACGGCCGGTGATCTGGTCCGTCAATGGGTCGACGAGGAAGCGCGGGAAGGGGACCGAACGGCGCTGGTGCGTTTTCGGGGTGCCGAAGACGGCCTTGCCGTTGACCTCCGTCATCGATTCGGCGACCAGCAGTCGGCGTCTGGTCAGGTCGACTCTCTTCGTCTTGAGGGCCGCGAGTTCACCCCATCGAAGTCCTGTGTACGCGAGGACCCTCACGATCAGGCCGTGCGGTTCCGCGGCGTCGGCGAGATCGGCGACCTGGGCGTGGGTCAGAAAGGTCTTCTCGGCCTTACCGACCCGGGGCAGGCGGACGCCGACAGCCACGTTTCGCGGAAGCCGACCGTCCCGGACCGCTTCGGCCAGCAGGAGCGAGAAGACGCGGTGCGCCTGCCGAACAGACGAGGCAGCGAGCCCAGCATCGGAGAGCCGACGGACCCACTCGCCTACATCGGTGTGGGCCACTGCCGAGAGCGCTACGCGTTCCCAGACCGGTAGGACCTGGTTGCGGAGTACGGCTTCGTAGCGGAAGCGGGTCGACGGCTTGAGTTGCACCTGGTTGGCAATCCAGCGGGCTGCCCAGTCGCCGACCGTGACCTTGGCCAGGGCCGGATCGATCCACTCGCCGCGGGCGATGCTGGTCTTGACCGCGGCGAGCCAGCGTTCGGCGTCAGCCTTGCGGTCGAAGTGGCGGGAATGCTCGTGGCCGCTGATGTCCCGGTAGCGGGCGCGGTACTTGCCGTTGGGGCGTTTCGCGATGCTCATGATCAGGCCGCCTCATCCAGCCAGGACTGCACATCCACCGGGTCGTAGCGGAGGTGCCGGCCGACCTTCCGGGCGCGCGGTCCCTGCCCGCGGTGGCGCCACTGGTAGAGCGTGCCGACCGGGATGCCGAGGTAGCCGGAGACATCGTCGACCGACCACAGACGAGGTGCGATGGGCAGTTGCCGAACAGTTCCGCGCCTCACCGATTGGTCTCCTCTCGGGTGTTCGGGGCGTGGTCGTCTACCGCACGTCTCGCGGCGTTGAGCTGTGTTCGGCGTTGGATGCGTTGAGAGATCGCCCGTAGGAGCCGGTGTTCCAGCGCGGGCAGGTCGGGATCGTCGTGACGGGCCATCTCCCAGACAACCGCCGGCTTTGCCGCAGCGTCGGGTTCGGGTTCCTCGGTGGTGACGCCGAGCAGCGCCTTGACCCAGGCGTGAGCATCCGCCCTGTGGTCGGCGAGGGTCTTGCCCGACCAGTCGCGGGAGATGAGCACCCGGCGACCACCGATGCCGAGAGTCGTCTTCTGGTGGACACGGCCTTTGCAGTGGCCGGGGCGGAGCCGTCCGTGTGCCTTCTTGGGCTGGACGCCGTAGAGCAGCCAGTTCGAGCAGCGTTCCGAGCAGGGCGTGACGCGGAGTTCGTGCCAGAGCCGGTCGAGGTGCTGGCGTTGCGGGTCGCTGGTGGTGGTGTGGCAGTCGGCCGCGGACTTGGTCACGTACTTGGTGATGTAGCCGATCGTCCGCTCAGCGTCCCGCGTGCTGGGTTCGACGCCCTTGGCCTTGACCTGGGCGCCGAACTGGACCAGGTGCGCGGGTTCAGTATCCGGGTCGTCGTCGAGGTCATCCAGAGCCTCATCCCACGTCGCCAGCGGACGGCCGGTGTCCGGGTCCACCCACATCTCCGCCGTGGCGTTCCAGGCTGGTGGTCGATCGATCGGGTACCGGAGCCGGTCGGCCGGCGGCCACCACACCTGGTGGTAGGTGGCCTTGGCGACCAGCTCCAGCATCGACCGCGGGATGGTCCCCCGGATCGCGAAGTGCGCATGCGGGGCAAGGCGGCGCTGCGGCTCGACGCAGCCCGCGTACTGGACGTTCCAGCCGACCGCGCGGCGAAGGTTCTGCCAGTACCGGTCGAGCAGCCGAGGGAAGTGCACGGCATCCCAGGCGGCCCGGCGGTAGTCGTAGCGGTTCGGGTCGACCGGGGTGCCGAGAAGCGGATCATCCTGGGAGTGCCACCGGCGGCAGGAGCAGGGACGACCCTGGTGGATCGAGTGGACCGGACCGTAGCTGTCCAGAGTCAGAGTGAGCCACATCGACGGCCGGTGCTCGACACCGTCCGCACCGGTGTAGGTCTGGCCAACCGTGCGCGCCTCCACCTTCTGCCGAGGCAGGTCGGGCACGTCCTGCCGCCGTTTCGTCGATCGCACCCGCCGGGGGCCGTTCTCGTCGCCCTGCTCGTCGCGGGAGTGACCCGGTGCGATGCTGCCGCGCAGACCTCCCGCGGCGATCTCCTGCTCGATCGCGCCGATCGACATGTCAATACGTTCCAGCTCTGCCGCCCGCTCGTCGGGCTCCATCGCGACGAGTTGGAGCGCGGCCCGCTCGAATTCCAGGTGCGCCCGTGCGGTGATCAGGTCCCGCTGTCGCGGTGTGGCCGGCGCCGGACCGGGAAGCGGCTCGTCGGTCCGATGCCAGCCCTCCCGGATCTGGACCTGCCGCAGCCGCCGTGCCCGCTTCGCACACGGCGGACACTTGGCTTCCAGCGTGGCACCGCACGGCAGGTCGACGAGTTCGGTCTTGCCGGTAGCCAGGTCGGTGCGGCGTAGAGCGATCGGGCGGATACAGACGCCGTGATCGACGGCCAGGTCTTTGAGCGCGTCAACGGCCCGGGGGTTCGCCAGACGGGCAGCGCGGGAGCCGGGGCGAGGCGTCACCGTCTGAATCGCTGTGGTCATCGGGTCACCTGCCCGATCACCGGAACTCCGCTGGGCCGGGAGACCGGACGAGACGGGATCGGCGCGATTACCGGTGCTGGCGTCGGAGTTGGGACCGGAACAGGCGGAGAGTCATTCTTCGAGGATGTTCCGGCGAAGACGAGCTTGACCAGGCCCATGAATGCCAGCGCGGGCACCGCGGACAACAGCCATCCCGACGGGCTGGGCTGGGCGACAGCGAGTTGTGCCGACAGCGACAAGGTGGCGGCAGCGACGAGCAGGAACAACGGGTATCCGATCGAAGCGCCGTCACGGCGACGCTGCTTGATGGTCAGCAGCGCGGCGACGGGGACGAGTTCCGAGATGACGGCATTGACCCAGCCAAAGGCGTCCGGGGTGCCGTGCGGGACGTGGCGCATGGTCCAGTCGTGGACGTGGCTGAAGGAGGCCCACCCGGCCGCCACCGCTACAACGGTGACGATGACGACCAGGGCGAGGCTTTCGATCCGGTCTTTCACGCGGCCACCCCGTATTCGTCGGCCATGTCGCGGACGGTCTCGTCGGTGCAGTAGGTCAGCCGGACTCGCATCGGGGTCGGATCACCCTCCAGGACGACGAAGCCGGTGCCGGGCTGGGTCTGCGGGATGCGATCGCACAGCGCCCCGCGGTCACGCATGTTGTCGCCGAGCACGAGATCAACTTCAGACGGCTCAGACAGCCGCAACCCGATCCGGGTCGGGAACAGTCCACGTGCCGGAAGGACTTCCTTGCGGGGGTCCTGGATCGCGGCGACAACGTGGACGCCGACGGCACGGCCCTGGGTGAGGACGATGCCGAGGGCGGCCTTGATCCGGTCTTTGAGCTGGCGTTCGGTCAGGTAGGCGGTCAGGTTCGCCAGCTCGTCGATGACCAGGACGATCAGCGGCTCATCCACCGTCGGCCGGTGCTGGCGGACGTGTCCGGCGAGCCGAGCGGCGCGTTGTTGAGCGGTGGCCGCCGCCTGTTCGAGCATCGCGGCCATCTCGGCGAAGTCCCGCGAGGCGAACTGGGCGAACAATGGCCGGCCGATCCCGAGTTCCATGCCGCCTTTGGGGTCGATACCCCACAGTTCGACCACACCCGCCGCCACTCCCCCGGCCAACGAGCGGACGATGGACCAGATCACCGAGCCCTTGCCGGAGCCGGTCGCGCCGACGATCAGGACCTGAGTGCCGAACAGGCGCAGGCAGTAGAGGCCGCCGTCTTCCTGGACGCCGATCGGTAGGGCAGTGAAATCCGGTTCGAACGGGACCGGGAACGGCTCCACGGTCTCGTGAAGGGTGTCGCCACGCATGAGGACCAGGACCACAGTGCCGTAGGTGGGGCCGGGGACCGCCTTGACCTGGCGGACGCCAAACGTGTGCGCCAGACGCTCGGACGCTTTGGCGAAGTCGTCCGGGATCTGCCCGGTCACCATCCGGACCAACACCTCATCGCAGCCGGCGCGGCACCGCACACGGCGGATCAAGGGGATGATGGTGCGATTCTCGTAGGAGATCGATAGGTTGGCAGTGACCATGGCGGCCATCCACCGGCGGCGATAGGCCAGCCTGCGGATCCGGGCCAGTACCGGCCAACAGCCGAACCGCAGCCACGACTTTCGGTGCGCGAAGGACCAGCCGGTCGCCACCACAGCAGTCCCACCGACCAGCGCGGCGAGAGCCTGCCAGCCATGGGCGAAGTAGAGCCAGACCATGCCGGTGATCGGCGCGGTGGCGTACCAGTTCCTGACGTAGGCCATCACCAGCCAAGCCACGGTCTTGAAGACCTGCCAGACGATCGCCATCCACAGCGGGATCTTCACGAACGGGGTACGGACGTTCAGGGGCGCGACCGGGATCGGGTCGCCCTTGATCACGTTGATAAGCGGCATCACCGCACCGCCCTGTCCGGGTCATCAGCGGTCAGCGCCTGCCGGATGTGTTCGAGGCGCTCGGCATCGCTGACAGCGGGGATCAGCAGCGCCCATGCCTCGATGCGGCCGACCAGAGCGGCGTAGCGGTACAGACGCTCCCGGCCGAGCTGCGCTTGCTTTTCGAGTATGTTCCGGGCCTCCGGATCAGCGCAGGCCGTACAACGGTCGACGTCGGGCGGCAGCGATTTGAGCAGCTCGCAGCCGGCACACGTACGCCAAATGGTGTTGCATCGTGTCGTGATGCGGGCAACGTCAGATACCTTGGGCATCGCAGCCCTCTCCTTTTGGGGTGGAGTGGTTGGGCGCCCGGGGCGGGGAGAACTTCTTGGCGGTTGTTGGCCCCACTCCCGGGCGTGACTACTCGGTCAGGCGGCGGCCTTGGCCGGAACGCCAGCCGCGCTCATCTGCGTGGCCCGGATCGACCAGGCGAGACGGGACCTGCAGCGGTCCGATGAGCCCTTACATCGCTGCGAGTCGACGTAGGGCGTCAGCGTGACGTTCTTGAACTCGACGGCCGGCGGATAGCCGGGAATCGCGGGCGTGGGCGCGACCGGCTGCTGAGCAGCCAGAACCTTGACCTTGACTTCCTTCGTCCCGCCGAAGCGGCCCGCCTGTTCGTCCAGGTCGAGCACTCGGACCAGCCAGATCCGCTCGCCGGTCTCTTTGTCGCGGAGCTGGTCGTCACCCTGGCCGCGCTTCTCGAAGTCGGTCGCGGGTTCGACGCCGAGGAGCAGTGCCCCGGCCGGGAAGACGTAGTCGAACGGAACAGGCACCTTGAGCGCGTTGGGCACAGCCACTGCTGATCTCCTCCAGTTAGCCGCCGGACAAGCCGAGAAGGCTTCATCTATGCGTGCATAGATACTATGCGCGTGTGCATAGGCGACTGTCTAGTGCGGAGAAAAGAAGATTCTCGATCAATCAGGACTGGCGCTTGAAAGGCCAGGTCAGCAGGGCTGCACCCAGGAGAATCACCGGCGCTGCCATCAGAGGCGCGGTCAGGCCCCAAGTGTCGGCGATGACCCCGCCGGCTAGCGCACCGAGCCCGGCGAGGCCGAGACCGAAGAGCCGGAACGCGGCAACGACCCGGCCGAGAAGGTGATCCGGCGTGAGCGCCTGGCGCGCGGAGCCGACCGCCACGCTCGACAGCGAGGATCCCGCACCGAGCAGGGCGAGGAACAGTCCGGCAGCCCACGGGTTGCCCGTGAAGGCGATACCGGCCCAGGCGAGGGCCTGCGTTGTGTGCACCAGCGCCATGGTCTGCCGGTAGGACAACCGGCGTGTCAGAGGCCCCGCCTGCCAGCCGGCGACGACGCCCCCGAGGGCACTCATGGCAAGCAGCAAGCCGTATGCGGCATTGGGCACGGCCAGGATGCCCGTGGCGTATAGGACGAAGGGCGCCATGGCGATGTTGAAGCCGCCGTTGTAGGCGCCCATACTGAATGCCAGAACGCGAAGCTCACGGGTGCGAAACAGGTGCCCGAGGCCGACCTTGACGGCCGAGAGAATCGGCTCGTGATCACCGTCGGGCTTAGGGGTATCAGGTAGACGCCTGACAAGCAGGGCCGAGGCGAGGAAGGAAACCGCGTCCGCAGCGAACGGCAGAGCCCGATTGATCCCGAAGGCGGTCGAACCGAGGGGCGGGCCGAGCAGGGAACGGCCGACGGTGTCCAGCGCCCAGTAGCGACCGTTCACCTTGGCGAGAGCGTCCTTGTCGCGACCGACGATGGTCGGGATCACAGCTTGAGCCGCAGAGTCGAAGAAACATTGCGCTATGCCGACCAGCAGCACCGCAAGCACCAGTGCTGGCAGTGCCGCCCAGCCGGTCACCAGCAGTGCGACGAGCGCGGCCAGGACCACGGCCCGGAACAGGTCTGCCAGGATCATGACCCGCTTGCGGGACCAGCGGTCGACGAGCGCGCCGGCGGGAAGACCGAACAACAGCCATGGAATGTAGACGGCAGCCGTCACCAGCGAAACCTGGACCGGATCGCGGGTCAGCGCGGCAGCAAGAAGCGGTGCCGCCGAGATGAAGGCGCCGTCGCCGGTGACGGAGATACCGGTAGCGGCCAGGAGCGGGATGGTACGCCGGTCGATCTTGGCTCTTTCGCCCGCATCCTTGGCCGCCGTCATCCGGTCAGTTCGCCAGTTCGTCGAGGTTGAACTCACCGGCGAGCGAGCCAGCCAGGAAGGCGGTCCACTCACGCTCGTTGAACATCAGGATCGGGCCGGACCCGCTGTCCTTGGTGTCCCTGACCCCGATCACGCCGTCCACGTACGCGACCTCAACACAGCCGCCGTCACCGCTCCCCGTGCTCTTGCGCCACTTCGCCGAACTGAAGTCGGGTCTGTTCATGGTCAGATTCCCCCCAGGCCAGGACCGGTCAGATATCGCTCGATGTCGCTCTCAAGCGCCTGAAGGTATCGAACCGTATGACTTTCCGGGAGCGCAACGCTTTGTAGCCTGTTGAACAGTTCTGAGTAACGATCGGCGTCCTCGCGGGCCGAGAAGTACACGTCCCCGGTGGGCGCCTCCACCCACGCCACGGCGGGACTCGTCGGCTCCTTGAAGTCGTAAAGAGTGAAGCCCACCGTCGTGAAAACCGGCGACACCGTCCCGAACGGGATGATCCGAAAGTCGAGCGCCGTGAGCGAAGTCGAGCGCTCCACGAGCGACCGGATCTGAGCACGGATCAGATCGACGTCAGCAACACCCAGGAGCAACGCCCGCGCATCGAGGACGACTTCGTACTTCGGGGCGTTCGGCGCGGTCAGCATCTCCTGCCGCTTCATCCGAGCTGCGGCAATGCCGTCAGGATCAGCAGCGCCGGCAGCCGAGATGACAGCTCGGGCGTAGTCATAGGTCTGCAGCAACCCAGGTAGAACCACAGGCTGGTGATGCATGATCCGTGTCGCGGCCGACTCCAGTTGAGAGATAGAGCCCTGCCGACGCGGGAACCCGCCGGCACGAACGATCCAAGCACCTTCTCCGGTGTCTTCAGCTGTGGCGCCCAGCAGTTCGGCACGGACGTCGTCCGTTACGCCGTAAAGCGCCAGGAGGCCAGCCACGTCCTTGACCGTGAAGGCTGTCCGACCGGTCTCAATACGGGACACCTTGGACTGCGCCCAACCGAACGCGTTGGCCACGAACTCGCCGGAGAGCTGCGCCTGCAATCGAAGTCGCCGCAGCTCGGCCCCGATCCGGAGCCGCTGCGCAGATGCATCCGTCGGCACCGCGGACCCCTTTCATTCATGCATGCATGGATCACAGATCACCCTACGCTGACACGAACTTCTCGTCACGCGGCAGCATCCCCGCTGCTCGTGCATGGACACGACAAACGCCGGCCCCGCGATGCGGAGCCGGCGTTTCGAAGGATCAGCTTTGCCTCAGGCGTTCAGAGGGCGATACCTGCCGTTCGCGCGTACTGCTCCGCCTCCTCCGGACTGGTCTGAACGCCCTCAGAGCGAAGGAAGGAGCACAGCGCGACGGCCAGGTCGACGACCCCAGACCCGTCGATGAAGGCGTACTTGTAGTTGGACATGAGATCGGCCAAACGCTCGGCCACGAGGATGTCACCTGCACTCAGTTCCATGCGGCACCACATCTTTCGGTTTGGGCAACCCGCCCGTGATTCACATGCGCCAGGAGTGCTGACCCTCAAGCGCTACATCTCGCCAGGACTACCCGGCGATGAAGGACGGTTCAGCTCGATCCACTGCTTCACCTCAGACCTGAACCAGACCTTTCCGCACTCAGGGGAAGCCGCCGGGGTAGGGAAGTCGCTGCGGCAAGTCAACTGGTAAACGCGCTGTCGGCTTACCCCCATCATCTTCCTGATCTCCGAGGTGCCGACCAGGTCCAGTGGCTTGAGCAGCGGGGAGGGACCCTCTTGAAAGGCGACGCCGACGCGGAGAGTGGTGATGCACCTGAGAGCAGGATCCCGATTCTCAGGATCGAAGTCGTACTCAACCGACGCGCCGTCGAAACGTAACTGGATGTCTGGCCCGAAGACGAGATTCATGCCCGGTGACGGCGCTTCCTGCGCGGAGCCGATCCGACGGGCCAATCCACGCGGGCCGACTTCGCCCGCGGCAGTACAGAGAACTCAGTCGTTCTCGCGTTCCAGGTCATGCTCGCCAGGTTCTCCCATCGAGCGCGTACGGCGAGGATCTCCCTGTCGGCACAGGGCCAGAGCAGCCCGCACGTGCAGAACCGAGAGTTGAAGTACCGCCAGAACTTGCGCCGTCTGTGCATTGCAGACCCCCAGTCAGTCGGTAACTGGACGGGGCGCCGGCACAGGCCAAAGAGCGGAGAGCGGCCGGGTGACCCCTTGGCTATGCAGCCATAGATAACCGTACGCTGCGCTAGTGCGCCACGCAATTGCATGAGGTGTGCACATGAATCCTGCACCCGCGTCAGGAGATCATCGAAGGGAGGCTGAGAGACTGTGCGTCGACGGGAGGTGCGAGACCCCATGGCAGTACAGGGCGGCTCAATAGCAAGGCGGAAACTCGGCATTGAGCTGCGCAAACTACGCATCGCGAACGGCCTGACCGGTGAACAGGTGGCCTCACGCTTCGACTGGTCGCCATCGAAGATCAGCCGCATCGAGCGCGGCCAGTCCCCCACCACGCCCAGAGATTGCCGCGACCTCTTGACCCTCTACGGCCTATCCGAACGGTCCCAGGTCGACACGCTTGTCCAACTTGCATCTGTATCGCGGAGCCAGGACTGGTGGCACCGCTACGACGATGTCGTCCACAAGCAGTTCGCACACATCCTGGGCCTGGAGGCTGCTGCCAGCGCGGTGCTCACGTTTGAACCGGTCGTTGTGCCGGGCCTTCTACAGACTGCACGGTATGCCGAAGGTCTGGTTCTTGCCAACGGGCCGAGTGACAACGAGGAACATGTCCGCCGACGAGTCGAAGCACGGATGTTGAGGCAGCAGGTTCTCACTGGACCCGAGGCACCTCGCATACATGCGGTGATCGATGAAGCGGTCTTGCACCGCCGAGTCGGCGGAACCGATGTCATGCACGAACAACTCTTACATATCGCCGATGCTTCCGGTCGACCGAACACCACCGTGCAAGTACTTCCCTTCGGGTCTGGTGCTTACATGCCCGTGCAGGGCGGCTTTATCGCTTTACGCTTCGCTGACACCGATGATGGCGATATTGTAAGCGTCGAATTACTCGCCCGAACGCTCTATATCGATGATGCTCGCGAAGTAGCAATGTATAGGGATGCATGGGAGTCGGTTCTTTCGACGGCAGCCAGTCCGACAGACTCCCTGGCTCTAATTATGGCAGCGATCGAGGAGATGAGGCATGAATCCCGAACCCGAGAACTTTAATCGGCGCCTACTGGAATGGAAGAAGAGCAGCCGCTCGGGTGGTTCTGGTGGAAATTGTGTTGAGGTAGCCAGAATTGCCGAAAGCGGCTGGGCCGTCCGGGATAGCAAGAATCCTGATGGCCCGGTCCTGCGTTTCACTCTAGCGGAATGGGATGCGTTCGTTCATGGCGTCAAAGATGGCGAGTTTGAGGACTGAAACACTACTCCGCGAGAGTCTTTCCTGAGCACCGATCGCCATAGACGTATCCGCCGCACCAAGGGTGCGGCCTGACCTCGACAATTCGCCATCCATCATCCTCGGCCAGAAGAATCACCCAGGGATGAGCCTCGCTGTTGAACATCCGGAGCCGCCCGCCCCCCTCAGCAGCCGAAGTCCAGTTGCCTCTGACATCGGTTCGCACCTCAACTCGTCCCTGGGAGAGCGGGCGGACGTCGTACCCCTCCCAACTCATCCTTGCCGGGGCCGGATCGGTGGCCTCCATCTCGGAGAGGTATGCAGCCCGCTGGCGTAGCAGTTGATCTTGCCGATCATCGTCCAGCAACGGCGCGAGGCCCTCAACGTTGTTGTACGAGATCGACAGCAGATATTCGTTGGCGGCAGCTTCAGGGGATACTGCTCCGCGGCCGGCATCAGCGGTAGCCCCGGAGAACCATGCAGCCAGCCACATGGCGGGGCCACCGCAGCATCCCGCGAACATCGCCGGGAACAGGACAAACGCTAGCCAGCGGGTCTGAACAGGCCACGCCTTAAACCGCCTGGAGGATTGACTCTCCCATCGAAAGTAGCTGATCTTGCCCTGCTCAATATGCCGTCCCAACCAAGTGATCACCCGCAACACCATAGCGACAATGATCAATTAGTGTCTGGTTTTGATCCCCGCCGCCTCACCGAAGCAGGGAGGAGACAGTGATCCCGCCCGGAACACCCACCAACAGATGCGGCTAGGACGAACGGGAATCAGGATCAGAGAACCGCTCTTTCGCCTGCTCAACCATCTCTGCACGTTCATCGGCGCTTAGCTGAGACTCAAACTTGCGAAACTCGGCGAGGGCTTCGAGTAACGGCTCCGAGTAAGCCAACGTTTGGGCGACGTCGCGGAGAGTGATACGCCCTGCAAGGATATCCCGTGCCATCTCAGCGAGGGCCGGACCGGCAACGCCGCTGCGAAGACTTTCCAGATTGCGCCGTATCTCGGCAGCGAGTCTCCCGCTGCCGGCGACCTCTTTGAGCTCTTGGTCTATCGCGTCGCCCGTCATCTCACGCCCCCGGGCTGCTGTACGCCGCCGCAGGTAGAGGGACGGCAGACAGATCTCCGCCCCGGCCGCTGATAGTCATGCCGGTCCCGAAAACCCCTAGTAGGACACTTCCCGCCGTGTTGATCTTTAAGGAAGCGGAGTTGAGTAGCTCAAGGATCTGGATTGCCTGTAGGCCCGCCACTCCGTACCCGACTACCGCCCCGGCGCCAGAGGCCGCAGTCGCGGTGCCAGCGGCAGCGGCGATCGCAGCGATGATGACCTTGTCGGCCATGACCTGAAGGATGTTGCCGAGTTGGTTGGAGAGCTGCCAGGCTCCCTCAGCTGCCTTCTGATAGTCGGCTTGGATTTCCCGTAGGGCAAACTGCTGGCCGCTGGTGGCCGCAGCGATATTGGAGAAGTACTTGTCGGCAGCGTCGGCCGCATTGCCCTCCCACTGCCCGCCCAGCTCAATCATGCCGCGCTGGATGTCGATGCCTAGCTCTTGCATGCAGTCAGCCAGATGCCCCATGGCCTCACCAAACTTGTAGAGCGCATCCCACTCGCCGGTGAGGGCATCGGTGAAGTAGCCGAAGACGTCGATCCCGGTTGCCCTCTCAATGCCCGTATTGATCCAGGCTGAGGGGCTGACGTAGTTGAAGATGTCGACCGGGTTGACGAACCCGTTGCTCACAGTCTCGCCAGGTGTAGACGGCCCCACTAGGAAGTCGGTCGGATCAGCCACAGCGGCCCCCGTATCGCTTTCAGTCGTATGGCTTCAGGTAGCCCGCCGGCACGGGCGGATACGTCGCGTCGATCTCCGCCGCAGAGCTGAGATCTGTCGCCTGGTAGTCGTCCGCGGCAGCGTTCAGGCCCTTCGCGGACTCGGCCCCGAGCCTCTTGAGATGCGCCATGAGCTCGTGCAGCTCGGCCATGAGGTTCCGGTGCCCTGGCGCGGCCCGCCCGATGAGACCCGCCTCATGGAAGCTGAACGTCCCGTGCGTGGTGACGTACCGATCCGCCTCCTCAGCGACCCGCTCGATCTCACAAAGCTTCCTGGCGTAGTCCCGCAAAGCCATCGGCTCGACTCTGAATGTCATACCGGCGCCATCCTGTAGATGATCTCGACAGCAGCTATAACAAGGCCCAGCCCGAGGACCGCCAGGATCAAGCTCCGGCGCCAGAGCCGGTTCGTCAGCGCGCTATCGGTGGTTCGGTGCAGCTTCACCGCGTCGATGACCGAGTAGGTGAAGAGCACCGCAGGCACCAAGAGCATCGGCCACCCCAGCAGAGGGATTGGATCGCCCATTGCGGTGCTCACCACCTGGGCAAACACGACGATCAGATAGATTCCAGCGAGAAATATCGCAAACTTTCCCGCTGTCCGCTGCATCTCCAGTCTCGGGCTTTCCAACGGGTACCCTCCCGGCCGCAATCGTGAGTCCGGACGCTACCAAGGCAATCATGGGTGTCGTTGTTCAATTTCATGAAGTATCGAAAAAGACTCGCTTCCCATGCCTACACCGGCTAGCGCCCACCGGTTCATGCGAAAAGGACGATTAAGATCCTATATAGGCGCTCTTGTTCGCCGGCGTCACATGGAGTCATAAGCGCGGACGCAAGACTGGGCCAGGCATGACCGAATTCGACCAGAAGGCGTCACCACTCCGGTGAATCTCATGGCTACGGACGGCCAACGAAAGGACGAACTGTCCCACACAGGCCCAGGGCAGCCGGCATGTGTTCGTACTTCAAGGCGGCCCGAAACGGGCCGCTCACTCCGTCGCCGCGGGCAGCGCACCGCCGCCCGCCGGGGGGATGCGGGCGGCGGCACACTGAACGCTCCTAGGCGACACCCGTGAACAGCGAAGAAGGGCCGGGCTAGCCGAAGACCGCCGCCTGGACTGCCGGGGTTCAGAGTTTGGACGAGGGCCGACCGGTACGGCCTGGGCGACGCGGCCGAGCTGCCTGCCCGGGGTTCCAGGCGTGCTGCTACCGCCGGTGCCTGGGGCGGCGGCGCGCAGCGTGTCCGGGCCGCACTCACGATTCAGGGCACTAAGGCGTCGCAAGCGACGGCCGCACGCAGCCGCCCTTGAGTCGTGAGCCTCTGCGGCCCTAGCGGTCAGGGCTAACCGGACAGGCCAGGTATGGTTTTGTCCGCGAGTTCGGGCGCCACGGATCGCCAGGTTTCGACACCGCCGAGATCTCATCCATTTCGATAAATGCGAGTTTGCTCCCCGCCTCGGGCGAGACCCGCTCAGGCGTCGTTGGCCCGCTCCATCATTCACACACGGTGACGGGTGACTGAGACGGGGCGCGCCTTGTCCGCGGCAGAAGAGTGAGCAGCACCGACTGCATGGATAATGAGTTCCATTGCTGCACTCTCGCTATCCGTGACAGCCTACGAAGCATCGATCGGGGTTGTAGTCAACCCGAGCGCAGCACCATCACAGTCGAGCGGCGAACGACCCGGTTGAGATCTTCGGGAACCCTGATGGCTTTCGCCATCTCGCCCGGATATGTCCCGCACTCTCTGACGCCGAAGCGCCGGAAGGAACTCGCGTTTACGTTGACGCCGGCATCAAACCGTAAGGCCTCGGATCCGCTTCCTTGTAGCTTGCGGGCGACCAGCGAGGTCCCATGCAGCGGGCACGGTCGGCAGTGTCGGCATGACAGCCGACCACAGACAGCACTGTACCTACATGGCAGGGACCCTCCAGCGGAGTTGACGGCGCGGGCGCTATAGTGTAGGGACGAGTAATTATGGCCTAGACAAGAAGTCGGGCGCTCTCAGCCTAGGAGGACGCGTGCAATTCCGGGTTCTTCCACCTAAGGCTGACCCCCCCAGGGGGGCGCCTAATGTCGCATACCTTGTAGGTGACAACTGGAACGATTGGTTCCGATACTTCACCACATATCATCTTTACTACTGCGGCATCTCCGGAGAGCCCTACCCTATTGGACAAACAAAGATCGGACAGTTTGGACTTGGGGAGGGCAACGGCACCCCGGCCATTCCTGCCTCCTTCACCCATCTAGATACTTCTTTCTTCTCTCTTGGGCAAGAAGACACCTTTTATGAAAGATTGAACTCGCTCGGAGAGATGGTACGCGATGATATTTTGACTTCTCTGCGAGATGTAGCATTCAGTCAGGAAGTTTTTCTCGCGGCACGTAACGAAGATGTCATGGGCGAGAGCTTGCTGCGTCACGTTTCACCGCAGACCGTCGTGGGTCGCTATAAACGCCTAGCCCGCGGGGATGCCCGGTTGTCTCCCTTTGCGTTTAGCTATGAGGCGCCGAGGCCAGCCGACTTCAGAATCCCTGCTCTTAAGCTCACCTTTCGCGTTATGCCAGAGTCGGAACCGCCCAGCAATATTCACGTTCTCATCGGAACCAACGGGGTAGGAAAGACTCGACTTCTTCACCACATGATGCTGGCCGCTACAGGAGAGTTTCCGTCGAAGCCGGGTACTGGCACATTCAATCTGGAACGGATATCTGAAGACCTCGACGCCGCAAATCAGGATGACGGTCTATTTTCGGGCCTTACCTCGGTATCCTTTTCAGCCTTTGACTCATTCCCTCCCTTCCCGGATCGAAGGAACAAGGCGCATGGGACTGACTACACCTATGTGGGCTTAAAGAAAGTTGAAGGGTCGGCAACAGGTTCAGGATCGAATGAAGGAGCGCATAGGCCTAAGACCTCAGAGGAATTAGCGGAGGAGTTCGGCAACAGCTTACTTCGTTGCATCCAGATGGGCCGGACCAGGCGGTGGCTGCGCGCCGTCGAACGCCTGCAATCGGATCAGATGTTCGCTGAATCTGAATTCGCAGATATCACGGGGCCTGACGCGGGAAAACAAGAGATCAGCGATGAGGCCGTGAGAAGGTTCCAAGATCTCAGCTCTGGCCATAAAATCGTCCTCTTGATGATGACCCGACTCGTCGAAAGCGTCGAGGACCGATCGCTAGTTCTCCTCGACGAACCGGAGGCTCATCTCCATCCGCCGCTTCTATCAGCGTTTATTAGGTCACTGTCGGATCTGCTTAATAGCAGAAATGCCGTCGCTGTCATCGCCACGCACTCGCCGGTGGTACTCCAGGAGGTGCCTGCCGACTGCGTGTGGATGCTGAGGCGATCAGGTGACTATTTCGAGAAGGATAGGCCAAGTGTAGAGACGTTCGGAGAGAACGTCGGAATTCTGACGAGAGAAGTTTTTGGCCTCGAAGTAACACGGACCGGCTTCCATGCCCTCCTCAGTGACGCTGTCGACGAAGGCAACTCCTACGAAGAAATCGTTCTCAGGTTTGGAGCGAAATTGGGAAGCGAAGCGCGCAGCATTCTTCAAGCTCTGATCGCAGATTTGGACGAAGAGTTCGAGGGCGAATAACCGTGTGGCGCGCGCCTTTTCCGACCTCCACTGTTTCCGAAGTCCTTCAAGCATGCCTTAACCAAACCGCCATCCCTGCATTGAGAGAGCGAGTCGCTGCCGCAACTCTCGAAATAGAGGCCGCCACGCGCACCTTTGAGGCCGCAGGCCGGGCCGTATCGTTCTACTTGCTTAAAAGCGAAGACTTCCAGGTAGCTGGCGTCACCAAAGAGGAAATGGAGAGCATGTATGACCGGATGTCAAGAGCGGGAACGCCGGCGCGGTCCTTCTACGACCAAATACGAAACTCTCGCAAGCTGTGCCCCATGTGCAATCAGCGCATTGTGGAAACTGTAGATCACTATCTACCCAAGAAAAAGTTTCCGGCTTTAGCTGTCAGTCCACCTAATCTACTTCCGGCATGCAGCGACTGCAATAAGATAAAACTGGCATCCGTGCCGAGCGATATTCAGCAGCAAACGCTCAATCCTTACTATGATGACGTTGAATCAGCGCCTTGGTTGAAGGCGACGATTCGCCAGTCAGTCCCAGCCGTGGTGCGATTCTATGTCGATCCTCCACCGTCATGGTCTGAAGATCTAGCCGAGCGCGCAAAATTTCACTTCCGGACATTCCGTTTGGGACGTCTCTACAGCATTTATGCAGGTGAGGAAGCCAGCCTCATTCGGGCAGGCCTGAAACGTGACTACAAGCGTGGCGGTAGCGTGGCCGTACGACAGACACTAGCCGAGGCCGCACAAACTCGACTAGATGCGCGTATCAATAGCTGGCAAACCGCGGCCTACTTTGCGTGGCGGGATGACGATTGGTTCTGTAACTCTGGTTTCGATCTAATTGGATGAGATGAAACGTCATTGCCAATGGCCTCATTGAGTGGTCTGCCTGGCGGGCTCAGCGCACTGCGGTAGCCGGTTGCAGGTCATTCATCTCGGCAGATCCGCGTACCCGCGCCCGAGTGGCTTTATGATCGTTTGCACCCAGAGTGAGCGGGGCCTGAAGCCCTCGGCGCCATCCGCCGGCCAAGATCCGCAAGTGGTGCCGGTTCTCACGAACACCGGGGCGACCGGTGCCAGCAAAAGTGGTGCCGAAGGTGGCGAACATCTGGCGCTCAATCTTGCGAACGAAGCCACCAGGTGGCCTGCCCGCATGGTGCGCGCACCGCCGCCCCCGTTGCCGACCATCTCCGCCGAGCGGTGTCAAGACAGAGTTGACAGCGCGTACTGCATCGTGGCAGGGTTATCGGCGAGTTACGGGAGCGAGGACCTCAAGGTCCCGCTGGTTCATGACCAGGCGTTCCGCAGAAAACGGGAGATCCAGGTTAAATTCCTGGCACCTCTATGAGGTGTAGCTCAACGCTAGAGCACCCATTTTTCTACTTAAACCGCCGATCGCTTAGATCGGCGGTTTTCTTATATTCCAGCACGAATCATCGCATCTTCGATATCCGAAGCGGCAAATCTAATCGCACCAAAGTTCACGCGCGACAATCCAAGAGCCGATTTGATCATTTGAGCTCGATTTCCCGGCCTTCTTTGCTGAATCCAGTCAGCCACTAGCATGTCAGCCCATCGACTTACCGGCAGCGCCGATTGCAGGAACCCGTTAGCTTCCTCTGCAAGCCGCTTGGTTATAGCGAGAATTCCGAGCAACTCATGCAACCCCATACGAACAGGATCTCCAACGGAATAGGGCGGAAAGGGTTCGCCCGTAATCCGATCCCAGACCTCGAAGGCACCTTGCGGAACGCTCTGAATTCGGTTAATCAGGGTCTGATCCGCACGACCCCCGCTATGAATGTGAGTATTCCGGGCGACCCTGACTAGGTGAAATAGCTCCAGTGATTCGGGCGTAAATTGGGCGCCGGGTATCACGCCTTGGATTCTTTCATGCATGTTTGCAGTCTTGATTCCACTAGCTTGACCGACCGTCATCAGCCCCTCGGTAACCAACATGGAAGACATTCCCTGAAAAAGGTCCTCATGGAGAGCCAAGATTTGCGGAACTGCCAGGATTCCCAGCAATATCTCGGCTTCCTCAAGCACCTGACGCGCCCTATCCGCCCGCAAGTTGAAACGCGCTATATGCTCCACTTTGGGAAAGATCTGGCTCAGGGTCAGGGTAGAACCTGCGGTCAAGTTCAATGTCTGCGCAGCCAGCTTTGAGCCAGCTAGCAGTCCCATTACAGTGTCATTAGTCTGGATGCGCTGCTGCCCATAATCACGCCACTGTGCGTACTTTACGATGGCCACGTCTATCAGTATCTCAGAGCGTGCTCTCCATCGACCGCCGACGTGGCCGTGACAGCTTCACCACGTGCCCGCCCGAAGGGTCAACAGGGTCACAGTAAGTCGATCAACGGAACCGCTGCTCAGCGGTTTTGCAGCTCAGGGGGCATCTTGAGCAAGGACCCGTCCTGGCAGTGAGGAAGTGCCGAATTGATCTTTTCTGGATCAAGGCGCCGCGCAAGCGCGGCGCTGGCCGGTCGCGTTCGGCCTGCTGGCGGGCTTCGCCCGGCATCGGCCGACGCGCCGACCGATCATTTGGCCAGCCTCAGGCTCGGCACGAAGGGCTGCAACTCGGATGCCGAGGTCATGAGTGGCGCACGCGATTGGGCGAGGTTGAAACCAGCTCCCGGTACTTGAACCGAGAAGGAACGGCCTGCAAGAGCGTCAGCTGTGGAAGGCGCGCGAGGGGGATCGCCGAGCCTTCCACAGCCGAGATGCTTCTTCTGCGTCTACCAGCTACTGACCTTGTGAAGCATCTGGGCGAGGCTTTTCCCCCACCGCTTGCTCTGGGCTGATGGCAAACCCTGACTTTCAACGATCGGAGTTCCGCTGTCATCGAGTCGCTCTTCGAGGTGCTCGAAAAGATCAGTCAGATTTCGTAGGGACCGCTCAATACTTTCTCGTGCCTCGGCGAATGGGTCGGTCTTCTCCTGCCCTTGGTCCTTCGCCTGTCCTGACGGTTGAGCGGTTGCTCCCTCCTTCTTCGCCGGAGGGTCCTTCGGGAAGAGGTAGTACCTGAGCCGGGTGCTGTTTAGCGGAAGCGGGTGCCCGTCGCCGGCAGGGACGGGTTCACCGACGGCGTCGATCTCGACCGGTTGCTGTTCGCCTCTGCCGTCGCGGACGATGGAAGCCAGCTGAGCAATGCCGAGCGGTGTCCCCACCATGGCCTCGATCAGGTCAGCCACAGATCTCCGGTCCGAGCCCGACCCCTTGTCGTTTCGGGCGATCCGGAAGACGTCCTCGAAGACCGCTCCGTGATACAGCGCCCGAACGGCGAGTTCGATGCAGCTTGTACCTGGCACCCCAGAAGATGCAAGCTCTGCCAACGCTTCCTTCTCCAAGACGGAGATGCTGGAGCTTTGGACGGTCCAGGCGTGCTTGGTGGCAATCGCGGCACCGTTGACGATGACCTTGACGATCCGGCTGACGTTAGATTCAGTTTGGTCAGGATGGCCGCGGAACTCGCGTGCGGTCAGCTCAGCCGCCAGAGGCACCTTGGTCGTCTTTGTGACCCGGACTCGCGCGCTGGAGTTCTCCTTCTCTTGCCGGAGGACCAGGGCGATAGGGCGGCGGATGATGTCGTGAACCTGAGGGTCAGAGGTAGTAAACAGCCACATCAGCCGGGTAAAGCGATCATCGGGGTACTCGGCGATACCGGCCTCGGCAGCTTCCTCGCGTGTTAGCCGACCTCGTAGCCAGTTGTACTCGGTGCTGCTCTTGAGAAGACCACCGCGGTAGGCCGCTTGCAGGCAGTCATCGGCCATGGTCGAGTTCTGAGCTGCCTCAGTCCAGTCCTGTTTAGTGTTGAGATGCTCCTGAGCGACCTTAATTTTGATCGCTGCGGCCAGGTCAACGGTTCCGGGGCTGCCCTCTGTGCCAAGATCATGAGAGGCAAGATCTACTCTTGAAACGTTGAGTTGAGGGCGAGCGAGGAGACCACCACCGGTGGGTTCGAACAGTGAGG
>NZ_JZKF01000109.1 GCF_000962825.1 Actinoplanes rectilineatus
CACCACCACCACCACCACCACCACCACCACCACCGAGGATCGCCACGGCGAAGGGATCGCATAGGCACTGGTCACGGCGTTGATCAACTTTAACTAAACGGCATTGAGGAAAAGCCAGACATGTTTCGTGGTCAGGGTGCGAAGCCCATCCGCGTGGTGATTTCGGGCGCGCTGGCCGCCCGAAGTCACCACACCCGTGGCGGTGTGGTGAATACGGGCGCGCTGGACGCCCGAAATCACCACGCTGTTGTGGGTGTGGTGAATACGGGCGCGCTGGACGCCCCAAATCACCACACCCCTGGCGGTGTGGTGAATACGGGCGTGCTGAGCGCCCGAAATCACCACAGAGGCAGACCCTGACTGCGAAAGGGGACTAGCCGTCGACCAGGGCCTATTCAGCGTCCTTCGTGAACCGTGGACGACGGCCGTGGCGCGGCCGGGGCGCGGCCGTCGTCCACGGTTCACGGAGAGCGGTTCACGGAGAGCGGTTCACGGAGAGCGGTTCACGGACGGCGGTTCACGGAGAGCGGTTCACGGAGGGCTCTGCCATCGCCACGGGAGATCGATCTCGGCGCGGCGGCAAGGCCGCTGACGTCCATGCGGAAACTACTTTCCCATCAGGAAAGCAGGTGGTACTTTCCTGATGGGAAAGTTGATGCCCGAGGAGGAAGTCATGAGCACACCCCACGTCCCACCGATCGACGCGGAGCTGGCATTGGCCGAGATGCAGGCCCGGCGCGCGCAGGTGGTGGACACCAATCTCGTGCCCCGGTGGTTCTGGCCGGCTGTCGGCGGCATGATGCTGCTCTTCGTCGCCGCCGTGGAGAGTGCCGTCCCGTGGGTGGTGGCCATCGGCAGCATCGCCTACGCGCTCGGGATCTCTGCGATGATCGTCGCCGTGGTGCGGCACTCGCGGGTCCAGGTCCGGACTGCTCTGATCGGCCGGAGTGGTGCCGCAGCGATCGCCCTGTTCACCATCGCGCTCGTAGTGATCGGTATCGGTCTCGGGTTCGCCCTGGAGGCAGTCGGCGTCCCGATGCCGGCCACTCTCGCCTGCCTGCCGGTGGCGGTCGGCTTGGTTGTCGGCGGTCCGCGGCTGATGGCCCACCTGCGCCGGCTGATGCTCGCCCGCCCGCTGGCCGGATCGCGATGACCGACACCGGGACCGGCCCGGCGCGATTCGACGAGCTGATCCACGCACCGACCCGGCTGTCGCTGGTCAGCCTGCTCGCGGCCACCGAGTGGGCGGACTTCAAGTTTCTGCGCGACAGCCTCGGACTCTCCGACTCGGCCCTGTCCAAGCAGCTCACCACGCTCGAGGACGCCGGCTACCTGGAGATCCGCAAGAGTTTCGTGGGCAAGCGCCCGCGGACCTCGGCCCAGCTCACCCCGGCCGGGCAGCAGGCGTTCGCCGGTCACGTGGCCGCCCTGCAGGAGATCGTGGCGCGGGCCGGGCTGGCCGTCCTCCCCGGCGAACCTGCCCGCTGACCGCGGGCGGCACCCGGCCGAAAGGTAGAGGCCGCACCCGTCCCCGATCCCACCGGAGCCCGATCCGCGGCGCCGGTGGGATCCCTACGATCGACCTTCATGTGGATCAACCGGCCCATCGTCGTCGCCCCGGTGGTGGGCTTCCTGCTCGGTGCCCTGGACTTCGTCTGGATCAAGTTCGTGCCGTTCCCGTTCGGCGGGCTGGGCAACTCGATCGCGGTGTGGGCGGTGGCCGCGTTCCTGCTCACCTTCCTCAGCCGGCACCGGATGGTCCCGGCCGTCGCCGGTGCGGTCGGGATGCTGATCGTCGCGGTGCCGGCCTACTATCTCGCGGCCTGGCTGATCCAGAACGACGACTTGGCGAACATGTGGTCCGACTACGCGCGCCTCTGGATGGGGCTGGGGGTGGTGGCCGGGATCGTCTTCGGTCTCGGTGGGGTGCTGGCCCGAACTGCGGGGCGGTGGCGGGTGCCCGCGATGGGGCTGCCCGCCTCGGTGCTGTTCGCGGAGGCCGTCATCGACCTGGCCCGGATCGGCGACCCGAGCTACCGGACGGGCGAGTTGGTGGAGTACGCCGTCCTGCTGGCCACTTTGGGCGTACTCACCACTGTTTTCGTAGTGCGGAAAGCGCGAGAGAACGGGAAGGCTGTCGCCGTCGCCCTGGCCTGCGCGGTTCCCCTGGCCGCCGGCGGCCATGTCCTGTTGAACGCCACCGGTTTCCAGTAGACACGTCGTCCGCGAGCCGGTGATGACGTGCCGGGAGTTCGACCTGACGCCGGACACAGCCGGTGGCCGGTGGCCGGTGGTGGAACGGTCGGCCTTCACGGTGTTCCCGCAGAACCTGCGTCTCCGCCTGTCACCCGCGACACGGTGACGGTCCGGATCGCCCCTTCCACCGGCTTCCCCGTACCGTCATGCTCGCTTTTGCCCTTTTATTCAGTGTCCGCGGAAGGCCTCCTCCAGCCACCACGACGGGCGGCCTGCGGCGATCTTCGCGTCGACGAGCAGGGGGACGTCACGGGGGCCTGCCAGCCAGGTGGCGACCGGTTCCAGGTCGGCCGGGGTGCGAACGGTGACGGCCTGGCAGCCGTGTCCGCGGGCGACGGCCGCGAGGTCGGTCTCCGGGAAGACGACGGTGTCGAGGGCGTGACCGGCCGGGCCGAAATGGTGGACCTCCGCGCCGTAGGCGTCGTCGTTGTAGACCACGATCAGCATGCCGATGCCCAGCCGGCGGATCGTCTCCAGCTCGGCTATGCCCATCAGGAACCCGCCGTCGCCGCAGGCCGCGACGGGCAGCCGGCCGGGGCGGGCCAGCGCCGCGCCGAGAGCGGTGGCCAGCCCGAGGCCGATCGACTGGAACGCCTGCGTGAAACAGAACCCGTGATGATCGGGAACGGACAGGAACATCGACGGGTATCCCATGAAGTTACCCGAGTCGACGCCGATGACACGCTCGGCGGGGAGCAGATCGTCGAGGGCGACGGTGAGCGTCCGCGGGTCGATGTGGGTGGCGTCGCCGTCGTCGGTGAACGGGACGTCCCGCCAGCGGGCGGCGGTGCTGAGCCGTGCGCGTACCCGATCAGATCGCTGACCGGCGGAGGTCGCACCGCCGAGCGCAGCCAGGACGGCGGTCGCGCAGGCCGCCGTGTCGCCGACGACGCCCAGGTCAGCGCGGTGGTGGGCACCGATCGCGGACGGTTCGAGGTCGACCTGGACGACCGTGGCGGCCGGGTTGATCAGCGCGCCGTGGCGGGTGGTCCACATGGTCAGCGAGGCACCCCAGGCGACGACCAGGTCGGATGCGGTGATGAGTTCGGCGGCGAGCGGCGTGGCGAAACCGCCGGAGACGTCCAGGTTCCAGGGGTTGCCGACGAAAAGCCCCTTGGCCACCGCTGAGGTCGCGAGGAGGGCTCCGCAGGCCTCGGCGAGGTCCTCGATCTCGGCACGGGCGTGCAGCGCCCCGCGTCCGGCGATGAAAATCGGTCGTTGCGCTTCGGTGAGGAGGCGGGTCAAGGCCTGCGTCGACGCAGCCGGAGCCGACAGCGGCACCGGCACCGGCAGGGGCTCCGGGTCGGTGAGCGTGGCCGGCATCGCCTGCACGTCGAGCGGGAGGTTGAGGATCACGGTTCGACGGTCGGAGACCGCGAGTTGCCACGCTGCCGCGGTCTCGGCGACCGCGGTGTCCGGGCCGTGCACGCGGGCGCTCGACGCACCCACCGCGTGGGCGAGCGCGTCCTGGTCGACCCGGAAGTTCGAGCGCAGCGCGGACGCCGCCGGCTCGGCGGCCAGGACGATCATCGGGGTACGGCTCTTCGCCGCCTCCGCGATCCCGGTCATCGCGTTGGTCAGCCCGCAGCCCTGATGCACGCTGACCAGGGCGGGACGGCCGCTGACCCGGGTGTACGCGTCGGCCGCCGTGGCCGCGCCGCCCTCGTGCCGGGTCGCGACGAACCGCACGCCGTGCGCGACCAGGGCGTTCGTCACGTGGAAATTGCCGCTGCCGACCACACCGAACACGTGGTCGGCACCCAGCCGGGCGAGCGTGGCCCCCACGACATCCGCCACGGTCGTCACCGGGCCCGCTCCCGCGTCCGCCGATCTTGCGGGCACTGACCCCTCCCCCGCCGGCCTCCCGCCCACCGGCCTCCCGCCCGCCGATCCGTCGGCCGTCGCGTCGGGAGTCACCGCTCGACCAGGGCCAAGACCCGGGTGGGGCTGCCGGAACCGCCGACGATCGGCAGCGGCGCGGCGATCAGCACCGCGCCCGTCGGTGGCAGCTGCGCGAGGTTCTGCAGCTGGGTGAGGCCGTACTTGCCGGCGCCCAGCAGGTACGAGTGACACGGGAACGCCGGCTCGAAGCCGTGCGCCTGGCCCGCGTCGGTGCCGACCGTCTCCACGCCGACGCCGATCACCGGGGCCTCCTCGGCCAGCCACTTCGCCGCCTCGGCCGAGATGCCCGGGGTGTGCGGGCCGGTCTCGTCGGCGTTCAGGTAGGCCTGCTGATCCTGGGAGCGGGCGTCCCATCCGGTCCGGACCAGCAGCCATCCGCCCTGCGGGAGGGGTCCGTGCCGCGTCTCCCATTCGCGGACGTGCGCGATCTCGAGGAGGAAGTCCGGGTTCTCGGCGACCCGGTCGGCGACGTCGATGACGACGGCCGGGGCGATCAGCTTGGCCGGGGCGATCGCGGCGACGTCCTCGCCGTCCTTCCCGGTGACCCAGTGCACCGGGGCGTCCAGGTGGGTGCCGGTGTGCTCGCCGGTGTGGATGTCGTTCCAGTACCAGGCCGGGCCGCGGTCGTCGTACCGGCTGATCTCCTCGAGGCGGAACGGCACCGTGTTCGCGAACGGCGGCGGCAGTTGCAGGATCGGGGTGTCCGAGGTCAGCGGGGCGGTCAGGTCGACGACCTCGACGGTGCTGTCCCGGATGGCGGCGATGAGATTCTGAAGGGCACCCATACGCGACAGTGTCTCGTGGATCACGCCGCAGCATGATCCACGAGACACCATGTGGGAACGGGATCAGATCTTGCCGGTTCCGGCACCCGCGGTCACGGTCGCCTTGACCGTGCTGTTGGCCTCCGGGGTGTACGAGTAGGGGATCGCCGCGACGCTGGCGCCGTTGCGGACCTGCTCGGTACCCGAGTTGACCTTGTAGTTGTTGAGCACCTTCAGGTTGCCGGAGTCCGAGTCACCGGTCTGGGTGACGGTCGGGCTGTCGACGTTCTCGAAGTAGTTGCGCTCGACGAAGACGCCGGCGTTCTCGGTGGAGGCGACGCCGTACGACCCGATGTTGCTGTAGTAGTTGTTCAGCACGTGCACCGGGTTCGCGAACCGGACCCGCGGGTGCCGCTGGTTGGTGCCGTTGAACCAGTTGTGCACGTACGTGACGCGCAGGTGCCCGGTGTCCTCGGCGGCGTTGTCGTCGCTGTGGCCGAGCAGCATCGACTTGTCGTGGTCGTGCAGCAGGTTCCACGACACCGTGATGTAGTCCGAGCCGCGCTTGATGTCGATCAGCCCGTCGTACGCGGTCGACAGATCGTTGTGGTCGATCCAGACGTTGGTCGTGCTCGACTGGACGTTGATCGCGTCGTCGTTCGCGTTGCGGAACACCAGGTTCCGGATGATCACGTTCTTGACGCCGGAGAGGTTGAATCCGCCGCCGGTGATGCCGGAGCCGGAGCCGACGCCGATCACCGTCTTGTTGGACGCGATGTTGTACATCCCGGAGATCGAGATCAGGCCGGAGACCCGGACGGTCTGCGAGGTGCTGGAGCTGAGCGCGGACGCCAGCGCCGACGCCGTGCTCACGGTGACGACCGTGCTGGCCGAGCCGCCGCTGGTGCCGCCGTTGAGGCTGGCGAAGCCGACCGGGCTGGACTCGGCGGCGAGCGCCGGAGCCGACGGGCCGGCGCCGAGCAGACCACCGGCGACCATGACGCCGGCGGAGAGCGCGGAGACGAGAACGCGGCGGCGGCTGGAGCGAGCCGGGGTCGCGGGTGCCGTTTCAGGCATGGGGATTCCTCCGTTGGGGACGGATTGCCGCCGCGGACGGCGGCCGTATCGGGGGACCGGTCCGCGCGCCGGTGGAAGGCTGCGGTCCGGGGTGGTGCCTCTGCGGATCTGCGTAGGGGCCGGGTGCCGGTGGGGATCCGGAACCCTGCCCTGGCTGCGGGTAAGCGCTTTCCTGACTCGAAGCTAGGCACCTTATCGACATCTGTCAATGCTGACTCGTGCCGACTTTGTTAACCGGTTAACCGGCCGGTAACGATCAGCGGAGCCGATGCCGCCGCGCGTGCCAGAACCAGATGCCGAGCACCAGATAGAGCACGGCGAAGCAGGCCGCCGAGGTCCGCTCGTGCGGTGGCGTCCGGGCGAATGCCGCGCTCGCCGCCAGCAGCGCCGCCAGGATCAGCAGGATCAGCAGGTTGGCGGTATCGGTGAACGCCCACCGGCGAGGATGCCGGCCGGCCTGACCGGCGAGCTCGGCGGTGAGTGCCGAGGTCGCCGCGACCACCAGCACGAACGGTGCGACGGTCCGCCAGGTGTCCGCGACGTCGTCGAACAGGCCGGCGCCCAGCCACGCCGCCACGATGCTCAGCAGCGCCGCCCGCGACACTCTGCCCGGCCGCCCGTCCACGGCACCCGACCCTACCGCCGGGCACCGATCAACGCGGGCGTAGAGACCGAGAACGATCAGCACTGGGCTGCATGTCCATCTATTTGCAACATGTCTAACATCTTGCCGAAAACGTTTTCGTAAGGGAGCGTGAAGTCCCATCCGATCCAGCATCGTCGATGGAGGCTTCATGAGGATACGGACATTCCTCGCTGCCGTGATCGCTGCTCTCACCGTGCTCACCGCGACCCCGGCAACCGCACAGGCCGCCGCTCCCGCCACCTGGAGCCCACCCGCCAACCTGGTCACCCCGCTCAACGAGGTGTGGCAGCACCAGGAGGCGACGTACGGGAACCTCTACGGGTTCCGCAACTACGGCTGGGACCAGATCATGGCCAACGGCGGTTACCTCAACTACTGCGTCCGCTGGGACTCCACGGCCACCGTCACCGCGGCCCAGCGCGACCAGGTGCACGCCACTCTGCAACGCCAGCACCAGAAGTGGATGGACGAGTTGACCGGGCACAACGCCTGGCCGTATTCGAACGTCCCGATCCGGGTGGTCGGCTGGGCGGTCCGGGACCGCTCACTGCTGCAGTGGACCGACTCGTCGGTCGACGTCTACGTGGGCGACATCCGGGAGAACGCGCCACAGTGCTCCGAGCCCTGCGGACGGTTCTTCAACCAGAGCGGGCAGTACCCCAACTGTCCCGGCGGCCTCGCCCACCACTACGACCAGTCGCTCTGGCTGACCGACGGCTTCGGCGGCGGTGCGGGCGGCGACTGGGGCCAGCGCATCGGTCGTGAGTACTACATGGGCAACCTCAACACGGCGAACATCCACATCCTGCTGCACGAGATCGGGCACACCTGGGGCCTGGACGACTTCTACGACTGGACCCCGACCGGCGTCGGCGGCTTCCTGATGAAGGCCGGCTCGGCCACCCAGATCACCGAGTTCGACGCGTGGATGTTCCGCGACTGGTGGCGGCACCTCAAGTCCCGCTACGGCCTCTGACCAGCGCCGTCCCCCGCATTTCCGGCGCCGCGAAGCCCGATCGGGTCATCACGGCGCCGTGTTTCCGGCACCGCAGACCCGTCCTGGCCGGGCCCCACCCCGGCCGGGACGTTCCGGAAGGAGCACCCGTCCATGCCCGTTCGACGCTCCCTCGCCGTGACCGCCACGGCGCTGCTGGCCGTCACCCTGGCCGCCGCGCCCGCGGACGCCGCCAACCCGATCATCACCAGCATCTACACCGCGGACCCGGCACCCCTGGTGGTCGGCAACACCATGTACATCCATGCGGGGCGCGACGAGGCCCCAGCCGGCACGAACAACTTCGTCATGCGCGAGTGGCACGTGCTGTCCTCCACCGACGCGCAGACCTGGACGGACAACGGTGCCCGCGCGAACATCGGCACCTTCGCCTGGGCCGGGGCGGACGCCTGGGCCGGCGAGGTGGAGCCCCGCAACGGAAAGTACTACTGGTACACCTCCGTGAACGGCAACGGTCCAGGCTGGATGAACATCGGCGTCGCGGTCGGCGACAGCCCGCTCGGACCGTTCACCGACGCCAAGGGTGGACCGCTGATCAGTGACAGCACGCCGAACTCGTCAGGTCTCAACATTGATCCGACGGTGTTCGTGGACGACGACGGTCAGGCGTACCTGTACTGGGGTGGGTACTGGGCGCCGCGCGCGGTCAAGCTCGCCGCCAACATGATCGACACGGTCGGCGACGTGATCACCCCGCAGGGCCTCACCAACTTCTGGGAAGCCCCGTGGATGTTCAAGAGAAACAATCTCTATTACCTGATGTACGCGGCAAACGACACCAACGGCTGCGTGACCGACTCGAACTACGCCTGTCAGCGGTACGCGACGGCAACGAGTCCCCTGGGCCCCTGGACGCAGCGGGGCATCGTGCTCGGCCAGGTCTCGTCGACGACCAACCACGCCGGGATCGTCGACTTCAACGGCCAGTCGTACCTCGTCTACCACACCGCGGACGCCCCCGGCGGCGGCAACTTCCGCAGGTCGGTGGCGGTCGACAGGCTGTACTTCAACGCTGACGGCACGATCCAGCGGGTCGTCCCGACAACCGGCGGCGGCAGCGGCTCCGGCACCAACCTGGCCCCGTCCGCGACCGCGTCGACGTCCTACGTGTCCTCCTGGGAGAGCCTCGCCGCGCTCAACAACGGCGGCACGCCGTCGAGTTCGGCCGACCGGTCCAGCCTGGTCTACGGGAACTGGCCGGAGCAGGGCACCCAGTGGGTGGAGTACACCTGGCCCACCGCGCAGTCGATCAACCGCAGTTCGGTGTACTGGTTCGACGACAACCAGGGCATCGACCTGCCCGCATCATGTCGACTGCAGTACTGGAACGGCAGCGCCTATGTTGACGTGTCGAACGCATCAACATGTGGCGTGGCCGCTGATGTTGACAACATCAATACGTTCAACACCGTCAACACGACCCGGCTGCGGCTCCAGGTCACGGCGAAGACCGGCTACTCGACCGGCATTCTCGAGTGGAAGGCGTTCCAGTCGTGAGGCGGCTCAGCGCGTACACGACGGCTCTGGTCCTGATCGTGGCAAGCCTGACCCTTCCCGGACAGCGACCGGCGCAGGCCGCGCAACCCATCGGATTTCCCACCTTTGTCGGCGCCGGATCGATTCCGGCCCCGCCGGTCGGCTACTCCACCGGCGACACCATGCGGGCGATCTACGACGCGGAGGCCTCCGGCACCGACTTCTGGATGGACCGGCTGCTCGCGCGAGTCGGCAACGACCCGGCCGGCACCTGGCTGATGAGCCGCGGGCGGGCCGCCTTCATGTACACCCACAACCCCGCGGTGATCGGTTTCGGCGGCAACGCCGCGTACTGGGACAACATCAGCAGCCAGAACGCCTACGCGATCACCGCCTCCCCCGGCACCTTCACCGAACAGCCCGCCCAGCGACGGCAGACCCCGAGCCACTGGCGCAGCGTGCACACTGCCGGATCGATCCGGCTCGACGTCACCAAGTTCATCACCGCGAACAACACGCTGGTCACCAACATCGCCGTGGCCAACACCGGCACCGCGACGGCAACGGTGGCACTGAACGCCGTCTCACCCTACGCGACCACGGTCAGCGGCACCGAACTGACCGGCACCCGGGCCGTCAAGAACAACCTGACCACGGTGTACCCGCGGTTCTCCGGTGACGGGTTCACCGCCGCAAGCGGGGCGCTGACCCGGTCGGTATCGGTCGCCGCCGGCCAGACGGTCACGGTGAAGGTGCAACTCGGCATGGTCACCACCGAGATCGGTGAGTCGCGCACCGAGTACGACGCCTACCGGGGCCGCACCCCGGCGGACGCCTTCGCCACGCACGTCCGCACCTACAACAGGTGGTGGGCCGACAACGTGCCCTACATCGACGTGCCGGACGCCGCGATCAAGAAGAACATCTACTACCGCTGGTGGTTGATGCGGTTCAACCATCTGGACGCCGACATCCCCGGCCAGGACTTCCAGTTCCCGCAGTCGATCGAGGGTGTGACCGGGTACAACAACGCGATCGCGTTGACGCAGCCGATGCACATCGACGACTTGAAGTACCTGCGCAACCCGGAGTACGCCTACGGGCCGTATCTGGCGGTCGGCCAGTACTCGGCGAACGGCCGGTTCGTCGACAACCCGGGCGACCCGGAGAACTGGTCGAACTCGTACACGCAGTACATCGCCGAGGCGGCGTGGCGGGCCTACGAGATCCACGGTGGCCAGCCGGCCATGCTGCGCAACTTCGCCCGCTACGCCGAGGGTGACGCCGAGGGACAGCTCGCCACCTACGACACGAACGGTAACGGCGTGATCGAGTACGACTGGGGTGCGATGACCGGCAACGACGCCGACGCGGTGTCGTTCCACTGGCGGGCCGGCAATCTGGACAGGGCGGAGACGGCGTACGTCTGGTCGGCCGCGAACGCCGCCCGGGACGCGTATGCGCTGCTCGGCAATACCGCAAAGGCGACCGAGATGCAGACGCTGGCTGATCGGATCCGGACCGGTGTGGTGAATACGCTGTGGAACCCGGATCGGCGGCTGCTGGAGCACAAGCACGTGGCGACCAACACGCACGTGCCCTGGAAGGAGATCAACAACTACTATCCGTACTCGGTGGGGTTGATGCCGAACACCGCGCAGTACCGCGAGGCACTGCGGCTGTTCGCCGACCCGGCGGAGTACCCGATCTTCCCGTTCTACACGGCGAACCAGAAGGACAAGGCCGCCGCGAACACGGGCAGCAACAACTTCTCCACCATCAACTCGACCGTGCAGTTCCGGCTGTACTCGTCGGTGCTGCGCAACTATCCGAACGAGTGGATGAACGCGGAGGACTACAAGAAGCTGCTGTACTGGAACGCCTGGGCGCAGTACGTCGACGGGAACACCGCCTGGCCGGACGCCAACGAGTTCTGGGCCGACTGGAACGGCAGCAGCATCACCTACCGCTCGTGGATCCACCACAACATCCTCGGCAGCAGCAACTGGACGATCATCGAGGATGTGGCGGGACTGCGGCCGCGTACCGATGCAAGGGTTGAACTGTCGCCGATCAACATCGGGTGGTCGCACTTCGCGGTCAACAACCTGCGCTACCGCAACGCCGACCTGTCGATCGTGTGGGACGACCCGGCGGACGGGGTGGTCCGCTATCCGGGCGTCCCGCAGGGCTACTCGATCTTCCTGAACGGCACCCGGGTGGTCACCGTCGCCAGTCTCGTCCCGTTCGTCTACGACCCGGCGACCGGCGCGGTCAGCGTCACGGCGTCCTACAGTGCCGCGTTCCCGAGCCTGCAGGCGCCGCAGAACGTGACGCAGAACAGTGCACGGATGGTCGACGTCTTCGCCAAGGCGGGCGTCGACCTGACCTCCACCACGCCGAACCTGGCCGCCGGGTCCACCGTGACGGCGTCGTACACCACCTCGGGCACCACCACCGCCGCGGTGATCGACGACCTGCCGACGAACGCGCCGCTCTGGGGCAGTCACGGCAGTCCGAACGCCACCGACTGGCTGGAGCTGAACCTGGGAGCCACCCGGACGGTCGACGAGGCACGCGTCTACCTCCGGAACGACCGTGCCACCAACCGCTATCGTCCACCGTCGGCCTACAGCGTCCAGTACTGGAACGGCACGGCCTGGGTGACCGCGGCGACCACGACGGCACCGCAGTCCAACTACAACAAGGTCACCTTCGCGGCGGTCAACACGAACCGGCTGCGCCTCGTCTTCACGCAACCAAGCGGTACCGCGAAGACCGGCGTCACCGAGGTGAAGCTGTATCAGCGCGGCACATCCCGTTCCCCGGCGGCTATCCGACCGTCGTCGGCCGGTACCACGAGGTGACCTTCGCCCCGGTCCGCACCACCCGCCTACGGGCCGTGCTGACCAGCGGATCCTCCTCGGTCGGTCTCCTGAAGGTGAAGGCCTTCGCCTGACGCCGGCTGCGCCTGTCACGCTCCTTCCGGGGTACGCGTGACAGGCGCAGCCGTCTGCCGGTCGAGTCCGGGTGCCACCGGGTAGGCCCCGTTGACCGGAGCACCGTCCGGAATACGGGCGAAGTGGGCCTCGAGGTGCGCATAGGGGTTGTGGCGCATGTCCCGCGCGTGCCCGAGCTCCTGCCGCCGCATCACGACCGCAAGCCGCAGCGCCGACCAGAACCGCAGCCGCCGGGAGGAGTCCAGGGTCGCGAGGAGCCGGGCGAGAGCCTCACGCTCGCGCTCCGGAACGAAGGTCAGGACGATGATCAGGGGGATGACGGCCGAAACGACTTCGCTGAACACGATCAGGAGCACCAGCAGAGCAACGATCCCGGCCACGGTGAAACTGGTCATCGGAGTTCTCCCGTCCAACTCGGGCCGACTATGCATCGTCGAGAGTCCGACCTCGTCGTCCAGCGCGGAGGAAAGACACAGCGTGCGACCCTCAAAGCCACTTCTGGTATCCCACCGTGACCCTCAAGGATGAATATCCACGGCTATGCGGATGATCGCAAGAGCTATCCCCGGACATGAATCGCCCGGATACCGGGCCGTCGGCGGGTGTTCCGTCATCCCGGCGTGTGGTTGCATGAGAGTTATGCGAGTTAACCGCATAGCGCCCCCGGGTGATGTATCGTGCGGCTGTGACAAATCAACCTTTAACGGTCGTTCAGCCTGCTGAACGAGACGGGGCCAAGCCGCAGCTGACTTTCGTCACGAAGCTCTGCGGCGGGGGCAGCTGCCCCACCGTCTACCGCACCGATCGCAACACCTATGTGGTCCAGGGCTACACGCTGCCGGCCGAGGCCGCCGGTCTGGACCTGCCCGCCGGCGAACAGCTGGTGGAGATTCCCGCAGAATTGCTCGCCGAGGCGGTCAAGGCAGCGGGATAACCCGACACGACAGGGAACAGGGAGGGGGCGAGAAGAGTGAGTGACTCGCCCACCTTCACGGGTGGGACCGACGAGCCGGTCGGCGCCGCACTGGCCCGCTGGCGCAAACGCAAGGACCTCTCCGGCCAGGCGCTCGGAGCCATGGTCGGCATCAGCCAGGCCAAGATATCCCGCCTGGAGAACAGCGTCTCCACCCCGGATCCGCAGGACGTCCGGCGCATCGCCGAAGCCATGGAACTGCCCGACGACGAGATCGAACGTCTCGTCGCCCTGGCCGACCGGTCGAGCGAACAACTCGTGGACTGGCACTCCACCGAGCCCGGCCTCCCGGAACGCCAGCAATATCTGCGCCATCTGGAGTCGTCCACCCGCGAGGTCCGCATCTTCCAGCCCGCGGTCGTCGTCGGTCTCCTGCAGACCAGCGAGTACGCCCGGGCGATCCTCACCGCCCTGCGGACCGAACTGGCCGACGACCAGATCGCCGATTCGGAGCAGACCGTCTCGGCAGCGGTCACCGCGCGCATGGAACGCAGCCAGGTCCTCTACGACCCGCACCGCGAGTTCCGCTTCATCATGGCGGAGGCGGTCCTCACCAACCAGGTGTGCGAGCCGGCCGACATGCTGGCCCAGATCGAGCGCCTGCGTAAGCTCGCCGAGTTGCCGAACATCGACATCAGGTTCGTCCCGCAGGACGCGGTGTGGTCGGTGGCACCGTTCCACGGCTTCGAGCTCATGGGCGACCGGCAGGTGTTCGTGGACCTCTTCAACACCAGTCTGGTCTCCCGGGGCCGCCGCACGGTGCGCCACTACCAGCGGGTGTTCGAATCCTTCGAATCGGTTGCCGAAACCGACATCGGCCCCGTTCTCGACGCTCACCAGAAGCGATATCTGAGGATTCTGCAGGAAGCTGTCGCATGACCGGTTGTCACTGAGCGAAGTTCGTTCATACCGTGGAGTCATGACGACCCACGAGGCTTCCGTCACCGAGGTGCCCGCATCCACCGCGGGCCCACGCCTGGAGATCCTGGCCGGTCAATGTGGATCCGGCACCTGCCCCACCGTCTACCGCGCCGGCCCGGAGAGGGTCGTCGTGCAGGGCTACACAGTCACCGCCGAGGACGTCGGCGTCGAGGTGCCCGAGGGCGAGCGCCTCGTCGAGATCCCCGTCGACGTCCTCCTGGCGGCAGCCGACCGGGTCCGGCAGAACGGCGGCGGTCCGACCCCGTAGTGGTGGTGCTGGATATACCCCGGAACTATCTCCAGCACTACTGCGCCCACCATGGGCGGTCGGGTTGGCTGTTCGGCATGACGAGAACCTTTCCTGGTGTACGCCGCAGCGCCGCAGCCGTCACGGTGGCGGTCGCGATGGCCGCGGGAGCCGCCCCGCTGGTCCTGTCCGCGCCGGCCGTCGCGACTCCCCCTGCCGGTGCCGAGAGCACGGCCGCGGCACGGATCGTGCTACCGGCACCGACCGGGGCGTTCGCCGTGGGGCGGGAGTCGCTGCACCTCGTCGACCGGAGCCGGGCCGATCCGTGGGTGCCGGGCAACCGGCGCGAGCTGATGGTGTCGATGTTCTATCCGGCCGCGACCGAGGCCGGGCCGCCGGCGCGCTACCTCACCACCGCCGAGGCGCAGCTGTTCATCGAGGACCGCGGGGTCGGTGACTTCGTCGACGCGGCGACGCTCAGCGGCACCCGGTCGGCGGCGCGGGAGTCCGCACCGCCCCGGCGCGGGCGGTATCCGCTCGTCGTGCTCTCCCCCGGCTTCACGCTGCACCGGCACACCCAGACGCACCTGGCCGAGGAACTCGCCAGCCGGGGTTACGTGGTGGCCGCGATCGACCACGCCTACGAGTCGTCCGGCACGACGTTCCCCGGCGGCCGCACCCTCGGCTGCGTCGCCTGCGACATCGCCGCCGAGGCGGACGCCACGGTCTACCCGCAGGTCTCCGCCGGTCGCGGACGGGACGCGTCGTTCGTGCTCGACCGGCTGACCGGGGCACGACCTGCCTGGCGGCACGCGGGCCTGATCGACCGCACCCGCATCGGCATGGTCGGACACTCGATCGGCGGCAACGCCACCGGCTCCACGATGATCGGCGACCAGCGGGTTCGCGCCGGCATCAACATGGACGGCACGTTCTTCGACCCGATCCCCGCGGCCGGGCTGAACGGCCGGGCGTTCATGATGCTGGGCACCACCGAGCACGCCCCGGGCGGCCGGGACACCTCCTGGGACCAGGCGTGGACGAACCTGGACGGCTGGAAGCGCTGGCTCAGCATCACCGGCACCGGCCACCTCAGTTTCTGCGACACCCCGGTCCTCGCCGAACAGGCGGGCATCCCGAGCGGCATCACCCCGATCTCCGCGGACCGCACCGTCGAGCTGGTCCGGACGTACGTGACGGCCTTCTTCGACAAGCACCTGCGCGGCACCGACCGGCCGGTCCTCGACGCGCCGACCGCCGCCAACCCTGAGATCGTCTTCCACCAGCCCTGACCAGTCCACCCTGACGGCGGTTGAGGCAGCGGCAGGCGGCATGGGGGCGGGATGGGGCAGGATGCCCGGTCAGCGCTGGAGGGCCTGGACCGGGGGGATGCGGGCGGCCCGGGTGGCCGGGATCAGGCCGGCCAACATGCCCGCCACGGTGCTGACCGCGCACGCGGCCAGGGCCGACGAGATACCGATCACCGGGGTCCACCCATTCGCCAAGGAGACCACGCAGGTGGCGAGGACGCCCAGGAAGACACCGATGGTGCCGCCCAGGGCTCCCAGCGCACCGGTCTCGAGGATCAACTGGAGGAAGATGTGACGGCGGCGGCCGCCGACCGCACGCCGGAGGCCGATCTCACCGGTTCGGGCGGCGATACCGGCGGTGGCCGCGTTGCCGATCGAGACGGTGCCGATGAGCAGGGCGGCAGCGCTGATCATGACGGTGGACTCGGTGACGCTGGATTCCACGTCGTCGCGGAGGGTTCTCGGGTCCGGTGGGGCTGTCGCCCGTAGGTCAGCGGGTGCCTCGGGGCGCAGCGCGAGGGGCGCCTGACGGCTGATCAGCTGGGCCGCGCCCGGGGCGGTCTCGATCAGGACGTCGGGGGCCGCCGTGCTGTCCGACAGGGCGGTGGCCACCGCGTACGGCATGATCACCGCGGCCATCGCCTCGGGGCGTCGGGCGACGTCGCGGTAGATGCCCATCACTGTGTACGCCCGGTCGTCCAGGAACACCGCTACGCCGGCTCTGGTGATGCTCAGGCGCCGGGCCGCCGGCTCGGACAGCAGCACCACCGGCGTGGCGTGGCGTTCCTGGAAGTCGTCGTAGACGCGGCCCACCGTCAGCTCGGGCGCCATCACCCGGACCGCGGCCGGGTCGGCGCCGATGACCGGGAACGACGGGGCGGTGGCCGCCTGGTCCACGGTCCGGGCGATCGGCCGGTCGCTCAGCACGGTGCGCCGTCCCGCGTGCACCACACCGTTGAGCCGGCGCAGGCGGGACAGGGCGGTCTCCTCCAGCCAGCTCGCCGACGTCACGCCGGTCTCCGGCTGGACCATCACCTCGGTCGCCCGCCGGCTGTCGAACGCCGACGACACCTGCTGGTTGAGGGTGGTGCCCAGGCCCAGACTCGCCACGAAGGCCGCCGCGCCCAGGATCGTCCCGATCACGGTGGCCAGCGACCGGCCCGGATGCCGCAGCACCGACAGGGACGCCTCGACGAACAGGTCGGCCCAGCGCAGCCGGGGTATCCGGAGGCGGATCCGCCCCTGGTCCAGGTCGACGTGCCGGGTCCGTCTCACCGTTCGATCACCACGCCGTCGTGCACCTGGAGACGGCGGCCGCCTTCGGATGCCACCGCCTCGTCGTGGGTGACCACGACCAGCGTGAGCCCGCTCGTGTTGAGTTTGCGCAGCAGCGCCAGGACCGTGTCCGTGTTGTCGCTGTCCAGGTTCCCGGTCGGCTCGTCGCAGAACAGCACCCGTGGCTCCCCCGCGACCGCCCGCGCGATCGCCACCCGCTGACGTTCCCCGCCGGAGAGCCGCCGCGGGTCCGCCGCCATCCGGTGCGACAGGCCCATCCGGTCCAGGGCCTCGGTCGCCAGTTGCCGGCGCCGGCGCCGCCCGTGCGGACCGTACAGCAGGCCGATCTCCACGTTCTCCAGCGCGGTCCGGCCGGGCAGCAGATGGAACGCCTGGAAGACGAAGCCGAACACCTGGCCGCGGATCGCGCCGCGCAACGCCTGCCCGCCGGTGGCGGTCTCCACGCCGCCGACCGTGTACGACCCGGTGGACGGCACGTCCAGCAGGCCGAAGACGTTCAGCAGGGTGGACTTGCCGGACCCCGACCGGCCGGTGATCGTCACGTAGTCACCGGCGGCGACGTCCAGGTCGGTGTCGCGCAGCGCGTACACCGGTTCGCCGTCCTGGTAGGTGCGGGACACACCCCGCATCCGGAGCATCACGACGCCGACGAGCCCACGACCACCGGCACGCCGTCGGTCAGCAGGGACTCGTCGCCTTCGACGATCTCCACCCAGCCGCCGGCGATCTGCCCGGTGGTCACCGTGACGTCGACCGGTTCCCCGGAGGCGGGTACCACGGTGACGAAGGTGGAGCCGTCCGGCCGGGAGTAGAGCGCGGTCACGGGTACGGCGAGCACCTCGCCCCCGTCGCCGGAGCCGCGGGAGGTGACGGCGACGTCGAGCCGCAGCGACCGGTCGACGCCGCCGCCGATCGGGTCGCCGGTAAACGCGAACCGCACCTCGAAGCCGTTCGAGCCGTCCGTGCCGGCGACGGGTTGCGTGCCGATCGAGGTGATCTCGGTGTCCGCCTCGTCGCCGGTGAGGTCGTCCACGGCGGTCGCCGGCAGTCCTTTGCGCAGCAGGGCCGCCTGGTCCCGGTCGGCGATCGCGACCACCGTCGACGCCTGCCCGTCAAGTTCCAGCAGGACGGCGTCCGGGTCGGTCAGCACCTGGCCGACCCGGGCCCGGACCGTGGTGACCTTCTTGTTCGCACCGTCGGTCACGAGGACACCGGCCTGCGGGATCCGGCTGGTCACGGCGAGGCGGGCGGTCCGCAGTGTCTGGTCGGCGGCGTCCACGACCGCCTGGGCCTCGGCGACACCGGTCTTCGCCTTCTTGGCCGCGGCGAGCGCGGTCGTCGCGGCGTCGACGGCGGCCTCCTCGGTCGCCGTCCCTTCGCCGCCGCCGGCGCCGGACGGGTAGCCGCGGTCCCGGTAGAAGCGGCTGACCTGCCGCTGGGTGGCCGTGTCGAAGGTGCCGGTGACGGTCACCGAGTATCCGACACGACGCAGCGCCCGCTGGATCTCCTTGACGTCCGGGCCGGCCAGTCCGGCGGTGACGTCCCGGTAGAGGGGGAACGCGAGGTTCAGGACGATCATGGGCTGACCGGCGCGTTCCAGAACCACCCGGCCTTCGCGCAGCCGGTTGCCCTTCTTCACCGGCACCTTCGTGACCACGCTGTCGGGGCCGACGGCAGTGGCGGGCACCGGCACGGGGGTGCTCTTGCCCGGGGCGAGCCGGCCGCGCAGCACCACGGGTTCGACGAGTTCCCGGCGGGTGGCGTCCGCGGTGACCAGGGACGCCTGTGGTGGTGCCGCGTCGGCGGCGACCTGTTCCGGGGACCGCAGGCGCGGGCCGATCAGGGCGGCGGCCGCCGCGATCACCAGGACGACCAGGATCAGCGCGGTGATCATCAGGAGGAAGCGGCGGCGGTGGCGTACCGGGCCGTCGGTGCCGGTCACTGTCCGCCGATCAGCGCGGCGGCCTGCTTGGCGAGTTCTTCGACCTGCGGGTTCAGCGCGGTCAGCCGGTCCTCGTTCTTGGCGACGAGTTCCTTCTGCACGTCCACCACCGCGGTCGTCTGCTTCTCGGCGATCCCGGTGTCGCGGCGGCAGCGGAACCAGCTGAGCGCGAAGTCGGTCTCCCGCTCGGTGGGCTGGTAGCGGCGGGCGGGTGTCGCCGGGCCGACCTCGACCGTTCCGGCCACGCCCTTGGGCTCCCATTCCTCCTCGGCGCCGGCGGTCAGACCGAGGGGTACGCCGAAGAGCCCCGGGTCCGGGTAGCGGTAGAAGTCGTCCTTCTTGGTCGTGGTGTAGCCGTCCGCGGAGAGGCAGGAGAGCAGCGTGTCCCAGTTCGCCCTGCCGACCCGCTCGTTGACGGTGAGGTGGAACGGCATGCTCAGCGCGTTGCCCAGGTCGAAGTAGGAGTAGTAGACCTTCTCGGCGGTGTCCGACAGCCTTTTCCAGGCCTCGGTGAAGCACCGGTCGGAGGCCCGGTCGTAGTTGGCGTCGAAGCTGACCACCGACGGCGGCACGGCCGGTTCGTCCTGGCCGAAGCCGTGGGCGCGGGCCTCGTCCTCGGACGCCGGGCCGAAGGTGCTAGCCGTGACGACCAGTTGCGGGAACGGGTTGCGGGGGCCGGCGGACATCACCCGCAGGTTCTGCGGATACCCGTTGTCGGCGAGGCACTGGTTCTGCACCTTGAGCTGGGCGTAGTCGACGACGCCCAGGCTGTCGCCGTGGAAGATGGCGAACGGCTGCTCGATCGCCGGCGCGGTGCCGCCGGCTGACGGGCTGGTGTCGCCGGTGGCGGAGCAGCCCGCGAGCGGCATCAGCGCGACGACGGCCGCGGTGGTGACGGCCCGCCGCAGGGACGTTCGGCGCATGTGTTCTCTCCTCGCGGAACTGCACGGGTGGCGCCGCGAGGGCGCCACCCGCGATGGTCGGTACTGGTTACGGGCAGCGCTTGTGGGACTGGTTCCAGGCCGAGATGGACTGCCTCTTGGTACGCGCGATCGTGGCGTACCCGTTGCGGTAGCCCGTGGACGCGTAGAGGGTGACCGAGCACTCGGTGTCCCGGTTGTAGATGCCCTTGGCGCTGCTGTCGAAGTCGAGCACCGGGTAGAGGTCCGGGACGTTGCCCCAGGTGTCGTCGGTGTGGTTGGAGTCGCTGTACCAGAAGTGGCGCTGGAAGGTGCTGGTGCTGAACGAGTCCCAGATCCACTGGAAGCAGATCTCACCGCTGTTGCAGGCGGCCTTCTGGTCGCCGCGGTCGACGGCCTGGGCCGGGCTCGGCGCGAAGGCCAGGGCCGCGGCGCCGATCAGCGCGGCGGCGAAGATGCGCAGGGAACGCATGACGGGGTCACCCTCCTGAGGGTTCGGTGGCGCGGCGGATCGCCGCGCGTGTCTGACGAATGGGCCCGGATGAGCCACAACGAGGTGTGGCGGGACACGAAGGGCCTGTCGATCGCCGATATCAGCGGGCACGATGAATGGCGCCCGTCACGGGCTCATGCGCATGTGATCGAAAAGAAATAAAACCGTCGATTGCCGTACACCCCGTTGATAACCGATGCCCAGACGGGCCGCGTCACGTTAACGCCATGATCGCAATCTGTGCAAGCATGCAAATTCAGCTATGGTGAAGATCACCAGCATCGAGTGCCATGGTGGTCGGTTCGCAATTTGTCCATTGGGGACTCCGCTTGGGGATTACCTGCCGAAACAGTGGTTCGGCAGGGTTCCGGGCCGGATTCACCTCGGCCAGCGTTGTCACTTCGGGGCCATTATCCGATCTGGACGGCCTGCTAGCATCCCGTCCACAGGTCCGGCGAGCGGGGGCTCCGGAACACGGCCGACACATTCGTGCCATTCCTCCGTACGCCGCCTGAAAGGAATTGCTCCCTCGTGGAGAAATGCGGGGCAGGTCCCGCGCAACGGAGGCGAAGCTTTCAAAAATGGTCGACGAAATGGTTCTCAAGGCGCAGAAGTGGGTCAATACCACTTACGGCGCGGTAGCCGGGTACAACAGGTGCGCCGAAGACGGTTCCACCGGTTGGTCCACCATCTATTCTCTGACCCGGGCGCTCCAGCACGAACTGGGGATCACGTCACTGGTCGACAATTTCGGGGCCACCACCCTCAGCAAGCTGACCGCGCACGGCAACGTCAGCGAGTTCTCCTCGAACCGGAACATCCGGACCATCGCCGAGGCAGCCCTGTACTGCAAGGGCTACAGCGGCGGCGGCGTGGACGGCGACTTCGGGATGTCCACCCAGGTCGGCCTCTCCGCCCTGGTCGAGGACATGGGGCTGTACGGAACGGTGCCGGTCGGGGTGATCACCCCGAAGATCTTCAAGGCGCTGCTGACCATGGACGCCTATGTCCTGATCAGCGGCGGCAGCGGAAGCATCCGGACCTGTCAGCAATGGCTGAACAAGACCTACACGGGTCGCGGGCAGTACTTCATCGGCCCGTGTGACGGCAAGTTCTCCCGCAACGTCCAGGTGGCCCTGGTCCTGGCCATCCAGTACGAGCTCGGCATGACGGACAGCCAGGTCACCGGCTACATCGGCCCGGGAACGAAGACCGGCCTGCAGACCGCGGGCCGGGTCAGCACGAGCACCGGCACGGCGAACTGGATCCGCCTCTTCCAGACCGCGATGGCCTGCAACGACTACTACAACGAGTGGGGCGACGCGGGCGGTTCCTTCCCCAGCAAGCTCGCGAGCACCGTGCGGGCGTTCCAGGAGTTCTGCAAGCTTCCGCAGAGCGGCGAGGGCGACTTCGCCACCTGGATGTCACTCCTGGTGTCGACCGGTGACCCGGACCGGCCCGGCGAGGCGATCGACGTCATGTACCCGCTCAACCGCACCACCATTGCCACGGTGAAGAGCCTGGGATACAAGTACGCCGGGCGCTACCTGACCGGTGGCACCAACAAGGTGCTCACCCACTCCGAGATCGCGCTGATCTTCGACAACGGCATGTCGATCTTCCCGCTGTACCAGGAGTGGGGCGACAAGGTCCAGTACTTCAGCTACGACCAGGGCTTCGAGGCCGGCCGGGCGGCGTACCAGGCGGCGGTCAAGTTCGGTTTCCCGGCCGGCACCGTCATCTACTTCTCGGTCGACTTCGACGCGCTGGACACCGAGATCAGCAGCTACGTCATCCCGCATTTCCGCGGGGTCGTCGACGGTGTCCGGCAGAGCCCGACCGATTACGCGGTGGGCGTCTACGGCTGCCGCAACGTCTGCATCCAGCTGGCCGCGGCCGGCCTGACCAGCCGCAGCTTCGTCAGCGGCATGTCCACCGGGTACAGCGGCAACCTGGGGTACCCGCTGCCGAACAACTGGGCGTTCGACCAGATTCGCAACTACACCGTCACCAGCGGATCCAGCCCTCTGGAACTGGACCACGACGTCGTCTCCGGCCGCGACCTGGGCGTGAACAGCGTGACCCGGCCCCGGGACCCCAACGACGCCTTCTACACCTACCTGATCTGGCTGGAGGCCCGCGCCTGGCAGTGGCGTGAGGAGAAGGGGCATACCACCTACTCCCAGGCCGAGCTGGTCGGCCAGTGGCTGCGCATGCTCGACGGCGTCACCAACAACAAGGTGTACGGCTGGTGGAAGGCGCAGCTGCACGTCTCCGACGAGGTGTTCGGCGAGTTCGACCAGGACTTCATCGACTACGTCAAGAGCACCCCGGGCCGGCCGGACCTGATGCCGCTGCGCGACCCGGTGCACCTGTGGGACAACGACATCACCCACTTCGGGGCGTCGTTCGGCGCCGTGGTCAGCCAGGGCATCGCCCCCGACCGGTCGATGTCGTCGATGTCGGACTTCGGCTCCTGGGGTGGTGACCTGCTGAGCATCCTCGGCCAGATCAACAAGGAGGGTGTCGGCGAGGCCGCGGCGTATGCGTACGCCAAGGACCTCATCGCCGCCCGCGCCGACAACACCTACTTCGACCTGATGGACTACATGGCCGACGTGGACGCCCTGGTCATGGGCGTCCAGTGCCGGGCCGACCGGACGCTGCTGCTGTCCGACCTGTTCAAGCACTACTACGGCAGCACCGGCGCCGCCAACGGACGGTTCGTGACGTTCATCGGCAACCGGTTCGGCACTCGCGCCACCATGCAGGCGGCCGCCGAGTCGATGTTCGACACCATGGTCGGCGGGCGCGCCACCGTCATCCGTGACCTGTTCTGGCACGAGCAGGACTTCGGCTTCGCCACCCCGGCTCTCGTCTCCTCCAAGGTCCGCACAGCGGTCGCCGAGGCGTTCGCGGACGTCGCCACCCGGTTCGCCTCGTGACCGGCGGCCGTACCGGACATCCCGCAGAGCCGACCAGACAAGGAACAGGCATGGCTTCGAAGCTCTCCCGCCGGCAGCTGCTGACCGTCGCCGGGCTCACCGTAGGCACCGCCTGGGTGGAACTCGGCGGCTCCCCGTCGGCGGCGTACGCCGCACCGGCCGGCGACCTGGTTCTCGAACCGGTCCCCGACCACCCGGTCCGGGTCCTCTCCCCGGACGGCGGCGCGCCCAGCGCCGTCCCGCGCCAGCTCGCGGTCCGGGTCCGCAACGACGACGTGGTCCTGCCGACGGGCACCGCGCTGAAGGTCACCTTCGAGGGCCGCCTGTACGCCGTGCTGCCGGCGCCGCTGCTCACCCTGGGCGGCCGTCGGCTGGCGGCCACCGCGACCACCGCGCCGGACCCGGCGACCGGCCTGACCGTCTGCACCGTCACCCTCGGCGAGCAGGTCCCGGCCCGGACCGCGGACACCGGCGACCTGATCGCGGTGGTGGGCACGGTCAACCCGTACACCTTCCCGTACGACATGGTGCGCAAGCCAGCCGACCCGATCGCCGCGGTCGGCGAGACCACCCGGGTACCGGGGGCCCGCCGAAACCTCAAGTCAAGCCGGCCGTCGTCGTTCGGCACGGCCGTGACGCCCTGGGGTGTCGAGGTCGCCGGCGGCTGGACCCGGCTCACCTGGGGACCGGACGGACGCTACTGGTACTGGTACCCCACGCTGGTGTCGGTCCGGGGCACCGGTCCCGGGCGTACGCCCGCCGCCGCGTTCGCGGTCACCGTCGACCCGCAGATCGTCACGGACGTCACGGTCACCGGCGCCCGGCTGAACGGCGAGCCCTACGCCGTCTCGAAGATCACCGTGTCGGAGGAGACGGTGACCGGTTCGCTGCGGCGGCTGCGGTGGACCGCCAAGGCCCGGCTCGACGCCGGTGACCAGCTCGACGCGGAGCTGACGGTGGTCACCCGTACTCCCGCGGGAGCCTTGGAGACGATCACCCATCCCGTAGTGTCCACCAGCATGGCGGCCCACCCGGGCGCCCGGCAGACCGGCCTGATGTCGGTCTCGCGGGCGGACTCGTCCTGGGAGTAGCGATTCCCCGCCGGTGGTGCCTGCGGGCCACCACCGGCGGGCAGTGCGAAAGTGAGAACGTTGTGTCGTCGTTTCCCTGGTACGACGGGATCGCCGGGGTCCTGGTCCTCGGCACGTGGGTGGCAGCCTGGTGGCGCAGCCGGCGGTTCCGTCTCCGGTTCGCCCTGCTGGCCCCGGCCGCAGCGATCGCCGGCATCGTGCTGGCCCTGGTCGTGACCGTCGAGACGGGCCGCGCGGCCGCCGACTCGTGTGCCGGCACCGACTGCCATGACGTCGCCGGTTTCACCGCCCGCCTCGACAGCCCGGACGGCTTCGCCGGGCTGCTCGGCGCGAACGCCACGGTGGCCCTGTTCGTCGCGGTGCCGCTCACGGCCGTCACCCTGATCGTGGAGTACATCCTGCTGGTCCGCCGGCAGAACCGGGAGGACCGGGCGCTGGCCGAGGAGGCCCGCCGGCGCAGGGAGGCCTCCCGCGGCGCATGAGCCGGCGGCGGGGGACGGCCGGGACCGGCCGCCCACCCGCCCACCGCGAGTCAGGTGACTCCCGGTGACGCGTACCCGAAAAGGATCTCAGTCCTCGGCCGGCAGGCTGTCCATGAAGGAGCTGACCGAGAAGACCGCGCGGCCGGGCCCGGGCTGGCCGTAGCCGGGCGGGCTGGTCAGGCCGTTGGCCTCCATCGTCGCGCGGTACGCCTCCAGCAGCCGGATGTGGTACTCCAGGGGCGCGCCGTTGGGGTTGGTCTTGCCGAGCGGCGTGGTCGGCTCGGGGCACCAGGTGGTGAAGCGCGGGGTGATGCCGCGCGACATGAAGTACTGCAGGCCCTCGGTGGTCGACTCGATGGCCTCGTCGACGGTGCGGAACCCGAACGGCTCGGCCATCTCGATGCCGGCGACGAAGTTCGGGATGACGTTGCGCGGGCCGAAGATCTCCGCGGAGTCGAGGATGCGGCGGTGCCACTCCTCGCGGCCGACGTAGCGTTCCTTGCCGGGGCAGTGCAGTTCGAAGAGCCGCTTGTCCCAGACCTCGTAGTTCGGGTGGTAGATCTGGATGCCGTAGTCCTTGAACCGCTGGACGTCGGCCTTCGGCAGCGCCTGGGCGACGACCTTGCCGATCCAGCGGCCGGGGAAACGTTCCTCGATCGCCTGGGCGTACTGGCCGTAGAAGTCCGCCTCCGCCTTGCCGCCGACCTGCGAGGTGATGCTGCCACCGGTCAGGGTGTAGGCGGTCGAGGCCTTGAGCGTGTCGTACTTGTCGATGATCTCGAGGGCTTCGAGGACCTCGTCGACCGGTTTGACACCGGTGTACGGACGCCCGGCCGCCTTGTGCTGGCGCCAGTTGTGGTTGATGTCGCAGTACTGGCATTCTTCCTTGGCGCCGAAGTACTGGCACACCCGGAAGACCGTCAGGTAGACGAGGTAACCCCACTGGATGGTGGGTGCCACCTCCATCACCGACTTGCCGTTCGCCAGCGTGTGCCGGTAATACTCCGGCATCGGCGGCAGGCCGACCTCGGCGATGGCCCGGCCGTCCAGGAACAGCATCAGGCGGCCGTCGGCGTCCGGTTTCACCCGGTACGGTGAGTCCGGGTTGGTGCGCACCGACACCACCGTGCGGCGCAGGTCGTAGGGGCCGCCGGTGAGGACGATCTCCTCCGGCGGCCGGCGCAGCGCGGCCTCGCCCAGTTCGGGCAGGGTCCGGTGGTCGAACGAGAAGATGAAGTACGACTTGGGTTTCACCTCACCGTTCTCGTTGTCGGTCAGTGCCGAGTCGTCGAACGCCAGACCGCCACGCAACAGGTCTTCCTTGATCACCGCCTCGCGCGGGACGTGCGGAAACCGCCCCATCAGGTCTTCGATCACATCTGTACGCGTCTGCATGTACCCCTCCCAGCCGGACCGTAGCACTCCGGCCCGCGGGCGGCCGGAGGCCTGAGACGCTGCTCACCGTTGACCTGAAGTGAAGTTGAGGTTTTAGGTTTCGACCGTGGAACACAGCAGTGACCGGTTCAAGGCCGCCTTTCGCAGGTACCCGACGGGCGTGGCGGTGGTCAGCGCCCCCGGACCGGTGGGCCTGACCGTCTCCAGCGTGTCGTCCGTCTCGGCCGACCCGCCGGCCCTGTCCTTCTCGGTGCTCGACTCGCCGTCCGGGCGGGCGATCGTCGGGGCGCCGAGTCTGGTCGTCAATCTGCTGGGCACCGACCACGCCGATCTGGCCGGCGACTTCGCCCGGTCCGGCGGCCCGCGATTCACCCCGGAGCAGGGCTGGAGCACGCTGCCGACCGGCGAGCCGTTCCTGGCCGGGGCGCTGGCGAGTCTCCGCGTCGAGCCGTTGCACCAGGTCCGGGTCGGTGGTTCCACCGTGATCGTGGCGGCGGTGACCGAGGTGCTCCTCGGCCCGGTCAGCGGCCGGCTCGTGCATCACGACCGCCAGTTCATCACCACCCACAGCGAAGGACACTGATGGCACTCCCCCGTTTCCTCACTCCGCGCGTGACCGTCAGCGCCCACTGCGACCTGCCGTGTGGCGTCTACGACCCGGCGCAGGCCCGGATCGAGGCCGAGTCGATCAAGGCCATCGCCGAGAAGTACCAGGCGAACACCGACCCCGAGTTCCGCACCCGGGCGATCCTGATCAAGGAGCAGCGC
>NZ_JZKF01000011.1 GCF_000962825.1 Actinoplanes rectilineatus
CCATCAGCCCGAGCCGGATCGGCGACATCGTCGCCGCAGCACTTCACCTCATCCATTTCGAATACCGATACCTGACCGCCGCTCGCTGAGATCACGTCACTGGCCGGTGTGAATTGCGTTTTCTGTGATCTCGTGGCGGGGCGGGCCCCTGCCAGATGGGTGGGCCGCGAGGAGGGAGCCGCCGCTTTCCTGACGCTCCCGGAGCGGGCTCTAGCTCCAGGACATACCTTGGTCATCCCCACCGAGCACGCCGTGGGCCTCCAAGACGTGAGTCCTCAAGCGCTGATGCGCGTGATGGCGCTCGTCCAGAAGGTTGCGCACGCCATGGCGGTGGGCTTGGGCGCAGCCGGGGTCAACGTACTCAACGCCAGCGGCCCCGGCTCCGAGCAGTCGGTGCCGCACCTGCATTTTCACGTGGTCCCCAGGTGGCCGGACGATGGCTTCACCACGTGGCCGAGGGAACGGTCCCGTCGAATCATCACTGGCGATCCAGGCGCCGCCCTGGCAGCCGTTGTAGGGATCTTGCCGTCGGCTGAGTGATTGTCTCCGCAGCTGGCGCGAGTACCGGTCAGCTGATTTCCAGGACCGGATCACTTGGCCGCTTTCACACCCTGGGAGTCCATGATGGTGGCGCCCGGGTGGGGCCACCGGCCGCCAAGCACATCGCCGAGCGTAGAACCGGCTCTACCTTGATCTCTGAGATAGCGAGACAGGCACCTACGGGGTTCCTGTTACAACGGTTGCCCTTACAGCAGCTCGGCGAGGAGCTTCTCCGGACGCAGTGCGTGGTAGGTGGCCTCGTCCGACGTGCCGACCGTGATGGTGGCCTTCGCCGGGTCGTCGACGAGGGTGGCGCCGCGGGCCCGGACGTGCCGCTGCGCCAGGTCGTCGATGCTGACCTTGGTGTTGCGGCGGCCGACGACCGCGGAGACCAGCGTGGCGATGTCGTGCCCGGTGCCCTCGACGCTGGACCGCGGATAGCCGTTGACGTACACGTCCACGTAGAGGATCTCGTCGGCCCGCAGGTCGAGCAGCATCGGCACGGCGTACCGCTTGCCGCCGGTCAGGGCGAACGCGTTCGCCACGGTGGCCGGGTCGAACACCCGGTGCTCCCGGGACGCCTCGTCGCGCAGCATCCATCCGGCCGACGCCTCGGCGAGCGCGTCGAACGTGGCCCCGGCGTAGCGGTAGATCACCGGCACCAGGTAGCGCCAGCGCTTCTGACGGCCCACCTCGGCGGCCTTGGCCAGGTCGACGTCGAGGAACTCCTCGGCGCCGTCCGGGGCGGACGTGAGGTCACCGGAGTGGACCATCGGCCCGTTGCTCAGGTTGGTCCAGGAGACCTGGTCGACGACCCGGAAGTCCGCGTCGAGCGCGATGCAGGACAGATCCAGGTCGGTGGTCACACCGTCCTCCCGCCAGTGCACGAACAGCCGTGCCACCTTCGCCTCGCCGATCGGCAGGCGGCTGCCCCGCTCGACCTGCACCAGGCCCTGCGCCGTGGACCGCAGCTGGTCCGGCAGCAGAAGACGGTCGAGGCCGGGCTCGACGAACACGGTCTCCGCGGACCAGTCGCCCTTCGCCGCGATCTGTGCGTCCGCCGCCGCGTCGACCGCGGCGAGCAGTTCGGCCTTGAAGTCCGCGGGCACGGCGAGATGCCCGGCCGGGCGGGCGATCGGCAGCGACGAGCCGTCCTTGCCGAAAACCACCCGGGGGTACGTGTGACCGTTGTCAGCGAGCTGCGCGCGGGCCGCGAGCAGCACCCGCAGCGGAATCCGCTCCCCGGCGCCGGTGATCGCGGCGATCAGCGCCGCCCGCTTCTCCGCCGTGGTGACGCGCTTGCCGACGCCGCGCTCGCCGGCAGCAGTGGCGTGCTTGCCGTCGGCCGCGGCGTGCTCGGCGGGGGAAGCGGCTGCGGTCAGGGCGGCCAGGCGGCGCAGTCCGCGACCGAGCAGGCCCGGCGCCTCGGCCGCGGCCAGGTCCACCGCCGCGATGAAGTCGTCGGCGAGCAGCCGCTCGAACCGGGACGGGAACGAGGTGTGGTCGTGACGGCTGTCCCGCAGCCGGGCGAACGTCTCGCGGACCCGGGGCGCCCGGAACTCGCCCACGTGCAGGCCCCGGTCGACGGCCAGCCACAGGCCCCGCTTGCGGAACACGTCACCCAGCCGATCACTGGCCTCCAGGGTGTTCACCACGACCCGGCGGTCGCCGCGGGACAGGCGCGGGAAACGGACCGGCTCGGTCAGGCTGATGTCGCCGCCGGTCAGCCGGGCGAACAGCCGCAGCAGGTCGTCCGGGGTGGCGCCAGTGGCCGGCAGGCTCGGCCGGTCGAGCGCCCAGAGCAGCTCGAACAGCAGGGTGCGGTTCTCCCGGAAGCGGACGTCGGCGAACTCCACACCGTCCACCCCGAGACGCTTCGCCAGCACCCCGAGATCGTTCTGCACGTCCTCGCGCAGCGACGCGGCACTGGTGAAACAGCCCCGCATCCAGGCGCGCAGGCGCGTCTCCAACTCGGTCGCGCCCACCAGCCGCACGGTCAGCCACTCGATGCGACTGTCCCGGGGCAGCATCTCCTGGGCCCGGCGGTCGGCACGGGCCCGCTCGGTGTCCTGCGGGATCGAGGAGGCCGGCCACCAGCCGATGTCACTGAAGTCCAGCGCCTCCTGCCAGGCCTTCTCGTCGGGGGTGCCGATCACGCGGACCCGGGCCACCAGGAACCGGAAGATCGCGTCGTCGAAGGCGGGCAGCTTGTCCGGGAACCCGGCGAACAGCGGCGCGAACGGCGTGGTCTGCCCGCGCCGGGCCCGGACGTGCCGGATCAGGTCGCGATGCGGCCCGGCCAGCCCGTCGGTGATCGCCCCCGGATTGGCGAACCGGACGCCCACGTGCGCGAACTCGGCGAGCAGCGGCGCGGACACGGCCGGCGTGGCGGTGCCGTCCGGTGTGACGACGAGTCCCAGCCGGTCGAATCCGATGCGCTCCAGCGCGTCCACGAGTGCCCCTCCAGGGTCTTGAGAATGACGATCGGCGCCGCGCAGCGACGCCGAAGTGAGGAGAGTGCCCGGGCGTGGATTCTTAAGAGGAAGTCGTCGAAGTATGCCCAGGCTAGGCCTCGTGCCGGAATCCTAACGGCGCGCTCACCGCCGGCGCACCCGGATTATCCGGGCCCGGATCGCGGCGACAGCGGAATGAGAATCGGCGCCGCATCGCGGCGCCGATGTGAGGAGAATGCCCAGGCGATTTCCCCAAGAAGTGTCGAAGTATGCCCAGGCTAGGCCTCTGACAGCGATCCTACTCCGCCGTCCCCGGCCGGTCGAACCCGATCCACTCTCCCTCGGAGACGACCTCGACGACCCCGTCGACGACCGTGATGGCGGTCTGCTCGTCGATCGCGTAGGAGGCGACGTCCAGCCCGGCAGCCCACCGCCGTGCGTGCTCCGGCTGGTTGGTGGGGAAGAGGTTCAGGTGCGGGAAGATCGAGAAATCGACCACGCCGAGGGTACGGTCGTCGGCCGCCCCCGCCCACTCGACGAAGTAGTCACCGATCCGGGGCGTCAGCACCATGCTCCCGGCGCTCACCCCCACCCACACCGTGTCGTCCAGTTCGGGCAGAAGGCCGGCGAGCCCGGACTCCCGCATCCAGTGCCCCAGGTAGGTGGCGTCACCGCCGTCGACCAGCAGCACGTCGGCTTCTTCGACCCACGGGACCCACCGTTGCGCGCCGATCGTCGGCAGCGCGGTGAGTTCGAGCAGCCCGAGAGAGGCCCAGCCGAGCCCGCTGTGGTTCTTCCAGCCGTCGCCGGCGGCGACGAACCCGCGAGCCGACTCCGGCCCGCACATCGGATGCCCCCACTGCGCGGTCGGGATGCACAGCGCCCGGCTCTCGCCGATCGGTTTGCCGAGCATGTCGACGAGGGCGGCCCGGATGCTCGGGTTGGTGACCCCGCCGGACGTGAGCAACAGCTTCACAACGCCTCCGCAGTCGAGCTCATGAACGCCTCATCGTAGGCCGGTCCGGGCCGCCCACGACGTGTTCGAGCGGTCGAGTGGTCCCGGCGCACCGGTTCGGCAGAAGACCACTTCCGGGGTCCCCGCGCCGCTGGACCCGGAGGGAATCGCGCTGCCGGCGGGTCCTGCCCGCGAGGTGGCGGCGTGAGCCGGTGGCCGATCGCCGGGGATACGGCGTCGCCGCCGCGGTCATCGACGACTGGCCGCCGCCCGAGTGGTCAGGAGGCGGGCTGCGGGGCGGCGGCCGGGCTGCGGTAACCGGTGGTGCCCACCGCGCGTACCCCGAACAGGACGTTGTCCTTGGAGATGTCGACCGTGACCGTGGTGACCTTGCCGACCGGCTTGGTGTGTTCCCAATCCGGTGCTGTCGTCTCGCGCCACACGATCTCGTAGCCCGCCAGTCCCGGCTCGGTGCTGGGCTGCCAGCGCAGGGTGGTCTCGTTCGTCAGCCGGGTCGTGTCGATGACCACGCCGCGTGGGGTGCCCGGCGCCTGCGACAGCGACCATATCGCCGCGGCGTTCACCCTCGCCACCCTGGTGATGTAGGCGAAGTCGCAGAATTCGACGAGGTCGCCGTACTGGACGCCGTCGACCTCGCGGACGTCCTGGTGTTCGTGGGCGAAGTTCTCGCGCGGCTCGGTGAAGCGGGCGGCCGGGTAGCCGCGCAGCAGGAACGACACGTGGTCGCTGCCGCGCAGGTAGCGGTCGCGGCGCCACACCACGCGGACGTCCATGCCGGCCGGCCCGGTCACCGACGGGACGAAACGGCCGAGTTGGCGCGACGGGCCGTCGTTCTCGCCGCCGATGCTGCGGCGTACGTTCGCCTCGGCCGGGGTCTCCGCCGTGGGCACGCCCTCGACGAACAGGCGGACGGTGCGCGGGTCGGGCCGGCTGCCGTCGCGAGGGTCGCCGGTGCCGACGATGTCGTTGCTGAACATGGCCTGGATGTCGGCGTCCGTGTCCTTGAAGCTCTGCGCCAGGTGGTCCGAGCCGTACAGGCCCTGTTCCTCGCCGGCCACCGCGGCCAGCACGATGGTGGCGTCCGGGGCTCTGCGGGACAGCACCCGGGCCAGTTCCAGCACCACCGCGACGCCGGACGCGTCGTCGTCGGCGCCCGGGGCGTCGCTGACCGCGTCCAGGACGTCCGAGGCCCGCGAGTCGTAGTGCCCGGTCACCACGTAGATCCGGGACGGTGTGACCCGGCCGGGGATGGTGGCGACCACGTTGGTGATGGTGGTGGGGACCGGGATGCGGGGCGACACCGGCTGCACGAACGACTGGAGTGCGACGGTCGTCGGGGTGTTCTCCGCGTACCCCCGGAGCTGTTGGAAGATCCAGTCCCGGGCGGCGCCGATGCCGCGGACCGGGTCGGTCTGCGAGGAGAGGGTGTGCCGGGTGCCGAAGCCGGCCAGGGTGCGGACCGTCGCCTCGATCCGGGCCGGGTCGATCTCCGCGAGGATCCCCCGCAGGCCGGGTGCCGCGGCGGCGGGGGCGGGGGACAGCGCGGCGGCTGCCGGGAGAGCCAGGACCACACGCCTCTTCATAGACGAAACTCTATGTGGTACGCGAGGGGCCTGTCGAGTGATCGACGGCGAAGGGCCTGCCTACGATGCATGTCATGATCACTGGGGCGTTCGGCCGGGCCGGCGCGCGGGCCGGGGCGGCGGTGGCCCGGCGCGACGGCGCTGACGCGGTCGCCGGACCGCCCGGCACACCGCGGCGGCCTCCGGGGTGTGCCGGCCGGGCGGCGGTGATCTCGCCGAGGTTCGGATCGGGGCGGCCGGGTCCTCTGACCAGGCGCGACGGCGCGGTGATCCCGGTCCGGACGTGACCCGCCGATCTACACAGGACGTTGACAGGTGACGGGTTCCGGTATTAAGTCACCGCTGATATCTTACGGTTGCTTTTCGAGATGCATTCCCCACTCGAAACCCGAACGATTCCATTCTTGATGCTGGAGCAACACTGTGACCGCTGTGCCCGGCTGACGCCCGCTGTTTCCTCAGGACGCTGTTACAAGCTGATACACAAGAGGGCACAGCATTGAGGAATTCCCTTTCCGCCGACATGGCATTCCGTTCCGACGCCCAGCAACTCGCCGTCGTCACCCCCAACAGAATGATGACGTTGTGGAACACCGCCGACCCGGCCGAGCCGCGCCGCCTCGGCCGGTTCCGCTATGGCCGTGGCATCTACGCCGCGGCCTGGAACCCGGTCGCGGTGAGCCTGCTCGCCACCGCGTCGGTCGACGGCATGACCACGGTCTGGCGGTTCCTCGACGACCGCCAGCCGGAGCAACTGGCCGCCTGGCAGTCACCGGTGACCGCCCAGCACATCGGCTGGTCGCCGGCCGGCCAGTGGGTGTTCAGCGTGGCGCCGTCCGGGGTGGCCAGCGTGTGGGACATGCGCAGCTCGTACAACGTGGGCCAGGCCGACCTGACCGGCGGCCGGCAGGTGGTCGCGGTCTACGGGGTGGACGACACCATCGTGGTGATCGCCGAGGACGGCTGGGCCCGCTGGTGGAGCCCTCGGACCCGGACCGGCGAATGGGTACGCCTCACCGGCGCCCCCGTCCGGGCCTGCGCCCACGCCGGGGGTCTGCTCGTGGTCACCGGCGTGGACGGCACGCTCGCCTGCTTCGACGCGCGCCTCGACCCGGCCGGGGAACTGCGGGTCGACCACACCCAGACGTACGCGGTGGCCTGCACCGGTGACGGTCGTCTCGTCATCGCGTTCGGCTCCGGGAACGTGGTGGCGATCGGATCCGACGGCGACATCCTGTGGCAGCTCGACGCCGGGCCGCTGACCATGGTGGGAGTCGCCATCGCCGGGGATCTGGTGGCGATCGGGAGCGGCACCGCCCGGCCGTACCTGGTGTCGCTCGCCACGGGCGCGGCCCTCGGCGGCACCGGGTCCGGGCTGTGATGATCATCGGGGCGGGAATACCGCGGGGAGGCGCAACAGCTCACCTGAGGGTCCGCCCCGTACCGACAAGGAGCCCGCACTGATGGAGTACGCGGAAGCAGCGCTGTCCGACGCCGAGGCCGTACGCCTGCTCGGCGCCGACGGCGACGAGCTGGAGGACCTCTGCGCCCGGGCCGACGCGCTGCGCCGTGAACTGGCCGGCGACGACCTCACCTTCGTGGTCAACCGCAACCTCGACACCGCGAAGGTGGGCGCCGGCACCGACGAGTCCCGCGCCCGCCTCGCCGCGCTCGCCCGGGAGGCCGTCGCCCTCGGCGCCACCGAGATCTGCGTGCAGGGCCCGCTGCCGGCCGGCGCCCCCGACGACGGCTACCTCGACCTGATCCGGACCCTGCACACCGCCGCCCCGAGCCTGCACCTGCACGCCTTCCGCGCCCCCGAGTTCGCCGACGCCGCCGCACGCCAGGGCGTCACCGTCGCCGCGTTCCTGCGCCAGGCCCGCGACGCCGGCCTGGGTTCGGTGCCCGGCACCGCCGCGAAGATCCTCGACGACGACGTGCGGGCCCGGCTCAACGGCGGCCCGGACATGCCCGTCACCCGCTGGGTCGAGCTGATCACCACCGCGCACGAGGCCGGCCTCACCTCCACGGCGACCATGCTCTACGGCCACGTCGAGACACCCGCCCAGCAGGTCGCCCACCTGCGGCTGCTCGCCGGGATCGCCGCGACGACCGGCGGTTTCACCGAGTTCATCGCGATGCCCGCCCCGGGCTTCCCCCACCCTGATCTGGTACGCGAGACGCGCGCGCTGACCGCCGTCGCCCGGATCCTGCTGGCCGGACGGATCGCCAACATCCAGGCCCCGTGGCCGAAACTCGGTACCGGTCTCGCCGTGCGGCTGCTGCGCGGCGGTGCGAACGACCTCGGCGGCCTGCTCCTCGACGGTGACCTCGACCCGTCCGCCGGCCAGGAACAGGGCATCACCCTGACCCGTGACGAGGTGACCCGGATCGCGGCCGGGCTCGGCCGCCCGGTCCGCCAGCGCACCACCCGGTACGGACGGGTGGAAGCCGCCGCATGACCGACGTGGACGTCGTGGTGGTCGGTGCGGGACTCGCCGGGATCGGCGCGGCGATCGCGCTGGCCGGCCGCGGCGAATCGTTCGTCGTGCTGGAACGGGCCACGGAGGTCGGCGGCACCTGGCGGGACAACACCTACCCCGGGGTGGCCTGCGACGTGCCGTCCCACCTGTACGCCTTCGCCCACTCACCGAACCCGGCCTGGTCCCGCCGGTTCGCCCCGGGCCACGAGATCCAGTCCTATCTGCGTGCTCTGGCCGCCCGCCCGGGCGTCGCCCCGCACCTGCGACTGGACCACGAGGTGCTGTCCGCGGAGTACGACGGTCTCTGGACGGTCACCACCAACCGGGGCGTGTTCCGCAGCCGGGTGCTGGTGCTGGCCGCCGGCCGGCTGACCGAACCGCGAATCCCGGACGTGCCGGGACTCGCCGGCTTCGACGGCCCGGTGTTCCACTCCGCGCGCTGGGACCACGGCGCCGACCTGGCCGGCAGACGGGTCGGTGTTGTCGGCACCGGCGCCTCCGCCATCCAGATCATCCCGGAACTGGCCGGTCACGCGTCGCGGCTGACGGTGTTCGCGCGCAGCGCCCCCTACGTGGTGCCGCGCAACGACCACGCCCTGGACTCGACCGCCGACCCGGCCGCGATCACCCGCATCCGCGAGGAGATCTTCACCGACATGGAACGGGGCATCGCCGCCCGCCGCCGCGAACAGACGGCACTTGATGCGTTGCGTACCCTCGCCCTGGACCATCTGGAATCCCAGGTCCCCGACCCGGAACTGCGCAAACGGCTGATCCCGGATTACGAGGTCGGCTGCAAGCGGGTCCTGCTGTCGGACACGTTCTACCCCGCCCTGGGCCGGCCGGACGTCGACCTGACCGGTGCCCTGGACCGTCTCGAGGGCCGGGTCGCGGTGTCCGCCGACGGCAGCCGCACCGCACTCGACGCCCTGGTGCTGGCCACCGGCTTCCACTCCACGCAGCAGCCGTACGCGCACCGCGTCACCGGCCGCGACGGCCTGCGCCTGTCCCAGGCGTGGGAACAGGGCATGGTGTCACACGCGTCGACGGTCGTGCACGGGTTCCCGAACATGTTCGTGCTGGACGGCCCGAACGCGAGCCTGGGCCACAACTCGGCGGTCCACGTGATCGAGAGTCAGCTGTCGTACCTGACCGGCGCCCTGGACCACCTGGCCGGTCACGACGGCCCGCTGGAGGTCACGGCGCGGGCGCAGGACGCCTACACCCGGTCGATCGACGCGATGGCGGCCGGCACGGTGTGGCTGCGCGGCGGCTGCACCAGCTGGTACGTGGACTCCCGCAGCGGACGCCTCACCCTGCTGTGGCCGGGCACCGCGTCGGCGTTCCGCGCCCGCAACGGCCGGTTCGACCCCGAGCCGTTCCGCTGATGAGATGCCCCGTCCCCATCGCCCCCGCGGACGGGAGCGACATCGGTCCGTGAGTCCACCCGGTCAGGCGTAACTCTTGACGATCGTCACCGTCTCCTTCCAGTCCGCGACGTAGAAGTGGTGCTCCGGGCAGGAGACGATGCCGCGTTTGCGGACCTCGGTGTGGGTCAGCGGGCCGAGGAACACGATGCCCACGATCGGGGTCGCCGCGTGCGCGTTTCGTTCGCAGAGGCGCCGGCCCAGGGCGAGGTTGTCGTCGATGACGATCACCTGTCCCGGGCCGGTGGTGAGGAGACGCTCCAACTCGCCGGTCTTCCAGTCGACGGTGCGCGCGCGATCCACACTCTCCGGCCGGGCGACGACCGGTGCCACGGGGAACCCGAGCCGTCGCAGGTCCGCGGCGGTCGCCGCCGCGACCGGGGCCGGGCGGGTGGTCAGGTAGCAGCCGACCCGCACACCGGGCAGATCGCCGAGACTCGTCAGCGCCTCCACGGCGCCGTCGATGGGGTCGAGCCCGGAGTTGAACTCGGGGTCCGCCCGGAGAGTGTCCGCGAACACCGAGAACGCGGGGTAGTCCGGATGCGCCGCCAGATAGTTGTCCCATCCGCCGGCCGGCTCCACCTGCGACGACGCGATGTCCCAGCCGAACCGGCGGTTCACCCGCTCGGCCCATCGCGGCAACGGGTTCAGCAGTGTCTCGTCGATGTCGACGACCAGGTTGACCCCCGCGGGGGTCGCGTCGCGGTGGCCGCTCATGGATGGCCCTCCCTCAGGTAGGCGGTCGGTTTGATCTGTCCGAAGTACTTGCCGTGATACGGCCGTTCACAGGGCGCCGACAGACGGTGGACGAAGATCTGGCAGAACCGGATTCCCGGCCGGATGACCACCGGCCGGGAATTCAGATTGGTGACCTCCAGCGTGATGGTGTGATCGGAACCGGGGTCGACATGACCATCACCGTTGTGCACCTGGATCCCGGCCCGTGCGATGTCCCCTTTTGTTTCGAGGAATCCCTGATAGCCGTTCGGCATCCTGATGCGTTCGAGTGTTCGGGCCAGGACGAAAGCCCCTGGGGCCAGGCGGAATCCGGCGTCCGCGTCGATCTCGAATTCCTCGGTCTCCGGGTCGGACCGGCCCAATTCGATGACCTCGCAGCGGTACGTCACGAGAGTGGGCCCGAGCCGCAGGTCGATGCTGGTGGGGCCGATGGCGTCATCGTCGAACGGGTCAATCGACAACTCTCCAGACTTCACCAGGTCACGCAGTTGCCAATCCGGAAGAATCATGAATCCGGCTCGCCGATGATTGCGGATTCGTCGAGATTCCGTGCCGAGCTTAAAGTATCCGGATGATCGGATCCAAGGACCCGCTGCCGCCGCGAAAGAGTGTCCTCGTCCATCTTCCGGGCTTCGCCGGTCAACCCCAGCAGACGCAGATCAGCGGCGAGACTGTGCGCCGATTCCAGCGTGTCGGGGTGCTCCTCACCGAGGACCCGGCGGCGTCGTTCCAGGGTGTCCTCGTCCCTGAGTCGCGCCTCACCCACAAGGCCGAGAAACCGGAGATCGTGGGCAAGGTTATGGGCGGAGAGAAAAGTGTACGGATGGTCCTCGCCGAGGATCCGTCTCCGCAGGGACAGGATCTCCTCGTCCATCCGGCGCGCCTCGTCCACCCGGCCCAGGAGCCGTAACCCCTCGGCGAGGTTGTTGGCGGAACTGAGCGTGTCCGGGTGCTCCTCGCCGAGGACCCGGCGGCGCCGGGCCAGGGTGTCCTCGTCCATCTGCCGGGCCTCCTCGACCAGACCGAGACGGCGCAGGTCGATGGCGAGGCTGTGTGCCGAGGCGAGGGTGGTCGGGTGGTCGTCACCGAGCCGGTTCCGGCGCCGCTTCAGCGTGTCCTCGTCGACCTCCCGGGCCTTGACGTAGGCGCCCAGTACCCGGTGGATGACCCCGAGGTTGGTCGCGGCCACCAGGACGTACTCGTCGTCCCGGGAGTACCGGCCCGACCAGGCGGCGTACAGCTGCTCCACGATGGCCAGCGCAGTTCGCGCGTCGCCGCGGGCATGCAGATGCCACACCGCCTCGCACGCCAGTAACCTGATGGCGTCACTCGTCGTGGTGTCGGGTCCGATGGCCAGGATGTGCGCCATCAGCTGACTCCACCGCGGCCAATTCGACGGCACGCGGGGATTGCCCGGATTGCCGAGGGCGAGCACCCCCTCCGCCGCGGCCCGCCCGGCGGCCCGGCCGGCCTCGCCCAGGTCGTCGCGGATCACCGCCTGGGTGAGACGGTGCATGACCACCGAGTCCCCGCCGATCTGCAGCAGCCCGAGACCGGCCGCACGGGCGAGGCATTCCCGTAGCGCCAGCGGGTCGCCCGCGACCTGGCCGAGCTGTTCGCTGACCACCTCGGCCCCCGCAGCCAGCAGCCACAGGGGTAGCGGTTCCGGGCCCATCATGGCGAGCAGGGAGACCAACGGCCCGCCGGCCGGATCGGCCTCGGCCAGATGCGCGACCGACACGTGCACGGTTGCGGCGAGTGAGCCCGGATAGCCGACCGGTGCGCGAGTGGCCAGGATCCGGGACGCCGCCGACCCGAGCATGGCGAGATACTCGGTCGCGGGCATGCCGGTGCCGCTCATCACCCCGACCGCCTGGGCCAGCGCCAGCGGCAGATCGCCCAGCGCGTCCGCCAGCCGGTCCGCGTCGCCGGCGCCCAGACCGGGCACGTGGTCCTGCAGCAGGGCCGTCGATTCGGCGCGGTCGAAGACGTTCACCGGCAGCGGCACGGCGACACCGACCCATTCCGGACTGCGCGAGGTGATCACCAGGTCGCCCGGTCCCTGCGGGAGCCAGTCCAGCACGTCGGCCACGAAGGGGACGTTGTCGAAGACCATCAGCCATCGGGCCCGGCTGCGGAGCAGTCCGCGTGCTGCCTGGACCGCGGCCGGTGTGGGCGCGCCCGCGTCGGCGACTCCCGCGGCGACCGCGAACGCGGCAAGTTGTTCGCCGATCAGGTCGGGACGCTCGGCGTTGATCCACCACACCAGGTCGTAGTCGTCGGCGAAGCGATGGGCGTACTCGGTCGCCAGCAGCGTCTTGCCGACGCCGCCCCAGCCGTGCAGGGCGTGCACGGCGGTGCGGTGACCGCTGCGCAGTGACCTCCGCAGCCGGATCAGGAGATCGTCGCGGCCAGTGAAGGTCACGGACCGTGCAGGTACGTTCCACACCGCCGGCAGCACACCGGGGACGCGGACGGCCCGGTCGTCTCCCGGGAACGGCACCCTGGCCGGGGTGCCGCCGGCCTGGGCGACGGCATCCACCAGCACCCGGGCGGCCCGGTCGTCGTCGAGACCGAACAGGTCGTGCCGGATCAGCGGCCGCCAGAACGGGGGCGGTACGACGTCCTCGATCCGGAGCGGGACGATGCGTTTCTTGGCGGCGGAGGCGGCCCGGAGCTCGCGGATGGCGTACCCGTCCGGTTCGAAGTAGGCCGCCGACCAGAGGGAGAGGATCACGTCGGCCCGTTCCAGGGCGCCCTCGATGCGGGCCAGGAAGTCGTCGCCCGCGGGCCAGTCGCGACTGTCCAGTTCGACCCGGTAGCCCGCCTTGTCGAGCAGCCAGGTCGCCCATTCCGCCCAGGAGCGGTCGCGTCCGGCGTGACTGACAAAGATCGTGACCCTGGATTCCATCACACCGACAGTGTGCGGCCGGAGCAGCGGACGTGCCTAGCGCTGATCGATCTGCATCAGTGAGTGCACGGTGTGGTCATGAGTGGTGGTGATTCGGACCGGCCACTGCCATCGAGCTGTGGGCGGTCGGTCCGGGCTGTGAAGGCGGCTGCGGGTGGTGTAGCGCATCTACGCGGTCGCCGGCGAGACGGCGAGCTTCTCCTGGCTGTCGAGGGTTACTACTCCGACCGCGCGGAGGAGATCGCGGTCCGGCTCGCTGCGGAGCTGGGCGCGCGGGTTCAGGGCGACGACGAGGACTGATCGTGCTTGACCGTGCTTGATCTGGCTTTGATAGTGCGCCGGTGGCTTCGACCGTGCGTCAGTGGCGGAGCAGGCCGGTCACCGGGATCGGGTCGACGTGACCGGTGGCCGGCTTCTCGCGCGCCAGAGCCAGGCCGATGTCGACGAGCGACGACCGGGCGAGCCGTTCGACGGCGTCGAGCGGCGTCCACACCGACTCGGAGGTCTCCCCGTTGGGTTCGGGCCGCAGCTCACCCCCGACGATCCGAACCTGGTAGAACACGCCGACGCTGTGCAGATCGGGTCCGCCGTAAAGGCGTTCGGCGGACCGCACGACGCGAGCGTCCACACCGAGGAGACGCTCGACGACACCGGTGCAGCCGGTCTCCTCGGCGACCTCCCTGATGACCGCGTCGACGGGATCCTCACCGTGCTCGACGCCGCCACCCGGCAGCGTCCAGTGCGTGTCCCCTTTCGGCGACACGTAATGCGCGAGCAGCACACGATCGCGATCAAGACAGATGCCGTACGCGGCAAGCCGGAACTCCGTCGTCACCCCGGTGAGAATGGTCCAGAACGCGGACTCTCGTCAACGCGGGCTCGCCGCTCGCCGCAATCGGCCCGCCTGATCGCGAGGGCCGCAGCACAAAGTCCCTGTTCGGCGTGTGGGTGGACCGTGGACGACGGCCGGTGGCTCCGGGCGGTGCCCGGCTCGGCCGTCGTCTGCGGTTCCTGCCCTCGTCGACTGCGGCGAACTCGGGTCACGCCGACAGCGGCCGATGACGAATGACCGGGTAAGCGTCGGAGATGCGGCCTATCTGGGCGACCACTGCTGGAAGACTTTCCGGACCTCCCGGGGCCAATCCCGGTCGCCCTTACGCCAGCCGGTGCCCGGCTCGCCGGTTTCCTGATTCACCACCAGGGCTGCGAGGGACCCCTTCTCGCCGCGGGCCTCGCAATCGCCGGATACGTCGTCCAGTATGAGCCCGAGCTGATTACGCAGGTCGACGCCCCGCATTCCGAGGGCCATCCCGAGTTCGCCGTAGGTGACGAGTGTTCTGCGGGTTGCGGCGATGATCAAGGCTGCCCGGGCTTGGTGCACCCACCGGGTTCGCTCCTCTGATGGCATCCCATGACCATGGATCCGTGGTCGCTGGATCCGCATCGCCGAAAAGGCTCACGACTCCCGCCGGACCGGCTGCGAAGACGAACGCGACAGCCCCGGCGCCGGGGGAACGGGGCCGGGGCTGTCGTGCGGTGCGGGTCAGCTGGTCGTGGTCACCAAGGGAGCGTCGTCCTCCTCGGGCGACGGGGTCTGCGGGGCCACCGGGTGGCTGCGTTCCAGGGCGGCGCCCTCCACGTCCACGTTGGGCAGGATGCGGTCGAGCCAGGCGGGCAGCCACCACGCCGAGCGGCCCAGCAGGTGCATCACCGCCGGGATCAGCAGCATCCGGACCAGGAACGCGTCGGTGAGCACGCCGAACGCCAGGCCGAAGCCCAGCGAGCGGATCATCGCCGAGTTGGAGAAGACGAAGCCGCCGAAGACCGCGATCATGATGATCGCCGCGGCGGTGACGACCGTGCGGCCGGCGTGCAGGCCCTGGCGGACGGCGAGGCGGGCCGGGGCACCGTGGGCGTACGCCTCACGCATGCCGGAGACCAGGAACAGCTGGTAGTCCATCGCCAGGCCGAACAGGATGCCGATCAGGATGGTCGGCAGGAAGCTCAGGATCGGGCCCGGATCGTGCACGCCGAAGATCGCGCCGAGCCAGCCCCACTGGAAGATAGCGGTGATGCCGCCGAAGGTGGCGAACAGCGACAGCACGAAGCCGAGTGTCGCGGTCAGCGGGACCAGGATCGAGCGGAACACGAAGATCAGGATGATCAGGGACAGGCCGAGGACGACGGCCAGGTAGGTGGGCAGCGCGTCGGCGAGCTGTTCCGAGATGTCGATGTTGCCGCTGGCGCTGCCGGCCACGCCCAGTGTCACGTCGCCGTCCAGCGGGGACAGGTCGCGCAGGTCGCGGACCAGCTGCTCGGTGGATTCGCTGGTCGGCCCCTCGGCCGGGATGACCTGGAAGGCGATCAGCGTCTTGTCGGTGGAGACGCCGACCGGGGCGACCGCGACGACGTCCGCCTGTTCCTGAAGAATGGTGCCGATCTTGACTTGTTCTGAAATGTCGGCATCAGGTGTCGGCAGCGACGCCACCACGAGCAACGGCCCGTTGACACCGGCACCGAACTTGTCCTCGATCAGCTGGTAAGCCTGGTACTGGGTGGAGTCCTGCGCCTCCGACGACCCGTCCGGCAGGTTCAGCCGCAGGTCCAGGGCGGGCAGCGCGATGACGATCAGCGCGGCCAGCCCGGCGACCACGGTGATCACCGCACGGCCGGTGCTCATCGGTTGAGTGGGTACGGTGCCGTGCTGCTGACCGATGGTGGCCCGGGCCTTGCGGCTGAGGACACGCAGGCCCAGCAGGGACAGCAGCGCCGGGGTCAGCGTGACCGCGATGATCACCGAGACGGCGACACAGATCGCGCCGACCGTGCCCATCATGCCCAGGAAGCCGATGCCGGTCAGGTTCAGGGCGAGCAGGGCGACCAGGACGGTCGCGCCGGCGAACACCACCGCGTTGCCGGAGGTGCCGTTGGCCAGGCCGATCGACTCGTGCAGCGGCATGCCGGCCAGCAGCTGGCGACGGTGCCGGTTGAGGATGAACAGGCAGTAGTCGATGCCGACCGCCAGGCCCAGCATCACGCCGAGCACCGGGGTGATCGAGAGCATGTCGACGACGCCGGACAGGGCGAGCGCCGCGGTGACGCCGACGCCGACCCCGGTCAGGGCGCTGACCAGCGGCAGCGCTGCGGCGATCAGGCTGCCGAGCATGACCAGCAGGGTGATCGCGGCGATCAGCAGGCCGATGACCTCACCGACGCCGAGGACCTCCGGCACGTTCTGGGTGATCTCGTTGGAGAAGTCGGCCTCGACGCCGGCCGGGACACCGTCGGTGACGTGGTCGACGACGCCCTGCTTGGTCTCCGGGGTGACGTCCAGCTGAGCCTTGTCGAAGATGACCGCGCCGACGGCGGCGCTGCCGTCCTCGGCGACGGTGCGGATCCCGGACGCCATGGTGAGCAGCTGCTCGGAGAGCTCCAGCTGCCGGCCCTGCGCGTCCAGTTCGGCCTTCTGCTGCTCGATCGCGGCCTTCTGCGCGGCGGGCAGGCCGGGCTGGGCGAGCGCGGCATCGATCTGCGCGAGACCGCCGGTCACCTGCTCTTTGCCGGCGGTCAGCTGGGCGGTCTGCTCCGCGATCTGTGCCGCGGTGGCGAACGGGTCGGTGGTGGAGGACACCCCGTCCAGGTCGGCGGTGCCGGTGAGCAGCGCGCCGACGGCGGTCCGCTGCTCGTCGGTGAACGCGGAGCCGTCGGTGGTGTGGAAGACGATGGTGCCGGTGCCACCGCTGGCGCTCGGGAACTTCTCCGCGAGCTGTTCGGTGACCTGGGCGGTCTTCGTGCCGGGGATGGTCACCTGCGACGACAGGGTGCCCCCGGCCACGAAGTACGCGGTGACGGAGGCGCCCAGCACGACCAGCCAGGTGATCAGCACCGTCCAGGCGCGCCGGGCGCCGAAGCGTCCGAGGCGATACAGCAGTTCAGCCACAGTGTTCCGTTCTCGTGGGGTGGTCAGTAGCCAGTGCGGATGCTGGTGATGAGGTGGTCGAGCAACCGGTCCCATGCGGCGCGGGTGCCGTCGTCGAGGACGGCACCGGTCGCCGCGATCCAGTGGTGGGCGATCACCTCGGTCCCGTGCATGAGCGAGCTGACCAGCAGCTCCGCCTCGAGCGGGTCGAGGTTCGCGTTGCGGACGGCCAGTTCCCGGGCGAACTCGTCGGTCGCGCGGGAGAAGGTCGCCTGGAAGATCTGCTGCGGGCGGGTGTCGGTCGTGCTGAAACCGCCCAGCGCCTGCCAGAGGAAGGCGATGATGCCGGGGACGTCGGCGGCGCGCAGGGCGGCGGTGATCGTGGCGAACATGGTCGCCCGGCTGCCCGGACCGACCGGTCCGGCGGTGACCTGCGCCCGGAAGGTGTCGATCACCACGGCGAGTTCCTCGGTGCAGACGCTCGTCACGACGTCGTCGACCGACACGAAGTGGTTGAAGATCGTGCGCCGGGCGACGTCGGCACGCTCGGCGAGCTGGTCGACCCCGAACCGGGTGCCGTCCTCGGCGATCAGTTCCTTGGCGGCGTCGAGGATGGCGCGCCGGTGCCGGGCCTTGAGCGCCGCCCGGCGGTCCAGCGACGCGGGTTCACTCTTCACACGATTACACTAAGTGCATCGTTGCACTTCGTGCAAATACATGCCTCGCTGTGTACGAGTACGCAGCACAACGTGACCAGGACATCCTTCCGACGAGCCACGAGCATGCTCAGCTCGTACCCCTGGAAAAGGAAACGGCCGGGAGGTGCACTGTGAACAGTGCGTGGCGGGGCGGCGGGGCAGCGCCGGTGATTTCTAGGCTCCGCGCATGCGACCACACCTCAGGCCCGCTCTGGCGGCGGGCATCCTCGGCGTCCTCTCGGCCGGACTGGTGACCACACCGGCTCAAGCGGCGGCACCGAACCGGGTCTACACCGAGATCAACGGTGACGGCACGAACAGCTGGTATCTGATGTTTCAGGCCGGGGCCGGCAACCGCAACACGCCCGTCTTCACCCGCTCCGGCAACACCATCACCATCGACGACCGGGTGCCGTTGCAGGCCGGCGCCGGCTGCACCGCGGTCACCGGCGACCGCACCAAAGTCCGCTGCACCCGGGCCCTCTGGTACGACGTCATCGCCAACCTCGGCGACGGCGACGACACCCTCACCAACAGGACCACCCTGCGGTTCTGGGGCAGCGGCGAAGCCGGCAACGACGTCCTGCACGGCAGCGCCGGCTTTGACCTCTTCCACGGCAACGACGGCAACGACACCCTGTACGGCAACGGCGGCGACGACCAGCTCGACGGCGGCGCCGGTGTGGACAAGCTGTGGGGTGGCACCGGCGCGGACGGCCTCGTCGGCGGCCCCGGCAACGACGTCATGCACGGGCAGAGCGGCAACGACCACCTGATCGGCCAGGCCGGCGCGGACCTGCTCTACGGCGAGGACGGCAACGACAACCTCGAGGGCGGTAGCGGCAACGACAAGCAGTACGGCGGCGACGGCGCCGACCTGCTGCGCTCCCGGCCCTACGGCGGTGCCGACGCCGACTACTTCTCCGGCGGCACCGGCACCGACGTCGTCTCCTACGAGGAGAAGACCACCGCGGTCACCGCCGACGCCGACGGGGTCAAGGGCGACGACGGCGTCAAGGGCGAGAAGGACACCATCGCCACCGACGTCAACGTGATCGTCGGCGGATCGGGCGACGACCGGCTCTCCGGCGTGTACGGGCGCGCGGTGCGCCTGGTCGGCGGCCCCGGTAACGACACCCTGCGGATCACCGGCAGCACCGCCGGACGGTCCGGGCGCAACATCCTCGACGGCGGCGCGAACCGGACCGCCGCCGGCGACCTGTGCACCACCGTCGCGCCGCGGACCGACGAACGCATCAACTGCGAACGGTAGGCGTGGCCGCCCACGAGGCGAGCAGCCCCAGCGCGTCGGCGGTCGGTGAACCCGGTTCGGCGGTGTAGACGGTCATCCGCAGGCCCTCCTCGGCGACCAGGGCCATCGTCTCGTACGCCAACGACAGATCACCCACCACGTGATGGTGGAACTGCTTGATCCCGGCGCCGTGGATCCGCACGTCGTGCGACCCCCACCGTCGCCGGAACTCGTCGCTGCGGGTGGACAACTCACCGACCAGGTCGTGCAGGCCCTTGTCGTGCGGGTCCACCCCGGCGGCGGTCCGCAGGTTCGCCACCGTCATCTCGGCGAACCGCTCCCAGTCCGGGTAGAACCGGCGGGCCGCCGCGTCCAGGAACGTGAACCGCGCGAAGTTCGGCGTGTGTACCGGGTCCGCGAACAGGTCGCTGTGCATGGCCCGGCCGAGCAGGTTCGCGGCCAGCAGATCCGACCGGTTGTTGACCACGATCGCCGGGGCGGTGATCGCGTCGAGCGACCACTGCAGGCCCGGCCGGACCGTCCACTGCCGGGCCCGGCGGCTCGGGCGCAGCAGCGCACCACTGCCGTTCGCCTCCTGCGCGAGACGCATCAGGTGGGCGCGTTCCGCGTCGTCCAGGCGCAACGCCCGGGCGATCGCCTCGAGCACCCCGGCGGACACCCCGGCCAGGGCGCCCCGCTCGAGCTTCGCGTAGTACTCGACGCTCATCCCGGCCAGCGCCGCCACCTCGCCCCGGCGCAGCCCCGGAACCCGGCGCGTCCCGCCGGACGGGATGCCCGCCTCGGCCGGCGTGACCTTGGCGCGGCGCGAGGTGAGGAAGTCGTGCACTTCGGCTCGGTTGTTCACTCCCTCGACGCTACGACAGGTTCCGGGAGACAAGGGTGCACTGCCGGTACACCCCTCGGCAGGGACTCCCTGCGGCACGCCCACCGGGGTTCTCTGGGATGCGGAAACCGTTCAGCAAGGAGAACCCTCATGCGTGGTGCAGTCCTGCACGCCCCCGGCGACGTCCGCGTCGAGAACCGCGACGACCCGCGGATCGAACTGCCGACCGACGCCGTCATCCGCCTCTCCGCCACCTGCGTCTGCGGGTCGGACCTGTGGCCGTACCGGGGGATCCAGACCGTGGACGGCCCGGCCCCGATGGGCCACGAATACGTGGGCATCGTCGAGGAGACCGGCCGGGACGTCACCGGCGTGCGGCCCGGCCAGTTCGTCGTCGGCTCGTTCTTCGCCTCCGACAACACCTGCGAGATCTGCCGGTCCGGGTACCAGAGCGGCTGCGTGCACCGGGTGCCGGTCGGCGAACTCGGCGCGCAGGCCGAATACCTGCGGGTGCCGCTGGCCGACGGCACCCTGGTCGCCACCCCCGAGGTGCCGTCCGCCGACCTGATCCCCGGCTACCTGGCCGCCTCCGACGTGCTCGGCACCGGCTGGTTCGCCGCGGTCGCCGCCCAGGTCGGACCGGGCAAGACCGTCGCGGTGGTCGGGGACGGCGCGGTCGGCCTGCTCGGTGTCCTCGCCGCGAAGCAGCTCGGCGCCGAACGCATCATCGCGATGAGCCGGCACACCGACCGCCAGAAACTGGCCCTCGAGTTCGGCGCCACCGACGTCGTCACCGAGCGCGGCGACGACGGCGTCACCCGGATCAAGGATCTGACCGGCGGGTACGGTGCGCACTGCGTCATCGAGGCCGTCGGCACCCAGGAGTCGATGATGCAGGCGGTACGGTCCACCCGGCGCGGCGGTCACGTCGGTTACGTCGGTGTCGCCCACGACGTCACCCTCCCCGGCATGGAGATGTTCTTCTCCCAGGTGCACCTGCACGGCGGTCCCGCCCCGGTCCGCCGTTTCCTGCCCGAACTGATGGCCCTGATCGCGGACCGGACCATCGACCCGGGCAAGGTGTTCGACCTGCGGCTCCCCCTCGAGGAGGCCGCCGAGGGCTACCGCGCGATGGACGAACGCCGCGCGATCAAGACCCTGCTGACCGTCTGAGTCCACTGGGAAGCTCCTGGCAGTTGCGTCAGGAGCTTCCCAGTATCCGGTCAGGACACCGCCAGAATCCGGCCAGGAGACGCGTTTTCCCAGCTCAGAGCCGTCCGGGCAGTCGGTTACTGTTCGGCCCGTGGGTGGTTTCGGATGGCAGATTGTCCTGGTAGTGGTCCTGGTACTCCTGAACGCGGTGTTCGCGGGCAGTGAGATGGCCCTGGTGTCGTTGCGGGAGAGCCAGCTCCAACGACTCGAACGCGAGACCCGTACCGGCCGCACCCTGGCGAAACTCGCCCGCGACCCGAACCGGTTCCTGGCGACCATCCAGATCGGCATCACCCTGGCCGGGTTCCTGGCCTCCGCGTCCGCCGCGGTCTCCCTCGCCCAGCCACTGGTGGAACCGCTGCGTGGGGTCCTCGGCACCGCCGCCGACGCGGTCGCGATCCTCATCGTCACGGTCATCCTGACGTTCTTCACCCTGATCGTCGGTGAGCTCGCCCCCAAACGCATCGCCATGCAGCGCGCCGAGAGCTGGGCGCTGCTCGTGGCCCGGCCTCTCGACATGCTGGCCACCGTCTCCCGGCCGGTGATCTGGCTCCTCGGGAAGACCACCGACCTGGTCGTCCGGCTCACCGGCAACGACCCGCGGGCCGCCCGCGAGGAGGTCAGCACCGAGGAGATCCGCGACATGGTCGCCCAGCAGCAGGAATTCTCCGCCGAACAGCGCACCATCATCTCCGGAGCCTTCGAGATCGCCGACCGGATCCTGCGGGAGATCCTGGTGCCCCGCCGCGACGTGGTGGTCCTGCCCGCCGGCCTGACGGTGCCGGAAGCCCTGGAACGCCTGGTCGCCGGCGGTCACTCCCGGGCGCCGGTGGTCGGACCGGCCGGTCTGGACGACGTCCTCGGCGTGGTCCACCTGCGCGACCTGATCGGCGCGACCGGCACGGTCCGCGACCACATGTTCACCGCCCTGTTCCTCCCGGAGAGCCTCAAGGTGTCCGACGCGATGCGGCAGATGCGGACCGCCCGCCAGCAGTTCGCCCTGGTCGTCGACGAACGCGGCGCCATCGACGGCATCGTGACGATGGAGGACCTGGTCGAGGAGGTCGTCGGCGAGATCTACGACGAGACCGACCGCGACGTCCCGTCCGTGCAGCACGAAGAGGACGGTGCGCTGCTGCTCCCCGGCACGTTCCCCATCCACGATCTGCCCGACCTGGGCGTGGACGTGACCACGCTGGAGGACGGCGACTACACGACGGTCGCCGGTCTGGTGCTGGCCCGTCTCGGTCACATCCCGACCGGCCCCGGCGAGGTGGTCGACGTCGACGGGCACACCGCGGAGGTCACCCAGGTCACCGGGCGGGCCATCACCCAGTTGCGCTTCCGTAAGGCGGCCGCCGCCCCCTCCGTTTCCTGACCCGCGGGTGGCCGCCGTCGGAGGGGGCGGCGGCCACCCGCCGGGCGCCTACCGCGCCGGGGTCAGTGCGGCGGTGAACCGTTCGGCGATGTCCCGGTCGATGGTGTCCGGCACCGGCTGCACGCCCGGCGCCAGACCACCCCGGGCGACCGCGGCCAGCGACGCCGCCTGCAACGTCAACCCGAGATCCATCGCCTCGATCGGATTCCCGCCCGCCGCCACCAGATTGATCATCTGGGTTTCGGCGAGCACGACCACCCGCCGCCCGTCGGCGAGCAGATGCACCCGATGATGCATTCCGGACACCGGACCGGCCTCGCCCAGCAGCCGCAGATCCACTTCGTCCCCGCGGTGCCCCACCCCGGCGAGCACCGTGCCGTCCCGCAGCTGCCCGATCTCGTCAGGCCCGAGCACCCCCGTGCGCCCGGTGGCCAGGAACACCAGATCCGCTCCGGGCAGCAAGTCGACCAGGTCCCCGGTGACATGCCCTTCCAGAAGAGCTTCAAGCCGGCGGTACGCGTCGACCTCGGCCACCGCCACCCGCGCCCCGAGCAGCCGCAACGTCTGCGCCACACCGCGCCCGCACGGCCCGTACCCGACCACCACCGCATCCGCGCCGGGCAGCATCCGGTTCGTGGCGTTCATGAACCCCTGCACGACACTCTGCCCGACCCCGAACCTGTTCTCCACCAGCTGCTTCAGCGGACTGTCATTGATCACGACAACCGGGAACGGCACCTTGCTGTGCCCACCTTCGCGCAGCCGCAGACCACCGGTGGTCGTCTCCTCAGTCCCGCCGAGGAAGTCCGCCGGCGGATTCCGCAGCAGCCCGAGGGTGAGGTCGGCACCGTTGTCGAGCAGCAGATCCGGTTCCAGGGCGAGCACCTCGTCCACGTGCGGCGCCCCGTCCGCGGCGGTCACCTCCACCCCGGCGCCGGTCAGGGCCGCGGCGACGTCAGGCTTGGTGGTCCCCGGAGACCCGGTCAGCCGTACGCGCGCGCCGTGCCCCACCAGCAGCGAGGCGAGCACAGCCGTCTTGGGTTCGATATGCAGACACATCCCGATCCGCAGGCCGGCGAACACGCCCCCGTCACGGGCCATCGTCTCGTGCAGCAGCGGCATGTGCGCCGCAGCCCACCGAATCCCCGGATGCCCATATGCGGACAGCATCGACTCAGGAATCATTCTTTTCTCTTTTCCAGCGGTGTTCTCACAATGGTCGACAGGCGAATGCCGACCCACCTACTGGTAGAGGTCCTTGCGATACGAGTGGTCCCCGAACACGGCCGTGCCCCGCTCCAGGCGAAGGCAGCAGGTCCGGCTCACCCCCGCACGCTAACACCACCCGCGGACCGCCGGTCAACAGCGAGCCGGTTTCCGATAGACGGTGACGTGTGACGGGGATTCGGCGGTGAAGGGGGTGCCGGACCACTCGGCGTGCCGGGACTCGCGGTCGAGGCCGGCGAGTCGAGCCATGAGATCGAGTTCGGCGGGCCAGATGTACCGGTGCGGGCTGCGAAAAAGCCTGGCCTGCTTGCCATCGTCGAACCGGAAGTGGTGGGAGACGAGGTGCTGGTTCAGTACGTCGTAGGTGTCCACCCCGAGGTAGCCGGGTTCGGTGTGGAAGACGGAGGCCTGCCGTCCGGGCGGGAGCCGGCGCAGCTCGGGCACCTCCAGCTCCACGGCGAAGCACCCTCCGGGGGCGAGGTGCCGGGCGGCGTTGCGGAAGCAGGCGACCTGCTCCTCCTGGGTGAGCAGGTTGGAGATGGTGTTGTAGACGATGTAGACGAGCGCGAACGTGCCCGGCGCCGTGACGGTGGCCATGTCGCCGCGGATGACCGGGATGCTGGTGTCGCCGACCTTCGCGTGCAACCGGTCGATCATGGGCTGGGAGAGTTCGATCCCGGTGACGGGCACCCCTCGTGCGGCGAGCGGGATCGCGACGCGGCCGGTGCCGATGGCGAACTCCAGCGCGGGCCCGCCGGCGGCCAGCTCGTGGAGCCGCTTTACGGCCGGTTCCAGCACATCGGGCGCGAACATGCCGGTGCCCGGAGTGTCATAGCTTGCGGCGGCCTCGGTGTCCCAGACGTCCTCTTGGCGCATGCCCCAACGATTTCCGCGCCGGCCGTCGTTGTCCACTCATATCGGTGGTTCGGCGTCCTCGATGCGGTCGCAGCGCAGGTAACGGAGGAAATGCTCCTGATCGGGCAGGGTGGCGAAGGCCGCGTACGCCGCGGCCCGGGCATGCGGCGCCTGGGTCTGCAGCAGGGCCACGATCGCGGCCCACGCCATCGTCACCAGGTGGAAGCGATCGTTCTGCAACTCCGGCGTCTGCGCCAGTTCGCCGAGCGTGGCCGCCGCTTCCGGGGAGGACGCGGACCGGTCCGCCAGCTCGTAGACCGCCCGGCCGCGGAACAGGTTGCTGTGCCGGGCCAGGTCGGCCAGTTCGGCGATACTCATCCCGGCCACCGCGGGCCCCGGCGGAAAATCCGTCACCGTGCCTCCCAAGATCCTCGGTTACTGTATGCGCCGTCCGGGCGGCGCTGGTGGGAGGTGGCATGCGGTTCTTCGTCGGTTCCCGCGTCGGGATCGCCGCGTGCGCGCTGGTGATCCTGGGCGTGGCCGTCTTCTCCACGGTCACCGACCCGCACGGCGGGATGAGCCCGACGCTGCTCGCGGTGATGGTCGTGCAGGCCGCCGCGCTGGTGGTGCGGCCGACCGCACCCGTACCCGTGTGGATCATCTGTCTGGCCGGTTACATCGCCGTCGGGGTGGCCGGCGAGTGGGCGGGTGGCGCCGCCGCGATGTGCCAGGTGGCGCTGCTCAACCTGGCGCTGGCCCGGGGTGGCCGGCCGCTCGCCGTCGCCGCGGTGATCACTTTCCTGGTCGTCTACGCGGTGGTGCTCAGCTACGAGCCACCCGGCAGTCTGCCCGGCATCGGGTTCACGATGATCGCCTGGACGATCGGCGCGGCCGGGTTCGGGGTGGCGCTGCGGGCCCGCCGTGATCAGGTGGCCGCCGCGGAGGACCGCGCCCGCTGGGCGGTGGAGACCCGGGAGGCCGAGGCGCAGCGCCGGGTCGCCGAGGAACGTCTGCGGATCGCCCGTGACCTGCACGACGTGCTCGGCCACCACGTCGCGGTGATCCGGCTGCACACCGGTCTGGCCCGGCGCAGTGTCCGCACCGATCCGGACCGGGCCGAGACCGCGCTGCGTGAGGCCGAGTCGGCGGGCCAGGCCGTGTTGCGGGAGATGGCCGGCATGCTGCAGGTCCTCCGCGAGCCGGGACAGGGTGACACCGCCGGTCCCGCGCCCGGTCTCGCCGACCTGGATCCGCTGGTGGCGACGTTGCGCAGCGGTGGGATGGACGTGACCGTCGAGCGGGACGGCGACCCGGGCCGGGTGCCCGACCTGGTGGGCCTGACGGCGTACCGGGTGGTGCAGGAACTGCTCACCAACGCCCGCCGGCACGGCAGCGGACCGGTGACTCTGGCGGTGCGGGTCACCGGCGACGCGGTGGTCATCCGGTCGTCGAACCCGGCCTCCGTCGACGGCAGGCTCGCGACGTCCGGTCACGGTCTGATCGGCATGCGGGAGCGGGTACGCGCGACCGGCGGTCACCTGGAGATCCTCGAGGGGGACGGCACGTTCACGGTGTGCGCCACGCTCCCTCTGCAACCGGAAGGAGCCACACCGCGGTGACGGTACGTGTCCTGATCGCCGACGACCAGGCGCTGATCCGGGTCGGACTGCGGGGTGTCCTCGACTCGGAGCAGGGCATCGTCGTCGCGGGTGAGGCGGCCGACGGCGCCGCCGCGGTCCGGGCGGTCCGGGCCGGCGGTGTCGACGTGGTGTTGATGGACCTGCGGATGCCCGGCACCGACGGTATCGCCGCGACCCGGCAGATCACCGAGGACCCGGGTGCTTCGCCGGGGGTGGCGGTGCTGGTGCTGACCACGTTCGAGACGGACGGGAACGTACTCGACGCGGTGGCCGCCGGTGCCCGCGGTTACCTGGGCAAGGACGCCGACCCGGAGGCGGTGGTGGAGGCGGTCCGGGTGGTGGCCCGCGGGCATTCGCTGCTGTCTCCGAAGGCGATGGCCGCTCTGGCCGCCCGGGCGAGCGCGGTGTCGGTGCCCGCGCCGCGCCCGCGTGTCGAACTCGCCGCCCTGACCGACCGGGAGCGGGAGATCGTGCTGCTGGTCGCCACCGGTCTGAGCAACGAGGAGATCGCCTGCCGGCTGTCCATCTCCCCGCACACGGTGAAGACCCACGTGAACCGGGCGATGGCGAAGCTGGGCACCGGCGACCGGGCGGCACTGATCGTCGCCGTGTACGACAGCGGCGTACCGCGGCCGCGGTAGTCGCCGCCGTATACCGCCGCTGCGGTACGCCGATATGCCGCGGGCAGGCGACGACACGGGAGGAATCGCCTGCCACAATAAAGAAAAGCATCTTCATGGAATGCGATTCACAGCTTATTCAAATGTGTCTGTGAATGTCCGATGATGCGTTGATTTTCCTTTCCGGAACTGTCGAGAATTGCCTTGCAGGTAATTCTCAGCATCCGTTCTCAAGGAGAATCCGTGAAGGAAGAAAGCAAGCCGGCGCCCCGGCGCTGGCGTGGCCTGGCCATCGCCACCGCAGCCGCCGCCGTGCTCAGCGCCGGTGTCGTGGCCGCCAACGCCGCCACCGTCGACCGCAACGGCGGCGCGAACGGAACCCGGGCCGCGGCGGTCAAGAACCCGACCGGCGGCGCGAAGGGTGTGCAGGGCCTGGTGAACGCCGCGACCGCGTTCCTGGCCACCCTCGACGAGGACCAGAAGAGCGAGGCGTTGCTGGAGTTCACCGAGGAGAACGCCACCGCCTGGTCCAATCTGCCGTGTGCGGACACCTGCCGTCCGGGCGTCGGCCTCGGTGACCTCGACGAGGATCAGCTCACCCTGGCGAAGGCCGTCCTGAAGGCCGCCACCGGCACCGGGACGGGCACCGGCTTCGACCAGATCCAGAAGATCGTCGCCGCGGACGAGGTCCTCGCCGCGGACGCCGGTTCCGCAACGCCCGGTGGTGGCGCGCCGTCCGCGGACCCGTCGGCGAGCGTCCCGGCCGACGCCCCGTCCGGCGGTCCCGGTGGCGGCGGCGACATGCCCGGCCTCACCTACGGCAGCGACTACTACTACCTGGCGTTCCTCGGCACCCCGTCGGCCACCGGCACCTGGGAGCTGAACTTCGGCGGCCACCACCTGGCCGTGCACCTGACGTACGAGAACGGCAAGGTCACCAGCGCCAGCCCGTTCTTCCTGGGCGTGGAGCCGATCAGCTACACCGCCGAGGACGGCACCGTCGTCGAGGCGATGGCCGCGCAGAAGAACGCCGTCGCCGCCCTGGCCGACAGCCTCACCGACGCGCAGGTGACCGCCGCGACGCTTCCCCAGTCGTTCACCGACGTGCTGGTCGGACCGCAGAAGGACGGCCAGTTCCCGGAGACCAAGACCGGCCTGGCCGCCAAGACGCTGTCGGCCAAGCAGAAGAAGCTGGTCATGAACGTGGTCAAGCAGTGGGTCGGCAACGCCGACGACGCCACCACGGCGCAGTTGCTCAAGACGTACGAGTCCGAACTGAACCAGACGTTCGTCGGCCTGTCCGGCGGTACCGGGTACGACACGCAGGGCGACTACCTGCGCATCGACGGCCCGGGCGTATGGATCGAGTTCGTCTGCCAGAACGGCGTCGTCTACAACACCGAGATCCACTACCACACGGTGTACCGCGACCACGTCCGTGACTACGGGGCCGAGTTCTCCTTCTGATGACCCTCCTCCGCATCCTTCGCGTGCCGGCGGGGATCGCGGTGGCGGTGACGGCGGCGCTCCTGTTCGGGGCGTCGCCGGCCGCTGCCCACCCCATGCCCCATACGGTGGTCCTGCTCGACGTGCACGAGACGTCGGTGACCGCGCACCTGGAGATCCCGCTCAGCGACCTCACCCTCGCCAGCGGTCTCGACGGCGGCTTCGGCCCCTATCTGTCGGAGCACATCAAGCCGGCCACTCCGGACGGCACACCCTGGACCGTCACCGTCGGCGAGACGACCGTCGGCGAGGCCGAACAGACCTCCACCGGCCCTTACCAGGAACTCGACGCCGAGGTCACGCTCACCCCGCCGGCCGGGGCCGACATCCGGCACTTCACCTTCGGGTACGACGTGGTCGTGCACCAGGTGGTCACGCACACCGTGCTGGTCTCGGTCCGCGAGGACTGGGCCGCCGGTCAGCTCGCCGAGAACGGCGGTGAGGCCGTCCAGGTGGGCACCATCGCCATCGACAACCGGACGCTGACCGTACCCGCGATGGACGTCGACCTCGACGAGGGAAGCACCTGGTCCGGGTTCCTGGCGATGGTCCGGCTCGGCGGCGACCACATCCTCGAGGGCACCGACCACCTGCTGTTCCTGCTCATCCTGCTGCTTCCGGCGCCGTTGACGGCGCGCGGCGGGCGGTGGCGCGAGGTCAGCGGGCCGGGCACGGCCGTCAAACACATTCTGCGTACGACGTTGGCGTTCACTCTCGGGCACTCGGTGGCGCTGGCGGTCACCGCGCTGATCCGGGTGGACGTTCCGGCGTGGCCGGTCGAGGCGTTCATCGCCGCGAGCATCCTGCTCGGGGCGGTCCACGCCATCCGGCCGCTCTTCCCCGGCAGGGAGGCCGCGGTCGCCGGGTTCTTCGGGCTCGGCCACGGCATGGCGTTCTCGTTCACGCTGGCCGCGATGCAACTGTCCACCGGCCGGCTGGTGCTCAGCCTGTTCGGCTTCAACCTGGGCATCGAACTGGTACAGCTGATCATCGTGGTGCTCGCCCTGCCCGCCCTGGTGGTCCTCGCCGGAACCCGGATCGGCCCGGCCGTCCGGATCACCGGCGCGGCCCTCACCGGTGTGGCCGCGACCGGATGGCTGGCCGACCGGCTGGGCCTGGCGAACCCGGTGGCGACCGCCGCCGACGCTCTCGGCGCGCACACCACGCCGATGCTGGCGGTGCTGGCGGCCGCGTCGCTGGTGACGCTCGGGTACGCGTACACCGCGAAAAAGAGCACGGCCGGGACGGGCGCCGCGGTGGCCGAGAAGATCGGGGGCCGGCCGTGATGCCGGGCCGCGGAACGCTGCGGCGGGGACTGCTGGTCGCGGTGGCGGCGCTGGCCGGTGGCATGCTGCTGCCGGCCGCACCGGCCGTGGCGCACCCGCTGGACCAGGTGGTGCACGAGGTCACGCTCTACCCGGACGGCGGCGTCCTCGGCATCGAGGTCGACCTGCTTCCCGGCGCGCTGATCGCCGGCGCGTTCGCCCGCACGGTCGACACCGACGGTGACGGTGCGCTCAGTGCCGCGGAGATCTCCGCCCACGCCGCGACGGTCGTGAGTGCACTGTCGGTCACCGCGGACGGCGTGCCGGTCGTGGTGGAGGTGGGCCGGACCAGCTATCCGGACTACCCGGTGATGGCCGCCGGTGGGGGAGTGACCGCGATCCTCGCCTCGATCACGCTGCCCGCCGGGACCGGGACGATCACGTTCACCGACGGGTACCGCAGCGGCCTGAGCGAGACGGCGCAGATCGGTGTGGAGGTGGCCGCCGACGCCACCGTCGCCGCCGAGGAGATCGTGACCAGCGACGACGCCCGCACGGTGTCGTTTCGGACCGCGGCCCGCCAGACGGTGGCGGCCGGCGACCAGAAGGAGTCCGGCGGTTTCACCGAACGTGCCCTGACGGCGTTGCGGGAACCGCTCGCCTCACCGTGGACGCTGGTGCTGCTGATCGGTGTGTGCGCCCTGCTCGGTGGCTTCCACGCGCTGACGCCGGGGCACGGCAAGACGCTGATGGCGGCCTACCTGGTCGGCACCAGGGGCACACCCCGGCAGGCGATCACGCTGGGTGGCATCATCACGGTCACGCACACGGCGTCGGTGATCCTGCTCGGCACCGCGGTGGTGCTGCTCGGCGACCGGGTGATGCCGGGCGTACTGGTTCCGGCGCTGGAGTTGACCGCCGGCGCGGTGGTGCTGGTCCTCGGCGTCCGGCTGGCCGTGCGCCGCTGGCGGGGCCTGCGATCCGGCGGGCACACGCATGACCACTCCCATGAGCACACGCATGACCATGCCCATGGGCACAGCCACAGCCACGGCCATCACGTTCCGCGCAGCCGGCGGGAGATGCTGGCGATGGGCCTGACCGGCGGCATGATCCCGTGCCCCGAGGCGCTGAGCATCCTGATCCTCGCCGTCGGCCTGCACCGCACCGGCCTGGGCCTGGCCATGATCGTCGCCTTCAGCGTGGGCCTGGCCGCCGTGCTGGTCGGCCTGGGCCTGTTCCTGGTGACGGTCCGCGGCGCACTCCAGCGGGTCCGCCCGGCCGGCGACGGCGTGCTGATCACCCGCCTGCCGCTGGCCTCCGCCGCCGTCGTGGTGGTGCTGGGCGCGGTGATGGTCTCCACCGGACTGGTGCACGTCGCGGACGCCACCGCCCTGTGACCGCTGGGGGCCGTCAGCTCACTGCGGGCCGCTGAGGTCCCGTGGCGGCCGGTACCGGAAGTCCCTGTCCTTCTCGGTGATCTCCCGCAGCACCCGGGCCGGCACGCCTGCCACCACCACACCGGGCGGCACGTTCCCGGTCACCACCGCACCCGCCGCGACCACCGAACCGGCACCGATCGTGACGCCCGGCAGGATCACCGCGTTCGCGCCGATCCACACGTCGTCCTCGATCCGCACCGGATCCGAGAACTGGGAACCGTCGCGGCGCAGGTCAGGGTGCACCGGATGCCCGGTGACCGTGATCGTCACGTTCGGCGCGATCATCACCCGGTCGCCGATCGTCACCGGCACGTCGTCGACGAGCACCAGGTTGACGTTGATGAAGACGTCATCGCCGAGGAAGACGTTCTTCCCGTAGGACACCTGCATCGGCGGTTCGACCCACACCCGCTCGCCGACCGCCCCGAGCCACTCCCGCAGCAGACGCTGCCGCTCGCCGGTGTCGGCGGGCCGGCTGGTGTTGAAGTCGTAGGCCAGTTCCTTGGCCCGGAGCCGCTCGGCGTCCAGCCCTTCCAGACCGGGCAGTGCGTCGGTGTACAGCTCGTGCGCGGCCATCCGGCGGCGCACCTCCTTCTCAGCCTCGCTCATGATCAACACGCTATTCCCGATCGGTGTTCCGGCATGCCCGGCTGAACGAACCCGGGGAGCCCACTGCGACGAGTGGGCTCCCCGGGGTGGTGCGGGACGGTCAGGACTCGACGGCGGCCGGTGTGGCGGTGGTCAGCCGGCGGGCGACCAGGAACAGCGCGTACCCGATCATGATGAAGATGACGCCCAGGCCGGCGGCCATCGCGGCGATGCCGAAGGAGACCACCGAGGTGAACAGCGAGGCCCGCAGGAAGCTGCCGTTCATCACGGTCTCCCGCTTCGGGTCCTCCTTGTCCAGCTCGGCGTAGGTCTTGCCGCCGCTGGCCGCGAGGGCGTGCTTCTCGATGACCTGCGCCTCCTGGTAGGCGCTGAACGGGCCGTTGATGTCGTCACCGGCGAGCCAGCCGGCGTCCTCCGAGACGGTGATCTTCTCGTCGGCGAGCTGGCCCTGCACGGTGAACCAGGTCGCCGCACCCGCGACCACCATGATCACACCCGCGGCGGCGACGGCGAGGGAGAGCAGGCGGACGAGACGCCCGATACGGGAGACGGTGTCGGTGGGGGCGGTGGCCTGTGCCATGGTGAACTCCACTAGCGAAACGAACGAGGTTGTTTCTTCGCCATGAAAGTCCCATCCCGGGGCCCCTCCCGCCCAAGGGCTAAAGTCCCGACCTGCCGGGCCTGGCGGCGGGGGAGGACAATGGCGGCATGTATGTGATCAGGGAACGGTTCTTCTCCGTCGGCGACGACTTCGACGTGATGGACGAGAACGGCGAGAAGGTCTACCACGTCGACGGCAAGGTGCTGAGCCTGCGCGACAAGGTGATCATCGAGGATCTCCACGGCGACGAGGTCGCCACCGTGCACCGCCATCTGATCTCGCTGCGCACCACCTACGAGGTGCGCATCGGCGGTGAGAAGGCGGCCGAGGTCCGCAAGAACCTGTTCACCCCGTTCCGCGACAAGTTCACCATCGACGTCCCCGGCCCCGACGACCTGGAGATGAAGGGTGACCTGCTCGACCACGAGTATGTGATCGAGCAGGGCGGCGTGGAGGTCGCGTCGGTCTCCAAGCGCTGGCTGACCATCCGTGACACCTATGCGGTGCAGGTCGCCCCGGGCGTGGAGCCGCTGCTCATCATCGGCAGCGTCATCGCCCTCGACCTGGCGCTGGAGCGCGCCGAGGACAAGAAGGACAAAGACAAGGGCAAGGACGACGACTGACGGGTATGGGGGCCCGCGGGCCCCCGTGGTCAGCGCAGGCCGTCCAGGTAACGCTTGCGGACGGCCCCGAGTTTCTCCCCGGTCTGCTGGACACTCCAGAACGTCCAGCCGTTCTTGGCGACGCCGACCAGGTCGGTGACGGCGGGGGTCGGCGAGGCGAAGACCCGGCCGGTGGTCGTCTGGATGTGTCCGTCCGCGAGCACCTGCGCCTGGATCGTCTGGTTCTGGTGCCTGCCGACGAGTTGGGCGTTGGCGCCGATCAGGCCGTTGCGTACCAGGTGCTTGACCCGCACGGTGTGCATTCCCAGCCTCGGGGCGGGGATGACGCCGGACGGTGGGAGCAGGCCGAGCGCCTGCAGGCTCCACACCCGTTTCGCGATCTCCAGATAGAACTGGTTGCGCGCCTCCAGGAACGGCTGCATCGGAGTGTCCGCGGTGTAGGTCGGGACCAGCCCGATCAGCCCCTGCGCGGTCAGGAACAGCCGGAGGTGGGCGTTGCCCCCGGCGAGGAAGTCCGGGTTGAGCAGCCCGGCGAGCAGGGTGTCCGACCGGTACTGGTTCAGCTTCTGTGCCAGGGGGACACCGCCGTAGGTGCGGTTCTCCTTGCCGTCCAGGAGCAGCAGCCCGCCGATCTGGTGACGCAGGTGGCCGTAGTAGCGGGGATCCACACCGGCCGGCGGGGTGCTCGGGAAGAGGTGTTCGATCTCGAAGCCCAGGTCGCCGGGGCGCCGGGTCAGGAACCGTTCGGTCGGATCCTCCCTGCCGCCGCCGGTCTCCACCCATGCGGTGAGCCGGGCCAGCACGTACCGGACCAGCTTCTTCTTCCCGGTGTACGCGAGATCCGGGATCCGTTTGAGGCGCGCCGGCCAGGCCGCGGCGTGCGCCCCGAGAACCCGCCGCAGGTCGTCCTCGGAGGCGGCCTGCCGGACCGCGGGCAGCACCTCGGCGACCAGTTCGTCGACGGTGCCCTGGTCGGCCGGCTCGTCGTCGAGCGCCTGCGCCACCAGGAACAGGTCGAGGAATCCGGCGACCAGGGCGGCCTTGTTCTCCTGGACGCTCTTCGGGTCGCCGGGGCGGACCGCCGCGAACGTCAGGTCGAACTGGTCGGCGATCCCGTTGACCGCGGTGAATCGGACCGCCCGCAACGACGGGTGCAGGCGGTTCCTCGCCCGCAGCAGCGTCACGTAGAGGCCGTGCAGCGGGTACAGCACCTCGGTGAACAGCCGGGACCGGTCACCGTTCTTCCGGTCCGGCCAGATCTGCGCGGCGTGCGCGTGCATCCACTCGTGGGTGGCACCGTTGATGCCCGCCGCCGACCCCGGGAAACGGGACCGCAGCACGGTCCGCACGTACGCGAACGCGGCACCCCGCTCGACGCGTTCCAGGTTCGCGACCATCGCACCCCACGAACCCTCCAGCATCCGGGGGTCGCACTCGGCGTCACTGAGCAGGTAGCGCTTGAGGTGATCCATCGGGGACAGGTGCACACCCCGGTCGTTGATCGACTGGAACATCTCCACGGCCCGGTCCGGGTCGCCGGCGTCCATCGCGACCAGCGACACCCGGTGCAGCAGCCAGTCCACGAACAGCCCGAGCACGTCACCGTGCAGGTCGTCCGGGAAGTGCGCGCCGATGTGCCGGTACGCCTCCCACACCCGCCGGATGTTCGGCGGTGCCCCGTCGGCGTCGAACTCCCGGCCGTGCAGCAGAGCGTCGAAACAGTCGGCGTAGTCGTTGACGTCCACCCGGAACGTACGGCGCCCGAACTGTTCGGACAGGATCAGCGTGGAGAGCAGGCCCGAACCGGTCCGCCGGCGCAGGAAGATGAGCAGCAGAAGCAATGTGATGATCCGCTGCTGACCGTCCGCGAGGAATGTCCTGCCGTTCTCCTGATAGACGATGAACGGACCCAGGAAATAGGGGTCGTAACCGCTGACGTCGCCCGGTGAATGCTCGGCCCGCCACTGTTTCAGGAATTTTCCGGACAGGTCGGCCATCAGTTTCTCGACCTGCGGCTCCTCCCACACGTATTCGCGCTGGAAGTAGCCGAGTGCGAACGACGGCGGCTGGAACAGGTCGTGCACCGAGTGCGCCGACGCGTTGACCAGACTCTTGGATTCGCGATTCACGGGCCCTCGCTCACCGTCACGAGGGCCTTGGCGGCGACGACCGGTTCGCCGCCGCCGTGCCAGACGTAACCGGAGCGGACCACGGTCGCGGACGAGCCGGTCGCGGGGGACAGGCCGTCGGCCGCGTGGGCCTGCGGGTCGAAGGCGACCGTCTCACCGGGGGTCCCGATCGGCCACAGACGCTTACGCTGCGTCTCCTCGGCGAACAGGGTGCTCACCTCGGTGATCGTCGCGCCGGCGGCCCGCAGCGCGTCCACCGCCACCGCGAGGTCCGCGACCAGCCGCGCCTTCTCGAACTCCTTGCCGGCCCAGGCGGACCCGGACCCGGCCGGCTCCTGGACGACGGCCGTCTCCACGAACTCGTACCGGTTGGCCGCGCAGCGGATCCGTGAATCCGCTTTCAGGCTCCGTTGATGCCTTTTCCACTGTCGATCGACATCGGTCCGGTCCACCCCGGCGCCGATCACCGCCCGTTTCACGTCGGCCGCCCGGACCGGCGCCGCGGCGATGCGGATTATCTCCAGGAACACCTGTCCGGGATCGCTGCCGAACTGCTGGAGAAGAACCTTCGCATCCACCGAATTCCACCTTCCGTCTGGTCCTGGGAATGGTAGAGGCGGATACCCCGATCCCGGCTGTCGGCAGATTGACAGGGGGACACCCCCGGGCGGTATCCCGGCCCGGCCCGCGATGCGATCATCGCCGATGACCCCCGCTCCCGTTCGAGCTTGGAGACACCACCGTGGAACAGCGCTACGCGACGAGCCCCGACCAGCTTCCCCAGTTCGACACCGCCGAGCTGCGCCGGCGGTACCTGGTCGAGGAGATCTTCGTCCCCGGCGAGGTGACCGCCGTCTACACCCACCACGACCGGATCGTGCTCGGCGGTGCGGTCCCGGCCGGCGCCCGGCTGCCGCTGCCGGTCTTCGACGAGCTGCGCGCCGAGTACTTCCTGGAGAACCGGGAGCTGGGCATCGTCAACGTGGGCGGCACCGGCACGGTCACCGCGGACGGCGAGGAGTACACCCTGCCCAAGGGCGCCTGCCTCTACATCGGCCGGGGCACCCGCGACGTCGTCTTCGCCGACGCGGACGGCGAGGCGCAGTTCTACCTGTTCAGCGCGCCGGCGCACACCGCGTACCCGACGAGCCTGGTTCTGCGGGGTGAGGGCACCGTGCGGGAGCTCGGCGACCAGCTGACCAGCAACCGGCGGTCGCTGAACCAGTACATCCACCCGAACGGCATCCGGTCGTGCCAGATCATGATGGGCGTGACCGAGCTGCACCCCGGCTCGATGTGGAACACCATGCCGGCGCACACCCACGACCGGCGCACCGAGTGCTACCTGTACTTCGACGTGCCGGCCGACGCCCGCGTGATCCACCTGCACGGTGAGCCGTCGGAGACCCGGCACCTGGTGGTCGCCGACCGGCAGGCGGTCATCTCCCCGTCGTGGTCGCTGCACTCCGGCGTGGGCACCGCCGCCTACTCGTTCATCTGGGCGATGGCCGGCGAGAACCAGTCGTTCGACGACATGGACGCCGCCCCGGTGACCGCGATGCGCTGACCCGCGGACAGCGCGGTGGATCGCCCGCCCGGTGATCCACCGCCGCTGATCTCTACGGTGGCGTGGTGACCGCTCTTCCCCACGCTCAGGACATCGCCCGCCGGTGCGGCGACTCCGGTCCGTTGACACCGGCGCCCAGCCTGTCGCACCAGGTCTACCTCGGCGCCCGCGTCGTGGTGAAACTCATCGACAGCGTTGGCCACTCCCGTCTGGACCGCGAGCTCGCCCTCGCCCCGCACCTGCCGCCCGGACTGACCGCGCCGCTGCTGGCGAGCGGCCGGCACACCGTGGACGGCCGCGAGATGCGGTACGCCTGCTACACCCGGATGCCCGGGGTCAACCCGGAACCGGACGCCGCCACCGTCCGCTCGTACGCCGAGCAGGCCGTGCACCGCCTCCACATCCTGCACACCTGGACCCCGCCGCACGCCGTCGTCGGCACACTCGGCGAGACCCTCGACCACGGCGGGTTCACCACCCGGGAGGCGCTGCTCGCCGGCATCGAGGAGCTGGCGGCGACCGGCCGGGTCCCCACCTGGCAGACCGGCGTGCTCCAGAGGATCGCGCAGGAGGCCCCGGTGGCGTCGCCGGTCACGGTTCCGGTGCACGCCGACTGCCACTGGGGCAACTGGCTCGCTGACGGCGGACGGCTCACCGCGCTGCTGGATTTCGAATGGGCCCGCTTCGGCGACCCGCTCGACGACTGGTTCTTCCTGATCGGCGGTCCCGGGCCCCATCAGGACGCGGCCCGGGACGTCGTCGCCCGCGAGACCGGCATCGCCCCGGACGTGCTCGCCGCGCAGTGCGAGGTCCGGCATGCCGCGTACCTGGTCGCCGACATCCTGCTCGGCGTCACCGGTTCCGGCCTGCCAGAGACGATCTTCCAGCAACGAGTGGAGAGTCTCGCCGGGCTGACGGCCGCACGCCGATGATGTCGTACCCCCTCGCTACGGTCTGCGGGTCGGGAACGCGGGGAGGCGGGGACCACGGTGGCAGGCAGGGCAGTGGGCGGGACACGGAAACCGGTCGTGATCGAGGGGCTCGTCTGTGACGACCCGGCCGTGATGGCGTGGGCCGACGGCGAGCGGGACCGCTGGCTGGCGCGGGCCGCCGTCCTCGACGCAGGGCCGGCGCAACCCGACTGGCCCAAGGCCGTGACCTCGGCCGACAAGCTCGGCGACCTGACCGGCCCGCAGCGGGTCTGGCTGATCGCCGAGGGCCCCGAGGGTCCGGCCCGCGCGCTGGTCGCCGGGTCCGGTGATGCCGGCCGGCACCAGGCGATCGACGTGGCCCGGGTCGCCGCCGCCCGGTTCGAGGTGGACGCCCTGCGGATGATCCTCGGCTATGTGGACTACCACCCCGACACGATGGGCGCGCTGGTGCTGCCGTTCCGCAGTCCGCAGGTCGCCCTGGTGGTCGCCGGCTGGCTGCGCCATCTCGGGTCGGCCCGTCTCTGGGCCCGTCTCTGGCTGACCCGGCATCCCGGTTGCGCGGCCCGGGCGCTGCTCCCCGTCGCCGCCGGCCGTCCGGGCAAGGCGCGGCAACAGGCCGAGGAGGCGTTGCTCTTCCTCGCTGCCACCGGCGCCGGGCCGTTGATCCTGACAACAGCTGCGGGGTACGCGCCGGAGCTCCACCAGCTGGCGACCGGATTGCTCGAACCCCGTTCGCCGGGGAACGAGTCGACTGCGCTTCCCGGCGTACCCAGGAAGGGCAGTGTGCCGCAGTGGGCGCAACCGGACGCCCTGCCGGAGATCCTCCTGGCCGGTGGGGGTGTGATGCCGGAGGACGAGGTGATGTCCCTGGTGGGGGCGTTGACCCGGTCGCGTCTGGCGGATCCGCCGGAGCCCGCGCCCGGCGACCCCGACCCGCGCGACGGTGGCGTCCCGGTGGCGGTGGAGTCGTCGGCGGCGGTGCAACCACTGGTCGCGCCCGCCGAACCGGAGGCGGCCAAGCTCATCGCGCGGGCCGACCCGGCGAGTGTCGCGCGGTTCGGGCGGGCGCTGCTGGACGGCTGGCTGACCGACGAGATGCCGGCGGCCAGTGCCTGGGTGGTACTCGCCCAGGCCCACCTCGGCGACGAGGCCACGATGGAGCAGCTCGGTCCGCTGGTCAGGTCCTGGCCGGGGCGCAGTCGCTACGCGCGGGCGATCGACGGGTTCGCGGTGCTGGCCACGGTCGGCGCCGACGCCGGGCTGCGGCACATGCTGGCGATGGAGGAGAACATGACGGGCGGCGCGATGAACGATCGTGCGCTCGACTACCTCCGGCAGGCGTGCGAGCGTCGCGGGCTGACGGTGACCCAGCTCGCCGACCGGCTGGCGATCACGCACGGGCTGGACACCGGGGTGACCGTCGACTACGGCGGCCGGACGTTCACCGTGGCCGTCGACGAGCACCTGACCGCCTCGGTGGTCGCCCCGGACGGCCGTCGTCTGGCCCGGCCGCCCAAACCCGGGGCCAAGGACGCCAACCCCGGCGCCTATCAGGAGTTCCTGCAGTTCAAGAAGGATCTGCGGGCGACCGTCGTGGCGCGGGCCGCGCGGTTCCAGCAGGACATGCACCGGCGTCGTCTGCGCCCGGCCCGCGACGTGCCGGCGGTCCTGGTGCCGCACCCGATTCTGGGGCCGATCGCCCGGCGCCTGCTCTGGGGTGAATACCGCGACGGCCGGCTGCTCCGGGCGGTGCGGATCGCCGAGGACGGCAGTTTCGCGGACATCGACGACGCGACCGCGGCGGTCGACGGTGACGCGTGTCTCGGCGTGGTGCACCCGGCGGACCTGCGTGGCGACCTCGGCACCTGGGCGCAGATCTTCGCCGACTACGAGATTCTGCAGCCGTTCCCGCAGGTGCACCGTCCGGTGGTGATCCTCGGCGAGGAGCAGCTCACGGCCACCTCGCTGCCGGGCCTCGGGCTCGGCCCCGGCTCTGCTCCGGTTCCGGCAGAGGCGATCGAGGGCCTGCTGAGCGGGCCCGCCTGGTACGGCAACGGCGACGGCAATACGCGCTACCTGCACACCCGGATCCACCGGCAGCTGGCCGGCGGCTGGACGCTGCTGCTGGAGCTCGACCCGGGCATGCGGACGCACAGCGGCGCGCCCGACCAGCGGATCACCGAGATCTGGCTCGACGAGGCCGGCTCGGAGCACTGGCAGCCGGCCCGCCGCATCCCGATGGGCGCCTGTGACCAGGGGGTTCTCTCGGAGGCGCTGGTACAGGTGCACGCTCTCGCGCACTGATTCGTCATCTGCCGGCAACCGATCCGAGAATGTCTGAAACAAGAACGTCTTGCCTCAGACATTCTCGGCCCATAGGATCGGATCATGTCGCCCCATGCCGAGCCCACCGCCCGGACGGCCGCCCCGCCTCTGCCCGAGGCGAGCCCGCCGGCCGAGATGGCCATCTACCACCTACCGACCGGCACCTTCGAGAAGCGGGCCGGCTTCGCCGTCAAGGGCGGGTCGTTCCGGGACAAACGACGCTTCGCCGCGTCGTCGGTCCTGGTGCGGCATCCGCACGGCGATCTGCTGATCGACGCCGGTTTCGGCACCGGCATCGCCGAACACGTCTCGATGCTGCCCTGGCTGACCCGCCCGCACTACCGGATCGGCCGGACCGTGCGCGAACAACTCGACAGCCTCGGCTACGACCGCGGGCGCCTCCTCGGGGTGCTGCTGACCCACACCCACTGGGACCACGTCAGCGGACTCGACGGCCTGCGCGGCGTCCCGATCTGGATGACCGCCGCCGAACGCCGGCACGCCGCCACCGACCCGTCCGGCAAAGTCTTCCGGCACGTCGCCGCCGGCCACGACATCCACGAGTACGGCTTCACCGGCCGCCCCCACCTGGGCTTCCCGAGCAGTTTCGACGTGTACGGCGACGGCTCCGTGGTGGTCGTCCCGGCCGGCGGCCACACCCCCGGCTCGGTGGTCGTCTTCGTGACACTGCCGACCGCGGAACGGTACGCGTTCGTCGGCGACCTGACCTACGAGATCGGCGACCTCCGCCGCGCCGCCGACCGCCCCCGGCTGGCGAGCCGCTTCACCCACACCGACTTCGAGCAACTGCGCCGCGACCTCTGCCGGATGAGCACCCTGGACGGGCCGGTGCGTATCGTCCCCGCCCACGACCTGGGCACCTATGCGAGCATCCCGAGGCTGACGCCCGAAGCCGCCACCTCACGACGGTAAGGCTACGGTTCACCCATGCACAGCCCCTCGATCGACTCTGAGGTCACCTGGCTCCTGCATCGCGCGGCGCAACGGATGCGCTGCGCGAGCGGTGAGCAGGCCGAGAAGCACGGGCTCGCCCTGCGCGACTACATCGTGTTGAACGCCCTCAGCAAGACGCCCGGCCTCACGCAGGGCGAGCTGGGCAAATCCCTCGGGCTGGACAAGACCACCCTGATGAGCCAGCTGGACGGGCTGGAACGCCGCGGCCTGGTGGTCCGCCACAACGACCCGCGTGACCGGCGCCTGCGCATCCCGGTGATCACCGAGGACGGTGAGGCGTTGCGGACCACGGTGGCGGCGGCTTGCGTCACGGTGGAGGCGGACCTGTTGGGGGCGTTCACGGCGGACGAGGCCCAGTCACTGCGCCACATGCTGGTCACGATCATCGGTGCGACGCCGGACCGGGGCTCCTGCCTCTGAGGGGACGGCCGGTCCCACCGGCCGTCGTCGTGTGAGCGGTCGGCTCTGTCCTGTCGGCTCTGTCCTGTCGGCCGTCGTCGTGTGAGCGGGCGGTCCTGTCCTGTCGGCCGTCGTGGGTGGTCGGTCCCGTCCTGTCGGCCGTCGTCTCCAGCGTGGTCCGGGCCGTTGCCGCTTCGTATGCATGTGGCTGTTGCAGGCCGGGTCTCGCTGACCCGCTTTATCATCTTGTTTCGTCGAATGCCGCGCTTCGAACACTTTGCGTGCCCCGGACTGCGGCCGCGCCGTGACTCCCCTTGTCGCCGGAACCGTTTCGTGCGGCGCGTAGCCGTAGCGGGTTGCGGTGCCGGCTGTGCAGCCGGGATGTTGTCATGCTGAGCGTCTGTGCGGCTGGGCGGCGAGAGCCCGGTGCCGGCGGACGGCATCGCGGTTGGCGCATCGCGTCGAGCAGTACCGTTGGCGGCCCGTCCGCGACACGTCCGCGAAGATCAGTGTGCAGGGGCCGGCCGCGCACCTTCCGAGCCGGTGCATGCCGCGACCGGCCAGGTGCAGGGCGGTTCCCACGGCGAACAGTGAATGCAGCACCTCTCCGAGCGGCCGCCCCGGATCCCGGTAGTGCAGATGCCACCCACCGGAATGATCGGTCAACCGTGGATAGGCGGCGGCGACCGCGAGCATCTCGTTGAGCAGCCCGGCCCGTGCCGTGTCGTCGCCGGCGTCGACGATCGCCTCCCAGGTGTCCAGCACGTGACGGAGGCGTACCACATCGTGGTCTGTCACCGGCGACTCGAGGACCAGGCCCGCCTCCTGGCAGCGCCGCGCCAGGTCGGCGGCGTCGCGGGGCCGCCGGTTCGCCAGCGCCGCCGCCAACGTCACCGCGGCCGCGCCGTAAGGGTTGAGATGCATAAGACCATTACACCAGTCTGGGTCTCATGTATCGATGGACGGTTCTGGCCGTGGCGACGTTCACACAGGTCACCGCCGCTTTCTTTGTCCAGGGGCTGGGGGCGCTCGGCGTCGTACTCCGCGACGACCTGAACATCAGCGCCGCCCAGCTGGGGTTGTTGGTCTCGGCCGCGCAGCTGGCGCCCCTGGTCGGGCTACTGGTGGCGGGCGTGCTCCTGGACCGCTTCGACGAACGTTGGGTGGTCGGGATCGGCGCTGCCCTGGTGGGTGCCGCACTGCTGACCGGCACGCTGGCGCCCGGCTACCCGGCGTTGCTGATCGTCCTGCTGGTGGTCGGCGCGGGCTACAGCACCATCCAGCCGGGCGGCAGCAAGTCGGTGGCGTCCTGGTTCGACGATTCCCGCCGCGGCCTGGCGATGGGCATCCGGCAGGCCGGACTTCCGCTCGGCGCGGTGGCCGCGGCGGCCACCCTGCCGCTGATCGCCGCCGCGGCGTCCTGGCGGGCCGCGATCTTCGTGGGCGGAGCGGTGGCCATGAGCGGGGCGATCGCCTTCATGCTGGTCTACCGCTCACCGGCATCCCCGTCGAACCTGTCGGCGCCGTCGGTGCCGTCGCTCGTTCCGAGCCCATCGAGCCGGTCGGTCCCGTCGAAGCCGCCGAGCCCGTTGCCCGTGTCGAGCCCGTTGCCCGTGTCGAGCCCGTTGCCCGTGTCGAGCCCGTCGCCCGTGTCGAGCCCGTTGACCGCAGCGGGCGCGTCGAGTCCGCCGAATTGGTCGACTACGTCGAACCTGTCGAAGCCGTCGAGTCGGCTGAGCGCGGGAGAGGGAAACCGCGCCGGCTCTCAGGCCGGCGTTCGTGGCGACCGCCGGGCGGTGCCCATGCGGTTCGCGGTCGTCACCGGCACTTGCATGGTCGCCGTGCACAGCGGCATCGGCCTGCTCACCGTCCTGCACCTGCACGAGCAGGCCGGCATGACGGCCGCCGCAGCCGCCGCCGCACTCGTGGCCGTTCAGTTCGCCGGTGCCGCGGGCCGGATCGGACTCGCCGCCCTCAGCGATCGTTCCCGGTCACGCGCCACGGTGGTGACCGCCAGCATGCTCGCCGTCGCCGGAGGCCTCCTGGCCCTGGTCACCCCGGCCGGCCGTCACCCGGTCACCGCGGTCCTGCTGTTCGTGTGGCTCGGCTTCTTCGGTATCGGCTGGTACGGACCATGGATCGCCATCGTCGCCACCCCCGGCAGCACCGGCTTCTCCATCGGCCTGGTGTTGGCCGTCAACCAGATCGCGGTAGTGATCGCCCCGCCGTTGCTCGGCCGTCTCCGCGACGTCAGCGGCGGCTTCACCGCCGGTTGGGTCCTTCTGATCGCCCTGCTCATGCTCTCTTGGGGGTACGCCGTGAAGCACTCCCGAACAGGACGCCTTCGACGAACAGCTTGTCGAGCTGCGCAACCCCGCCCACCGGGCCCGCACCCCGCCCATGGGTGACGGTCTCTCCTCGGCACGGGCGATGACCGCGAAATGTGTCCATGTCTCTGTGAGTCGAAGTGGGGCGAGGTGAGGCCCAGGTGTCGTGTGGACCACGCCGCAGCACGTCTCCCACTTCTCTGCGAGCCTCAGGTCAGCCGGCCGTCACCAACTGGGCCGCGGCTACCGTGACCAGCCCAGCACCGAACAGTGTGATGCCGCCGGCGGCGATCAGCGGCGTGACCCGGCTGGCCAGCCGCAGCGTGGACTGGGTGCGGACACTCTTGGTGACCAGCGAACTGCCGGCAACCGCGAGTACGCCGACGCCGAACAGGACGACGGCCATGCCGATTCCGAACGTGAGCACGAGCAGCAGCGCGAACCCGGCCCGCCCCAGGAACAGCCCGGTGGCCAGCACCAGGAAAGCCGCCGGGGAGGGCGTCAAGCCGCCGGAGATGCCGAGGAGGAGGAGTCCCGGTTTCCGTACATGATCATGGTCGTGTCCGTGATCTTGCCCGTGACCATGGTCGTGCTGGTGACCTTTGTCGTGTTCCTGATCGTCCGCGTGCACCTGTTCGTGGCCGGTTCCGTGGTCGTGTGAGCGGCCGTGGTCGTGACCATGGCCGTGTGAGTGCCCGTGGGAGTGGCTGTGTCCGTGCAGGTGACGGCGCAGCATCCAGACGCCGGTGCCCAGAATGATCACGCCGGCGATCACCTGCAGCCAGCCGGTGAGCTGCTCCATGCGTACGAAATCAGAGAGTGAGAAGAACGTCCAGGCCACGCCGATGACCAGAACGGAGAAGGTGTGCATGACCGCTACCGAACCGCCCAGCCAGGCCGCGTCCCGGATCCGGCCGCGCGAACCGGCCAGGTAGGCCGCGGCCAGGGTCTTGCCGTGACCGGGAGTGACCGCGTGCCAGGCGCCGGCCAGGAACGCGATCACGAAGGCCGCCGGGGCGATGCCGGGCGTGTGGATGATGTCCTGCAGGCGGTCGGAGAGTTCGGTGACGTTCACGCGGTCACCGCCCGGCGGCGGCGCTTCGCGGTGGCCAGGATTCCGGCCAGGGTGCCGGCGACGAGAATGACGGCGAGCAGGATGCCGCCGATCTGCAGCAGGGCGCTGCGTCCCCTGCCGACCGATTCGGCGGGGGGCGCGCCGGTGAGGGTCCACTCGTGGGTGTCGTCACCGCCCTCGTAGACGGCCCGCTGCCCGGACGGTCCGGTGGCCAGGGTGCGGTAGGCCGGGTTCAGGTCGGTCAGCGTCCGGACCGCGACCGAGGCGGTGGTGACCGGGCCCGGGCAGGTGAAAGCGGCGGTGGCACCCTTCAGGGCGAGCGCGCGGATCGGCTCGACGGCGCCGGTGCATTCCTGGGCGCCGGTACGCACGGTGATCCGCTGCAGGAGATAACCGGTGAACTCGGCGGACGCGCCGACGACGCCGGGATCGGTGTAGCGGTAGTCGACCGTACCGTCGGTGGCGAGCCGGTCGGACGGCAGCAACCCGAGCGAGACGCCGAGCAGGGTGAGGTCGTCGGGGCCGCCGACGCGCCACTTCACGTGGACGACGTCGGGATGCTGCGCGTCGACGGCGATGTCGACGGTCTGCGGGTCGCCGAACGGGTGGGCCGAGGCGGGGCTCGGCATGAGGACGGCGGCTCCGGCGGCCACGAGGGTCACCAGCACGCGAGTGCCTGGGAGGGACACGGTTCAGAACTCCTGGAGCTGTCGAGCACACCAACGGCGTTCAGTCTCCGGGTAGTGGGTGGGCGGTTCATGATCTTGAAAAGGCCCGCATGTGAACACTGCATGGCTCGCAGCGGCAGGCCGGTGCCACGGGCGGGAACGGGGCATCCCGCCCCCGGCCGAGCCGCCGTCCGGGATGCTGGGGGTGACCGTGGTCGTACCGTCCGGCTGGCTGGTCGTACCGTCCTGGTGGGGGTGACCGCGCCTGCACCCTCCTACGGGGGGAAACGCGGCTGTACCGTCCGGCTGGTGGGATCGCAGTCGGACTGTTCGGCTGGTGGGCCGCGGTCGGACTGTTCGGCTGGTGGGCCGCGGTCGGACTGTTCGGCTGGTGGGCCGCGGTCGGGCCGTCCCGCTGGGGACTTCGGTGGCGGCGGGCCGCGTACCAGAGCATGATCGTGTTTTGCCGTTTGATCTTCTCGTGTTCCCGGAGGACGTCATTCTCACTGTCAACGCCATCGCCGCGACCTCGGCCACCGAGCCGCTCGTCCGCACCACGCTCGAACGCCGGGACGTCGGGCCGCACGACATTCTGATCGACATCGCGTACGCGGGTATCTGCCACTCGGACATCCACACCGTGCGGGGCGAGTGGGGGCCGGTGCCGTACCCGCTGACCGTCGGCCACGAGATCGTCGGGCACGTCGCGGAGGTCGGATCCGCGGTGACCCGGCACGCCGTCGGCGACCGGGTCGGCGTCGGCTGCATGGTCAACTCGTGCCGGACCTGCGACAACTGCCAGGCGGGGTACGAGCAGTACTGCGCGCAGGGCAACATCGGCACGTACGCGGCGACGGACCTGGACGGGACGATCACGCAAGGCGGCTACTCCACGCACGTGGTGGTCAACGAGGACTTCGTGCTGCGTGTGCCGGAGTCCCTGCCGATCGAGGCCGTCGCGCCGCTGCTCTGCGCGGGCATCACGACGTACTCGCCGCTCGCCCACTGGAAGGCCGGCCCGGGTACGAAGGTGGCGGTCGTCGGTATGGGCGGCCTCGGGCACATGGCGGTCAAGTTCGCCGCGGCGATGGGCGCCGAGGTGACGGTCCTGTCGCAGACCCTGAGCAAGAAGGACGATGGCTTGGCGTTCGGAGCGGCGCACTACCACGCGACGAGCGACCCGACCGCTCTGGAAGGCTTGAAGAACACCTTCGACCTGATCATCAACACCGTCAGCGCGTCCCTGGACATCGGCGCTTACCTGCGTCTCCTCCGCCTGAACGGCACCCTGGTCGCGGTGGGCGCCCCGCCGGAGCCGCTGCCGGTCCAGGTGTTCACGCTGTTCGGCAACCGCCGCTCGTTCGCCGGCTCCAGCATCGGCGGCATAGCCGAAACCCAGGAGATGCTGGACTTCTGCGCCGAACGCTCGATCGTCTCCGAGGTCGAGGTGATCAACGCTGACGCGGTCAACGAGGCGTACGAGCGTGTCCTCAAGTCCGACGTCCGCTACCGCTTCGTCATCGACGTGGCCTCCTTGCGCTGAGTACTGTCCGCACGGAGGCCTTCGTCGGCCCTCCCGCGCTGGTCCTCGTCGGTCCTCGTTCGCAGTGATCTGCGTCTGCACTGAGTTCTGTCCGTTCTGGGCGATGTCCATCCGTTCTGAGTTCTGTCTGCCTTGAGAATCTCTGCACCGAGGTCGCCGGCTGTGCAGAGGCCCGTTGGCGTCGATGGCTCTGGCCGGGCCCTCCCTGGGTCCGGCCCGTCTTCGAGTTCGGTCCGAGCCGGCTACCCGGTCACCAGCCCACCTCGAGCCGCTTCCCGGTTCTCGGCCCAAGTTGACCTTCCCATCCTCGGTTCAGCCCGAGCCTGCCTCCCCGTTCCCGGTGGGCAGCTTCTTCCCATCGGCGCCGGTCGCAGCCAGGTCGCTGACAGCGCCCGCCCCGAGGTCGAACCAGAACAGCACAACGGTGTCCCCGCCGACGCTGAGCGTGTGCTGCCGAGCGATGAAGCTCTTGCCCCCGACCTTCCCGGTGATCTGGGTAGCCGCCCCGGCGTAGTAACCGAACTCAGGAACCAGGACCCCACTGTGATCCGCCAGCGCGTGCACAGCATGGAACCCGGGCGAGACGTCCGGCGCGTTCACCTCGTTGATCCCGACCAGCCTCTTGACCTGCCCCGACGGAGCCCGCAGCCCGGCATTGACGCCGAACCGGATCCCGGGCAACGCCGAGCTGTTGAGCGGACTCAGGAACAGCACGATCTCCCCGCCCGCATGCATGACCCCGGTAGGCACCACAGTCCCCGGAATCTCATCGATCGATGAACTGCTCACAGATCCCTGTGCTGAAGTCCCGTCGTCCGCCGAAACGCCGCCCCTTCGACCGCCGCTCGCCGACCCGACGTTCGTAGTCCCGCCGACCGCCTGGCCGCCGGTTGCCGCCTTGCCGTCCTTCTGGTTGCCGCCCACCGGTCCGCCGTTCCATCGGGCGCCGTTCGCCGAAACGTCAGTCGATCGGGTGCCGTATGCGGTTCCGCCGTTCGCGCGGCTGCCGGTTACCGACATCCCGGTTGTCTGGCCGTTGGCTGCTGGGTCGTTGCTCATCGGCCTACTGTTCGCAGCGTGGCCGGTTACTGGATCACTATTCGTGTGCCTACCGGTCACCGATATTCCGGTCGTCTGCGTGCCGGTCGCCGAGTTGTTGCTCGCCGGCCCGCCGTTTGCCTGGCGGCCGCTTCCCAGTTCGCCGCTCATAGACCCAGCGGTCGACTGCTCACCATTGACCGAATTGCCGGCTGCCCCGTTGCTGACAGCCGGGTCGTCGGCCGTCGTGTTGCCGTTTGCCAGGCTGCCGTTCGCCGGGATGCCGCTTGTCGGCCCGTCCGGCTGGCCGGTCGTCTCAGCCCCGGCGGTACCACCGGCCACCAGCGCCACGAGCGCACCGGCGACCACAACGGTCGATTTAACCGTCCTCATCAGGCCACCTCCTCCTCCCTTCGATCCTCGCGGAGAATCCCTTACTCGTCCCCGAACTCACCGTTCTTCCTTCGAGGCGACTCGGAGGAAGAGGCACATCCAGGTGGTTGTCCACCGAGTCCTCGTCACACGGTGAAAGTCAGCCGTAGCCGAGTGGAAGTCAGCCGTAGGAGAATCTACCGGGACGTCGCGTTCCGGTTTTCCGAGGCGAATTCCTAGTTGCGGGACGACCGGGCGGAGTGTCGCGGTCCGTGACAGGGAAATTCGACCTTGATCCCCGCTGCCTCGGTGATCAAGCCGTGACGGGGATTCGGCGTCATTGCCTTCTCCCGTCCGACGCCTCAAACCCTCGGGCCTGTTCTCGGCCGGGCCCTGTTCTCGAGTGGGTTCGACCGCGGGTGGGCTCGACCGCGGGCGGGCAGGTCCTTGATCCGACCGCGGGCGGGCCTGTCCTGGGGCCGGCTCGACCGTCGGCAGTGAGACGAGCGTGTCCCCGTGCAAGCCCGGCGAACCGGCACCGCGGGCTCCGACTTGTGAGGCTGAAGTCGGGGGTGAGGCGGCGGAGCGCTGTGGTTTCTGGCGAGCGGACGAGGCTCGGCGGCATCGTCGTTGCCCCGGAAGCCCGAAGATCAGTGCGGCGCCGACCGTCACGTGCATGGCGATCAGTGCCAGGCACCCGCCGGTGGTGGTGGCAGCGAATGGGCCGACCAAGCAGAGCAGCAACATGGTCACCGCGATGAGCCGGAAGGCGCGGGCCGGGCGACGCAGGCGGTTCTCCAAGAGGGCGAGAAGAGCCCAAGCGGCGAGCCCGGCGAGCAGGGCCGTCAGCACGACGGCCGCCGGCCCGACCTCACGGACGTCGTCGCCCTGGCGGACCGTCAGGTCGGTGCCTGTGCCGACGACGTCGACGGTCCACAGGAGCAGCGCTCCGCCGGCTCCCGCGACAACGGAGAGGGCCCGGCGGGAGCGTCGCACGGTGGCGCGGGTTGCGGGGCGGGTGGTGGTGTCCGAGGACTGTCGCGGCTCGTTCGTCATGCCGATGAGGATTGCGCTCCGGCGTGGGCGCGCACATCCTTCTCCCGGTCTCGCGGGGCCCTTCCAAGGAAGGGGGGTGAACCCCTACTTTGGATGGTGTTCCCGCTCTGCACCAGGCGGTTAGCCTCGCCCGGTGACCAGCTTTCCCCCTGCCTCGACGGACCGAGTCGGCCGCCCCGGCGCTGCCGCTGTCGCCGCCGTCATGACCGGTTCCGCCGTCATGGTTGCGATCACGGCGCTGGCCTGGTGGAGCGACCGCACACCCAGCCCGTTGCTTGTGCTCGACCTCGTCACCGCTCTCCTCGCGCTCCTGCTGGCACCGCTGACGCTGTGGCGACCGGTCACCACGACTGCCGTGTCGACGGTGCTGGCGGCTCTGTCTCCGGTGGCGACATCGCCGGTGACGATCGGTGCCCTGCAAGTGGCGTGGCGACGACGGTTTCCGGCCGCGGCGGCCACCGGAGCGGCCGACCTTGGCCTGGCCGGCTGGGATCGCCGGCCTGGTGAGGACGCCCTGGTGAGGACGGTTCGGTGGGTGCGGCGGCCGAGGCGGGTCTATGCCATGTCGGGTCAGCTGGCTGGCCGACTGCGGATGCGGCTGTTGCGGGTGCTACTTCGGCCGGTTGGCTGGGCCGTGGGTGGTGTTGACCTTGGAAAGAAGGTGACATCTGGAACGATCGGTTGGGACGGGATCGGGCCTATCCTGTTTCGGTGCTTCTGGAGGTAGGGGATTCACGGGTCCTGGGTGACGCTGCGCCGCGACTTCGCTTCGTTGAGGAGAAGTCCGCGGTGCAGGGAGTCGATGAAGCGAGAATCGAGGCGCGGCGGGTTGGCCGGCGGGTGCTGGCTGTTGATGACAAGCCCGCGTTCGAGCTGAGCTACTGGTGTGGGACCTGCCAGTTTCTGTTCGAACGCCTTGAAGGGGCTACGGCCACCTTCTCGCCCGATGACGCCGATGGGCTTGCCAGCGGAATATCCGGGATCGACCACGCGGTGATCTCTCGGTTCGGCACGTTGCTCCCTGAGGGCGGCTACCGGCCTCTGCTGCTGGAGGTCACGCCCCGCCTGGTGTTTCCGTCGGCGCCCGGTGACTATTTTGCCGAGGACCAGGTCGCCACCTGGGGGCCTGAGTCGTTCTGGGGGCTGCCTGTTTATCCGCGGACACCCTACTACCGGACGTTCGAGACTCGTGTTGATGATGGTGCGCACTTCTACGAGTTCGTTGTTCCGATGGTACCGCCGTCGTGGAACGAGCCGGACCGGGTTGCCGCCTACACCGCTGCGCTGGGCTCCGGGGTCACCCCGACCGCCGTGGCAGTCTCGATCTTGGACGTCTGTAACCCGGCCGAGGAGCACGGCGTTGATGTCTACGCGCATTGGGCCCTTACCCATTTTCTGCTCGACGGCCACCACAAGACTCAGGCCGCAGCCGAGGCGGGACGCCCGATCCAACTGCTGTCCCTGCTGGCTGTCGACCCGGGGTTGTCGACGCCGGAGCAGGTTGCCCGGGTGCCCGCTTTGCGTGCCGCCGAGGAGCAGACGCGGCTTCGGCCCCGCTCCTGACTGACCCGCTCCTGACTGACCCGCTCCTGACTGACCCGCTCCTGAATGACCCGCTCCCGGGCGGTCCGCTGCCGACTGACCCGCTGTTGGCCGGCCCGGCGCGACTTCTGATCGACCGGCCGTCGCAGCGCGGATGTGGGGCTGCCTCTGATCGGCGTCGGGTTGGAACCGTCTTCGCGGCTCGGATGCGGGACTCTTTCTGGACAGTCGTGGTTGCTGAAGTGGTGACCGTACCCATACTTTTTTAGCGCACGCCCCCGATCACCGGTTTGGGTGCTGTTGCCGTCTTGTTGGGGTTGGTGGTTGCACCCGATCGCATGATCGGGTGCCCTTGCCGCCCGCCGCCCGCCGCCCGCAGCCCCCCGCCCGCCGCCCGACAGGGCGTGGACTCGACAGCCCGCGGAGCTGAGGTGCGTGATGGCGGTGAGTTAGCCCGGTTGGGTGATCGGGTGCGCCTGCTGCCGCGTGGCGTTGGGGACGGGATGGGGGACCGAACCTGCCTGGTTGATCAGGTGCGGATGCCGTCGGGCTGGGGTGCGCCGGGGTGGTGATGGCACCCATGCTTCTTTAGTGCACGCCCCCGATCACGGTTTTGGGTGCTGTTGCCGTCTTGTTGGGGTTGGTGGTTGCACCCGATCACATGATCGGGTGCCCTTGCCGCCTTGCCGCCTTGCCGCCTTGCCGCCTTGCCGCCTTGCCGCCTTGCCGCCTTGCCGCCTTGCCGCCTTGCCGCCTTGCCGCCCGGGCTGCCCGGGCTGCCCGGGCGCCGGGCGTGGTGTGGACTCGGCTGCCTGCGGGTTGAGGGGCGGGAGGACGGCGAGTGAACCCGACGGCATGATCTGGTGGATCCATTGCCGGATCGGGGCGCAGCAGGGTGGTGAGTGCACCCGACCGTTTGATCGGGTGCGACCGGTCCGCGCGGTGTGACGAGGCGAGGCGAGGCGTGGCGAGGCGCGGCGTGGCGAGGCGCGGCGAGGCGCGGCCAGGTGCGGCGAGGTATGGGCCTGGGGCCGGTTAATCGGCTGCGGGCACCGGGGGGACCGGGATCACGGGCGCCTGGCGGGACCGGCGGTCCAGGGTGAAGCTCAGGGCTGCCATCGCCAAGCCGACGACGCTCAGGGCCAAGCCCGTCCAGGCCGGGGCCAGGTAGCCGAGACCGCGGGCGATCACCACGCCGCCGAGGGCCGCGCCGAGGCTGTTGGCGACGTTCATCGCTGACTGGTTGACGGCGGCGCCCATCAGTTGCGCCCCGGGCGCTACCGTGATCAGTCTTGCCTGCAGGGCCGGCCCCAGGAACATGCTGGTGGTGCCGACCAGGAACGCGCCGAGGAACAGGCCGGGCGTGGTGTGTGCGGTCAGGGCGAAGAACAGGATCGCGGCGATCACGCAGCCGAAACCGATCAGCAGGGCCCGTCGCAGGTCCCGGTCGGCGAACCAGCCGCCGAGTGCGTTACCGATGGTCATGCCGAGGCCGAAGGCGACCAGCACCCAGGGGACGGTGCCGGCGGACAGGCCGGTGACCTCGGTGGTGACCGGGGCGATGTAGCTGTTCACGGCGAAGAAGCCGGAGAAACCGATTGCGACGGTGGCGGCTACCAGCCACACCTGCGGGCGGGCCAGGGTGCGCAGTTCGGATCGGGCCGAACCGCTGGCCGCGGCGGGGGCCTCCGGGACGCTGGCGGCGATGGCGAGCAGGGTGAGGGCGAAGACTGCGGCGATCACCAGGTAGGAGGCCCGCCAGCCGGCGGCCTGTCCGAGGCTGGTCATGGCGGGGACGCCGACGAGGTTGGCGATGGTCAGGCCGCTGAGTACTGCGGCGTACCCGCGCGCTTCGCGGCCCGGGCCCATCAGTGATGCCGCCAGCAGTCCGGCCGCGCCGAAGTAGGCGCCGTGCGGTAGTGCGGCGGCGAAACGTGCGACCAGGACCAGGCCGAACGTGGGGGCGAGCGCGGATGCCGCGGTTCCGGCCACGAACAGCACGAGCAGGGCGAGTACCAGGCGTTTGCGGCGCCAGCGTGCGGTCAGTGCGGCGATCAGGGGGGCTCCGGCTACCACGCCCATCGCGTACGCGGTGATGGTCCACCCGGCGCGGGCGACCTCGTCGGTGCCGGTGCCGCCCAGCAGGTCCCGGGCGATTTCGGGCAGCAGGCCCATGGCGGCGAACTCGGTGAGGCCGATCGCGACGCCGCCGAGTGCCAGGGCCAGCAGGGCCGTCCAGCGGCGGCGGGTACTGAGATGTTCCATGGCCGGGACTTTAGCAACGGCGTTGCGAAACTCTCCAGCGTGCGGCGGATAGGGTGATCGAATGCACCAGACGTTCCTGCGCGGGTACAACGAGGCACTGGTCATCGCACTCGCGCGGAGCACACCGACCTTCGAACGCGGCGACGTCTCGCAAGCCACCGGACTGACGCCGCAGGCCGTCTCGAAAGTGCTCGGCCGGCTGCTCGACGAGGGCGTGGTCGCGCCCGCCGGGGTGCGGCGCCCGGCGATCGGGCGGGCGGCCGGGGTCTACGAACTCGTGCCGGGGAGCCGGTACGCGATCGGCGCCCACGTGACCCGCCGCGGGCTGCGCCTGGTCCTCACCGATCTGGCCGGGCGGGTGCTGTCCGTGTCGGTCACGCCGCTGCCCGGTGACTTCACGCCCGCCGAACTGCTGGACGTGCTGGCGGAGCGGGTGGGCGACGTGCGGGCCGCGTTCGACCTGGGTGACCGGCTCACCGGCGTCGGTGTCGGCATGATCGGGCCGCTGGACCAGGCGGCCGGTACGGTCCGGGGCGCCCACCGGCTGCGGCACTGGCACGACGTCCCCCTGGCGGCGCTGGCCCACGAGGTGCTGGACCTTCCGGTGCACGTGGAGAAGGACGTCACCGCGGGTGTGACCGCCGAGGCGTGGCGGCGCGGTGCGGCGTTCCGGGACGCTGCCCTGATCATGGTGGAGTCGGGGCTCGGGGCGGGCCTGTGGCTGGGCGGCGCGGCGCACCGGGGAGCGCACACGAACGCGGGGGAGTTCGGGCACAGTGTGGTCCAGCTTGACGGGCCGGTCTGCGCGTGCGGGCGGCACGGGTGCCTCGAGGTGGTGCACGACCGGGCCTTCGAGGCGGGGGACGTGGCGCTGGCGGCGCGGGTGCTCGGGGTCGGCGTCGTCAACCTGCTGCAGACGCTGGACCTGGGGCATGTGGTGCTCGCCGGTACTGATCTGTTGCGGCACGGTGCGGTCTATCTGGAGGCGGTGACGTCGGCGGTCCGGACGCAGGTGCCGCGGGCGGACTGGCTGACGGTGGACGTGTCGTTGTCGTCGCTGGGGGTGGACGCGATCGCGGCGGGCGCGGCGATGCAGGTCCTGGACGCGCGGTACGGGGTCCCAGGACTGTCGCCGCGCTTGTAGAACGGGACTGCTGCCGGGGCTGTAAACGGGACCGACGCCGTATCGATGACGCGAAGGGCGTGCCGGACCGCATGGGCCCGGCGGTCGCGCAGCGGCCGGGACGTCGCACCTGGCCTGCGGATCGCCGGAATGTGGGAGCCGTTGTCGCGTACCCCAGAAAAGGCGAAAGAGAAATCTCCTGGCCGGACCACCTGTGCTAACTTGAACGCGTTCAGTTGAACGCGTTCAAGGAGTGTGGCGGCATGGACCGGTTGAGCGACACCGGATGGACCGGGCTCCACCTGGTGGTGGCGGTGTGCGTGGTGCTGTTCGTGCCGCTCGGTCTCGGCGTCCTGGGCCGCGGCCGCACGCTGGCCCGCGCCTGGCTGCTCGTGGCGGTGCCGGCGGTGATCGCCCTGGCCCTGCCGCGCGGGGTGGTCGCCGGCGCGTTGAGCGTGCCCTACCTGGCGGCCTGCTGCCTCGTCCCGGTGGTGCTCCGGCGCGACCGGCTGACGGCGTTCGCGGCGGCCTGCCTGCCGGTGGCGGCGATCGGGCTGGTCGCCGAACGGGCCGGGGTGGAGCTGCTGGGGTTCCCGGCGGGGGTGCTCGGGCTGACGGCGGCGCACTTCCACGTGGCGGGCTTCGGCGCGATGCTCCTGCTGTCCCTGAACCGTGCGGCGGGCAGGGAGCCCGGCCACGCGAGAGAAGGGAAGGCGGCGGGCACGGCGAACGTCCTGGGACCGATCGGGGTGGCCGTCGTCGGCGTCGGCTTCCTGATCGGCCGCACACCACTGGGGGAGAGGGCCGGCGACCTCGTCGAACTTCTCGGGGCCGGCCTGCTCAGCGCCGCCCTCTGGCTGGCGATCGCCACCCGGACCGGCCGGGCCGCCCGTCTGCTGCTCGGCCTGAGTGTGCTGACCATGGGGCTGGCGCTGCTCTACGCGCTCGGCCAGCTGATCACGATCCCGCACCTGAACCTGACCTGGATGGTGCTCACCCACGGCGTGCTGAACGCCGCCGCCGTGCTGACGGCCCTGGTCGTGGCCGGGGTGCACCGGGAGCAGCCGTGGTCGGAACACCGCTGGTCGCACCGGATCGGGCACGGGCGGGAGCGGTTCGAGGCGGCCTCGGCGGCGCTGCTCGGCTGGGACATGCACCGGGGCGCGGGCGCCTGGGTCGACCCGGCGACACCGCCGGCGTTCGTGGGGCAGCGGATGCGGTCGTCGCTCGGCGTGTGGCGGCTGCGGGTGCCGGAGCCGTGCGAGGTGCTCGACGTGGTCCGCGACGACTCACGAACGGTCATGCACTACCTGGCGCTGCCGGGGCACACCTTCGACGGGGACGAGTCGTTCGCGGTGGTGCTCGACCCGGACGGGCAGGTGCGCCTCGAGGTGTCGGTCCGCTCCCGGCCGGCCCTGCTGGTGGCCCGGCTGACCGAGCCGGTGGTGCCGGTGGCGCAGTGGACGTTCATCGCCCGGTGCGCGGCGGTCCTCAGAACAGCGCCCGTAACTGCGAGCGCGCCCAGTCGTACTGGTCGGTCGTAGTGTGGCCGCGGTACCTCGTCTCGACCACCATCGCGACGAGCAGATAGACGCTGTACAGCCACCGCCGGTCCCGCTGCACCGCGGTGAGGGGCGGCTGGCCGTACCCGCGCATGTACGCGGCCGGATCCCCGAACTCCGCCGGCAGGTCGACCCCGACGAGACCGTGTTCGATCAGCGGATCGCCGTAGAACGCCCGCTCGTGGTCGATCACGCAGACTATCTTCCCGTCGGCGACCAGGACGTTGCCGCTCCACAGGTCGGTCTCGACGAACCGGGGTTCGCTCACCTCGTCGAGGCTGTCGAACCGGGCCGCGGTCAGGGCACGGACCCGGGCGTAGGGCAGTCCCAGGTCGACGTCGCGGCGCTCGCCGTCGGCCAGCAGTTCGGCGAGCTTACGGGTGAAGCAGGCCCGCCACGTCGGCTCGCCCGGTCCGGCCAGGTCACCGAACCAGCCGCCGCGGATCCCGTTCAGCTCCCGGTTGACCGCGCCGATCGCCTCGTCGTACGCCTGAGTCTCGGCCGGCGTCCTCTCCAGCAGGGACAGGTTGTCGGCCTCGATGAACGGCATGACGAACCAGTCCGCGTCGCACAGCTCGTGACTGAGGTCGGCGAAGTCGACCGGCGGCACCGGCACCGTGGTCCGTTCCCGGATCAGCTCGAGGGCGGCCAGTTCGGTGCGCATCGCCCCGCGCTCGTGGCTGAGCACCTCCACCCCGGCCGGCGGCGCGATCTTCAGGACCACCCGCCGGCCGTCGGTCAGGTCCAGCCGGTACGCCACGTTGAACCAGCCGTGCCCCAGCTCGCTCCACCAGCCCTGGTCGGTGGCGGGCGCCAGCCCCGGACCGTAGGCGCGGGTGACCATCGCCCGCAGCGTCGCCGGGGACTGCCGATTCTTGGTGATGCTCTCCATGGAATGGCAGGTTAGCGAGCGGCGAGGGCCAGTGCGCCCTCCACCGGCGCCTCGGTCAGCACGCGCAGGGTGACGCCCGGTTCGAGCCGCTCGGCGAGCAGATCCTGCAGGACCCGCTGCGCGGTGAGCACACCCCCGGCGCCGACGACCACGTCACCGAGCGCGCCGCGGCGGCGGAGCGCGGCGACGTTGCCGGCCAGGACGCCGGCGGCCTCCTCGACGACGGTCCGGGCGATCCGTGAGCCGGACTCCAGGGCCTGGAAGATCAGCGGGGCGTGCCGGCCCCAGGCGTACGGGTCGTCGTGGGAGACCTCCACGGCCAGGTCGGCCGGGGCGGGCACGGCGTAGGCCGCGCAGAGCAGCGCCACCACGGGGTCGGCGAGGGCGGCGTCCGGGCCCGCGGCGTCGGCGAGGCGCAGCCCGGCGCGGACGGCCTCGCGGACCAGGGCAGGTGCGCTGCCGTGGTCGGCGAGCAGCGCGCCGTGCCCGTCGGCGACGAGGGTGCCGCCGTCCGCGGTGGTGCCCAGGGCGATCGCGCCGGTGCCGACGATCAGCCGCAGGCACGTGGTGAGCCCGGCGGCCGGGCCGAGCAGTTCGGCGTCGTTGACCACCCGGAGGCGGCCGGGCACCAGGGCGCCGAGCGCGGCGTCGGCGATCCTCTGCTGGGCCGGGGTGTCCAGGTCGTGCAGGCCGATCACGGTCGTGGTCCGGGGGCCGGCGGCGGTCAGCAGGGCGGCCAGCCGGGCGAGGTTCTGCGGGTCGGCGAACATCGCGCCGTGCCGCCAGCTCGCCGAGGCGACGATCGTGTCGTGGCGGGTGCCGTCGGGCGCGACGACGGCGAGGTGGGTCTTCGTGCCGCCGACGTCGACGCCGATCATGGAGGCCGACTTTGTCATCCGGGGACGATAGATCCGCGCTGACCGGCCTGGCAAACGTGCTGACAAACGGGGTGGGTGTGCTTGACGGCCTTCGAAAGCCCCTGGTAGCAAGTGGTCTCATGATCGGGAACACGCGTGACTGGCTGATCGAGCTGCGGCGGCCCGCGCGACGCTGGACCGATGCCCTGCCGGTGGGCAACGGCCGTCTCGGTGCGATGTGCTTCGGCGGCACCGCCGTCGACCGGGTGCAGATCAACGACGACTCCTGCTGGTCCGGTTCGCCGTCGACCGCCGACGGTGACCCGCTGCTCGACGACGGGGAGGCGCGGGCCGCGATCGGCCGGGCGCGCACCGCGGCGCTGGCCGGCGACGTCCGGACCGCCGAGGCCGAGGTGCGCCGCGCCCAGCAGGGCTACACGCAGTCGTACCAGCCCCTGGTGGACCTGATCCTGGAGCAGCCGGGCAGCGATCCGGCGGTGGTCCGGACCCTTGATCTGGGCCGGGCGGTCGCCGCCCACGAGTGGACCGCCGCCGGGAGCCGGATGCGGCAGGAGACCTTCGCCTCGGCGCCGGACGACGCGCTGGTCGTGCACCGCCGGGTGCGCAGCGGCGACCCGGTCACGGTTCGCCTCCGGCTCACCTCGCCGCACCCCACCCTGACGGTCCGGCACGTGGCGGGAGATCTTCACGCGGGGGTACGCCTACCGTCGCACGTCGAACCGTCGTACGTGCCGTTGCCCGACGCCGAGGCCGTCCGTTACGCCCCCGGCGAGGCTCTCGAGGTCTGCGTCGCGGTCGCCGTCACCACCGACGGCCGGGTCGGACCGGACGGACCGGACCTGATCGTCGCCGGCGCCACCGACCTGCTGATCGTCGTCACCACGTCACCGTCGCCGCTCCCACCGGACGCCGCCCGCGAGGTCGCCGCGCAGCCCCCGGCCGCCCTGCTCGACCGGCACGTCCGGGACCACCGGGCCCTGTTCGACCGGGTGCACCTGGAGTTCGGCGCGCCCGTCGCGCTGCCCACCGACGACCGGATCGCGGCCGAGGACCCGGCGGACCACGACCTGGCGGCGCTGGCGTTCCACTTCGGCCGCTACCTGATGATCGCCGGTTCCCGGCCCGGCACCCGCCCGCTGAACCTGCAGGGCATCTGGAACGACCAGGTCCGGCCGCCGTGGAGCAGCAACTACACCGTCAACATCAACACCCAGATGAACTACTGGCCGGCCCTGGTCACCGGCCTGCCCGAGTGCACCGAACCGCTGCACGCCTGGCTGGCGCGGATCAGTGTGCCCGGTGCGCGGACCGCCCGCCGCCTGTACGCCGCCGACGGCTGGGTGGCGCACCACAACGTGGACGCCTGGGGCTTCACCGGCCCGACCGGCCGTGGCACCGACAACCCGTCCTGGTCGTTCTGGCCGCTCGGCGGTGTCTGGCTGGCCCGCCACCTGGTGGACCACTACGACACCACCCTCGACCGCGACCGCCTGCGCGCCGACTGGCCGGTGCTGACCGGCGCGGTCCGGTTCGCCCTCGACCTGCTCGCCGACCTGCCGGACGGTTCGCTGGGCACCGCGCCGTCGACCAGCCCGGAGAACACCTACCTGGCCGGTGACGGGCGTCCCGCCGCGGTCTCGGTCTCCGCCACCGCCGACCGTGTCCTGATCCGTGACCTGCTCGCCGCCGCCCGCCGTCTCGCCCCGGTGGCCGGCGACGACCTGGCCGCCGGTTCGCTGGGGGACCGCATCGACGGGGCGCTGCGGCGGCTGCCGGCGGAGCAGGTCGGTGCCGACGGCCGGATCCGGGAGTGGCTCACCGACCTGCCCGACGCCGAACCCCTGCACCGCCATCAGAGCCACCTGGTCGGGCTGTTCCCCGGGTCGTCGATCGACCCGGACGTCACGCCGGCGCTCGCGGACGCCGCCCGCCGCACCCTCGACGCCCGCGGACCGGAGTCGACCGGCTGGTCACTGGCCTGGCGGATCGCCCTCGGGGCCCGCCTGCACGACGCCGAGCGGGTGGCCGCGACGACCCGGATGTTCCTGCGGCCGGCCGGTGACGAGTTCCGCGGCGACGAGCACCGTGGCGGTGTCTACCGCGGCCTGCTGTGCGCGCACCCGCCGTTCCAGATCGACGGCAACTTCGGGTTCACCGCCGGGGTCGCCGAGGCGCTGATGCAGTCGCACGGCCGGGACCCGGACGGCTTCCGGCGGCTGCGGCTGCTCCCGGCCTGCCCGTGGCCGGCCGGCAGCGTCCGTGGCCTGCGGGCCCGCGACGGCCTGACCGTGGACCTGAGCTGGGTGGACGGCCGGGTCACCGGGATCCGCCTGGCCGCCACGGCCGCTGTCCGTCTCCGGGTCCTGGCGCCGGGCGTACCCCCGCGGGAGATCGACCTGGCCGCCGGCGACATCCGGACCTGGTGATCGGGATTCGTTTCCGTACCCGCCTGGCATGATCAACATGTCTTCATCGTCCTGAGGAGTTCCCATGGCTCGCGCCCGCCTCGTCCTCGACCCCGCCTTCCGGGTCGGACCGGTCCACCGGAGGCTGTTCGGCGGTTTCGTCGAACACCTCGGCCGTCACGTGTACGACGGGATCCACGAGCCCGCCCACCCCAGCGCCGGGCCGGACGGGTTCCGCCGTGACGTGATCGACCTGGTCCGCGAGCTGGGCGTCTCGACGATCCGCTACCCGGGCGGCAACTTCGTCTCCGGGTACAACTGGGAGGACGGTGTCGGGCCGGTCGCCGAGCGCCCGCGCCGTCTCGAACTGGCCTGGCACTCGACCGAGACCAACGAGGTGGGCCTGCACGAGTTCCACAGCTGGCTGGAGCAGGTCGGCTCGGACATGATGCTCGCGGTCAACCTGGGCACCCGGGGCACCGAGGCGGCCATGGCCCTGGTGGAGTACGCGAACATCCCGGAGGGCACCGCCCGCACCGAGCAGCGCACCGCCAACGGCCGGGCCGAACCGTTCGGTGTGAAGATGTGGTGCCTGGGCAACGAGATGGACGGCCCGTGGCAGCTCGGCCACCGCAACGCCGAGGACTACGGCAAGCTCGCCTCCCGGACCGCGAAGGCGATGCGGCAGATCGACCGGGACCTGGAGCTGGTGGTCTGCGGGTCGTCGGCCCGGGACATGCCCACCTTCGGCGAGTGGGAACGCGTCGTGCTGGAGCACACGTACGAAGACGTGGACTACATCTCCTGCCACGCCTACTACCAGGAGCACGACGGCGACCTGGCGAGCTTCCTGGCCTCCGGCGTGGACATGGACGCGTTCATCGAGTCGGTGGTGGCGACCGCCGACCACGTCCGGGCCCTCAAGCGCTCCGACAAGAAGATCATGATCTCGTTCGACGAGTGGAACGTCTGGTACCTGACCAAGTGGAAGGAGCGGGAGGCGGAGTTCACCCTCGACGAGTGGCCGGTCGCCCCGCGCCTGCTCGAGGACATCTACTCGGTCGCGGACGCGGTGACCTTCGGCGGTCTGCTGATCAGCCTGCTCAACCACGCGGACCGGGTCACCTCGGCCAGCCTGGCGCAGCTGGTCAACGTGATCGGCCCGATCATGACCGAACCGGGCGGCCCGGCCTGGCGGCAGACCACGTTCTTCCCGTTCGCGGTGACGTCGGCGGCGGCCCGCGGCGACGCGCTGCGGGTGGCCCTGGACGCCGACACCGTGACCACCGAGCGTTTCGGTGAGGTCCCGGTGGTGGCGGCCGCGGCGACCACCGACGGCGCGACCACCACGGTGTTCCTGCAGAACCGGCACCTCACCGAGACGACCACGCTGACCGTCGACGTCACGGCGTTCGCCACGGCCGGCACGGTCACCGCCCGCAGCATCTGGGACGAGGACGTCTACGCCGTCAACGACCTGAAGGACACCCAGCGCGTCGCTCTGCGCACCAACGACACCGCGACGCTCGACGGCGGCGTGCTCACCGTCGAACTGCCCCCGGTCTCCTGGACCGCTGTCACGATCGCCTGACCCCCGATCGCCCGGGCCGTCGTCGTGGCGGCCCGTGCGGCGGCCCGTCAGCGGATCCCGGAGAAGAACGCGACCAGATCCTCCACCAGCAGATCCGGTGCCTCCAGCGCCGGGAAGTGACCGCCGCGGTCGTGCTCGGCCCAGTAACGGATGTCCGGGTAACGCCGGGCGGCCCACCGGCGCGACGGTCGGGGCAACTCGGCGGCGAAGATCGACCCGCCCACCGGCACCCGCACCGGGTCGTCGGCGGCACCGTCGATCCACCCGGCGACCTTCGCGATGCTCTCCGCGTAGAGCCGCGCCGACGACGCCCCCGTGCCGGTCAACCAGTACAGCGCGACCTGGTCCAGGATCTGGTCCCGGGTCAGCCCGCCGTCACTCCAGCTGATCATCTTTTCGGCGATCCACGCGCACAGCCCGGCCGGCGAGTCCACCAGGGAGTATCCGAGGGTCTGCGGCGCGGTCCGGTGCACCTCGGAATAGGCCGACGACGACTGCCCGCGCTCGCGCATCCGCTCCAGCGCCTCCCGCTCCCGGACGGTCGGCTCACCGAGATCGCTCAGGGCGGGACCGGCGAGCGGCGGGACCAGGTGGACACCGGCCACGTGCTCCGGATCGCGGGCCGCCAGCACACTCGACACGCTCGTGCCCCAGTCGCTGCCCGCCGCGCCGTACCGCCGGTAGCCCAGGCCGTCGACCATCAGCCGGGCCCACGCGTCCGCGATCCGCTCGACGCCCCAGCCCGGCTCGGTGGGCTTGCCGCTGAACCCGTAACCCGGCAGCGAGGGCAGCACCACGTCGAAGCCGCGGGCGGTCAGCGGCGCGACCAGACCGGCCAGCTCGAGCACCGAACCGGGCCAGCCGTGCGTGATCACCAACGGAAACGCGCCGGGCGACGCCGACCGCGCGTGCAGCACGTGGACCGTCAGCCCGTCGATCGTCACCAGGTACTGCGGGACCGCGTTGAGCCGCGCCTCGGCCGCCCGCCAGTCGTAGCCGGTGGCCCAGTGGCGGCACAGCTCACGCACGGTCTCCAGCGGCACGCCCTGCGCCCATCCGGGCACGGGCGCGGGTTCGGGCCACCGGGTCCGTTCCAGCCGGTCACGGAGCAGGACCAGATCCTCGTCGGGTACGCACACCCGGTACGGCCGTAGCTCGACAGCCATCGCACCTCCCGTCGTCGTGCACGCATCCTGCCCGTGACACGTGTCGTCCACGCATCCCGCCGGCACCGGGGTCGCCGGCCGCGGGGCCCGCGTGGGGGCGCTCCGGCGAGGGCGGTATCCACCGAAGGGTAGAGGCCGGTTCTGTCCCCGGGCCGAGGCGCGAGGTCGACATGCGCGCCTACCTTCAGTTCATGACCGTTGATTTCTCCGCCGACCGGCGTACCGGCCGGGTCCTGGCCGTCGCCCGTACGCTCGGGGCGGGCACCATCGGCACCGAACATCTGCTGGCCGGGCTGGCCGGCGTCGACTCCGGCGCCCGGGCGGTGCTCGACGACGTCGACCTGACCCGGCCGGTCGTCGAGTTCCTGCTCAGCGGGCGCGGGGGCCGCTGGACCGGACCGGACGGCGTCGAAGTGGTGGACATGCGGGTCGCCGTCGCCGGTAGCGCCCTGACGCCGGGGGCGAACACGGCGCTGGCCCGGTTCATGCAGCGGCCGGCTCCGGCGCGTACCCCGGAGAATCTGCTCGTGGCGCTCCTGGACGACGAGAAGGCCCACGCGGCGGCCATGCTCCGCGCGTGTGGCGCCGAGGTGGCGCGGGTGCGGCGCGCGGCACGCGGCGGGCAGCTCGTGCGGCCCGCGGACCGGGTGGCGCCGGAGTTGCGGGCCGCGCGGGACGTGCTGATCGGCCGGAGCCGCTACCGGGGGAACGGCCTGCGCGACCGGGCGGTGGCGGTGCTGGCCCGAAACCGGGCCGGCCGGGCGGTCACGCCGGTGCCGGCGCGGGCCCGGACCCGGATCGACTACGCGGCGGCGCCGGTGCTGTGGGCGCGGGCGGAGGCGGACGCCATCGCCGGGCGGCGGGGCGGGCGGGCGCGCACCGACGACCTCCTGGTCGGTCTGCTCGCCGCGTACCAGGTCGCCGAGGCCTACCCGCACCTCGTGCACGGCGGGGTGGAGCAGTACGACGGCGTCCGCGACCTGGTGGAGTCCGGTCTCGACTACCGCAGTGCGGCGACCGGCTCGGCGACCCTGGCGCTGGGGGAGGACGCGGTGCCGCCGAGCCGGCTGCTGCGGCCCGGAGCGGACTGGCCGCGGGACACCGCCGAGCTGCTCCGGCGCCTGATGCAGCACCAGGACAACCGGTCCGCGCGGCTGATCCAGGCCTTCGTCCGGGTCTGATCAGAGGGTCGTCAGCCACTCGCGGAACGTCTGCTCGCCTCGAGGCCCCGGGCCGGTAGGCAGCAGGCCGCCGTTGCTCATCGGCCCGGGGACGGGCAGCGGCAGCACCGGGCGGCGGCGGGCGCCACCCGCGGCGACGAGCTGCCGGGCCATGTCGACCAGCGACTCCTCCCGTGGCCCGGCCAGCTCGGGCGCCATCCCCTGCGGTGTCTGCAGCACCATGTCGGCGAGGGCGCCGGCCACCTCGGCGACCGCGATCGGCTGCACCCGCACGGTGGGGACGAGCGCCACCGGTCCGGGGAGGCGGCTCAGGATCTGCCCGGCGAACTCGTGGAACTGGGTCGCCCGCAGGATCGTCCACGGCACCGTGCCGGCCCCGACGAGGGCCTCCTGGCGCAGTTTGCCCGCGTAGTACGGGTTCGGCACCCGGTCGACGCCGACGATCGACAACGTCAGCAGGTGGCTCACCCCGGCGCGGGCGGCGGCGCCGGTCAGGGCCCGCCCGGCCCGGTCGAAGAACTCCACCGACACCGACTTGCTCATCGTGGTCACGTTGCTGACGTCGACGACCGCCTCGGCACCCGCGAGCGCGGCGTCCAGGCCGGTGCCCTGGACCAGGTCGACGCCCCGGGACCGGGAGAGGACGACCGCCTCGTGCCCGCGTGCCTCGACCGCCTCGACGACCAGTCGTCCCGTCAGTCCCGTACCACCGGCGACCGCGACTCTCATGACCTGCTCCCTCACTCGTTCCCGTGGCTGGTGCCATCAGGACGAGGCGCCCGCCCGGCGTGTGACACCGGGGAGGGTGAGCTGGGACACGGCTGTTCCACCCGTGTGCCCGGTGCGGCCGTCACGGCCGGCGGCGGCCGCGGAGCAGGTAGGCGACCGGGCCCAGAGGCTGGACCAGGAGCAACGGCCACCACACCGCCTTGTGGCCGCGGATGTTGGACGGATGGCGGCGCGTCAGGTCGACCGCGGCGTAGACGGTGAGTGCCAGCTCGACCGGCGCCACCACCAGGATCGTGGTGCGCTGCCAGCGGGGGAGTTCCTGCCACGAGGTGCGGGTCATCGCCTCACCGTAAACGCGTCCGGCCCCGGAGCGGGGAAAACCGGAGCCGCCGGTTCCGAAGGTCCCGGCGCGGGCCGGTCCGCCCTGCCGAAGGTCCCGAGCGGGCCGGTCCGCCCTGCCGAAGGTCCCGGGGCGGGCCGGTCCGCCGCGCGTGGCCGGGCGGGACCATCGGCCGCCAACCGATGCCAACCGGCTGTGCCGGAACAGTCACCGCCCGGCATAACGTCCGGTCATGGACAGCGCCGTGACGATCGAGAAGGACCTGCCCGTGGTGGTCGGCGTCGACGGTATGCCGACCGGGCTGCGGGTGGTGGACGTCGCCGCCGCCGAGGCGGCGAGCCGTGGGGTGCCGCTGGTGGTGGTGCACGCCTGGCCGGGCCGGTACGGGCCGTCCCACCGGCGCCGACCGGGTGTGCCGGACCGCGCGCAGGGGCACCACCTGCTGGAACTCGCGGTCATCCGGGCCCGGAACGCGGTGCCGGACCTGGAGGTGCGGGCCGAGCTCACCGACGAGAGCCCGCCGGAGGCGCTGCTGGCCGCCTCCACCCGGGCCGGGCTGCTGGTGGTCGGGCACCGCGCGGACGCCGGGCACGGCTGGGGCCCGACGGCGGCGTACCTGGCACACCACAGTGCCTGCCCGCTGATGGTGCACCGGGGGACGACGCCGCGCCGCGGTCCGGTGGTGGTCGCCGCGTCCGGGGTGCCCAGCGTGACCGTGGGCTGCGGGTTCGCCGCCGCGGCGCGGGCCGGGTCGGCGCTGGTGGCGGTGCATCTGTGGGACGACCCGGAGAGCGGGCGGGGCCGGGCCGCGGCCGACGAACGGCTGGCCGGTGCGGTGGCGCCGTGGTCGTCGGCCTGGTCGCAGGTGCCGTCCCGGCGGCTGCTGATCGGGGCGGTCGACGTGCCGTACACGGTGGACCGTGCCGCCCAGCGGGCCCGTCTCGTGGTGGCCGGCATGGGGCACAAGGGCTGGGTGGTGGAGGTGCTCTACCACACCGGCGCGGCGGGCTCCGGGCGTACGGCGTGCCCGGTGCTGCTGGTTCCGCCCGCCTGGCCACGGCGCCGTGCTCTGCCGCGTACCACCGAGGAGGCCGACGCCCCGCAGAGAGAGCGTGTGGGACACCGGGGTTGAGGCCCGCTGTTAGCATGATCATCGATCACTGCTGGCAGCGCAGAGCCCCGGAGCACGCTTGCTGTACGTCGGACTCGCCGCTCTCGTGACCGCCGTTCTCCTCCCGGTGGTCACGATGGCGATCAATATCAGTCAGATGGCCTGGATCCGTCACGTCATCCCGGTCCCGCAGAGCCCACCACCGCGCGGGCACCTGATCCGCGGCAATCGCCGGAACCCGTCCCGGATCACCGTCGCCGTGGTGGGCGACTCGTTCGCCGCGGGCTACGGCGCGTCCCGGCCCCGGGAGACCCCGGCCGGCCTGATCGCCGGACGGCTGGCCCGGCGTCTCGGCTGCCGGGTCGACCTGGAGTGCCTGGCCGTGATGGGTGCCCGCACGCCGGACCTGACCCCGCAGGTGGACCGGGCCGTCGCGCTGCGCCCGCACCTGGTCCTGCTGTTCGTCGGTGGCAACGACATCACCAACCTGTCCCCGCCCGGCCGGACCGGCCGGGAGCTCGGCGAGCACGTCCGGCGGCTGCGGGCTGCGGGCGCCCGGGTGGTGGTCGGCGGCTGCCCGGACCTGAGCGTGCCGCCGCTGGTCACCCGGCCGCTGACCTGGCTGATGGCCGGCCTGAGCCGGCGGCTGTCGCAGGCCCAGGCCGCGCACGTGCGGGCGGCCGGCGGCGTGTACGTCGACCTGTTCACCGCGCTGAGCCCGGCGTTCTCGGCCTGGCCGCAGCGGATGCTCAGCCCGGACGGCTTCCACCCGTCCGCCGACGGCTACGTGGTCGCCGCCTCCGCGGTGCTGCCGGCGGTGATGGACGCGTGCACGGGCCTGGTTTCTCCGGTTGAGCTGAGTCCGGTGGGGTGAGGATGCGAGGCTGGGCCGATGGCCCGGTTCCGTCTGCTGACCGACCGTCGCGTCGGTACGAAGATCATCCTTGTGGTGCTGGTGGTCGCCGTGCTCAGCGTGGGGGACGGGCTGTTCGCGATGAGCAGCCTCGGCACCATCAACGACCAGGTGAAGGCCGGCTATCAGCACAGCCTGGAGCTGGAGACGATCGGCAACCTGCGGGCCTCGGTGAACCGGGTCTGGCTGGCCGTCGGCGACGACCTGCTGGCCTCCACCACGGACGCCCGCACCACCGCGACCGAGGCGGTCAGCACCGCCGAGGGCCAGGTCCAGGAGTACGCCGACAGGTACGCGGCCTACCCGCTGACCAGCGAGGCAGCCGGCACCCTGGCCGCGTTCCGGACCGCCTGGTCCGACTATCTGAAGGTCCTGGAGAGCAGCCTGTTGCCGCTGGCCGGCACCGGAAGCGCGACCCGGATCAGCGCGGTACGGGCCGACCAGATCGCGCCGCTGATGACCGAGGTGCGCACCCAGCTGACCGCGCTCGCCGAGATGACCGTGCAGGTCACCGCGGAGCAGGAGGAGGCCGCGCAGAGCCGGTACCGGTCCACGGTGTGGCTGGTGCTGGGCATGCTGGTCGTCAGTGCGGTGGTCGGTGTGGTCCTGGCGGTGCTGGCCAGCCGGATGATCGTCCGGCCGTTGTCGCGGTGTGTCGCGGTGCTGGACCGGATCCGCGACGGTGACCTGACGGCCCGCGCCGACGTGGACGGCCGCGACGAGGTGGCCCGGATGGCCGGCGCGCTCAACGACACCGCCGAGGCGATGGCCGGCATGGTGAGCCGGGTGCACGTCAGCGCGGACGTGCTGGCCTCGGCGTCGGAGGAGTTGTCCGCGGTCTCCGGGGAACTGTCGAAGTCGGCCGAGGAGACCGCCGGTCAGGTCGGCGTGGTGTCCCAGTCGGCCGACCAGGTGTCCGAGGGTGTGCAGGCGGTGTCGGCGGGCGCGGACCAGATGGGCGTGTCGATCCGGGAGATCGCCGACAGTGCCAACGAGGCGGCGTCGGTGGCGGCCGAGGCGGCCCGCACGGCGGAGAGCACCAACAGCAGCGTGGCCCGGCTCGGGGAGGCGTCCGCGCAGATCAGCACGGTGGTCGCGTTGATCACCAGCATCGCCGAGCAGACCAATCTGCTGGCCTTGAACGCGACGATCGAGGCGGCCCGGGCGGGGGAGATGGGCAAGGGGTTCGCGGTGGTCGCCGCCGAGGTCAAGGACCTGGCGCAGGAGACCGCGCGGGCCACCCAGGAGATCACCTCGCAGGTCGGGGCGATCCAGACCGAGACCGACGGCGCGGTGGCGGCGATCGGGGAGATCGCCACGGTGATCGCGACGATCAACGACTACGCGACCACGATCGCCGCGGCGGTGGAGGAGCAGACCGCGACGACGGCGGAGATCGCCCGCAGCGTGGGGCGGACCGCGGAGGGTTCGGCGGCGATCGCGGGCACCATCGCCGGGGTGGCGCACGCGGCGCAGCAGGTCACCGCGGGCGCCGGCGAGACCCAGCGGACGGCGGCGGATCTGGCCCGCACCGCGTCCGAGTTGCAGGCCACGGTGGCGGCGTACCGCACCTGAGTGTGACCAGGGTGACCATGGCGTGTAATCCTATCGAAAGAGTAGGGTTGGTCCGGCGATCATCAAGATCAAGTTAAGGACCGACCATGACGGACGAGCATGCCCGCTGGCGGGAGGCGCGCCGCCGTGCCGTCACCGCGCCGACCGGAAACCTCGCACTGATCGAGACCCGGTGGGGCACCGACGACGCGCAGGCCGCTCTCGTGGGGCAGCCGGAGACCGTGACCAGCAGCACGCTGCGGCGCACGGACCCGCACACCGGCGCCGAACAGCACGGGATCCGGCTCTGGGACGCGGCGTCCCCGGCGATCCGGGACTTCGAGGACATCGACGTCTACCCGTACGACGAGAAGTGGGTCCTGACGGCCCGCTACCGTGACGTGCCCGGCGAGCGCCGGATCCCCTTCGCACACGCGCAGGACGTCGGGTTCACCCGGGACCTGCCGGTGCCGGGCGATCTTCACCTGACGCTCGCGGGACAGGACTACACGCTGAGCGCGTTCGACGATGACGGCCGGCTGCTGCTGGTCTTCGGCGACCCGACGAACCGGACCGAGACCTACGGCTCGGGGCGGTTCCTCTTCGTCGACCGCGAGCCGGGCCAGGAGACCGTCACCCTGGACTTCAACCGGGCGTTCGTGCCGCCGTGCGGCTTCTCGGAGCACTACAACTGCCCGCTCCCGCCCGCGCAGAACCGCCTGGCCGTGCCGGTCGAGGCGGGCGAGAAGCGCCCGATGTTCCGCCCCTCCCTGGAGATATAGAGACATGCAGAGAAGGACCCTGATTCGCGCGCTGGCGGCGGTCACCGCCCTCGGCACCCTGGCGGCCTGCGGCGACTCCTCCGATTCCGCCGCTTCCACGTCCGGCGCCGACGCGATCATCCAGATCGGTTCGCTGTACGAGCCGCAGAACCTGGACAACACCGCCGGCGGCGGCCAGGGCGTGACCGAGGCGCTCAACGGCAACGTGTACGAGGGCCTGTTCACGCTCACCGACAGCGGCAAGGTCGAGCCGCTGCTCGCCAAGGAGAACACGGTCAGCGCCGACGGCCTGACCTACACCTTCACCCTCCAGCCGAACGTGAAGTTCCACTCCGGCAAGGCGCTGACCTCGGCCGACGTCAAGGCCAGCATCGAAGCCGTGACCGCGGAGAACTCCAAGTCGGCCCGCAAGAGCAGCCTGCCGGAGATCAAGGAGATCGCCACCCCGGACGACGCCACGGTCGTGGTGACGCTCGGCGCGCGGTCGATCTCGTTCGTCTACAACCTCAGCTACATCTGGATCGTGAACTCCGCGGCCACCGACCGGACCACGGCCGCCGACGGCACCGGTCCCTACAAACTGGGCGAGTGGAAGCGGGGCTCGACGCTCACGCTGACCCGCTCGGACAGCTACTGGGGTACGGCCGCGAAGAACGCCGGTGTGGTGTTCCACTACTTCACCGACGCGACGGCGCTGAACAACGCGCTGCTCACCAATGCGGTCGACGTGGTCACCAGCGAGCAGAGCCCGGACGCGCTGGCCCAGTTCACCGGCAATGCGGCGTACACGGTGAACAACGGCCAGTCGACCACCAAGCTGCTGCTGGCGTACAACGACAAGGTCGAGCCCTTCAACAACGTGAAGGTGCGCCAGGCGCTGAGCCAGGCGATCGACGACGAGAAGCTGCGCACCTCGATCTGGGGCGAGTACGGCACCGCGATCGGCTCGATGGTCCCGCCGAGCGACCCGTGGTACGAGGATCTGACCGCCGTCAACGCCTACAACGTGGATGCGGCGAAGGCTCTTCTCACCGAGGCCGGGTTCCCGAACGGTTTCGCGTTCACGCTGGACACCCCGAACTACGACCCGCACCCGACCGCGGCCACGTTCATCAAGACCGAACTCGCCAAGATCGGCGTGACCGTCACGATCAACACGATCACGTCCGACGAGTGGTACACCAAGGTCTACAAGGAGCGGAACTTCCAGGCGACGCTCCAGGAGCACGTCAACGACCGCGACGTCGTCTGGTACGGCAACCCGGACTTCTACTGGGGCTACAGCAACACCCAGGTCACCCAGCTGATCGAAGCGGCCGAACAGGCCACGACGACTGACGAGCAGACCGCCCTGCTCAAGCAGGCCAACAAGATCATCGCGGCGGAGGCGGCCAGCGACTGGCTCTACCTCTACCCGCAGATCGTGGTCGCCTCGTCGAAACTCCAGGGCTACCCGGTCAACGGGCTCAACGCCCAGTTCTTCGCCTACGGGATCACCAAGAGCTGATGATCCCGTACCTGCTGCGACGGACGGCGATCCTCATCGGATCGCTCGTCCTCGCGGCGGTGGCGCTGTTCGTGCTGCTCCGCCTCCTGCCGGGCGACCCGGCCAACGCCCTGCTCCCGGTCGGCGCGACCGCCGAGCAGATCGAGGCCGCCCGGCAGGCGCTCGGCACGGACACCCCACTGCCCACCCAGTTCCTCACCTGGCTGGCAGACGTCGCCACCCTGGACCTCGGACAGTCCCTGATCAGCACCCTCCCGGTCGGCCCCGAGATCGCCGCGCGGCTGCCGGTCACCGTGCCGCTGACCCTCGCCGCCTTCGTGCTCGCGGTACTGGTCGCGGTCCCGGTCGGGGTGTTCGCCGCGGCCCGCGCCGACCGCTGGTACGGCCCGGTGATCAACGCGGTCGCCCAGTTCGGCATCGCGGTGCCGGCGTTCTGGGTCGGCCTGCTGCTGATCACCACCTTCGCGTTACGACTCCAGGTGCTCCCGGCCGGTGGCTTCCCCCCGGACGGCTGGGCGTCACCGGACCTCGCGATCGAGGCACTGATCCTGCCGGTGGTCACCGTCGCGCTGGTCATGTCGGCCTCCCTCATCCGGTACGTACGAGCCGCCACCCTGGACGTCCTCGACGCCGACTACCTGCGCACCGCACGGGCGCTCGGCGAATCCCCGGTCGAGGCGTTCCGGCGGCACGGCCTGCGCAACGCCTCCGTCCCGGTGATCGCCGTCCTGGCCATGGAACTCGCCACCACCTTCCTCGGCGCGGTCGTGGTCGAGAGCGTGTTCGCGCTGCCCGGACTCGGCGGGATGCTCACCAAGGGGATCAGCCAGCACGACTACCCGGTCATCCAGGGCGTGATGCTGGTCAGCACCGCGACGGTCCTGCTCGTCGGGTTCGCCGGGGACGTCGTCCAGCGGCTCGTCGACCCCCGGCTGCGGCAGCGGGCCGCGTCGTGAGCCGCCGGTCGTTGCACCTCGGCATCGGGCTGACACTCGTGCTGGTGGTCACGGGGGCGGTGCTCGTCTCGTACCTGCACCTGCCGTTCTCCCCGGACGACACCTCCGGCGGGCGCCTCGCCCCACCCGGCGGCGACCACCTCCTCGGCACCGACAAACTGGGCCGGGACCTGCTCACCCAACTGCTGATCGGCGGCCGGGTCGCCCTCGGCACCGCGCTCGGTGCGGTCGCGGTCGGCGGCGTGCTCGGCGTCAGCGCCGGCCTGCTCGCCGGGTTCGCCACCCGCTGGCTCGACGACACCGTCGCCGTGGTGCTGGACATCCTGATCGCGTTCCCCACCCTGCTGCTGGCGATGCTGCTGGTCGCCGGTGCGGGCGCCTCCCTGGGCACGGCGATCCTGGCGATCGGGCTGGCCATGGCGGCGATCGTGGCCCGGCTCACCCGGGTGCTGGTCAAGCAGGTGCTGTCCCGCGACTACATCACCGCGGCCCGGGTCGCCGGAGTGTCCTGGCCGCGGATCGTGGCCAGCCACGTGCTGCCGAACATCGGGCCGGTCGTCCTGGTCAACCTGGCGCTGCAGGCCGGCCTGGCGGTGCTCGCCGAGGCGAGCCTGTCGTATCTGGGGCTGGGCACACCACCGCCGAACGCGTCCTGGGGGCGGATGCTCTTCGAGGCGCAGGCGAGCGTCCTGACCGCGCCGGTGGCCGCGCTCGCCCCCGGGATCGCCCTGGTCATCCTGGTCATAGGCATCAACCTCACGGCGGACGGGCTACGCAGATGAGTCTCCTCACCGTGGACGGCCTGACCGTCCGCGCCCCCGGCGGCCGGGTCTTGGTGGACGACGTCTCCTTCACGGTGGCGCCGGGCGACCGGGTCGGCCTGCTCGGCGAATCCGGATCCGGCAAGTCGCTGACCGCCCTCGCCGTGATCGGCCTGCTGCCCCGCGGCATCACCGCCACCGGCGAGATCCGCCTCGACGGCGCCGACATGCTCCGCAAACCGCGGGGCCGGGGAAGTGTGGCGGCGACCGTCTTCCAGGAACCGCTGACCGCGCTCGACCCGCTGATGACCGCCGGCAAGCAGATCGCCCTGCCGCTGCGCCGCTTCCGGGGACTGCGCGGCACCGCCCTGCGCGACGGCGTGCACGCCGCACTGGACGAGGTGCTGCTCACCGACACGGAGCGGATCGCCCGGTCCTATCCGCACCAGCTCTCCGGCGGCCAGCGGCAACGCGTCGCCATCGCGATGGCCCTCGCCTGCCGCCCGAAACTGATCATCGCCGACGAGCCGACGACGGCACTCGACGTGACCGTGCAGGCGGAGATCCTCGACCTGCTCGACCGGATCGTCGCCACCCACGGCACGTCGCTGCTGTTCATCACCCACGACCTGCCGGTGGCCGCCCGCATCGTCCGCGACAGCCACGTGCTGCGCGCCGGCAGGATCGTGGAATCCGGTCCGATCGCCGCCCTCGTCGAGAACCCGGCCCACGACTACACCCGCACGCTCGTCGCGAGCGCCCGCCGCTTCGACGAGGCTCTGGAACGGACCCGCCGATGATCCTCTCCGCAGACGGCGTCGGTTTCGGGTACCGCCGCGGCGCGCCCATCCTCACCGACATCTCCCTGGACATCCAGGCCGGCCGCAACCTCGCCCTGGTCGGCGAATCCGGCGCAGGCAAGAGCACCCTGCTGCGCCTGCTCCTCGGCCTGGCCCGCCCCACCACCGGCGTGATCCGCTTCGACGGCGCACCGCTGACCGTCGGACGCCCGTTCCGCCGCGCCGTCCAAGCCGTCTTCCAGGACCCGTACTCGTCCCTCGACCCCCGCCACCGCATCGGCCGCATCGTTGCGGAACCCCTGCGCGGCCTCGGCCTCGGCGCCGACCCGGCGAAGGTGACGGCCGCCCTCGACGCGGTCGGCCTGCCCGCCGACACCGCCGGCCGCTACCCGCACGAATTCTCCGGCGGCCAGCGGCAGCGCATCGCCATCGCCCGCGCCATCGTCGGCAACCCGCGCCTGCTCCTCGCCGACGAGCCGGTCAGCGCCCTGGACCTGACCACCCGCGTGCGCATCGTCGACCTGCTGGCGTCCCTCTGCTCATCGCACGGCCTGACGATCATGCTGGTCTCGCACGACCTCGGGGTGGTCGCGGAACTCTGCGCCTGGACGGCGGTCCTGGAGAGCGGCAGGCTGGTCGAGCAGGGCGAGACCGCGGCGGTCCTGGGCCGGCCGTCGCACCCTTACACCCAGCGGTTGCTGGCCAGCGTGCCCCGGTTGCCGCTTTCTTAGAGGTACGAGCAAGGCGGGCTCCCGCGGTGGCACTAACCTATCGGGCGCTCGCCGGGAGGCGGGTGCCCGGCGGGGTCACCGCTGCGGTGTGGCCCACTCCGTGGTCCCGGGGTGCGGCTCGACGCTCTCGGCGGCGGTTCCGCTTTCTCCGGCCGGGGGTTCGGTGCTTCCGACCGTGGGTCCGGTGCTTCCGGCCGTGGGTTCGGTGCTTCCGGCCGCGCCAGGACGGCCAAGCCGTGGGCGGCGGGGGGAAGGCCGCCGATGAGCAGGGACACCGGCCAGGAGAGGCCCAGCACCAGAACCCCGAACACAGTGAACGTCACGGCGATGAGTGCCGACATGAGCGCGTAGGCCCGGTTGCTCATCCCATCCCGATTCCCTCAATCGATCGGCAGTAATCAGTCAGCCACCCGGTCCCCGAAATTCGGATCTTCTCCCCATATTTCATCCCGTCCCGTCGCCATTTGCGGAATCCCTACCGAAGTAGTCACCCTGGCCCCTGATCTTCTCTACTGCCCTCCCACGCACTCCAGCCGTCGCCAAGGTCGCTGTCAGCTCCCGAATGGACCACAGCCGTCGACCGGACCCGCAACGAATACGCCGCCCTCAACGGCGGCTCGAATCCTCCAGCCGTCATCCAGGGCCGTTTCCGGTGTCCGGAGGAACCATTGCCGACGGCTGGACTTGCGGGGCCGTCGTCCATGGCTGTTCGGGCCGCGCTACTAAGCCCTCGACGACGGCAAGGACGGCCTGGCTGTCGGCTGTTGGCCTGTGCGGCGGGGTCCAGCTCCGGCCCCGGATTCTCGGCGGCGTACGGCCTGGGGGACAAGCTCGGGCCCTCTCGGCCGGCGACTGTCGGCGGGTCAGAGTTTTTCGGGTCGGCCGGGGCGGGGTGCCGGGATCACGGAGAGCTCCAGGATGTCCGGCAGCGCCGCCCTTCCCGGCCCGCCGTCACGCACCCAGTCGACGATGTCGCCCAGCACCGTGTCGTCGAGGACCAGGCCGAACCATACCGGCCGCGCGCCCCGTCGCCGGGCTTCCGGCGCCGGGTGCACCACCAGCACGTTCGACTGGGCGCACACGTCGAGGCACAGGCTGGTCCGGACCCGATGGCCGGCCGGTAACGCCTCCCGCAGCCGTTCGATCTGGGCCGCGTGGTCCACCCCGGGATGTTTGGTCAGGCTGCCGCAGCAGCAGTCCCGGCACACCGTCAGCGTGCATCCTTGCTTTTCACTGTCCGCCACGCCCCCACCGTAGCGACTCCATGATCAACTACGCTGTCCCGGTGTCACCCCGCGCAGCACGTCTGACCGCTCTGCCCACGGCCTTCTGACCTTCGGTCTCGTGGTGTTCAGCAAGTTCGTCCTGATGCAGTACACCTTGCGGCTCCCTCGGCCGACCTGTCCCTCATCGCGTTCCTGGGCGTCATGGTCGTGAGCTTCGCGTTGCCGGCCGGTACCTGGTTCTTCCTGACGCGGAGTGCCCGCCGCCGCCCGGCCGCCTGGTCGATCGAGCAGGGTCGTTTCGTGGTCCCGGCCTCGCCGGACGTGTACGGATACCAGGCCATCGTCGCCTGTTTCTGGACAAGCCGTTCACCTTCCCGGGCCGTTCGCTCCACATCACCCCGGAGTTCCTGGCCTTCACCGCCGCCCACTACCGCGACGTCCCGGACTCCCGTGAGCTGATCGGCACCCCTGAAGGGCTGGCCGCGTTGCAGGCCGCCCACCAGCCCTGACCGCCGGCGAGGGCGGGATCACCGAGCACGCCCGTCAGGAAGGCGAGCCCGGCTGGGCGGTAGGCGGCCGCACTGACCGGCTTCGAGGTGACGCCCGGCCGGGCGGTAGGCGGCCGCACTGACCGGCTTCGAGGTGACGCCCGGCTCACGCGTACCCGGAAGAGGATCAGGCCGCGGGCCGGCAGCCGCACCCAGAAGGTATGCGCCACTGCCGGCCCGCGGCCCGCGACCACTGGTCAGTGACCAGTGACCAGCGTCAGTCCTGGACGCGGATGGCGACCGCCGGGCAGACCGCCGCCGCGTGGTGCACGTCGTCCGCGTCGGTGTCGCCGGGGGTGGACGTGAGCAGCACGGCGATCCCGTCCTCGTCGCGCTGGTCGAACACGTCGGGGGCGGCCATCACGCACTGGCCGGAGGCGACGCACTTGTCCTGATCGAGTGTGATCTTCATGGTTTCACCAGCTCACCGGGAGTTCGTAGACGCCGTAGACGGCGCCGTCGTGTTTGAACGGGATCGCGTCGAGCTCGGTGGCGCGGCGCAGCGTGGGGATGCGGCGGTAGAGGGTGCTGTAGACGACCTGCAGCTCCAGCCGGGCCAGCGGCTGGCCGAGGCACTGGTGGACGCCGAATCCGAAGGCGACGTGCCGCCGGGCGTCCCGGGTCAGGTCGAGGTCGTCCGGCGCGTCGAACATCGACGGGTCGCGGTTGCCGATGTCGTTGGCCATGATGACGCCCTCGCCGGCCCGGATGGTGACGCCGGCGATGTCGATGTCCTCGAGGGCGGCCCGGCGGCGCCCGGTGTGGGTGATGTTGAGGTACCGCAGGAGTTCCTCGACCGCGGACGCGACCAGTTTCGGGTCGTCGGAGTCGCGGAGCAGGGCGAGCTGGTCCGGGTGTTCGAGCAGCGCCAGGGTGCCGAGCGCGATCATGTTGGCGGTGGTCTCGTGGCCGGCGACCAGCAGCAGCACGCCGATCCCGGCGGCGTCGGAGCGTTTCAGTTCGCCGCCGCGGACCCGTTCGGCGAGTTGGGAGAGCAGGCCGTCGTCCGGGTGGTCGAGTTTGCTGCCGATCAGGTCGTCCAGGTAGTCGTGCAGTGCCGTGAAGGAGGCGCTGCGTTCCTCGATCGGGACGGACCGGCTGATCAGGTTGCGGCTGTGGCCCTGGAACAGGTCGTGGTCGGTGTACGGGACGCCGAGCAGTGCGCAGATGACCAGGGACGGGACCGGAAGGGCGAACGCCTCGACGAGGTCGACCGGGCGTGGTCCGGCGAGCATCTCGTCGATCAGGTCGTCGACGATCTTCTGGATCGCGGGGCGCAGCGCCTCGACCCGTTTGATGGCGAACGGGGCGGTGACCATGCGGCGCAGCCGGGCGTGTTCGGGGTCGTCCATCAGGATGAAGCCGATGCTGCCGCCGCCTTTGCTGTCGCGGGGCCGGGCCGGGCCGGGCAGCGGGTAGCCGGGGCTGTCGATGGCGGCGCTGAGCCGCTGGTCGGCGAGCAGGGTGCGCTGTTCGGCGTGCCGGGTGACCAGCCACGGGGTGGAGCCGTCCCACAGTCGTACCCGGGTCAGTGGCGCCTGGTCCTGAAGGTCGTGCAGTGCGGGTGGTGGGTCGAACGGGCAGGCGGCCGCTCGCTCCATGGGGAAGAAGGGGGGAGCGGTGTCGTTCACCATCGGGCGGATTACCTCCTCGAACAGGGCCGTGTGCCGCGGCCGTTTCGGGTGGATTGGTGCCGTTCTTCGCCGTCGAGTCAACTCCTGTCACGACTTTCAGTCAAGTGACTGATTTTTCATGATCGACTGCTCCGAGTGAGTGTTCCCACAGCGCGGCGACAGACCTGCAGCTGACCGCGCTGCCATCGACGGACACCACCAGCCAGTCACTTGACTTAAAATTGGCCCGACGCTTAGCTACGGACGAAACCCCCGGTACCGCTCAGAAAGGTACGACGTTGGATCTCCAAGCGCTGCGTTCCAAGTACAAGGCGGAACGCGACCGCCGCATCCGCCCCGACGGCGCGACGCAGTACCAGCGGACCACCGGCGAATTCGGCTACTACGCGACCGACCCGTACACGCCCCGGACCGAGCGGGAACCGCTCACCGACCGCGTCGAGGCCCTCGTGATCGGCGGCGGCTTCGGCGGCCTGCTCACCGGCGCCCGGCTCCGGCAGGCCGGCGTCGGCAGCATCCGGATGCTCGACGAGGCCGGCGACTTCGGCGGCACCTGGTACTGGAACCGCTACCCCGGCATCCACTGCGACATCGAGTCGACCGTCTACATGCCGCTGCTGGAGGAGGTCGGCTACGTCCCGAAGTGGCGCTACGCCCCCGGCGAGGAGATCCGGCAGCACGCGGTCGCCATCGCCGAGCACTTCGGCCTCTACGACGACGCCGTCTTCCAGACCCGGGTCACCGAGCTGCGCTGGGACGACGAAGCGGCCGAGTGGACCGTGCGCACCGACCGCGGCGACGTGATGCGCGCCCGCTGGGTGATCGTCTCCTCCGGCACGCTCACCCAGCCGAAACTCCCCGGCATCCCGGGCATCGAGTCGTTCCGCGGGCACACCTTCCACACCAGCCGCTGGGACTCCGGCTACGACCTGGCCGGCAAGCGTGTCGGCGTGGTCGGCACCGGCGCCACCGGCATCCAGGTCATCCCGCAGATCGCCGGGACCGCCGAACACCTCTACGTCTTCCAGCGCACCCCCACCTCGGTCGACGTCCGGGACAACCGCCCGATCGACCCGGAGTGGGCGGCGAACCTGGAACCGGGCTGGCAGCAGAAGCGGATGGACAACTTCCTCGCCGTGGTCACCGGCGCCGAGACCGACCAGGACATGGTCGGCGACGGCTGGACCAGCACGCCCGCCCTGCAGCGCACCTTCCTGGTCGGCACCGGCAGCGGCCTCAGCGACGAGGAGCTGGAAGAGGCCGACGCCGTCAAGATGGACGAGATCCGCGCCCGGGTGGCGACCGTCGTCGACGACCCGGCCACCGCCGAACTGCTCAAACCGTGGTACCGCTACATGTGCAAGCGTCCCGGGTTCAGCGACCTCTACCTGCAGACGTTCAACCGGCCCGACGTGACCCTGGTCGACACCGCCGACGTCGGCGGCATCACCCGGATGACCGAGAACGAGGTCGTCGTCGGGGAGACCGCCTACCCGGTCGACTGCGTCATCTTCGCCACCGGCTTCGAGGTGGGCGTCTCCGGCGTCGTCTCCGGCACCCTCCCGGTGTACGGGCGCGACGGCCTGCCGCTGCTGCACCACTGGGCGAAGGGACCGCGTACCCTGCACGGCTTCTACAGTCACGGCTTCCCCAACCTGTTCCACCTCGGATCGATGCAGAACGCCGCGTCGGTCAACTTCGTCCACGTGCTGCAGGAGCAGGCGGGACACATCGCCGCCGTCGTCGCCGAGGCCGGCAAGCGGGGTGTCCAGCGCGTCGAGCCGACCGCGGAGGCCGAGGAGTCCTGGGTGGCCACGATCCGCGAGACCGCGCCGGACACCTTCACGTTCCAGGCCGAGTGCACCCCGGGCTACTACAACAACGAGGGCCGTCCCCGGCCGGTGAGCCACTCCTACGGTCCCGGGCCGGTCGTCTTCCACGAACTGCTGCGCCGGTGGCGTACCGAGGGCGGCATGGACGAGGTGCTGTGGAACGCCTGACCGGACACAGCCCGCTGCGCGGCGCGAACGGGGTCGCCTTCGGCCCCGACGGTCGCCTGCACGTCGCCGAGTTCCTGGCCGGCCGGATCAGCGCGGTCGACCTGCGGACCGGCGACGTGCAGACGGTGGTCGACTCCACCGGTCCGATCCAGGCGCCGGACGATCTCGCGTTCGGCGCGGACGGCTCGATGTACGTCACCGACCTCGTCCCCGGCCGCGTCTGGCGCCGCGACCCGGCCGGCGTGTTCACCCTGGTCGCCGAGGGACTGTCCGCGCCGAACGGGATCACCTGCGTCGGTGACCGCCTGTTCGTCAACGAGATGTCCCCGGCGGCCGCCTGCTGGAACTGTTCCCCGGCGGCGGCGAGCCGCGCGTCCTGACGAGTTCGCTCGCGATGGGCAACGCGATGCAGACCGGCCCGGACGGCCACCTCTACTACCCGCACATGCTCACCGGCGAGGTGTTCCGGATCGGACCCGCGGGCGGTGAGCCCGAACTGGTCGCGGCGGACGTGCACCAGCCGGTGGCGGTGCGCTTCGACCGCGGCGGCACGCTGTTCGTGCTCTCCCGGGACGCCGCCGGCACCCTCACCCGCCTCGACGGCGACCGCCGGCACGTGTCCGTCACCGGTATCGCCGGGATGGACAACGCCGCGTTCGACGAGGACAACCGGATGTTCGTCTCCAGCTACGCCGGCGGTGGCATCCACGAGGTCACCCCGGAGGTCCGGACCCGCGCGGTCGTGCCGAGCGGGCTGGCCGGGCCGTTCGGCATCGCGGCCGGTCCGGACGGGACGCTGCACGTCGCCGACCACTACCGGGTCGACGGCACGCTGACGTCGTTCGCCCACGCGATCACCGCCGACGGCGACCTGCTCCACGTCACGTCCCAGTTCGGGCACGTCAACACCATCGAGCGCGGGTCCGGCCAGGTGCGTTCCCGCGCGGCCGGTCTCCAGAGGCCGACCGATGTGATCGTACGATCGGACGGCGCGATCGTGGTCGCGGAGAGCGACGCGGGCCGCGTCCTGGCGATCGGTCCCGGCGACGACACGGTCACCGTGCTCGCCGACGGACTCGGCCGGCCGGCCGGTCTGGCCGTGGACGGCGACGACGTCCTCTACGTCAGCGACGAGGAACGCGGTGTCGTCTACCGCCTCGGCGAGGGCCCGTCAGCGACCGTCGACCGTGTCGGCGAGGGGCCGCCGGTGATCGTCGCCGAGGGCCTGGACCGTCCGCAGGGTCTCGTCGTGCACCGAGGCGAACTGCTCGTCGCCGAAACCGGGAAACGCCGTGTCGTCGCCCTCGGCCCGCCGCTGCGGGTCATCGCCGATGACCTGCCGATCAGCCCGCCGGACCGGACCGCACCCGCGCTGTTCGTCGGGCGCCTGCCCGGCGTGCCCCGCCCGTTCGCCGGGCTGGCCGTCACCGGCGACGACATGCTCGCCGTCTCCGGCGACGGGACCATCCTGCTGCTGACCGTCCCGCTCCCGCCCGTCCCGTCCGACCCCGCGTCACCCGTTTCGCCTGACCCTTCGTCCCACTCTTCGTCCCACTCTTCGTCGCACCCTTCGTCGCACCCTTCGTCGCACCCGGAGAACACCGCATGAGCGCCGACCGCCGAGTCCTGCGCGCACTGACCGGTCTGCTGCTCGCCCTGTTCGTGTCCACGCTGGCCAGCACGGTGGTCTCCACCGCGCTGCCCCGGATGCTGCACGACCTGCACGGCTCGGCCACCCAGTACACCTGGGTGGTGACCGCGACCCTGCTCGCCGCCACCGCCGCCACCCCGATCTGGGGCAAACTCGCCGACCTGATCAGCAAGAAGGTCCTGATCCAGGTCGCCACCGTGGTCTTCCTGGCCGGATCGGTCGCGTCCGGCCTGGCCCAGAACGCCGAGCAACTGATCGCCGCCCGCGCCGTCCAGGGCATCGGCGTCGGCGGCCTGCAGGCGTTGGTGCAGATCGCCATCGCCGCGATGATCCCGCCCCGGGAACGCGGGAAATACAGCGGCTACCTCTCCAGCGTCACCTCGGTCTCCACGATCGGCGGTCCGCTGCTGGGCGGCTTCATCGTGGACACGTCCTGGCTCGGCTGGCGGTGGTGCTTCTTCATCGGGGTGCCGTTCGCGCTGCTCGCCCTGGTGATGCTGCAACTCACGCTGCGCCTGCCGGTGACCCGCCGCGACAACGTGAAGATCGATTACTGGGGCGCCACGCTGATCACCGGCGGGGTCAGCCTGCTGCTGATCTGGGTGTCGTTCGTCGGCGACGCCTGGCCGTGGGCGTCCTGGCAGACCGCGGCGATGGTCGGCGGCACCCTGCTCCTGCTGGGCCTCGCCACCTGGGTGGAGACCCGGGTGCCCGAGCCGGTCGTCCCCCCGCACATCCTGCGGCAGCGCACCACCGCCCTGGCGATCCTCGGCAGTCTCGCCGCCGGCACCGCCATGTACGGCGCGGCCGTCTTCCTCAGCCAGTACTTCCAGATCAGCCGGGGTCACACCCCCACCGAGGCGGGCCTGCTGACCATCCCGATGATGGCCGGCATCCTGGTCGCCTCCCTGGTGGCCGGCCGCATGATCAGCCGGTCCGGCCGGCTCAAGCCGTACCTGATCACCGGCGCGGTCTCGCTGACCGCCGGCTTCGTCATCCTCGGCTTCGTGACCGCGACCACGCCGCTCTGGCTGATCAGTGTCGCCATGGTCGCCATCGGCGCCGGGGTCGGCATGACCATGCAGAACTTCGTCCTCGTCGTCCAGAACACGGTGGCCCTCACCGACATCGGCGCCGCCAGCGCCACGGTGGCGTTCTTCCGCTCACTGGGCGGCACGATCGGCGTCGCCGTCCTGGGCGCGGTCCTGGCCCGTCAGGTCGCCGACGGAACCGCTGCGGGGGTGCCGGCCGCCACCGCGTACGGTGACGCCACGGGCCTGATCTTCGCGGTGTCGGCGGGGGTGGCCGTCCTCGGCATCGTCGCGGCCGTGCTGCTCCCGTCGATCACGCTGCGCACCAGCCTGGACCGCGCCGACGCCCTGAAGGCCGCCGCGGTGGCCGCCGACACGGCTGACGGCGCCCCACCCCTGGACGCGGTACGCCTGGACGACACCCGCCGTACCTGACCCGCCGGGAACCGCCCGGCCGAGCCGTTGTCGGCGGTGGGGTTTCGTCTCCGGGGTGGCCGTGGACGGTGATGGTCACTCTGCGTTCCCGGACGGTTCGTCGTTCTTGATCGGTGCCGGCGGCAGTGGGTGCCTGATTCCGGTGACACCGGGACAGTGTTGTTGCACATGCCGTAGCGGCATGTGGTGGGGTCGGGACACCACAGCACGAAAGGCTCCGTCTGCGATGTACCACTCCCTCACGCCTCCCCGGCAGGTCAAGATCGGTGATGCCGCTGCGTTCGCCGGGATCACCCCACGCGCCATCCGCCACTACCACCAGATCGGTCTGCTGCCGGAGCCCGAGCGCGGCGGGGACGGCCGTCGCCGCTACGGCTATGGCGACATGATCCGCCTGCTGTGGATCCGCAGGATGGCGGATGCCGGTATCAGCCTGGACGACATGCGGGCGGCCTTCGGCGAAGCCGGAGACCAGGCCCTGGACCAGGCCCCGGACATCGAGTCGGTTCTGAGCAGGCTGGAGGAGACCTTGGCGGCGCAGGAGGCCGCCGTCAAACGTCGGCGCGCGGCTGTCCAGCGCCTGCAGGCGGTGGGCAGCCCGCTGGGACTGCTCTCCGAACCGGTCACGGACCGGCTCAGGCACCTGCCTCCGGGTGCCTTGCGCCCCTCCGATCTGGACGCCCTGCTGGTCACCGAACGGATCTTCGGGCCGCTGGGCGCCGTCATCCAGGCCGGCACGTTCGTCGTGCTGGCCACCCACCCCGACCTGCGGGCCGAGGAGGACCGTCGTGAGGCGGCGGAGGCTGCTCTCGACGACGGCGTCGAACCCGACGACCCGCGCGTCGAAGAGCTCGCCGTGCAGCGATGCGCTCACCAGATGGCCCTGAATCAGGCCATCGAGGCAGCTGGTCTCGACGCGGACGAGGAGAAGATCTTCGAGGTCCACGACGCCGACCGGACAGGGGAGGAGAGCGCGAAGTTGATGAGTGCCGCCACGGCGATCACCAAGATGCCTTACGGCTTCTCTCCTGCCCGGATGCGCTGCCTGGAACTCGCCGGAAGGCTCTTCGGCGAGGCCCTTGCCGCAGCGGGCTCCGCGGACGGCTGCTCGCCGGTTCCTGACACGGTCCGGTAACCGGTCGCGGTCACCTGCATGGAACCACCACGGCCGGGACCCGAGGGTCCCGGCCGTGGTGTCAGTGCGGGTAACGGGGCGGTGTGGCCTATTACGCCGCGGCGGAAGGTGCGGCCGCAGCGGCAGCGGGAGCAGGACGGGCCGGGGCTACCAGGGCGGCGAAGGCCAGGCCCAACACCGTCCACAGCACCGTCTGGACGCCCAGCGAGGTGATCCGGAAGTTCCAGAGCAGGCTCGGCGGGAACGTCGTGGGCACCTCGTCGATGCTGGGGAGCATCAGGTAGGCGACGGTCACCACCACCAGGAAAGCGGCCGCGCCGGCGGCGGCACGGCGCCACTCGGTGTGCTGGGTGCGGGCGGCGATGACGGCGGCCCAGACGGCGATCAGGCCCAGGACCAGGGCGGCCAGGTAGCTCCAGGTGCGCTGGTCGATCGTGGACGGGTCGCCGACGGCCGGCGGGTTGGGCGGGTATTTCAGGAACGGGACGACCACGGCGCCGAGCAGGGCGGCGCCGGCCAGGGACAGGGCGGCCCGGCTGTCGTTCGGGGTGCGCAGGCGGCGGCGCAGCAGTGCGTACGCCGTGGCCAGGATGCCGCCGACGGCGATGCCGTACAGCGAGGTGGCCAGGACCAGGCCCGCCTTCTGGCCCTCGCGGCTGACCAGCGGCTCCTCCTCGGCGACGGCCGCATCGACGGCCGCACCGGCGTCCGGAGTGGAAGCGGCCGCTGCGGCCTCCTCGATGGCGATGGCCGCGTCGACGTGTGTCTCGCCGAACGTGAACGCGAACGCGCCGGCCAGCAGGCCGGCGATCAGTCCGGCCAGCAGCCCGCGCAGGAGCAGCGAACCGAAGCCCCGGGTGACCGGGGCGGCGTCGGACGGCGTGCCGGGACGTGCGGGGGTGGTGGTCAGTGGCACGGGACACCCAGCAGGTGGCGGCCGTCGTGCATCAGCTCGTGGAGATACATCCCACCCTGGGAGAGGGCACCCTGGTCGAAGGCGACCAGGTAGGCGAGCAGCAGCATGACCGCGACCACGCCGGTCGCCGCGGCGATCAGCTGCGGGGAGACGACCGGGGTGCTGGTGGGCTGAACGGACTGAACATCGGACATGAGAGATCACAACCTCCTGCGGGATGACGCGTCCCGCTCGTGGGGCTGCGGCGGACGAGCTCCCTGGCTCCCGGACCCATGATCAGGTCCGGTCACAGTGGCGCGACCGCACCGGGTTCTCACCGGTTTCCCTCGCGTCGCCGCAGTTGGCTGCTCTCAACCTAGTGTCACCGCGTGGACGCGCACAACCGCATGTGCTCCAGTCGATCCGATGATCAGCGAGTGGAGACCACGAGGGGATCACCCGGACGCGCGGGCCTGCCACTTCTGGTTGTCGGCGCCGGTGCACGGCCGCAGCCGGATCTCGCCCTTGCCGTTCTTCACGGCGACCTCGGTCAGGCAGTCACCGTTGCGCCCGAGCCGCAGGGTGGTGTTGAACCACCAGTCCTGGTCGTCGGTGAAGGTGCACTTCGCCACCACGATTCGCGGCCCGGCGGAGCCGTCCTCGGATCCGGAGGGTTCGAAGCAGTGCTTGAAGTTGGTGATGGTGCCGTCGCTGGCCTGGAAGAACTCCTGGTGCTTGTCGTCCGGGTCGCACGGCGTGGTGATCAGGACGTCGCCGTTCGGGCCGCCGGTCAGACAGCGGGCGGGGTCGCTCCCCGTGACGAGCCAACCCTGCAGCAGGGGCGGCGGGGCGGGCACGGCGGCCGCCGGGGATCCGGCCATGCCGAGGACGGCGGCCGTGGCCAGCAGCGCAACGGAACAGCGATGAGGCATTGCCTCACTGTATCGGGAAATATCGTGACAACGGAGGTTTTCAGGTGCGCAGGGTCCGGTTCGGCGACCGGCCGAACGCCGCGCGATAGGCGACCGAGAACCGCCCCGGCGAACCGAACCCCCACCGGGCCGCGATGGCGGCCACCGTGTCACCGCGTACCCGATCAGCGGCCTGAAGTTCCCGGTGGGCGCTCTCCAGCCGGACCCGGCGCAGGTAGGCGGTCGGCGTCACGTCACCGTGCCGGGCGAACGCGGCCTGCAGCCCGCGCACCCCGATCCGGGCCGCGACCGCCACGTCCTCCACGGTGATCGGATCGGCGGCGTGCGCTTCGATGTACGTCATCGCCCGCCGTACCGCCACCGGCGGGACACGTCCGGGGCCGGGCGTGTAGGCGACCCGCATCGTGGTGTTCGGGAAGACCGTCACCGCCGCCGACGCGATCAGGTTCAGCAGGCTCGCGTACACCAGAGGGTTCTGGACCGTGGGGTTCGGGCCGGTGAACGCCTGCACCGCGTAGGCGACCGTGGTCACCCAGTGGCGCCGCATCGCCGGTGACACCGGTGCGGGGCCGTCGAAGCGGAAGTCCGCGGCGTCGACCCCGAGCCGGGGTGCGAGCCGGGCCACCGCGTCCAGGGGGAACCGGATGTTCTGCAGGTCGACGGTGTCCCAGCAGACCAGCAGCGGCGCGCCCAGCGGCACCAGGAACGCGTCTGAGGCGCCGAACCGGTGCTGGTCGCCGTCGTCCACGCTGAACCACCCGGAGCGGACCACCGTGGTGGTGACCGAGTCGAACGGTGCCGCGGACGCCTCCACCGCGCCCCGGTAGCGCAGACGTTCGGTGGTGAGCCGCCCGGCCGCCGCGACGCTGGACCGGAACCGGAATCCGGCGCGGACCGGCCGCAGCCGGGGCTCGTGGTCCACGTAGGCGCGGCTGAGCAGTTCGTGCGCACCGGCGATGTCGGTGGTCTCGACGTCGGACCGGTGGACGCGGACGACGGGGGACGTCACCCTTCGAGCCTACGGCCGCGCCGGCCCGGGAGGCACGGACAGGGACAGCGCGTCAGGCGTACGGTCCAGGAAACGCCGGGTCAGGTCGGCGGCGGGCACCGGCCGGGCGAAGTGGTAGCCCTGGGCGGTGTCGCAGCCCAGCTCGGCGAGGGCGGCGGCGGTCGCCGGATCCTCCACCCCCTCGGCGACCACGGCCAGCCCCAGGTTGTGGGCCAGGTCGACCGCCGAGGCGACCAGGGCGTGACTGCTGCTGTCGGTGACCATGTCGGCCACGAACGACCGGTCGATCTTCAGTTCGTCGACGGGCAGGAGTTTCAGGTACGACAGGGACGAGTACCCGGTGCCGAAGTCGTCGATCGACGCCTTCACCCCCAGTTCGCGGAGCCGGTTCAGCGCGTCGATGGTGGTCGTCGGGTCGGACATCACGGTGTGCTCGGTGATCTCGATGCAGAGCAGCTCGCCCGGCACCCCGACGGATTTCAGCAGGGCGGCCAGCCGGGGCGGGAACGACTCGTCGAGCAGGCTGCGGGTGGACACGTTGACCGCGACCGGCACCCGGTGCCCGGCGTCCAGCCAGTCCCGGGCCTGGCGCAGCGCGAGGACCAGCACCCGGTCGGTGAACCGGTGGATCAGGCTGGTCGTCTCCAGGACCGGGATGAACTCGCCGGGGGAGACCGGACCGCGGGTGGGGTGCTGCCAGCGGGCCAGCGACTCCACCCCGGCCAGCGTGCCGTCGCTGAGCCGGATCTTGGCCTGGTAGTGCAGGGTGAGCTGCTCGTCGTCGGCCAGCCCGCGGCGCAGGTCGCCGAGCAGGCCGAGCCGGGCGGTGGTGTCCTGCGCGGTGCTCGGGGTGAACCGGCGGAACCCCTCGTGCTGTTCCTTCGCGTCGTGCATGGCGCTGTCCGCGTGCCCGAGCAGGGTGGCCACGTCGTCGCCGTCCACGGCGGTCGCCGCACCGATGCTGATCTCCAGGTCGAGGGTGATGTCGTCGAGCTGGAACGGCTGGTCGAAGGCCTCGCGGAGCCGGTCGGCGACGGTCTCCGCGGTCTCCGGGGCCATGCCGTGCAGCAGGATGGCGAACTCGTCGCCGCCGAGCCGGGCGACCATGTCGGTGTCGCGGACCGCATCGGCCAGCCGCCATCCGGCCTCGGCCAGCAGCCGGTCGCCGATGTGCGGCCCGAGCTGGTCGTTGACGTGCCGGAACCCGTCGATGTTGACGGTGAGCACGGTGAGGCCGCCGGAGTCGCCGGGGACGTCCGGGGCGGTCAGGGCCCGCTGGGTACGGGCGGTGAACGCGGCCCGGTTCGGCAGGCCGGTGAGCGTGTCGGTGGCGGCCATCCGTTCCACCTGCAGCCGGTGGGTGCGGGTGGACCAGGCGAACAACGCGATCACCACCATGCTCAGCCCGAAACTGATCATGCTGCCCCAGAGCAGGCGCTCGGAGTCCTGCTGGGCGGTGAGCTGGTGGTCGTCGTACCGGGCCTGGTGGGTGTCGCGCAGCGCGATGAGACGGTTCATGTTGTGCTGGTAGGCCGGTTCGATCACCGTCTCGAGGTTCTCCCGGGCGGCGGCGGTCTGCCCGCGGTCCAGCAGGGTCAGGAAGTAGAAGATGCTCTGCCGGATGTTGACCTGGCGCTGGGCGATGGCCGCGGTGTCCAGCCGGTCCTGGTCCTCGACGTCGCTCGCCGAGATACGCAGGGTCGCCTGGTACGTCTGAGCGTCCACCCCGAGCAGCTGCCGGCGTTCCGGCCCGTTCGGGTCGTTCACGGTGGCCTCGATCAGCATCATCTCCCACGCCGACAGATACACCGCCTGCTCGTACGCCGATACCTCCGCGCCCAGTTCGACGATGTCCCGCACGATCCGGCCGTGCTGCCGGCTGTCGAGCAGCGAGTACCCGGAGAGCAGGGCGAGGGTGATGACCAGCAGCGCGATCATCAACTGCCGGGTGCGGCGCAGCTTGACGCCGGCCGACGACGACAGGCGCAGGTTCATCCGCTCACCACCCGGTTGCGCCCGGCCCGCTTCGCCTCGTACAGCGCCTCGTCGGCGAGTTTGGTGAGCTGTTCCGGGCCGGTGTGCACGGTCGGCGTGCCGGCGGTGACGCCGACGCTGACCGTGACGAAACCCTCGTCGGCGAGGGTGTGCGGCTCGCGCAGGGCGGCCACCGTCCGGCAGGCGCGTTCCGCCACGAGCAGCGCGTTGACCGGCCCGGCACCGGGCATCACGATGCAGAACTCCTCGCCGCCGTAGCGGGCCACCAGGTCGGTGCCGCGCACGCTGCCGCGCAGCGCCTCGGCGACGGTCCGCAGGCACTCGTCGCCGCCCTGGTGCCCGTAGTGGTCGTTGTACTTCTTGAAGTGGTCGATGTCGATCATCGCGACGCCGATCGGGGCGCCGGACCGTTGCGAGCGCAGCCACTCGTCGGCGAGGAACGCGGTCAGTTTGCGCCGGTTCGGCAGGCCGGTCAGCGGGTCGGTGACGGTCAGCAGCTCGAGCTGCCGGTTCGCCTCGCCCAGTTCCTCGGTGCGTTCCGCCACCTTGCGTTCCAGCGACGCGTACACCTGGGCGTTCTCCAGCGACACGGTGAGCTGCCCGGCGATCAGCTCGACCGCGTTGAGCCGCCCGGTGGAGAACGCCCGCCGGTTCAGCCGGTTCTCCAGCAGCAGCATGGCCCGCGGCTGCCCGTGGCCCAGCACCGGCACCGCGAGCAGCGAGCAGTGGTCCAGTCCGGCCAGGTACGGGTCGCGGCTCACCCGGTCGTCCAGGGTCACGTCCTCGACCAGCATCGGCTCGCCGGTGCGTTCGGCGTAGCGGACCACGGTCAGCGGCAGCTGCTCGGCGGTGGGTGCGGTGCCCTCGCCGGGCAGGATCCAGCCGTCGCCGCGGTCGTCACGCACGATCATGTGGACGGCGGTGGCGCCGGTCAGCTGGCTGAGCACGTGCTGCACCCGGACCCGCAGCCGTTCCAGGGAGGTCTCCGAACTCAGCGCCCGGGCCGCGTCCAGCACCGCCATCAGGTCGATGACCTCGCTGGACAGGGTCAGGCTGTGAGCGCGGCCCTGGGTCGCGGCGCGCGGTGTCCACGCCCCGGACAGTGCCGTGGCGAGCACCGGGTGCTCCCGTTTGAGCTGCTGCACCTTGCCGGTCGCGCCCCACGCCGCGTACCCCTGGCAGGCTTCGGCGATCAGCCGGGTGCCGACGTGTTCCAGCCCGTACGCCAGGTGGAACAGCGCCGCCCGCTCGGTGATCAGCGGACCGTGCCAGGAGCGCCCGCCGGCGTCCACGATCGCCGCGTCGTAGGCGAGCGCCGCGGCCGCGTAGTCGCCGTGCGCGGCGGCCCGGGTCGCCTCGGCGAAGTGCTGCAGGTGCCGGAAGTTGGCCGGCTGGTCGGCGGCCCGGGCGGCCAGGAAGTCGCGGCACCGGTCCACCTCGGCCAGCGCTGCCTCCCGCTCGGCGCCGGTGCTCCGCCGGGCCCGGGCCGCGGCGCCGAGCACCCCCACCACGTGGGCCTGGGTGTTCGGGTAGCTGCCGGGGATCGACGGCAGACCCCGTACGCCCTGATCGCTGTCCCGGATCAGGGTGTCGTCGTCGCCGAAGATCGCGGCGGACAGCGCCCGGATGATCGCGTGGAACGTCTGCCCCGGAGTGTCGGTGGCGAATCCGGCGAGGAAGCCGTCCTCGCCCTCGCCGAGGGTGCCGGGCGGTGAGGTCTCGCCGTGCAGGGCCCGGATCAGGCGGCCGATGCTCTGGAACATCGAGGTGGCGCCGCTCGCGCCGACCCGTTCGGCGAACGCCTCGGCGTCCCGGCGCTCCCGGTCCACCGTGGCCAGGTCGGGTGCCCGGTCGAGCAGCTGCGGCAGCGCCGCGAAGTAGGTGTACAGCGCGTTGCGCAGGTCACCGCCGCGCAGCAGGCCGTCGCGGGCCTCGTGGGCCAGCCGGATGGAGTTCTCCAGCGGCTCGAACCAGTGCACGACGCCGAGGGAGTGCAGGAACCTCACCTGTGAGGTCTGCGGCTCGTATCCGTGTGCGTCGCCCACCGCCAGCACGTGCCGCATGGCCCGGTAGGCGTCGCGCCGGTCGCCCCCGGCCGCGATGATCGCCACGCCGAGGTTGCCGAGTGTGCCGGTCAGCGGCGCGCAGACCCCGTGCCCGGTCCACAGCGCGGCAGCCTCGACCACCAGCCAGGCCAGGGTCTGCTTGTCGGAGTAGAACGCCGCCGCGAGCATCCTGTTGATCAGATGGGCGGGCGCGAGCAGGGCCGGATCGGTGACCTCCGGAAGGTCCGCGCCGTCGCCCGCGGTGTCGAGCCAGCGGTGGAAGGCGGCCATCCCGGCACCGATGCGCGGGCCCATCGCGGCCCGGTCCGGCACGTCGACGCCGAGCCGGGCGAGCATGTCCCGGCCCAGGTCCAGGGCCTCGGCCATCCGCAGCCTGCTGCTCAGGGCGCCGACCTGCTCGGCGACCGGGCCGGCCAGCCACACCGGCTCCCCGCCGGTGGCCATGATCTCGCCGAACACCCGGTCGGCGTCGTCGAACCGGCCGAGCGCGCACAGCGCCGCATGCCACTCGGCGGTCGTTTCCGCGTACCCCGCATCGGTTGTCGTCAGCAGACGCAGCGCGGCCGCGAGATGAAGCTCGGCCCCCGCCTGGTTCGCGACCAGCCGGGCGGCGGCCGAGGCCCGCCGCAGGAGATCGGCTGCGGCCACCCGCTCTCCGGGCAGAGCCTTTCCGGGTACGCGGAGAAGCTCAGCGGCCGCAAGATACTGTGGCGCCGCCGCGGCCGCGTGCCGGGGATCCGCCGCGAGCCGGCGCGCCAGTGCGAGCCCCCGCTCGGCGCGCGCCTGATCGTCCAGCCGCCCGTACGCCGCCTGCTGCACCCGGTCGTGCCGGAACCGCACCACGGTCGCGTCGCGGACCAGCAGACCGTCCGCCACCGCCGGCAGCAGCAGCGCCGTCACCCGTTCCCGGGGCAGCCCGCCGGCGACCCGGAGCAGGTTCAGGTCCACCTCGCCGCCCAGGCACGACATCACCTCGACCAGGTCGCGGGTCGGCGCCGGCAGCGCCTCGATCCGGGCGCCCAGCAGATCCACCACGTCGCCGTGCCCGACGAAGCGGCGCACCGTGTCGTCGTCCCAGGACCAGCCGGCCCCCGCGGGCACCAGGGCACCCTGCCGGCGCAGCGCGTTGAGCAGTTCCATCGTGTCGAACGGGTTCCCGCCGGTCCGCATCGCCAGCAGTGACGCCAGCGGCGCGGCGTCGGACTCCGGCATCCGCAGCATCGCCGCGATCAGTGCGGCCAGTTCGGCGTGACCGAGATTGGCCAGCCGCACCTCCCGGCTGTCGCCGCGTTCGCGCCGCATCCGGGCCAGGATCGCGGAGAGCGGATGCGTCTCGTCGACCTCCTCCTCCCGGTACGCGCCGAGCACCAGCAGGCCGGGCAGGTCGGCGTCGAGCACGTCGTCGAGGAACCGGAACGCCCCCGGCGACGCCCACTGCAGGTCGTCGAGGAAGAAGACCACCGGGCTGTCGCTGCTCGCCAGGGTCCGCAGCAGGGTCAGCGCGGCCCGGCGCAGCCGGGCGAAGACCGACCGCGGATCCTCGCCGGCCGGTTCGGACGGCTCCACCCCGAGCAGCGCCCGGAACGGTGGCATCATCATGCCGACCAGGCCGCTGTCCGCGCCGACCGCCTCCTGCAGACGTTCCCGCAGGACCGCGACCACCTCGTCCGGTTCGGCGAGCAGCTGGTTGCCGAGCAGGTCGAACGCCTCCCGGATGGCGTCCCCGCCGATGTCGTGACCGAACTGGGCGAACTTGCCCGCCACGAACCGGCCGCCGGCCCGCGCCACGGCCGGTCGCAGCCGGTCGACCAGGGCGGTCTTGCCCACCCCGGGCGGGCCGGTCACCACCGCCAGCACGCTGTGCCCGGAGACCGCCTCGCTGAGCAGGCCGTTCAGCGCGGCCAGCGGTTCGGCCCGGCCGATCAGGCGGGCCGGTGGGGGCAGCCGCAGCGGGAAGTCCCGTTCGCCGAGCGGGAACACGCCGGGGACGCCCCGGGCGTACCGGTCCCGCAGCACCGCCAGGTCGTGGGCCAGGCCCTCACCGCTCTGGTAGCGCCGGCCCGGCTCCTTGCTCAGCAACCGCAGGATGATCTCGGACAGTGCGGCCGGGACCTGCGGGTGCACCTCGGACGGCGGATCCGGCACCCGGGCCAGATGATCATGGGTGAGGCTGAGCGGATCGCGGTCCCGGCCGAACGGCGGAGCGCCGGTGGCCAGCTCGTACAGGGTGGCGCCGAGGGCGTACAGGTCGGCCCGGTGGTCGACCGGCCGTCCGGTCCGCCCGGTCTGCTCCGGCGCCAGGTAGGGCAGCGTCCCGGCCAGCTCGATCCGCTCGGCCGCCGCACCGTCCTGGACCGCGGTGGTGGCCAGCTCGTAGTCGAGCAGCACCGGCTCGTGCCCCTCGTCGGCCGGGATCAGGATGTTCGCCGGGCTCACGTCCCGGTGGATCACCCCGTGCCGGTGCACGCCGGCCAGGACCAGGGCCAGGCGGTGCGCCAGCTTGATCAGCGGCCCGGCGGCCCAGGGGGAGGGGATCTCGGCGAGGGTACGCCCGGGAATCGCCACCAGGAGCAGTTCGCCGTCCTCCGCCTCCACGTCGGCGAGCCGGGGCGTCCCCGGAACACCGGCCAGGCGTCCCAGGATGTCGCGTTCGGTGCGCAGGCGCTCGGCGGCACCCGGCCCCAGCGGCTGTTTGCGGACCACCCACGTGCCGTCCGCCGCGCGGATCCGGGTGACATGGGTGCGGTCGCTGTCGTAGAGCAGTTCTCCCGGGCCGTCGGACCTCACCCCCTGACGATCGGCTCCGGCGGGCCCGCGTTGAGGATTAGGAACTCGCCGGGACCGCGCAGGCGGGTGCGCAGCCCGGCGGTGGTCCGGGTGCTGTCGAGGCGGACCTCCCGGCCGCCGGGCAGGGCCGTCTCCGCCCGCAGCGCCGGGCGCAGCCGGGTCTCGTCCAGGCCGTCCCGGCGGGCCACCAGCACGCCCAGCCGGTGGCGGCTGATCGCGTCCGGGCCGGCCAGGTGGTGTACGCCGTGGCGTCCCGGGTCGGCGGCCAGTTCGAGGATCGCGGCGGCCAGGTCGGTGACGTGCACCGGGCAGCGGATGTCGTCGGTGAACAGGGCGCCGTCGCGCACGCCGGTGGCCAGCGCGTGGACGAGGCGCTCCTGCGGCGAGTCCCCGTCCCCGATGATCAGCGAGGTGCGGGCGATCACCGCGTCCGGGGTGAGTCCGCGGACGGCGGTCTCGGCGGCCGCCTTGGCGGCACCGTACGCGCTCGTCGGGCCGGGCAGGCTGTCCTCGTCGTAGGGCTCCGGGCGCCCACCGAAGATCGCATCGCTGGAGACGTGGACGAGCCGGGTCCCGGTGCGGGCCGCCGCTGCGGCGACGGTCGCGGCGCCGTCGGCGGTGATCGCCCAGTCGTCCTGCCGGTACGCGGCGTTGACGGCCACCGCCGGCCGCAGCCGTTCGAACAACGCGAACACGTCGTCGCGGCGGCGGATGTCGAGGCTGCGGCTGTCGGTCGCGGTCGTCGCCCGGCCGCCGCGCTGCCGCACCAGCTCCCGGCCGAGGAGCCCGCTGCCCCCGATGATCAGAAAGGTCATCGCAGACCCGCGCTCCACGCCCGGACCGTGGTGCCGGCAAGCGTTCCGACGTCGGTGGTCAGGTAGCGCAGCCGGTCCTCGGTCGCCAGCGCCGCCACCCCGTGCGCGATCGACCAGAACTCGGCGGCCCGCCGCTCCCGGTCGCCCGGCGCCAGGCCGCCCACCGCGTCCAGGAGCATCTGCTGGACGCGGTACGCCTGCGCGAGCACGTCCGGATGGTCGTCCTTGTCGACGCCGGACGCGAACATCACCTCGAAGCGGGCCGGGTCGGCGCGGGCGAACGCCACGTACGCGTCGGCGACGGCGACCAGGCGTTCCACCGGGTCCTCCTCGGTGCGCTCGGTGAACGCCTCCTCCAGCTCGGTGAAGCCGCGCAGCGCGACCGCCGCGAGCATCGCCTCCCGGTCGGCGAAGTGCCGGTAGGGCGCGGTGATCGACACCCCGGCGCGGCGGGCCGCCTCGGAGACGCTGAAGCCCCGGGCGCCGCGTTCGCGGACCAGCGCGATCGTCGCCTCCAGCAGCGCGTTGCGCAGGTCGCCGTGGTGGTAGCCCGCACGCTTCACGGTCACTCCTCGTATTCGATGTTGCAGCCTCTCACATTCTCCCATATTGTCGATGTGTAAGCCTCTAACATTGGAGTACCGATGACCCTGATCAAGGGCGGTCTCGTCCTGTCCGGCGCGACCTTCCGCCGCATGGACCTGCTCATCCAGGGAGACCGCATCGCCGCCGCCGGCACGGGCCTGCCCGCCGGCGACGGTCCGGTGATCGACGCCCGTGGCATGTTCGTCGCACCCGGCTTCGTCGACACCCACCACCACCTCTGGGAGACGACGCTACGGGGCGTGACCGCCGAGTGGTCGATCGTCGACTTCCTGTGGGGCGTGCTGCTGCACCACCGGGCGGCGCACACCCCCGACGACGTCTTCGCCGGCAGCTACGCCGGGGCGGTGGCCGCACTCGACGCGGGCATCACCACCACCATCGACCACGACCACGCCGCCGTCACGCCCGAACACGCCGCCGAGGCACTGCGCGCGGTGGGGGAGTCCGGCATCCGCGCGGTCTGGGCCTACGGACTCGGCGACCCGGCCACCCGCGACCACCTACTGACCCTGCGCCCGCCGAACCCGCTGGTCGAGATCGGTGTGGCCGCCAATGACACCGGCTCGGTCCCCTGGGAACAGACCGTCGCCGAGTTCCGGTTCGCCGCCGAGAACGGCCTGCTCCTCACCCAGCACTCCCGCTCACTCGCCGACATGCCGCCCGACCTCACCTGGCTCGGCGACGCCCGCCTGCTCGGCCCCCGCCAGCTCTTCTCACACGCCAACCAGGCGAGCGACGACGAACTACGGTCGCTGGCCGAAGCCGGGGCGGCGCTCGCCTCCACCCCGGAGACCGAGTCGCAGATGGGCATGGGCCACCCGGCCTGGAACCGGGCCCGCCGCCTCGGCGTGACCGTCGGCCTGGGCACCGACATCCAGACCAACAACCCGGCCGACCCATTCCGCACGATGCGCCTGGCCCTGCGCCTCACCGAGGCCCACGAGCAGGACGGCACGATCGCCGGCGCCATGGCCGGGCGGCCGGCGGGCCTGGCGGACGTGCTGCACGCGGCCACCCTCGGCGGCGCCGCCGCGCTGGGACTCGCCGACCGGATCGGCTCCCTGGAGGTGGGCAAGCAGGCGGACGTGCTCCTGGTCCGGCACGACGGCCTGCACCAGACGCCGATGACCGACCCGCTGGCCGGGTACGTGCTCAACGCCCGCGCCGCGGACGTCGACACCGTGCTGGTCGCCGGCGAGGTCCGCAAACGCGACGGCCGTCTGGTGGGCGACGCGGGCCGCCGGGCGATCGACCTGGTCACCGCGGCCTGGCAGCGACTCGAGCCGGCCATCGCGGCCCGGGGCGGTCTGCTGCCCACCATGCCGGACGGGTTCCTCGCCCAGTTCGCGCAGTCGATGGCCGCCAACGCCCCGGCTGCCCCGCGCTCATAGCCCGGCTGCCCCGCGCTCATAGTCCGGCGGGCCTGCGCTCATAGTCCGGCTGCCCCGCGCTCATAGCCCGGCGGCCACCCGGATCAGCGTGGCCAGGGCGCGGGAGCGGCTCTGCGGGGGCCAGGCGATCACCGTGGTCACCAGGGGGGCGTCCGGGACCGGGACGGCCACCACGCCGCCGCCGATCTGGGACCGCACCGAGTCGGGCAGGACCACGATCGCCCGGCCCAGGACCACCAGCTGCAGGATCTGCGCCGGGTCGCGGACCTCGGGGCCGGGGCCGGGCGGGTACGTGCCGTCGCGCAGCGGCCAGCGGGGCAGCGGCAGGTCCAGGGCGGCCACCTCGGCCATGGTCAGCGAGGCGCGGGTGCTCATCGGATGGCCGGCGGGCAGCAGCACCACCTGGGACTCGGTGGTCAGCTCCTCGACGTCGAAACCGGACAGCGAGTCGAACGGCCGGTGCAGCAGGGCCACGTCGGCCCGCCCGTCGCGCAGGCGTGGTTCCTGCTCGCCGACACCGCACAACTCCACCTCGAGTTCGATGGCGCCGGGCTCTGCCGCGTACCCGTCAAGGATCTTGGCAAGAAGCTCGGCCGACGCGCCTGCCTTGGCCACCAGGACCAGCCTGGCATCGGTCTTCGCGGCCCGGCGGGCCCGGCGCGCGGCCGCATCGACCGCGTCCAGCGCCGCCCGGCCCTCGCGCAGCAGCACCGCACCGGCCTCGGTCAGCGCTACCGACCGGCTGGTGCGGGTCAGCAGGTCCACGCCGAGCCGCCGTTCGAGCTGCTGGATCGCCCGGGACAGCGGCGGCTGGGCGATGCCGAGACGGGTCGCGGCCCGGCCGAAGTTCAGCTCCTCGGCGACCGCCATGAAATAGCGCAACTCCCGCGTCTCCATGACCCATACCCTACGGGTATCGGTCACGACCCAGACGGTGTTGGAGCCCCCGGCCGATCACCGCGAGGCTTACCGGCATGAGCGAACAGAAGATCGTGCTGATCAGCGGAGCGAACAAGGGCATCGGGTACGAGATCGCCGCCGGCCTGGGCGCCCGGGGATACCGGGTCGGCGTCGGCGCGCGCGACGACACCCGCCGTGACGAAGCCGTCGCGAAACTGCGGGCCGGTGGCGCCGACGCGTTCGGGGTGCCGCTCGACGTCACCTCCGACACGAGCGTCACCGCCGCGGCCGCGCAGATCGAGGAACAGTGCGGCCGGCTCGACGTGCTGGTCAACAACGCGGGCATCACCGGCGGCTTCGACCAGCAGCCCACCACGGCCAACCTGGACACCATCCGGACCGTCGTCGAGACCAACGTCATCGGCGTCGTCCGGGTCACCAACACGATGCTGCCCCTGCTGCGCCGCTCGGCCTCGCCGCGGATCGTGAACATGTCCAGTTCGGTCGGCTCGCTGACCCTGCAGAGCACCCCGGACGGTGAGACCGGGCCGATCGCGGTCGCCTACGCGCCGTCGAAGACGTTCCTCAACGGCGTCACCGTCCAGTACGCGAAGGAACTGGCCGGCACCGGCATCCTGATCAACGCGGGCTGCCCGGGGTTCACCGCCACCGACCTCAACGGCTTCCGGGGTACGCGCACCGTCGAGCAGGGCGCCGCGATCGGCATCCACCTGGCGACCCTGCCCGACGGCGGGCCGACCGGCGGCTACTTCAACGACGCGGGCGTCATCCCCTGGTGAGCCGCGGGTAGCGCGGTCACCAGCAGCACACCCAGGACGGCGGCGACCATCGACCACAGCGGGGCGCTCTCCCGGGTCGCCGCCAGCCAGACACCGACCGGAACGCCCAGCGCGACACCCGGCAGGGCGGGCAACAGTTGGGCCGCAGCCAGTCCCAGACCGGTCTGCCCGGGCGTCGCCCCGAGCGCCCGGGCCACCGCGAGCGTGTGCCGGGCGTCCAGCGCGGACGTCCAGGTGCTGACCAGCGTGTTGAACAGCGCCAGCACGACGACCATGCCGAGGACCAGCATCAGCGCGTGGGTCAGCCGGTCGTCGCGCATCGCCGAGTAACCCGGAACGTCCAGATCGGGCTCCCGCGCCATCACGGTCAGCGCCGCGGCCAGGCCGGCCGTGGTGACCAGCGAATTGACCGTGACCAGACGGGACCGGCGCGGCCGGCGGGCGGTGATCCGCATCCCGAGCAGCAGCGGCACCGGCATGCGCCGGGACAACCCGATCGTCCACCGGTGACGCCGCGGCGGATCGGCGGCGTCGGCGAGCGCCTCGACCGTGCCGGTCCGGGCCGCGCGGACCACCTGGCCCAGCGTCGCCCCGACGGCGATCAGGGCCGCCAGCACCAGCGCGGTGACCAGCATCGACGCCGGTGGCACCGGGACACCGGTCGCGCCGATCGCCCCGGCGGCCGGCCGGAACAGCACCGGGGCGCCCAGCCAGCCCGCGGTCACCCCGAGGACCGCGGCGCTCAGGCCGATCAGCAGGTACTCCACCAGGTGCACGCCCGCGATCATGGCCGGCCCGGCGCCGACCACCTTCAGCAGGCCGACCCGGCGGCGCTGCCCGGCCACCCGCCCGCTCACGATGCCGATCACCCCGGCGGCAGCCAGGACGATCAAGAGCCAACTGCCGATCAACATCGCCGTGTACGCCGGAGCGTTCAGCCGGTTGACCTGCCCCAGCCGCATGATCCCGGTGGCGATGTTCCACCCCCGGTAGGTGGAGTCCTTCGACCCGTCAGGCAGGCGCAGCACCGCGAAACCGTCGTCCGCGGCCGGATCCGCCACGGTGAAGCCCATGCTGTACGTCAGCGGCTGGCCCCCGGCCAGCCCGGCGATGTCCCGCTGGTCGACCCAGATCAGTCCGCCGGTGTCCAGGCTGATCGAGCCGGGCTCGTGCCAGCCCGCCGACGGGTACGGCGCATGCGCCACCGTCACCGCGGTCCCGGCGATCGGCAGCCGGTGGCCGTCGACAGTGAGCACATCACCGACCTCCATGCCCAGCGCGGCGGCGAACCCGCGCTCGACGACCGCGACACCGGGAGAGACCCAGTCGCCGTCGGTCACCACCGGACGGTCGACCGCCTCCCTCTGCCTTCCGCGGCCCTCCACGACCACGTTCACGGAGTCCCCGTTCACCGTCATCCTCTTGAACAGCAGCGGCCGGGGCGCGCTGTGCCCGGTGACCCCCGCCTTCGTGGTGATCTTCTCCAGGGCGGCCACCGCCTCGTCGCCGAAGAACGCCGGTTCGATGATCAGATCCGGTCCGGCAGTGGCGGCCTTGGTGCGCTGGTACGCCTGGTCCACGGTGGCCCGCAACGCCATGGCCATGGTCAGCGCCCCGATCGCCGCGGTGATCGCGACGACGAGCAGGACCGTCTCGAGACGGCGACGGCGCAGGTCACGGACCAGCAGCCGGCCCAGCAGCAGCAGACGCCCGGCCATCAGACCAGCACGCTGTCATCGGCGAACATCCCGTCACGCATCGCGATCAGCCGGTCGGCGACCGCGGCGATCCGCGCGTCGTGGGTGACCACCACGAGAGTCTGCCCGGCCTGCCGCAACTCGTCGAACAACCGCAGCACCTCCAGCGTGGCGGCGCTGTCCAGATTGCCGGTCGGCTCGTCGGCCAGCACCACCCGCGGCTCGTTCACCAGGGCGCGGGCGATCGCCACCCGCTGCCGCTGGCCGCCGGACAGCTGCCACGGCTGGTGATGGGCCCGGTCGCTCAGCCCCACCCGGTCGAGCAACTCCCCGGCTCTGTGGCGGGCCGCCCGGGGACTGCGGCCGGCCAGCAGGGCGGGCGTCTCCACGTTCTCCACCGCCGTCAACTCGTCCATCAGGTGAAACGCCTGGAAGACGAAACCCACCTCGTTCTGCCGGATCTTCGCCAGGGCGCGTTCGCTCAGCGCGTCGATCCGCCGCCCGGCCAGCCACACCTCACCCGACGTGGGCCGCTGCAGACCACCGAGCAGCTGGAGCAGGGTGGACTTGCCGCACCCGCTCGGCCCCATGATCGCGACGGTCTGCCCGGCGCCGATGTCCAGGTCGACCCGGTCGACGGCCCGGACCAGTCCGGTGTACTCGCCGTACTCCATGCTCAGCCCGCGGGCCCGTACCATCGTCATCGCTTCGCACTCCACACGCGTTCGCACGCCTCCAGCCATTCCAGGTCGGCCCGCAACCGGAGCACGACACCCTCGAGCAGCAGCCCGGCGACCGGATCGACGGACCGGTCCAGCGCGGCGCGGGCCGCCTCACGAAGCCGCCGCAGCACCTCCCGGCGCTGCGCGTCGACGAGCGCGACCGGATCGGCGAGCCGGGCCGCGGCAGCCGCCACCAGCTTCAGATGAAAATCGGTCAGGTCCGGTTTGGGCCAGCTGACCTCGGACAGCCAGCCCGCCACACGCTGCTGCCCGTCGGGCGTGAGCGCGTAGACCCGCCGGTCCGGCCGGTCCGGCAACCCGTCGGCACGCTCCGAGGTGACGAGGCCGGCTTTGGCGAGCCGGTTCAGCGTGACGTAGATCTGCCCCGCGTTCATGTCGTCGCCGAGGGGGCCGAGGGCGTCGCGGAGGCGGCGGCGCAGCTCGTAGCCGTGGGCCGGTTCCTTGGCGAGCATCGCCAGCACGACATCCTGCACGAGCACCCTCCTCAGTGGACCGGCGTTAATAGATAACGGTTATCCATTCCTCTGTCAATCCGGTCCCTCGGTCGCGGGTGCCCTCACCGTCCCGCCGACCCCGTCCCGCCGACCCCGTCCCGGTGACCCTGTTCCGCCCGCCGTAACCGATCGCACCCGTCCCCTTGATCGGGTGCGCTGACCGCCTGGTCTTCTTGATCGGGTGCACTGACCGCCCGGTCCCCTTGGTTGGGTGCACTGACCGCCCGGTCCCCTTGGTTGGGTGCACTGACCGCCCGGTCTGTCGCTGGCCGTACCCGATCAAGGGGTTGGGTGCGTTCACCGTCTTGGCGGGGGTGGCGATCGCTCCCGATCGAGCGGTTGGGTGTATTGACCCTGCCGAAGGCGGGGGTGGGGGTTCCCGATCTTGGTTTTGGGTGTGTGTGCCGCATGGTGTGAGGGGTTGGGGCGGTAGCGGCTCCCGATCAAGGGGTTGGGTGCGCTGATCGCCCTGCCTGTCGCTGGCCGTACCCGATCAAGGGGTTGGGTGCGTTCACCGTCCTGGAGAGGGTGACGGCCGCACCCGATCGCGGGTTCGGGTGCGGCCGCCTGTCCGGGTGCGGCGGTGGGGGCTCCTGATCTCGGTTTTGGGTGCGGGTGCCGGCCGGTCCGGGGTGCTGGGGCGGTGAGGGCTCCCGGTCGAGGGGTTGGGTGCGGGCACCGTCTTGGAGGGGGGTGGGTGCACCTGATCACGGTGTTGGGTGCGGCCGCCCTTCCGATCACGGGGTTGGGTGCGGCCGCCCTTCCGATTGCGGCGGTGACCGCACCCGATCACGGTTTCGGGTGCGTGTTTCGGCTGGGCTGGCGTGTGGGGTGGGGACTCCCGATCAAGGGTTCGGGTGCGGTTACCTCTGTGTAGGACTCGGTGGGGTCGGCCTTGTCACCGGGTCTGCCTTGTCGCCGGATCGGTTTGGTCGCCGGATCGGTTTGGTCGCCGGGTTGGCCGCTTTGTCACTGGGTCGGTCTGGTCGTCGGTTTGGCCCGCTTTGTCGCCGGATCGCCTTGCCGCCGGTTTGGCCGCTTTGTCGCCGGGTCGGTTTGGCCGCCGGTTTGGGCGCTTTGTCGCCGGGTCGGTTTGGCCGCCGGGATGCTGCTCGCGGACGGCGTGTCCTCCGGCTGCCGCGACCGTCTCCGCGCGTGCTCGCCGCGGTGGCGGTGGCGGTGGCCGGAGGTGGAGGTGGAGGTGGCGGGTGCGCCTGACGAGGCGTCACCGGTGGAGGGTGGCGTCCACCAGGGTCAGGTACCAGTCGGAGTCGGTGAAGCCGGGACCGGTCTCCGGCCCGATGTACGCGTCGATGTGGTGGTTGCCGCCCAGCCCGGGCGTGAACTCGTCGGTGATCAGCCAGGACGCCTGGGAGAGGCGGTCGCAGACCGTGTCCGGTGGGGCCGAGCCGTCTTCCTGGGTGCCGCAGTCGGCGATGGTGAACCGGGTGCCGTGTGGCAGGACGTTCGGGTCGGCGGCGGCGGAGACGAACGGCTGCAGGGTCGTGCCGTCGCTGCTGCGGGGTTCGGTGTCGAGCCAGTATCCGATGTCGTAGGACCAGTTCAGGTATTTTCCGGACGTCGTCTGCCCGGTGCCCTCGTCTTGGACCGCCTGCACGAAACCGGACGGGTAGCTGCCCAGGTCGTCGTCGCCGTGTGAGCAGTCCAGGGTCAGGCAGCCGGTGACCTGCTCGTCCTCGTCGTTGTGGAAGCGTTCGACGGCCGTGTAGTACACCGTGATCTCCCAGCCTTCCGAGATGCGGGACGGGGTCGTCGTGCGCGGTGCTGCCGGAGTTCCCGCTGCGGGGGACGGTGTGCTCACGCGTACCCCGGAGGAGGTCGACGGGGAGGGGGCCGCGCCGGACCACGACAGGGCCGGCGTCGCGGGGGCGCGGGCCTCCGGGTCGGTGCCGCACCCTGCCGCGAGCGCGGCGACCGCCACGACGGCAACCGTGGGGGTACGCATCAGCTGAGCATCCCAAGATCCCCGCGCGGTCACACCTCGTTCAGGGCAGGATGACGCACCGCCGGCATCGGGCCTCGTAGGTGTAGGTGCCGTCGTCGGGCAGCGCGGTCGACGGGGCGAGTTCGCGGATCATGGGTTTGCCCAGTTCCAGGACCTGGGTGTGGGTGGCCTCCAGGGACCGGCACACGTCGCAGACCGCGCGGCGGTAGATCACCTTGGCGGGGGCGAGTTCGAACAGCGCCCGGACCGGGGCGAACAGCTGTCCCCGGTGGTCGAGGTCGATGCCGGCCACGACGACCTTGACGCCGGAGCGGACGGCGACGCCCAGTTCGGCGATGTCGGCGACGGTGAACATGTGGATCTCGTCGACGCCGATCACCTCGACGCCGCCGTCCGCCGCGCCTGCCAGGGTGTGCACTTTGACGGTCTGCAGGCTGCCGCCGGAGCGGGAGGTCACCGCGGTGTCCCGGCCGTGCCGGGCGTTCTGGTAGATCCGGTGCGGGATGCCGGCGTGCTGCAGCGGGGACAGCAGGCTGATCATCTCCAGCGACTTGCCGCCCTTCATCGGGCCGAGGATCACGGTCAAATCCATCCCGAGAAGATGTCACGCCGGTTCGGGCGCGGTGACAACGGCCTTCGCGGAGTGATCCCCGGCTCAAAAGAGGACTTTGAGATTCTTCTTTTAGTAGGGTCGGTCTGTGCGACTCAACCGCTCGACCGACATCAGCCTCCGGATCCTGATGCTGGCCGCCGCCCGCGACGACCTGCTCACCATCGACGAGCTGGCGTCCTCGCTGGCCGTACCCCGCAGCCACCTGGCCAAGGTGGTGCAGCGGCTGCAGCACTCCGGTCTCCTCGACACCGTCCGCGGCCGCAACGGCGGGGTGCGCCTGGCCCCGCAGGCTGTCGCCGCCTCGGTCGGCGCCCTGGTCCGCGACCTGGAGGGGGAGACCGAGGTGGTGGAGTGCGGCGGCGACCAGCCGTGCCCGCTGAACGTGGGCTGCCGGCTGCGCGGTGCGCTGCGCGTCGCACAGGAGGCGTTCTACGCCTCACTCGACCCGATCACCATCGGCGACCTGACCGCGCCACCCATGCGCGAGACGTTGCTGAGCATCGGCCGCCACCCCTTCTGAAGGAGGACCCGTGCTGTCCGCATCCAGCGCCCCGATCATCGAGGCCACCCTGCCCGTCGTCGGCGACCACCTCGAGGCGATCTCCGGGGTGTTCTACCAGAGCATGATCGGTGAGAACCCCGAGCTGCTGAACCTGTTCAGCCGCAGCGCGCAGGCCACCGGCGAGCAGCGCAGCGCCCTGGCCGGGGCGGTCGCCGCCTACGCCGGCCGTCTGCTGCACGGCGAACCCGAATCCCACCTGGTCGAGCGGATCGCGCAGCGGCACTGCGCGCTCGGCATCCGGCCCGCCCAGTACACGATGGTCGGGCGTTACCTGCTCGGCGCGGTCAAGCAGGTGCTCGGCGACGCGGTCACCCCGCCGGTCGCCGCCGCCTGGGACGAGGTCTACTGGCTGTTCGCCGCCCAGCTGATCGGCCGGGAGGCCCGGCTGTACGCCGAGGCCGGCGTGGACGGCTCCGACCCGTGGCGGCGGTACACCGTCGCCAACAAGATCCTCGAGGCGCAGGACACCGTCTCGTTCGTGCTCACCCCCGCCGACGGCCGGCCGGTCCCGGCGTTCGCCCCCGGGCAGTACGTCACCGTCGCCGCCGACCTGCCCGGCGACGGCACCCAGCTGCGGCAGTACTCGCTGTCCCAGGCGTCCACCGGCGGCACCCTGCGGATCACCGTGCGCCGGGTGCCGGGCGGCGCCGTCTCCGGATACCTGCACGACACCGTGGCGGTCGGCGACACGCTGCGGATCAGCCAGCCGTTCGGCGACCTCACCCTGCGCCCCGGCGACGACCCGCTGCTGCTGATCAGCGCGGGCGTCGGCATCACCCCGATGGCGTCGATCCTGGAACACGTGGCACGCACCCAGCCGGCCCGCGAGGTGACCGCGGTGCACGCCGACCGCAGCCCGGACCGGCACCCGCTGCGCGTCGACATGAGCGCCACCGGCGCCAGGCTGCGCTCGTTCCGCAGCCTGGTCTGGTACCAGCAGGCGCTGCCGGCCGCCGAGCCGGACACCTACGCCGGCCGGGTCGACCTGGACCGGGTGCCGGTCCACCCGGACGCCGACGTGTACCTGTGCGGGCCGGTGCCGTTCATGCAGGGCGTCCGGGCCGGTCTGCACCTGCGGGGCATCCCGGACGACCGGATCCACTACGAGGTGTTCGGCTCCGAGCAGTGGCGCCGGCCGGTCCCGGTGGCGGTCTGACCCGTTGCGTCAGCGCGGCGTGCAGGACCATCGTCCGTCGTGCCAGCCGCAGGTCTGCTCGTACCCGGAACGGAACGACCCGAGCCAGGCGATGGCGTCGTCGTAGCGGGTGGGCGGCGACGCCGGGGTGAAGTTCGCCGCGTCGTCGGTGCTGCCGCTCCCGTCGTAGCGGGCGACGAGGGGATAGGGGTGGACCGGCCGGGTCCGGACGACCTCGTCGCCCTCGCGTTTCGTCACGACGAGCCGGTCCGGGGCGACACCGTCCTCGACCCAGGCCAGGGTGGGCGTGAGCGCGTCGAACGCGTCCGGCCCCTGCCCGCCGCCGCAGTGCGCGACGCCGGGCAGCAGGAACAGCCGGGCGAACCGCTGCGTGGCGGCCGCCCCTCCCATCCGCTCGGTGACGGCGTGGTGGTAGGCGATCGTCCCGTACGGCGAGATCGCCTGGTCCGCCCAGCCGTGCCAGAGCAGCAGCTTGCCGCCGGCGGCGCGGAAGGCCGTCAGGTCGGGGTTGCTCGCGTCGTAGATGCCGGCCTGCCGGGAGACCTCGCGGAACGTCGCCGCGTCGTAGCGCAGGTCGTGCAGGGTCGTCGACGGCCGGGCGCCCGGGAAGACGAGGTACTTCAGGGCGTTCGTCGTGTTGCCCTCGGCCACGGCGGGCGCGCCGGTGGCGGTCGGGGTGACCCAGCGGGCCCAGTTCGCCTCCGAACCCACCGGCTCCCCGCCCGGGTACATCCGCCGGCCCTGCTCGTCGCGGGGCCCGTCGTACAGCTTGCGGACGGCCTCGACCTGCGCGCCGGTGAGGCAGTCCGGGCTGTCGCCGGCCGGGCAGCGCAGGGTTCCCGGATCGAACCGGCAGGCCCGCGGGTCGTCGATCTGGCCGTCGGCCAGGCCGTCGCGCGCATCGCACTCGCGCAGGACCGCGGCGTGCAGGGCGGGGAGCTTCGCGGCGGTCAGGATCGGCCGGCCCTGCGCGTCGGTGTTCGCGGTGGCGTGCCAGCCGGTGGACCACACGATCAGTGACGTGAACAGCGACGCCGGGGCGCCGGCGACGATGCCGTCGAAGTCGTGCGGGTACCGCTGCGCCTCGGTCAGCCCCTGGTGGCCGCCCTGCGAGCAGCCGTCGAAGTACGACCAGCGCGGCCCCTGCCCGTAGTAGAGCGTGATGAGCCGCTTGGCGACGAGCGCGACCACGTGGTCGGAGCGGTACCCGAAGTCGACCCGCAGCTGCGGGTCGGCGCCGAAGGTCGCGTCGAAGCCGGAGACACCGGCATGCCCCTGATTCGTGGTGGCGATGACGAAGTCGCCGCGGTCCAGCGGCACGCACCCGTCGGTCGCGTCGGCGTAGAAGTCGACGACACCGCAGAACGCCCCGCACCCGGTCTGCAGGTACCGCTGCCGCCACGTCTCGGTGGGCAGCTGCACGTCGAACTGGATCTGCGGCGCCACCGTCCCCTTGACCTCGCAGACCGGCCAGCCGCCCGGTGAGGTCGCCGGGGCCGCGGACCCGATGACCGCCGGCGCCTCGGGAACGCCGGACAGGTCCTGCCCGGCGAGTGTCGCGCAGTCGACCTCCGGCAGCACCACGGCCGGGCCGGCGGCCGCTGTCGCCGCTGCCCGGGGTGCGGCCTGGCCGCCGCCGGCCGTCAGGAGGACGGCGAGCACCACCGGCAGCGTCCAGACCCATCCGCGCATGTGCATGCGTACCCCCGTCGACGTGACCAGGCACAAGCCAAATCGGAGCGGGTACGAGTGTCAATACCGACCCCGCCATCCGGAGATCACGGCGTCGCGCCGTGCGGTCAGGCGCGCTCCTTGCGGACGGCCTCCCGGGTGGCCGGGGCGACCTCGGCGGCGAACCGGGCGGTCGTGGCGGGGTCGTCGGTGGCCAGGACGACGCCGGTGATGCCGTGCGTGCGGGTCAGGTCGGTGAGCTGCTCGACCCACTGGGCGGGCGGGCCGTTCAGGAAACCGCGGGCGGTCGGGGCGAAGCTGGTCCGGCCCACGTTGAGCAGGCGGCGCACCGCCGACGGCGGCCGTCCGGCCTGCTCGGCGGCGGCGTCGATGCGGGCGTTCAGGGCGGGCAGCGAGTCGATCCCGTCCGGCAGGTAGTCCGCCGACGGGAGCCAGCCGTCGGCCAGGGCTCCGGTCAGGGCCAGCATCCGCGGCTTGTAGGCGCCCACCCAGATGCCGATGCCGTGCGCCGGCCGTGGGCCCCGCTTGGCCCCGCTGACCTGGTAGTACTCGCCGTCGTGGTGGACCCGCTCGCGGGCGTCCACGTCCCACACGTCGCGGATGATCGCGATGGCCTCGGCGAGCGCGTCCACGCCCTGGGCCGGGGTCAGCCGCCGGCCGCCCATCGCCTCGATCGCGTCCCAGAACGCGCCCGCGCCCAGCCCCAGCTCGACACGGCCGCCGCTGAGCACGTCCAGCGACGCCACCGCCCGGGCCAGCACGGCCGGCGGGCGCAACGGCAGGTTCAGGACGTTGCCGGAGAGCGTGATCCGTTCGGTGCGGGCCGCCGCGTACGCCATCAGGGTCCAGGTGTCCAGGAACGCCGGCTGGTACGGGTGGTCCTGGAAGGTGACCAGGTCCAGCCCGTCGCGGTCGGCGGCGACGGCCAGCTCGACGGCCTGCGCGGTCGGGGTGACGAACGTGCCGAACAGCAGCTCGTGTCCGTAGTCGGTCATCGGTCTGTCTCCTCGTCCTTGATCAGGGGGAAGTTGTCGCGGAACAGGCCGGTCGGGTCGTACTGCCGCTTGAGGGTGCGCAGACGTTCCAGCACCGGCGGCGGGAACGCGTCGTGCAGCCGTTCCGGCCGCGGGTCGGTCTCGAAACTCAGGTACAGGCCGTCGAAGTGGTGGGCCAGCCGGTCCCAGGCCCGGTCCAGGCCCTCGCGGGACGCGCCCAGGGCGGTCACCTGGAACTCCGGGGTGCGGTGCGGGAACGCCATCGCGTCCGGCGCCACGTCGGCGATCGCCCCGCCCATGTGCCGCAGCTGGAAGAAGTAGACCTGACCGGAACGGATCAGCGCTGCCGCGTCCCGGGCGAACGCGTCGGTGAGCACCGGCAGGAAACCGGACCGGGTGACCGGCTCGCCGCGGCCCTGGTGCCCCTCGGCGCCGACGTCCGACGCGCCGGCCATCGCCCCCGCGTACGTGGTCAGCACCACCTGCTGCTGGGCGAGCAGTCCGGTCTGCGCGAACGGGGTCAGCCGCTCGACCACCACGTCCGGGTCGGCGCTGTCCACGATCCCGTACATCTGCAGCACCGACTGTCCCTGCCGGGGCGGGCCGGTGACCAGGAAGACCGTGGTGTCGCGGGGCGCCTTGCGGGCCACCTCACCGAAGTCCCGCAGGGTCCGCTCGATGTCCGGGCTGACCAGCACCAGCTGTGCCCAGCCGACCTCGTGGACCTCGTCGACCTCGAACTCGAACGCGGTCGCCACCCCGAAGTTGGCTCCGGCGCCGCGGACCGCCCAGAACAGGTCGGGATGCTCGGTGTCGCCGGCCCGGACCTGTGTGCCGTCGGCCAGGACCAGCTCGACCGCGCGCAGGTGGTCGACGGTCAGCCCGTACGCGCGCCCGAGCAGGCCGATGCCGCCCGCGGTGGCCAGTCCGCCCACGCCCACCCCGCCGTAGTCGCCGGAGCCGAGCGCCCAGCCGTACGGGTCGAGGGCGGCGGCCACCTGCTTCCAGGTCGCGCCGGGGCCGACCCGGATCAGGCGGCGCCGTTCGTCGAGGATCTCGATGCCGTTCATCGCGCCGACGTCGAGGATCAGCCCGCCGTCGTTGGTGGACCGTCCGCTCACGCCGTGGCCGCCGCTGCGCAGCCCGAACGGCAGGTGCCGGTGCCGCCGGGCGACCTCGAGGGCGTCGGCGACCTCGTCCGGGGTCCGGGGCCGTAGCACCAGGGCGGGTTTGCCGCCGCGCATGTAGGTGGAGCGCCGGGCGGCGTAGCCGGGGTCGCCGGGTCGCAACGCCACGTCGGCGAGCGAGGCGGGCAGGGCGTCGTCGCCGATCGCCCGGGGGCCGCGGTCGCCACCCAGCTCGGCGAGGCTCTCCCGCATCTTGGCGGCCATCGCGGGGGAGGCCGCCGCGATCTCGCCGGGCGGTTCGATCGCGATCGTCCGGGTGCGGGCGGTGAGCCAGACCGCGGTGGTCCACGGATCGAGGTCCCCGTCGTCGTCCAGCGGGAACCTCTCCTGGCCGTCCGCCTCGGCCTGTACGGCCAGGGCGGTGAGCTCCTCGGGTGTCATGCGGCCCTTCCCCCTATCGTCTTCTGAGAAGACGATATTCCAATCAGACGGTATTCCCAAGAGATAGCATGGCCGGGTGAGTGACGTGACACCGGCCGACGACCTCGGGGCCGCCCTGGGGCAGCTGCTGCGCGCCTACGCCGACGTGGTCGGCCCGAAACTCGCGGGCTTCCCCCAGGGTGCCCGCGGATACCAGACGATGTGCGAGGTCGTCGGCGGACGGCAGCCCAGCCAGGCGGCGCTCGCGGCGCAACTGGGCATCGACCGGACGATGATGACCTACCTGATCGACGATCTGGTCGCAGCCGGGCTGGTGGAACGCCGCCCCGACCCGGACGACCGGCGTCGCCGTCGCGTGGTGGCGACCGGCAAGGGGACCGCCGCGGTGTCCGAGCTGTGCGGCGAGGTGACCGAAGCCGAACAGTCCGTCCTGGGGGCTCTCGACGAGCAGGAGCGCGCTCTTTTCCGTACCCTGCTGCGCAAGGCCGCCGGAAACGGCCCGGCACACACCGCGGAAGCCTGTTCGATCGTGACCGGCGCGCTGGGGATCTAGGGCTGCCCGGCGGCTCGCCGGGCGATCAGGGACACGCCGAGGGCGGCGGCCAGGAAGACGACGGCCAGGACGGCCCAGCCCGCGGCCTCCCGGGACACCGTCGCCGTGATCACCGCCGGGGCGGCCATCGCGCCCAGGGCGAACCCCGTGCCGTACATGCCCTGGTAGGCGCCGATCCGGTCCGGGGACGCCAGCTCGAAGCTCAGGCTCCAGCCGGCCGCACTCGAGGTGATCTCGGCGAGGGTGTGCACCACCGCGGCGACCACCAGCGTGACCGCGGCGGCCAGGGCCGGGACCTCGCCTGCCGCGGCGTAGAGCAGACAGGCCAGGGCCATCAGCCATCCGGCGTACGCCATCACCCGCCCCGCACCCCGCACATCCCCGGTGCCGCGGCTGAGCCGGACCTGCAGCGCGATCACCAGTGCCGTGTTGACCAGCAGCAGCGGGGAGACCAGCACGTCCGGGGCGTCGGTGTGCCGGACCACCCACAGCGGGACGCCCACCTCGTACAGTCCGAACTGCATGCCGAAGATCCCGCTGAGCACGGTGACCGCGACGAACCGCAGGTCTCGGTACGGTTTCGCGGGTCCGGCGGTGGTGGCCGCGCCGACGTCGACCCGGCTGGCGGGCAGCCCGAGCAACATCACCGCCGACGCCAGGTAGAGCACGCCCGCCGCGGCCATCGTCACCCGGTACGCGCCGCCGGTGCCGATGGCGAGCGGAATCGCGGCGACCGCCGTACCCACGGCGATGCCCGCGTTGGTGACGGTCCGCATGGTGGCCCGGATCCGGATGCGTTCCGGCCCGGGGAACGCCCGGCCGATCACCGCCGACCGCACCGACGATCCGCCCTGGTGGGCGAGGGTGACCAGCGAGGCGACCAGCACCAGCGACACCAGATCCCGGACCAGCACGTACGAGATCAGCGCGATCCCCTCCACCAGGTGCAGGCCGACCATCAGCCGCCGGGAACTCCACCGGTCGGCCAGGTGCCCGAACCCGTAGGAGGAGAGCACCCCCACCCCGCCCGCCACGGTCAGCCCGATGCCCGCGGCCACCGCCGGGATGCCCACCACCGTGATCAGGTAGAGCGTCGTGAGCGTGAAGAACGCACCCCGCCCCACGGTGTCGACGGCGGTCACGACGAGGAGGCGGCGAAGCACATGATCGGTCTGGACGAGGGCGCGCAGCGGAACGGTGGTTGTCACGGCTCCGTTCTCCCGGATTCCGCCTCCACAGCCAATGGATTTAGCATGAGGCTTAATGATTCGGTACGTGCTGGAGCCCACCGACGTCTCGGCGATCCGGTTCGGGATCTCGCCGTTGAGCGAGCTCGGCCTCGGCCTGCGGGCGATCCGGTTTCCGGACGCCTACCCGTTGCAGCGCCCCTGGCGGGACCGGATCGACCCGGTGCTGCCGTTCCTGGACCTGGAGTTGCTGCACGCCTTGGTCGACGACCGCCGGTTCGTCGCCGACTTCGTCAACCCGCGCCCCGCGTCGCCACTGGCCGTCCTCGACGACGAACTGGCCGTGCTGCGCCTGATCACCCCGCGGCGTCTGCGCCACGACCTGGAGAGCGTCCACGGTCACGTCCCCGAGCCGTTCCGCGGTGACCACGACCGGGTGGTGCGCCGGCTGGTCGACGCGCTCGCCGCGGCGTGGAAACTCTGCTTCGCCCCGTACTGGCCCCGGATGCGCGCGGTCATGCAGGCCGACATCCTGCACCGGGGCCGGGTGGCGTCCTCGTCCGGTCTGGGCGCGGCGATCGGCGGGCTGTCCCCGCACGTCTCGTTCGACGGCCGGCACCTGGACGTGCGGCTGCGCAGCCCACTGGCCCGGCTGCGGCCGGTCCGCGGCGAGGGCGTCACGCTGGTCCCGTCGATGTTCGTCACCCGGGCCTCCAACCCGGTCGACGACGACCTCCCGCCGACGGTCATGTACCCGGCCCGCGGCCAGGGCGCCATGTGGTTGGTCACCCGCCGAACGGCCGGACGCCGGTGCGGTCCGTGACCTGCTCGGCGCCGCCCGGGCGGGCCTGCTGGCGGCGCTCGGCGAGCCGGCGTCGTCGACCGAGCTGGCCCAGCGGCTGGGCGTCACCGCGTCGGCGGTCACCCAGCATCTGCGCCTGCTGGAGCGGGCCGGGCTGCTCACCAAGGCCCGGTACGGCCGCAGTGTCCTCTATTACCGCAGCGATCTGGGCGAAGCCCTGGTCACCGTCCCCGGCGAACCCGGGCGGTGATCGCGGCGACGGCCAGGCCGGTGCAGACGACGGTCGCCACGGCCAGCAGGAAGATCGCCGGGTTGACCCAGATCGGGATCGTGTCGAAGGACGCGTTGCACCGGTTGTGCAACGGGAACAGCTGCCCGGGCTCCTGCCAGTTCTCCGACCGGTACGCGTTGTCGTAGGGCTGCCCGAGACTGGCGCACGTCTCCTTGATGTCCCAGGGGTGGGACATCAGGCCGTACACGTAGACGAGGAACGTCGCGATCGCGGCGAGGACGGCGAGCGGTAACCAGATTCGGATCTTCAGCACCACGAGATCCAAACAGTCCTCGTGTACGCGAGTCGACCCTGGACCGCGCTCCTGCACAGCATCTCCACAGGATTGTTCTGGCCGCGCCGAAATTCGGTGGTGGTGCCGCGGGGGAGTGGTTAGTCTCCGGGTTCCGGCTCGATCAGGAGGTTTTGATGATGTGCATGGTTCTCAGCGAGGTGGCCATCACCGCTACGACCCGTGAGTTCGCCGCGATCTGACGTCGGCGTCTCCCCTCGTAGCGGTTCAGCCGGCCGCGGTTCCTCCGCGCCGGCAGATCCTTGGCGCCGTCATGCGGCGCCGACACCTACCGCGCTGACACGAGGAGAATTCGTGGTTTCCGCATCGTCCTTCGAGCCGCTCACTGCGGCTGAAGGCGGACCCAGCCATGTCATCCGTTCCGGCGAGACGATCAAGCGTCCCGCCCGACCCTGGACCGGCACCGTTCATGCACTGCTGCGCCACCTCGAGGACGTCGGGTTCACCGGCGCCCCGCGGGTGGTCGGCATCGACGGCGACGGCAACGAGGTGCTGACCTACGTCGACGGCAGCATCGTCCACCCACACGCGTGGTCGGACGACAACGTCGGGCAGGTCGGCAGACTGCTCCGCGACCTGCACACCGCCACGGCGAGTTTCCGGCCCGCGCCGGACGCGGTGTGGCAGCCCTGGTGGATGCACCAGCAGGGACCTGATTCGGTGATCGGCCACTGCGACGCCGGACCGTGGCACACCGTTGCCCGGGACGGAAAACCGGTGGCGTTCATCGACTGGACCCTGGCCGGACCGGTCGACCGTCTCGACGAGGTCGTCGCCACCGCGTGGTGGAACGCGCAACTCCACGACGACGACGTCGCCGACCGTCACGGCCTGCCGGACGCGGCCGCCCGCGCCCGGCAGCTGCGACTGTTCCTCGACGGATACGAGTTGCCGAGGACTGACCGGCACCAGGTGGTCAGCCGAATGATCGAGTTCGCGATCCGGGACTGTTCCGCCGAGGCGGTCCGGGCCGGGATCACTCCGGACTCGACCGATCCGGCGCCGTTGTGGTCGCTGGCCTGGCGGGCCCGCTCCGCCGACTGGATGATCCGTCACCGCACCCTGCTCGAGCGGGCCGTCACGGCCTGACAGGAGCACAGCCGGGGCCGTCGATTCGTCGGCGGCCCCGGTCGGTGAGGCATCCGGGGCTGCCGGTCACGCGTACCCCCGTAGGGGAGTGACCGGCAGCCCCGGGTCTCAGCTGAGCGTGAAGACGGTGGCCTTGTCGGCTACCGTCAGCGCGCCGGCCGCGTTCTGCCGCAGGTAGCGGCCCGGTGCGACCCGGATCGTCACGCCGCCGCGGGTGGCGACGCGGGTGACCGGGGTGGGTGTGGTGCTCAGGGTGACCGCGGTGCCGGCGACGGCCAGGTACTTCGTGGGCTCGTCGACGGACTGGACCGACTCCGTGCCGTCGGCGGCGGCCACGAAGCGGAACTGGGTCTGCTCCAGTTCGCGCGGGGCTCGGTCGACCCGGACCGCGTCGTCCACATGGCGGACGAAGCTGCGCGGGGCGTCGGCGGGGGAGAGGCGCACGATCGGGCCGCCGTCGCCGACCGGGATGCCGAACAGCGGGGTGCCGTCCTCGTGCCAGTACAGTTTCTGCACCCGGGTGTGCCGGTTCGGGTCGTAGAGCGGGTCGCCGGTGATGTCCCGGTAATCGCGGGCGTGGTAGACGAGGACGTCGGTCACGCCGTCCTCGGCGACCGTGAACGAGTTGTGGCCGGGGCCCCAGCGGTTCGTCGCCTCGGACGTCACGAAGATCGGGTCGGGGGTCTTGACCCAGCTGGAGCGGGCCAGCAGGTCCGACGACGCGGATGCCGTCAGCAGGCCCATGCAGTAGCGGGCGTCCGTTGCGCTGGCCGAGAAGGTCAGGAAGACGCGACCGTTACGGATCAGCACGGCCGGACCCTCGTTGACCTTGTAGCCCTGGATCTCCCAGTCCTTCGTGGGGGTGGTGATCCGGGTCGGCTTGGTCTTCAGCGTCCACGGGTTCGCCATCTCGGCGATGTAGAGGCTGGTGTTGACGGCGATCTCCGGCTCGCTCTGCGCCCACACCAGGTACTGCCGGCCGCGGTGCGTGAAGCTGGTGGCGTCGAGTGTGAAACCGTCCCACTCGGTGAGCAGCTGGCCCTTGAGGGTCCAGCCCGCCGGGTCCCGCGGATCGTCCAGCGACGACTCCAGCACGTACGTGCGGATGTGGAAGACGTCGCCGGCGTTGCCCGCGGCGAAGTAGATGTACCACCGGCCGCCGATGCGGTGCAGCTCCGGTGCCCAGATGTGCCCGCCCATCGTGCCGCTGGTGGGGCGGCGCCAGATCACCGTCTCCTCGGCGGTGGACAGGCCCTCGATGGTGGCCGAGCCGCGCACGATCAGCCGATCGTATTCGGGCACCGACGCGGTGAAGTAGTAGGTGCCGTTGACCGGCCGGGTGATGAACGGGTCGGCGCGCTGACTGATCAGCGGGTCCTTCGTGGTCACGCCGTAGATCTCCGCATCGGTGCGCGCCGCGGCCGCCTGCGGGGCGCCTTCCGCGCTGGAGGCCGCCACGGAGCCGAGTGCGCCGGCCGCGGTCACCCCCAAAGATCCTTTGATGAGGGTACGGCGAGAGAGTGCGAACGTCATTTTCCGCTCCCTATCGGGTCTTGATGCGCAGGAAGGTGACCGAGTCGGCCGGGAACTCGCGGGTGAACGTTGACGCGATGCCGCTGACGGTGCTGGTGACCGGCAGGATGGGCTCGGCGGAGCGGGTGTTCTGCTCACCCGGGTCGCCGGTGATCACGGTCTGCTTCGCGGTGCGGGAGACCTTGCGGTCCCCCAGGTCGATCTTGGTGACCGCCGGGGTGTCCTGCGCGTTGACGACCTTGACGATCAGCTCGCCGGCCTCGGTGTCCTCGGTGACCACCTGCGCGAACGGCTCGCTGACCTTGTCGTCGTCGAAGCTGCCCCACTCCACGCCGTCCAGGAACAGCGTCACCTTGGTGCCACGGACCTGGACCTTGAGGTCGTACGTCCGGCCGGTGGTCACCGTGTTCGCCTTGGTGAGGATCTGCTCCTTGGCGGAGGTGATGCCCTTCTCGACCGCGCCCTGCGTGTTGTTCCAGCCGCCCAGGTTCCACCAGTAGAACTGGCCGGTCTCCTGGATGCCGAACGCGACCAGGAAACCCTCGTCGCCGGCCGTCTTGGTGGCCTTCAGTGAGTAGTCGTAATCGGTCTCGGTGATCGTGGCCGCCTTGACCATGGTGTCCTCGGTGTTCGTGGTGGTCTGCGCGTAGGCGCCGTTGGTGACCGTCCACGTGCCGCGGGGCTGCACGGCCGTCCAGCCGTCCGCGTCGCCGTCGTTGAAGTCGTCGGCGAAGATCACGCTGCCGTCCGGGCGGGTGACCTGGACGTCGTCGTAGACCGCGGCGGTCCGCCAGGTCGACAGGCCGACCGCGCCGGTGATCGGCTTCGGCTGCACCACCTCACCGGTGACCTTGGTCGGCACCACGCGATCGCCGACGTTGTTCATGAACAGCTTCTGCACCTGGTAGCTGGTCGAACCCCAGGACTCGTCGTTGTCGAACCAGATCATGTCCGGTTTCCACTGCACGTTGTCGATGTTGGCGAGCAGCGGCGCGTACGACGCCATCTTCACGACGTCGGCGTTGCGCTCCAGGCCGGTCATGTACGCGGCCTCGGCCAGCGAGTTGTACAGCTTGTTGTCCAGCGACGCGTACTCGCCGAGGAACACCTTCGGGCCGTTGCGGTCGTAGGTGTCGTAGCGGGCGTTGTTCTGCAGGAACCAGGACGGGCTGTTGTAGTAGTGCTCGTCGACCATGTCGGTGTTCGCGGCGCGGTTCTTGGCCCACAGATTGTCGAAGGTGGCGCCGGTGTCGTCCGGGCCGGAGTTGGAAATAACGGAGATGTCCGGGTATTTCTGGTTAATGGCTGCCCGGAACTTCACGAAATTAGCCCAGTACTCCTCGGGCAGGTTCTCCTCGTTGCCGACCGCGACCGCCTTCAGGCCGAACGGCTCCGGGTGGCCCATGTCGGCCCGCAGCTTGCCCCAGGTGGTGGTGGTCGCGCCGTTGGCGAACTCGATCAGGTCCAGGGTGTCCTGGATGTGCCGCTGCAGCAGCGCCTCGTCGACGGTCGCCCGGTTCTGACCGCACCCGGTCACCAGCGCCGGGACCACGGGCAGCGGGGCCGCGCCGATGTCCTCGGAGAACTGGAAGTACTCGTAGTAGCCGAGCCCGTAGGACTGGTTGTAGCCCCAGAAGTTCTTGTTGGTGGCGCGGGTCTCGACCGGTCCGACGGTGTCCTTCCACTGGTACGACCGGGCGCGCGGGTAGTTGTTCGCGGCGTCGTACGCGTACATGCTCCCGGTGTTGACCAGGCAGCCGCCGGGGAAGCGGACGAAGCCCGGCTCGAGGTCGGCGATCTTCTGGGCCAGGTCCTTGCGCAGCCCGTTCGCGCGTCCCTTGTAGGTGTCGCGGGGGAAGACGGAGACCTCGTCGAGGCTCGCGGTGCCCTCGACGGACAGCCGGGCGGCGTCGCTGGTGGCGGTGGCCTTGAGCGAGCCGGTGTACTTCGTCCAGGTGTCGCCGGCGACGGGGATCGTGATCGGTCCTGCCAGGGCGGTGCCGGCCGAGGTGTGGAGCGAGACGGTCAGCGGTCCGTTGCCACGAGCCCAGACCGAAAAGTCGTAAATTCCGGACTTTTTAACGGCGAGGCCAGTGTTGAAGCCGTTGTTGGTGATTTTTCCGGATAGAGTGAGGTAATTGCGGTTCCGGTCGTTCAGGCGTTGACCGTCGTTGACCACGGTGGCACTGCCCGACGTGGTCCAGCCGGTCAGGCCGGTGAATCCCGCCGCGTCGGTGGCGTTGAACTCGAACGACCGGTTACGCACCAGCTCGGCGTAGAGGCCGCCGTCCGCCGCGTAGTTGATGTCCTCGAAGAAGACCCCGTACATCGAGCGCGGGATCGAGGCGCCGGTGGCGCCGCTGTCGACGGTGATCGTGTAATCCGGCTCGACCGCCTGGGCGGCCACCGGCGGGGAGACGGCGAGCGGGAGCGAGGCCAGAACGGCGGCCGCGCCCGCGATGCGGGTGTTTCGGGGCATGAGGAGTCCTCCGGTGCGAAGGCAGCGGTGTGTCGGGGATGTTTCCGGTGGACGGGACTCAGCAATGTGTACGCAAACATCGATCGCCCTGTCAAGAGGCGATCGTCGATGTCCGCGCTGGTCCGGAGGAGTTGTTAACGTTAACCTGCGGTAATGCCGAGAGCGGTACGCAGTCGTTCGACGTCCTGATAGCGGGCCGTCTCCACGAGCGCGAGCGCCTCGGCCCGCACCGACCCGGCCGCAGCGGTGTCCCCGGTGTCCGCATACACCCGGTACAACCCGATCAGCGCGTCGATCTCCAGCTCCGGCAGGTCGTCGTGCAGGTCGAGACAGCGCCGGAACGCCGCCGCGGCACCGGCCGGATCACCGGACGCGTGCCGGAACCGGCCGAGATGGATCAGCGTGTCGGCCACCCCGTCGGCGTTGTCCAGACCCTCGTGCAACGCCAGCGACTCGTGCAGCAGACGGTCCGCCTCGGCGCGCCCGCCCGGCTGGAAGAAGTGGTACCAGGCGATCGGGACCAGGGCGCGCGCCACGTCGTTCTCGCCACCCGGGAGACGCCGGTAGTTCTCCAGAGCCTCCCGGGCGTACGGGAAGGCGGCCTCCGCGTCCGCACGGTCCGGCGTGCCGGTGGCACCGATGGTGGCCAGCGCCCAGCCGAGCAGACCGTGCGCCAGCCGCAACGGGTCACCGGTGGCCCGGCCCGCCGCGATGGTCAGCTCCAGGTAGTGCCGGGCCTGGTCACGCTGCCCCAGCCGGATGTGCCCGCGACCGAGCAGGTAACTCAGGAACCCCGACCACCAGCCCTGCCCCTCCCGCTCGGCCACCTCCAGCGCCCGGCCCACCAGGTCGAACGAGTCGTCCAGGTGGTACCGGATGTCCTGCTGGTAGTTGGCCAGCACGTACGCCCACGGCCCGAGCAGCAGCGGATCACACACGCCGGTGAGCGCCATGATGTTGCGGTACTCGGCGTGCTTCCAGGCCAGCGCGTCCTCCGGAGTGGCGAATACCTCCGGGGTGACGTCCGCGGGCACCGGCCCGACCCGGTCCGGCCGGGGATACGACACGTACCGGTTGGCCGCGGCGGTCGCCGAGTGCAGGAAGTGCGCGACCAGACGGTCCAGCACCGAGGCGTCGCGGTCCGGCAGCTCCAGGGCGTACGAGCGGACCAGATCGTGGTACGAGAACCGCGCCGGCTCCCGCTCGGTCAGCAGATGCGCGTCGCACAGCACCCGCAGCAGCGCCCGCGCCGACGGCCCGGCGACGCTGGTCACGGCGTTCTCCGGCAGGTCCGGTCCGGGATGCGCGGCCAGCCCCCGGAACAGCGCCGCGGCCGGCTCCGGAAGCCGTCTGTACGACCAGGACAGGACGGCCCGCAGGTCGTACCCCGGGCCGGCGAAGGCGTCCAGACCGTCCTCCTCGGTCAGCTCCGCGGCGACCGCGGCGAGCGGGAAACCGGCCGCCCGCGCGCAGACCATCGCCAGCGCGAGCGGCAGGCCGCCGCACCGGGCCACGATCACGTCCCGGGCCCGCGGATCCGCGTCGGCGCCCGGTCCCAGCCGGTCCCGCAGATAGGCGCGGGACTGCTCGTCGTCGAACCCGGACAGCGTGACCGGACGGGCCCCGGCCGCGGTCAGCGCGCCGAGCCGGTCCCGGCTGGTCACCACCACCGCACTGCCGGGCGTGCCGGGCAGCAGCGGGCGGACCTGCTCGTCGTCGCGGGCGTTGTCCAGCACGATCAGCATCCGCCGGCCGGCCACCAGGGAGCGGAACAGCACGGCACGACCGGACTCGCCGGGCGGCACCCGGTGCGCGGGCACCCCGAGCGCCGCCAGGAACCCGAGCAGCACGTCGCCGGGCGCCGTCGGTGCGTCCTGCGGACCGTACCCGCGCAGGTCCGCGTAGAGCTGACCGTCCGGGAACCGGGGCGCCACCTGATGCGCCCAGCGGACGGCCAGGGTGGTCTTGCCGACCCCGCCCGCACCGGTGATCACGGTGAGGCCGCCGGTGTGCCGGGTCAGCGCGTCCAGTTCGGCGTCGCGCGCGGCGAAACCGGCCGGCGACCGCGGCAACTGGGCCGGGCGCACCGTCCCGCCGGCCGTCGCACCGCGGGACTCCCGTTCCAGGACGTCGCCGCGCTGGTCGAGAATGGCCTGTTCCAGTGCGGCGAGGGCCGGTTCGGGTTCCAGGCCGAGCTCCTCGGCGAGGCGCCGCCGATGCTGCCGCAACGCGTCGAGGGCCTCGGCCGACCGGTGACCGGCCCACAACGCGAGGGCGAGCAGCCGCCAGGCCGGCCCGCGCAGCGGCTCCTCGTCGGTGAGCTGCCGGGCGGCCTGCACCGCCTCCCCGTTGCGGCGCAACGCCAGCAACGCCGCGACCACCCGCTCCTGGGCGGCCCGCCGCGTCTCGGTGAGCCGCTCGATCGACGGCCGGGCCCACGCCTCGTCGGCGAACTGCTCGAACGGCCCGCCCCGCCACAGCTCCAGCGTCTCGCGCAGCGTCTCCAGCGACGGGCCGGCCTCATGCAGGCGCCGCTCGAACAGCCACGCGTCGACCGCCTCGACGGGCAGGCGCAGCGCGTATCCGGCGGATTCGCTGACCAGGACCTGCGGCGCGGCGCGGGGGGCGCGTCGCGGTTCGAGCGTCCTGCGGAGCCGGGAGACGTACGCCTGAAGCGACGCCAGCGGCCGCGACGGGGGAGCGCCGTCCCACAGCTGGTCCACCAGACGGTCGACGGAGATCACGCGGCCGCGCGCGGCGACGAGCAGGGCCAGCACCGCCTGCTGCCGGCGTCCACCCAGCGGCACCGGTGTCCCGCCGACCAGGACCTCGACCGGCCCCAGCACCCTGACCTCGATCATCGGTCCACCCCCAGTACCCGCAGCAACGGCTGCCGGTAATCCCGGCCCCAGTCCTGGCGGCACAGCTCGGCCACCGCGGTGATGTTCTCGTGCTCGCCGTCGAGCCAGGCGACGGCGGCCGCCCGGTCGGCGAACCGTTCCGGCCGGATCCCCGGCGGCGGGCTCGGCATCCCTGATCTCTGCGCACCCGCACCCGCGCCCGCACTCGCGCCCGTTCGCCCGGGCGGCTCGCCGGTGAGCACCCGGATCGCGTCGTGCCCCGAGAGCAGGTAGTGCTCGGCGAGCCGCCGCAGCACGTCCTCCCGGGCGCCCGCGCCGTCGAACCGCCGGCCCAGGCCGGCCGCGTAGCTGCGGATCAGATCGTGGTAGGCGTACCGGCCCGGCCGGCGCTCCACCAGCAGGTGCGCGTCGCAGAGCATCCGCAGCCACGACCGGGCGGCCGGCCGGTCCCAGCCGCAGATGCTGACCGCCGCCGCCAGCGTCACGTCCGGCCCGGGATGCAGGGCCAGCTGCCGGAACAGCAGTGCCGCCTCGCCCGGCAACCGGCGGTACGACCACGAGAACACCGTCCGCAGATCCTGGAAGGCGTCCAGGCCCTGCTCCCCGGCCAGTTCGGCGGCGACCGCGGACAGCGGGAAACCACTGTGCCCGGCCGCGCGGGCGCACACCATAGCCAGGGCCAGCGGCAGGCCGCCGCACCGGGCCACGATCGCGTCCCGGGCGGCCGGGTCGGCGTCCACCAGCGTCGCGCCGAGCCGGTCCCGCAGGTAGTCGCGGGCCTGCTCGTCCCGGAAACCGTCCAGGCGGACCGCGTAGGCCCCGTCGGACACCACCAGACCGGTGAGCCGGCTGCGGCTGGTGACGACGACCGCACAGCCCGGCGTGCCCGGGAACAGCGGACGCACCTGGTCGGCGTCCCGGGCGTTGTCGAGGAGCAGCAGCATCCGTCGGCCGGCGAGCACGCTGCGGAACAGCGACACCCGGTCGCTCTCGCCCGGCGGCACCCGGTGGTCGGGGACACCGAGGGCGGACAGGAAACCGAGCAGCACGTCGGCCGGTGCGGCCGGGGCCTCTTCCGGGCCGTGGCCGCGCAGGTCCGCGTACAGGATCCCGTCCGGGAAACGGCCCGCCGCCTGATGCGCCCAGCGCACCGCCAGGGTGGTCTTGCCGACCCCGCCGATGCCGCTGATCACGGTGAGGCCGCCGCTGTCCGCGCCCTCGACGTGCCGGGAGAGTTCGCCGAGTTCGTCCTCGCGGGCCGCGAAGCCCGCCGGAACCCGCGGCAGCCGGTGGTTGCCGGCCGTCGACGTCCCGGTGCCGGACGGCCCCGCTGCGGCGCCACCCGGCACTGCCGCGCCGCCGGGCGGTGCCGCCACGCCGCCGACCGGTCCCGCCGCGCCGCCGGGCGGTGCCGCCACGGTCACCGCCGGGCCGACGCCGAAGGTCAGCTCCTCGGCCAGTTCCCCGGTGCGCTGCTCCAGCACCGCCCGCTCCAGATCGGCCAGGGCCGGCTCCGGTTCCAGGCCGAGTTCGTCGGCGAGGTGACGGCGGTGCCGGCGCAGCGCGTCGAGCGCGTCCGCCGACCGGTGACCGGCCCACAGCGCGACGGCGAGCAGCCGCCACGCCTGACCGCGCAGCGGCTCCGCGGTGGCCAGTGCCTGCGCCGCCGGGACCGCCTCCCCGGGCCGGCCCGCCACCAGCAGCGACACGATGATCCGTTCCTGGCCGACCCGCCGCGACTCGGCCAGCCGGGCGATCGCCGGCTGCGCCCACGGCTCGTCCGCGAACGCCTCGTAGGCCCGGCCCCGCCACCGCCGCATCGCGGTGTACAGGATGCCCAGCGCGGTCTCCGCCGCGGCCGGCGACAGCCCCTGCGGGCGCATCTCCTCGACCCGGCGCAGATCCTGTTCGAACCGCCAGGCGTCCACCGCCGCGTCGTCCAGCCGCAGCGCGTAACCACCGGCCTCGCTGACCAGGACCTCCGCCGCGGCGCGGGGCGCGCGTCGCGGTTCGAGCAGCCTGCGCCACCGGGAGACGTACGCCTGAAGCGACACGACCGCCCGCGGCGGCGGATCACCGGCCCACAACTGGTCGACGATCCGGTCCACCGGCACGACCCGTCCGCGTGCCGCCACCAGCATGGCCAGCACCGCCTGCTGACGGCGCCCGCCGACCAGCACCGGCACCCCGCCGACCCGTACGGTGACCGGGCCGAGCACACCCACCTCGATCGCCACGTCGCTCTGCATCGGTCGGTCCTTCGCTGGCCGGGGCGGTCCGTCGCGGCGCCGGCGTCGGCGTCCGTGGCGGTGTCACGCGACACGGCCGGCACCTGACGCACGGTAACCGCGTCCCGGTTCGCAGGGAGATCCTAAATGGAGTTCCGAGCCGAATCCGCTTCCGGAGCGGCCGGAGTCGGTAACGCGACACTCCCCGCTCCACACCCTGTTATGCCGATGTCAATCACGTGTCAACGGCCCTGTCGGGCAATGGACGGCAGCACCGCGCGGGCCGGTACCGGCCGTCCCGCCGCGGTCGACGCCGGGAGTCCACGCGATCACGCACGGTGGTCGCATGGTCGACGCTTCCGGTGGCGTCGTGTCCGGCCCGTGGGGGGCCCGGTCGCGGCGGCCGGTGCCGCCGGGCGGGTACCCGGCGGCACCGGCGTCCCGGTCGACGCGGCCGCGGGAGCGACGAGACGAGAGCTGATCCCGCCGCCCGGCACGGGCGGGCCGGACGGCGCAACGGGTCAGGAGGCGGGGGACCGCGGGGTGGCGAGGGCGGGGAGCGGATCCGGGGAACCCAGCAGGATGCGCTGGTGCAGGTCGCGCAACTCCGCGGTCGGCTCCACGCCCAGCTCGTCGGCGAGGATCCGGCGCACCCGGCGGTAGTGGGCCAGCGCGTCGGCCTGGCGCCCGGCCCGGTACAGCGCGGTCATCAGCAGGGCGTGGCAGCGTTCGCGCAGCGGGTCGGCGGCCACCATGGCGCGCAGGTCGGCGATCGCCTCGGCGTACCCGCCCAGTTCGACGGTCAGCGCCACCAGGTCGACCGCCGCGGTCCGGCACAGCTCCTCCAGGCGGTCGCGCTGGCCCTCCACGTAGGTTCCGGCCGCGCCCGACAGCGGCGTGCCGCGGTGCAGGTCGACGGCGGTGCGCAGCTCCAGGGCGGCGAAGGGCAGGTCGCCCCGCCGGACGGCCTCGGCGGCCCGGCCGGTGTGCTGGTGGAAACACTGCACGTCGATGGAGCCGGGTGGCGTGGTGAGGACGTACCCGCCGCCGATCCAGTCGATGCGGGCGCCACCGGGCGAGGCGACGATGCGGCGCAGACGGGACAGGTAGGTGCGGACCGTGGCCACCGCGGAGACCGGCGGGTCGGCCGGCCAGATGGCGTCGACCAGCTCGTCGACGGTGGTGAGCAGGCCCTCGCGGAGCAGGAGCACGGCCAGGGTGGTGCGCTGCTGCGGCGACCCGAGAGGCACCTCCTCGCCGTCGCGCCAGGCGCGTACCGGGCCGAGCAGGGCGAAGGTGGTCGTGACGGGCACGGTGATGGCTCCTCGGCGTCTTGCTGGATGCGTGAGGCGCCAGTGTCGCGGAGTCCACTTGCCCCGGACTTGCAAAACCACGGGACCGTGCGCGGACGCGTACCCCCGAAGGAGCGTGAGCGGGCCGATCAGGCCGTGCGCAGTCTGTGACCGGACGGTATACATGCGATAAACGTGCCGGGACGTTCACGCTGCGTTCACCCTCGGGGGGTGGTCGCCGGACATCTGCGCTCCTTAGCGTCCGGGCAGCCCGTCGCCAATTCTTGGTGACCGGAGACCGAGGAGACGACCACATGCCCGACAAGATTCGCCGCCTGTTACCGCTACTGGGCCACAGTGGCGGCAGCCGGGACGCGATGACCTGTCTGTATCGCTGCGGGAACGCCTGTGATCACCCCGTGCCGAACACCTCCGACAACGACTACCTGGGTGACGTCGTCAACGCCGGGATGAGCCGTCGCGGCGTCATCCGGGCCGGCGCTGTCGGCGGCATGGTTCTGGGCTTCGGCGGGGCACTCACCTCCTCCGCCCCCGCCCTGGCCGGCGGCACGTCGCACGGGGGTTCGCACGGCGGCGGCAAGCCCGTCAAGGCCGGCAGGCTCACCTTCGAGGCCGTCGCCCCGAACACCGCGGACGCCGTCACCATCCCGAAGGGCTACCAGAGTTCGGTGGTGATCCGCTGGGGTGACGCGGTGGTGCCCGGCGCGCCCGCCTTCGACGTGCACAACCAGACGGTGGCCGCGCAGCTCAAGCAGTTCGGCTACAACAACGACTTCGTCGGTGTGCTGCCGGTTCCCGGCGAGAGCGACCGGGCGCTGCTCGTGGTCAACCACGAGTACACCAACGAGAACCTGATCTTCCCGGGGTTCACCACGCTGGACGCGCTCACCGTCGACCAGATCAAGATCGCGATGGCCGCGCACGGCCTGTCCGTGGTCGAGCTGGAGCGGGTCAAGCGGACCGGCGAGTGGAAGCCGGTGAAGAGCAAGCGGCTGCGCTACAACCGGCGCATCACCGCCCTGGAGACCAGGTTCAGCCTGACCGGCCCCGCCGCCGGGCACGTGCTCCTGCGCACCGCCGCCGACCCCGAGGGCCGGACCGTCATCGGTACGCTGAACAACTGCGCCGGCGGCGTGACCCCGTGGGGCACCGTGCTCTCCGGCGAGGAGAACGTCAACCAGTACTTCGTCGGTGGCGACCAGGCCCCCGAGGAGCTGAAGGCCAAGCTGACGCGGTACGGGATCACCACCACCGCCCGGTACCCCAGCGACTCGCGCAAGTGGGAGCGGGCACAGGAGCGGTTCGACCTGGCGAAGCACCCCAACGAGGCGCACCGGTTCGGCTGGATCGTCGAGGTGGACCCGTTCGACCCGGAGGCCCCGCCGCGCAAGCACACCGCGATGGGCCGGTTCAAGCACGAGGGCGCCAACGTCATCGTCGCGGACAACGGCAGGGTCGTCGCGTACATGGGTGACGACGAGCGGTTCGACTACCTGTACAAGTTCGTCTCCGACAAGAAGTTCCTCAAGGGGAACTCACCCGCCGCGCGCCGGCACAACCTGTCGCTGCTGGAGTCCGGCACCCTGTACGTCGCCAAGGTCACCGGCGACAGCCCGGCGTCCGAGATCGACGGCACCGGCAAGCTCCCCACCGACGGTAGGTTCGACGGCAAGGGCAAGTGGATCAAGCTGGTGTCCGGCAACACGTCGTTCGTGCCCGGGATGACCGCCGCCGACGTGCTGATCTTTACCCGGCAGGCCGGCGACGCGGTCGGCGCCACCAAGATGGACCGGCCCGAGGACGTCCAGCCGAGCCTGCGCACCGGCAAGATCTACGCGGCGATGACCAACAACACCAACCGTGGTGTCGGCACCAACGCCGCCGTGGACGAGGCCAACCCGCGCAACGCCAACAAGCACGGCCACATCTTCGAGATCACCGAGGACCGGGGCGACCACACCGGCACCGGCTTCACGTGGCAGCTCCCGATCGTCTGCGGCGACCCGGCCGCCGCCGACACCTACTTCGGCGGGTACGACAAGACGGCCGTCTCGCCGATCTCCTGCCCGGACAACGTCGCCTTCGACAGCGCCGGCAACCTGTGGATCTCCACCGACGGCAACGCGCTGGGCAGCAACGACGGCCTGTTCGCCACCCCGGTCGAGGGGAGGGAACGCGGCCACCTCAAGCAGTTCCTGACCGTGCCCCGCGGCGCCGAGACCTGCGGCCCGTTCGTCACCGGCGACGACAGGTCGGTGTTCGTCGCGGTCCAGCACCCCGGCGAGATCACCGGGGCCACCGTGGAGAAGCCGGCCTCGGTCTGGCCGGACGGCGACTTCGCCAAGCCGGCCGTGATCGTCACCTGGCGCCCGGACGGCGGCCCGATCGGCAGCTGATCCGGTCCGGTCCTCGACGGCCGCGGCACACTTGCCGCGGCCGTCTAACCTGAGCCGGTGATCGACGTGTTGTCCCGGCACCGGCTGTGGTACCTGCTCGCGACCCTCGTCCTGGGCATCGGCGCCGGACTCGCCGATCAGCTGCTGCCCGGGCCGCTGGGATACGTGCTGCCCCTCGGTGCCCTGCTGCTGTCGGTGATCCTGCTGGTCGCCGTCGTGACCGTGATGGGCCGGCCGATGCCGCTGGTCGCCCGGCCCGCCGTGCCGTCGTTCGACTTCCTGCCCGGCCCGGCCCAGGTGCTGCTGACCGGGGCGCTCACCCTGCAGCAGGGCTCGCAGACCACCAAGGCGATCGTCGGGTCCATCACCGGGGCGCCGCAGCCGTGGGAGGCGTTCGACCTGATCCTGCGCCCGTTCGCGCTGGCCGTCCTGATCGTGCTGTGGACCGTCGTGCTGCGCGGCATGGGTCTGCGGCTGCGCCCGGACGGCGTGCACGACCGCCGCCTCCTCGGCTCGGTGTTCGTCCCGTGGGACGCGTTCGGCCCGGACGTCGTCACACCGGCCACCGCCACCAAACTGCCGCTGCAGGTCGCCCGGCCCGACCGGGTGGTGCGCCAGGGCTACTACCGCGGCGAGCCGTCGGCGCGGGTGTCCGCCGCCGACCGGGGCCGGATCGGTGCGCTGCTGCGGATGTACGCCGCGGACCCGGCCGCCCGCACCGGCATCGGACACCCGGACCGCCTCCCGGTCCCGGCGGGCGACTGACGCTACTGTCGGCGGGATGAGCGATCACGGTGCGGACGTGTGGACCCTGCATCGGCGCGGCGACGGCCGGCTCCTGGCCCGCCTCGCCGTCACCGACACCGACTTCCCCTGGCTGTACGCCCGGGTCGAGGCGGGCGACGACGACCTGACACCGCTGCGGCCGCTCTTCGCCGACGAACTGCACCTGCTGAACGACGTGGGCACGGACGTCCCGGCCTGGGAGCAGGCCTACGAGCTGATCCGGGACGCGGTGACGCTGCGCTCCCCGGAGGGGGTGGACGTGCCCGAGTTCCTGCTCCACGTTGAGGGCGACGAGGCGTGGTGGCGCTGGAGCGACGAACCGTTCGACGAGCCGCCCGCGGAGCCGTCGGGCGGTGTGCCCGGGCGGGCGTGATCGTGCAGCCGTTCGCCGTTCGCCGGACCCGTGGGACGGGTCCAGCCGGCGATATCCGGCGAAGCGCCACACCCACGACGGGTGTAGCCGCGAAACGATGATGCAGTCCCGCGGACGGCGCTGTTCGCCTCGACCGAGCGGGCCCGCGTCTGGCCCGTCGTCCCGCACGTCCGGGTGACGTTGCCCGTCCCGGTGTTGCCTATTCCGGGACGGCGATGGAGCCTGTTCGCTGGGCCGAACGGGGAGACCAGGGGATGGCTGAGGATTCGGGTGAGAAGGCGTCGTCGAACAGGCGTGACCTGATCAGGTTGGGCCTGGAGGTTCTCGGTTTCGTCTCGGTGATCGCGACACTGGGGATCACTTCCTGGCTCAACATCGAAAGCCTCGAGAGGGCGACGGAATCCATCGAGGAAAGTCGCCTGCAGATGGCCGAGGGGCAGTATCAGGCCGTCTACGAGCAGCAGCTCGAGCTGTGGAAGTTGGCGGCGGAGAATCCGGACCTCGCGCCGTACATCGTGGGCGGTAAGAAACTGGCCGACGGTGCGGTCGGTGGCCGGCAAGCCGTTGACGAGGGGGAGGCCGCCTCGCGGGAGGCGGCCGTCATCCAGGCCTTGGACTTCTTCGCCTACGTCTACGAGCAGCTGGCCCCGTTCACGGCGACCGGGGACCGCCATCCGCTGGCCGCAGCCGGCGCGTATTCCTCGCCGCCGGCGGGAATCGACGCGGGACGGTGGGACGGCTGGATCTCGTGGAGCAACACCATCAGATCGGGTTTTCAGGGCGCACCGAGTATGTGTGATCTCCTCAGGAACAATGCAGCCGACTATTCCGTGGAGTTCCGCCGGGAGACCCTCGACAGGCCGGACGTCTGCCCGGCGCTCTGAGAAGGGCCGGTTCAGGCCAGCTCGTGGGCTGCGGCGACCCGGTCGGGGGGAAGGCCTTCGGCAGCCAGCGCGTGGCCGAGCAGGACCTTGCGGTAACCGTCGTGGGGCAACTCGGGGGCCAGCGTGATCAGCAGGTCCAGATCGGCGGGGGAGCCGTGGGCGCGTACCCGGAAAGCGGCGTTCGCGGCCCGCAGGGTGACGTCGCCGGGCTCGTGCCGCAGGCCCTGGCCGGTCAGGGCGGCGGCCTCGGTGAAGTCGCCGGATTCGGCGGCCAGGTCGGCGAGGTCCAGGTACAACGACCAGTTGTCCGGCTCCAGGTCCAGTGCGCGCCGGAGTGCCGCCATGTTCTGCGCGCGGTCGCCGAGGAGCCGCCACGTGCCGGCCCGGACGACCTCGGTCAGCATCACCCGCGCCACGGCGTCGGCGCGGTCGCACAGGGCGAACGATTCCTGCGTACGCGCGGAGAAGCGCAACAGGATCGCCATGAGCGCCATGGCTTCGGGGTCAGGGTCCCGGTCGACGACCGCGTCGAGCAGCCGCAGCCAGGGCCCGAGCGTCTCCTGGGCCGGGCCGGTGGTGAGGTCGGAGCCGTAGTCGGTGATGTTCAGGCACGCGTCGGCGAGCCCGGCGGCGGTGACCGCCGCGGTGAACCGGGCGTCGCCGAACCAGGGCGCGGACGTCCAGGCGATCTCCGGGCGAGCGCGAGATCCGCAGTGCTGGACATCCGCGCAGACTACCGGCGGGCGGTCAGGCGGCCAGGGGCTGGTCGGGGGCCTCGACCGGGGACCACACCGCCCACCGGGTGGCCGTGCCGGCCGCCTTGGCGCGGCGCATCGCGTTGCCGGCCCGCTGGACGGCCGTGTCGTAGTCGAGCTCGCCCGGGGCGGACACCGCGACGCCGATCGCCGCCGCGAGGGTGACCAGGGTGCCGGCGATCAGGACCGGGCCGAGGGCTGCCGCGACCCGGCCGGCCATCTCGTACGCCCCGGCCGCCTGGTCCAGTCCGGGGAGCAGCACCGCGAACTCGTCGCCGCCGGTTCGCGCCGGCAGGCCGTGGCCGCCCACGGTGCGGCGCAGCACCTCGGCGAACTCGGTCAGGACCAGGTCGCCGGCGTGCTGGCCGAGGGTGTCGTTGACGCCGCGGAAGCCGTTCAGGTCGATCATCAGGACGGCGGTGGGCCGGCCGGTGCGGGCGTCGTGGGACAGCGCCTGAGTGGTGGCCGCGGCGAACAGCGAGCGGTCGGCCAGTCCGGTGAGCCGGTCGGTCAGCGCCTGTTCGTCGTGGTCGCGGCGGACCAGATCCTGCCGGGCCAGCAGCAGGCCGCTCAGCACCGTGCCGCCCAGGACCAGGCCGGTCCAGGGCAGGAAAGGCGGGGCGGTGGACAGCAGCAGGCCGTGGATCAGCGCGACCGCGCCGAGTGGCAGGTACCGTCCGGTGTCGTGGTGCCGTACCGGTGGGGGAGGGTGCCGGCGCTGGTCGACGGCGGCGATCGCGAGCAGGGCCGTCGCGGCGACACCGGCCAGTGCCGGCAGGCGGCCGCCGGGCAGGGCGCCCGCGAGGAGCAGGATCAGGGCGCCCGCGCCGAGCAGGCGGACCGGGCGCTGGGCGGTGCCGTCGACGCCGCGCAGCACGGCCAGGGCGACGGCGAACAGCAGCACCAGGGCGGGGAGCAGCGCAGCCAGGGCGGGGAGCAGGGCCGGGCCGGGACTGTTCGGGAGCCGGGCGGCCGCGGCCCAGCCGAGCAGCATCACGCCACCGACCAGCACGATCGTCGCGTCCAGCGCGGTCGTCGACCGGGTGTGCCGGTGTGCGGGCAGCAGCGGGAACCGTTGGAACGCCACCAGCAGCAGCACCACGACCACCACGTGTGCCACCGCCGGGACCAGCGGCCCGGCGGCGACCAGCGCGACGAAGGCGGCGGCCACCGCGGCCCACGCCTGGCGCAGCCGGATCGGCAGGATCGGCTCGCGGGCCGCCCGGACCGCGGCGACCAGCCCGACGATGCCCAGCGGCAGCACCGCCGGCAGGCCCGGGACCAGCCCGGCGACCAGCATCGCGCCGAGGGTCAGCAGCCCGACGGCGAGCAGCGGGCCGTGCCCGGCGCGGTGGTCCGGGCCGTCGTGGTGGTGCCGGGCGAACCGTGCGGCCTGCGTGTGCCTCGTCCGTGTGGACAACGCCCCTCCTCAGCCCGAACGGTCGTGCTGTTGATCGGCTGACAGAGAAACCAACTTGAGGATGCGAGGTCCTAGGATCAGCGGATGACGCATGACGAGGCGGTCGCGGCCGCCCACCGGCTCGCCGCGGAACTCGCCCCGGGCGCGGCCCAGCGTGACCGCGACGGCGCCACGGTGGTTCCGCACGAGGCGCTGGCGGCGCTCGACGCCTCAGGTCTGCTGGCGATCACTGTTCCCGCCGCGGACGGGGGACCCGGGCTCGGTCCCCGTACCCTCGCTGACGTGGCCCGGATCCTGGCCGCCGCCGACCCCGCCCTGGCCCAGGTGCCGCAGGGGCATTTCCTGATGGTCGACGTGCTGGCCGTGCACGGCGGACCGCAGGCCCGCAAACGCCTCTACGCCGACGTGCTCGCCGGCCGCCGGTTCGGCAACGGCCTGGCCGAACGCGGCGGCAGACACGCGCAGGACCTGCGGACCCGGATCGGCGGCGGCCGGCTGGACGGCGTCAAGTACTACACGACCGGGGCCCTGACCAGCGCGTGGATCGCGGTCAGCGCCCTGGGTGAGGACGGCCGGCTGGTGCTGGCGTTCGTGCCCCGCGACGCGGACGGCGTGCGCGTCGACACCGACTGGGACATGGTCGGCCAGCGGGCCACCATCAGCGGCACGGCCACCTTCACCGGCGTGACCGTCGACCCGGCGCTGCTGATCCCCTACGCGTCGGCGTTCGAGGTGCCGCAGCAGCTCGGTGCCCGCGCGCAGCTCTTCCACGCGGCCATCGAGGTCGGCATCGCCGGGGCGGCGCTCGCGGACGCCCGGGATTACCTGCGGGACAAGGCCCGGCCGTCGACCGAGGCGGTCCGCGCGGGGGCGTCCGCGGCGGCCGACGACCCGCACGTCAAGCATCGTTACGGCCGTCTGGCCAGCCGGGTCCGCGCCGCCGAGGCGTTGCTGGAGTCGGCAGCGCGGACCCTGGAGGAGGTCGGTCTGGTCCCGGCGGACGCCGAGGCCGCGGCACGGGGATCTCTCGCCGTCGCGGCGGCGAAGGCCTTCGGCAGCGAGGTGGCGGTGGAGGCCGGGTCGGAGCTGTTCGCGCTCTGCGGCACCAGCTCGGCGGCGGCGAAACACAACCTCGACCGGCATTGGCGCAACGCGCGTACCCACAGCGTGCACGACCCGGTCGATTGGAAATACCACCACATCGCGGCTTTCGAGCTTTCCGGCACGCTACCGCCCAATCACGGGCAGATCTGACTTTTCTGGTACGCGGTCACGGCTGATCCCACACGACGGCGTCGAAGGACACGGTGTCCTGCCGGCTGTCGATCTTCGTGATGGTGAGGCGTGCGGTGCGGTACTCGGTGGTGCGCACGCACAGCACGGTCTTGGTGGCGAGATCCTGGACGGTGGCGACGCCCTGCGAGGACACCGCGAGCCGGCACTCCTCGGCCCCGGGAGTGCCGTCGCCGTCCCACACCGCGAACGAGGACTGGGCGAACGCCGCCCGCCCCACCTGGGCCCGGCCCTCGATGATGTTGACGATGACATCCGCGCGGGAGCCGCTGTTGCTGATCTTCTGGGCCGGACGGGTGTCGAGTTCGGCCGCGGCGTCCAGGCCGAACGTCTCCACCACGACCCTCCCGGCCCAGGAGCCGGGTTCCGGTGCGGCCGCGGGGCTGCTGGGCGTGGCCGGCTCGGCGTCACCCGCGGCCGGTGTCGTGGTCTGCCGCGGTGACGTGCGTGACGTCGCCGGGGTGGTCGCGGACGCCTCGGGCTCGTCGTCACCGCCGGACGCGACGATGGCGAACACGCCGCCGATCAGCGCCGCCAGGATGGTCCCGGCGAACGTCACCCAGATGTTGAGCCGGGTGTGGTCGGTGTCCTTCTGCTGTCGTTGTTCCGCCGTCATCGCCCCCGCCAAGCGCCATCCATCGATGAAAGTGCGCCCAGTGTAGTGACGGCCCTCGTGGTGTTCGCGCCTATTCGGGCCCGGTGTGCCGGAACGACGTGAAGACGACCTCGCCGGCGTGTTCGAACCCGAGACGCTCGTAGAGCCGGATCGCGTCCGCGTTGTCGTGCACCGCGTGCAGGAACGGCAACTCGCCCCGGGCCAGGATGCCCGCCGCGACCGCCATCGTCAGCCGCGCGCCCAGCCCCCGGCCGCGGAACGCCGGGTCGGTGCAGACCGCGCTCACCTCGGTCCAGCCGGGCAGCCGGAACCGTTCGCCGGCCATCGCGATCAGCCGCCCGTGCTCGTTGCGGATGCCGAGATAGCGGCCCATGTCCACGGTGCGCTTACGGAACGGCCCGGGTTTGGCGCGGGCGACCAGCTCGAGCATCTCCGGCACGTCGGCCTCGGTCAGCGGCACCGCCTCCGGGTCGTCGACGCCGGTCATGCTCTGGCCGACCATCTGCACGCCGTGGCCGGTCGCCACGGTCTCCCAGCCGGATCTCGGGGTCAGCGCCGGACCGGTGAGCAGCGCCGTGGCGGTCAGCCCGGCGAGGTCCCGCCAGGCGGCCGGGTCGGCGGGGTCGCGCAGTGCGGCGAACGGGGCGATCTCGGGACGGTAGCGGGCGGCGTCACCGGCCGCGTCGGCGAAACACGCCTGCGGCCCGGACAGGGCGGCCCACACGGGATTGTTCAGCACACCTGCGACCCTGCCCGGTGCCCGCGGCTCGCGCCAGTCGATATCGTCCCGACCACCCGCGCGTGATCCGTGCCGCTTGTCGGATTTCTGCTAACCGTGGCGTGGTGGGGCCGCCAGCGCGGCGGCGCCGGTCGTCAGCGCCGGGATCTCGCCCGGCCACAGCGGCTTGGCGAACAGGTAGCCCTGGCCGTACTGGCAGCCCATCGCGTCCAGGGCGGTGTGCTGGCCGGTCTCCTCGATCCCCTCGGCGACCACGGCCAGGTCGAGGTTGCGGGCGAGCGTGACGATCGCGTCGACGAGGGCGTGCTGCTGCCGGCTGTGCAGGACGTCATCGATGAACGATTTGTCGAGTTTTAGCACGTCCACCGGCATCTGCCGCAAGTAACTCAACGACGAGTAGCCGGTGCCGAAGTCGTCGATCGCCACGCGTACCCCGAGGGCCCGGAGACCCTTGAGATCGGACAGCACCTTGTCGGTGTCGCCCAGCACCAGACTCTCGGTGATCTCCAGCAGCAGCCACTCCGGGCGGGCGCCCGACTCGGCGATCGCCCGGCGCACCTGATCGGCGAAGTCACCGCTGCGGAACTGGCGCGGCGACACGTTGACGCTCACGTACCGCAGGGTGCACTCCGGGTCGTCCATCCGCCACCGGGAGAACTGCTCCAGGGCGGCCCGCAACACCCACTCGCCGATCCCGACGATCGCCCCGCTCTCCTCAGCGGCCTCGACGAAGTGGTACGGCCCCAGCAGCCCCCGCATCGGATGCTGCCAGCGCACCAGCGCCTCCAGACCGGAGATCAGGCCGGTGCTCAACTCCACGATCGGCTGATACTGCAGGACGAACTGCTCCTCCTCGATCGCCTCCAACAGTTGGGTACGCGTCTCCAGCCGCTGGACCATCGCGGTGTGCAGGTCGCTCTGGTACCGCTGCCAGGCGCCCTTGCCCAGCCCCTTGGCCAGGTAGAGCGCCAGGTCGGCGTGGCGCAGCAGCTCGGTCGGGTTCTCCGCCTCGCGGTTGGTGGCCAGCCCGACGCTTGCGGCGCCACTGACCAGCCGGGTCATCCCCTCGGTGTCGATCACCTCGATCGGCTGGCTCAGCGTGGACACCAGCCGGGCCGCCACCTGCTCGGCACGCTCGGCGCCCTCACTCGGCTCGATCAGCACGGCGAACTCGTCGCCACCCATCCGGGCCGCGGTGCTGCCCGCCCCGACGATCTCCGAGATCCGCCCGGCCACCTCGATCAGCAACTGGTCGCCGACAGCGTGCCCGAGCGCGTCGTTGACCTCCTTGAAGTCGTCCAGGTCGACGAAGAGCAAGCCGATGATCGAGCCGTCCCGGGCGGCCACGCTGAACAGCTGCTCCAGCCGGTTGCGGAACAGCACCCGGTTGGCGAGCCCGGTCAGCGAGTCGTGGAACGCCTGGTGGGTCAGGTCCTCCTCGAGGCGCCGGCGCTCGGTCACGTCGCGCATGGTGAGCACGAGTCCGCGTACCGTCGGATCCGCTCGAAGATCGCGCACGTCGCACTCGATCTCCACGCGCCGCCCGTCGGTGGTGACCGCGGCCAGCGCGACCCGGTCCAGCTCGCCCAGGCCGCCGTCGAGCCGGTCGAGCACCTCGTTCATCGCCTCCCGGGAGTCGCCGGCGAGCAGGCCGGCCAGCGTCTCACCGGTCGGGTCGGAGGTGCCGAACAGCTCACCGGCCGACGGGCTGGCATAGGTGACCACCCCGTCGTCGCTGACGATCATGATCACGTCCGAGGCGCTCTGGATCAGCGTCCGGAAGTACGCCTCACTGTCGCGCCGGCTCACCTCCGCGGTCAGCGTGATCCGCTCCATGATCACGGCGATCTGGGTGCTGAGCGTCGCGAACGAGCTGTGCACCGCCCGCAGCACCGGCTCCGGGGCGCCCAGCACCAGACTGCCGACCATGCCCCCGGGCAGCGCCTGGGTCGCGTAGAGCACCGTGCGGTACCCGCCGGACGAGCGGCCGGCGGGCAGCTCGGCGGCCGGGATCAGGCGTACCCCCTCCGGGGCCTCGCCCGCGAAAGGCGCCGGGAGCTGCAGGAAGTAGTCCCGGTCGGCGGGCATCAGCAGCGCCACCGCCCGACGGCACGCCTTGGCCACGTCCTCCACGGTCGCCGCGCTGAACATCGTCGTCCCGGCCTGCCGCAACGCCCGCTCCCGGGCGCCGGCCTGCCGCTGGGCCATCGCCAGGTCACCGACCCGGGCCAGCACCAGCAGGAACATCACCGCCGCGGCGGCCGCGATCACCGGGGCGTCGACCAGCCCGCCGTGGGCGATCTCCGCGGCCCGGTTCTGCAGGTACTCGACGAACAGCACGACCGGGGCGACCAGCGCCGCGGTGGCCAGGAACAGCAGCCGGTGGGTGCTCATCTCGGACGTGGTCCGCTCACCCGGTTCGGTCAGGTCCCGCATCGACGGGCGCAACGCGGCGAACGCGGTCGCCCCGTAGAACACCACCCAGCCCAGATCGACCGGGCCACCGACGTTCCAGTCGTCGCTCAACTGCGACTGCCCGAAGATCAGGTCGGCGCAGAGCAGCCCCACCATGGCCACACCCAGCGTGGTCGCCGCGCCCGGCCGCCGTGCCGACGACGCCAGCAGCCGCAGCAGCACCGCCAGCGCCAGCCCGTCACCGAGCGGGTAGCCGATCGCCACCACCTTCTGCAGGAAGGTCAGGTCGGTGTCCCGGGTGAACGGGGCGATCCAGTACACCCACACCAGCAGCCCCAGGCCGACGGTGGGCACCAGCGCGTCCAGCAGGGCCGCCCGGTCCGCCCGCGTCCCGCCGTCACGCGCCCGCACGAAGATCAGGAAGCCGACGGTGAGCAGCGGATAGGTGGCCAGGTAGAACAGGTCGGCGCCACTGGGCGACGGCGGTCTCTGCCCGGCCGCGACGATCGCGTTGTAGACGGTGTCACCGGTGGTCAGGCACGCCAGGGCCGCCGCGATCAGATACCACGGCAGGGGCCGCTGCGGGCGGTGGATCCGCACCCCGGCCAGCACCATCAGCGCCGAACTGAACCCCAGCGCGGCCCAGGAATACAGGTGACTCTGCGGGAACGCGTAATACACGCCGATGGCCAGCACGAGCCACGCACCGAAGCATGCGCGGACCACTCGCGTCGACAACAGCGCAACTCCGATCGTGAGGCAGCGGGGATGCCGTCCGGCGATATCGGACGGCGCCCCACCGACCTGCGAGGTCCCGGCCGGTGGCAACCGGACGGCAACCGGACCGGACCCCGAGCCTCATCCGGCCAGAGCATCCACCAGCCGCCGGGCCGAGCCGGCCAGGTTCCACCGCTCGGCGAGGGCGAGTAACGCGTCCTCGTCACGCGGGGAACGCGGCAACGCCGGCGTGAACTCCGGCAGCGGCACGTCCGTGGTCACCTCGCAGACCGGCAGAGCCCGACCGAGATACTCCCGGGAGGCCTCCAGCTTGGTTCGCACACCCGGGGCGAAACCGGAATCCGGATCGTCCAGAGCGGCGAGGATCTCCGCCACCCCACCGTATCGCCCGATCAGCCGCGCCGCGGTCTTCTCCCCGACCCCGGGCACCCCGGGCAGCCCGTCGCTGGGGTCGCCGCGCATCGCCGCGAAATCCGCGTAATGCCGGGCGGCCACCCCGTATTTCGCCGTCACCAGCGCCTCGTCGGCGTCCTCCAGCTTGGCGACGCCCCGCCCGCAGTACAGAAGACGGGTGCCACGGGCGTCGTCGACCAGCTGGAACAGGTCACGGTCACCGGACACCACCTCGACCGGGCCGGGCTGGGTCGCGGCGAGGGTCCCGAGCACGTCGTCGGCCTCGTAGCCCTTCACCCCGAACGCCGGGATGCCGATCGCGGCGAGCACCTCCAGCAGGACCGGAACCTGCCGCTCCAGCGAGGCCGGCACCTCCTCGACGTCCCCGTGCGCCACCCGGTGCGCCTTGTAGGTGGGGACCAGCGCGACCCGCCAGGCCGGCCGCCAGTCCGCGTCGAGCGCGCACACCAGCCGGTCGGGACGCCGTGTCCGGACCAACTGGGCGATCATGTCGAGGAACCCGCGGATCGCGTTGACCGGCTCGCCGGCCGGGGTCTGCGCCGCCTTCTCGGGGATGCCGTGGAACGCCCGGAAGTAGAGGCTGGGGGCGTCGACGGCCAGCAGTGGTGGTGTCACGCCGACCACCCTGCCACACCCCTGTGACAAGTCCGCCCCACCCGTGTCGGGGAACCGGTGACATGCCTGCTCAGCGCCCATCCTCCCTGCGGGTGATGACATGGCCGAGCCCGTTTCCGCGCCCCTAGTCTACCGTGCATGCGACAACCCCTCAGTAGCCGAAGAACGACCGCCGCACAGTGGCTCTCCGGCCTTCTCGGCGTCCCCGTCCGGGAGCCCACACTGCAGGAGCGGGACTCCTATCAGGCCCGGATCACCGAGGCCGAACGGGTGGCCGACGAGATGCTCGCCCTGCGCCGTGCGGCGGAGATCGAGTGAGCCTTCACCGCCCCCGGGTCCTGGACGCCTCCGCAGTGGTGGAGCTTCTCCAGGGCCACCCCGACCTGATGTTCGATCTGGACCGCGCGGCCGAGGGAAAGCTGAGGCTGGTGATCCCGATGATGGCCCAGTTCGACGCCCAGGTCACGCTCGCCTTGAGCACCGCGGTCTGGGACCGGTTCGCCGCCTGGCGCGGTGTCACCATCCCGGCGCCGGACCTGCACCGCTCCACCCGTTCCGCCGACATAGCCCGGGAACGCCTGGAACTGGGCCTGCCCTACCGCGACCTGACCAGCCCTCAGATGATCGGCCACGTGGTGCACGAGGCGACGGTCCTGGACGGCATCGTCGTCACCCGCTATCCCCCGATCTATCTGGGTCACCATCTGTCCACCCTCGCCATCTGAACGCCGGTGGCGGTCGACGGCGCTCGACCGCCACCGCCTCGCGCCGCGAGCGCCACGAGGCACCGATCGATCGATCGACGAGAGCCCCGGGAGGCCCTGACGGCCGTTAATCTGACGGGCATGACCGTGGATCGCATGCTTCCCACCCCCGAGGCACACGAACTGCTCGACCTGACCCGGGAACTCGCCGAGCGGGAACTCGCCCCGCGCGTCGACGAGTTCGAGGCGCGCGGGGAGTTCCCCCGCGAGGTGGTGCGGACGCTCGGCCGTTCCGGACTGCTCGGCCTGCCCTACCCGGAGGCCGACGGCGGCGCCGGTCAGTCGTACGAGATCTATCTTCAGGTTCTGGAGATCCTCGCCGGCAGCTGGCTGTCCATCGCCGAGGCGGTCAGCGTCCACACCCTGTCGTGTTTCCCGGTTGCCGCGTTCGGCAGCGAGGCCCAGCGCAAACTGTTGCCGGAGATGGTCGGGGGCGACCTGCTCGGCGCCTACGCGCTGTCCGAACCGCACGGTGGCTCCGACGCCGCCGGGCTGACCACCCGGGCGGTGGCCGACGGCGACGACTTCGTGGTGACCGGGACGAAGGCGTGGATCACGCACGGCGGGTTCGCCGACTTCTACAACATCTTCTGCCGGACCGGAGGCCCCGGCCCGCGCGGGATCTCGTGTCTGCTCGCCGACGCCGCCACCCCCGGGTTGCTGCCGCAGGCGCGGGAACGGCTGATGGGCCTGCGGTCCGCCGCTCCGGCGCAGATCGTCCTCGAGGACGCCCGGGTGCCGAAGGACCGGCTCGTCGGGGAGCAGGGCGGCGGGTTCACCATCGCCATGCAGGCCCTCGACGCCGGGCGCCTCGGGATCGCCGCGTGCGCGGTCGGGCTGGCGCAGGCCGCCGTCGACTACGCCGTGGCGTACGCGAAGGAACGCGAGCAGTTCGGCACCCCGATCGGGCGGTTCCAGGGGCTCGGTTTCATGCTCGCCGACATGGCCACCCAGGTGTCCGCCGCGCGGGCGCTGCTGCTCGCCACCGCGCGGCTCAAGGACGCCGGCCGGCCGTTCTCGATCGAGGCCGCCAAGGCGAAGCTGTTCGCCACCGACGTCGCGATGAAGGTCACCACCGACGCGGTGCAGGTCCTCGGCGGGTACGGCTTCGTCGCCGACCATCCGGTCGAGCGCTGGTTCCGGGAGGCGAAACTGCTGCAGATCGTCGAGGGCACCAACCAGATCCAGCGGCTGGTGATCGCACGGTCGTTGACCGGCTGAAAAGCAACGAACGGTAGGGTTGCGCCCGTGGAAGAGATCGACCAGGCGATCGTGACGGCCCTGACAGTGGACGGCCGGCTGTCGTACACCGACCTGGCCGAGCGGGTCGGCCTCAGCGTGTCCGCCGTGCACCAGCGGGTCCGGCGCCTCGAGCAGCGTGGCGTGATCGCGGGCTACACCGCCCGCGTGTCGTACGAGGCGCTGGGCCTGCCGTTGACCGCGTTCGTGGCGATCCGCCCGTTCGACCCGTCGCAGCCCGACGACGCCCCGGAACGCCTGGCGCACCTGACCGAGATCGAGTCGTGTTACTCGGTGGCCGGTGAGGACTTCTACACCCTGCTGGTGCGGGTCAAGTCCCCGTCCGACCTGGAGCGTCTGCTGCAGGACATCCGGACGGCCGCGAACGTCACCACCCGCACCACTGTCGTGTTGTCCACGCCGTACGAGAACCGCCCGCCCCGGATCGGGTGAGATCCGGCCCGCGCCCGGTCACCGGGTCGGATTTCCCTCTGTCGCGCGTTCTCCGCATCTTCATAGGCTGCGGGCCTGATGTCGTGTCGTGGAGAGACCGCCGGAGGCCGTGCGATGGGCGACGACCCCGACGATCTCGCCCGGCGCAGCCCGCTGGCGCTGGTCTACTACTACCTGATCGCGCTCGGCGGCACCGTCGCCAACGTGATCCAGGTGGCCAGCACCGGTGATCTGACACGGGAGGGCCTGACCATCCTCGCGGTGCTGGTCGCGGCGAGTGTGCTGCCGGCGGCGTACCAGGTGGGACGCAAGCACGAGCGGGCCGCCGCGGAACCGGCCGCCGTCGTGGAGAGACCGCCGGTGGCCGAGCTGGTCGACACGAACACCGCGCTGGAGACCACCCTGGCCGGGTACCGCCCGTACTGGGACGACCTGACGATCGTCTTCGACCTGGGGGAGCGGCCCGGCGACGACCGGGTCGAGGAGTTCCACGCGGTCACGCCGGTGCTGGGCCCGAACGTCTACTGGGGGCATTTCGAGGCGGCCAGCCGCGGTCCCACCCACGACCTGGACTGGGATTCGGTGGGTCTGCGCGTCGAGCGCACCCCGAAGCACCGCAGCGAACCGGAGCAGGCCGGTTTCATCCGCCTGCGCAGCCGGCTGCCCCGGGCGCTGGTCCTGTTCGCCCCGCCCAGCGACCGGGTCGAATGGTCGGCCCGGTACGTCTCGCGCGGCTACTGGGATCCGTTGCGCCGGGACCGGCACCAGAAGTTCTCCTGGATTCCGCCCGCGGTCGGCCTGGACGAGGAGTCCGGCCGGCGCAGCCCGGTCCGGTCGGTGACGTTCGTGTTCGGTGTCCCGCCGCAGCTGGGCACTCTGGCCGACCCCGGGTTCGTGCCGCCCGGGGTCACCTTCAGCAAGGACCGGTCCGGCCGGCACCGGTACACCGTCACCGCGGTGGGTGAGTTGCCCGGTGCGGGGCCGGCCGCCGACCCGATCAGCTGGTACCTCGAACTCGTCCGGCCGGGAGGCGCGTCGTGAAGCGGTGGCTGCCGGAGTTCGGCCCGGGCGCGTTCCGGTTCGCGGTGGCCGGCCTCGCGTGTGCGAACGCGATCCTCGCGGTCAGTGTCGACGGCACGCTGCGGCGTGGGCTGGCCGCCGGGGTGGCGCTGCTCTGCGTGGCCGCGGCGGTGCTGCTGCACCGGGGGGTGCCGCGGCCCCGGGTCCGGCTGCGCCGGCCCGTCTCCGACGACCGGGACGGTTTCACCGAGGACCTGGACCTGACGGTGTGGGTGGGGGCGCGGCCGGAGGACGACCGGGTGCTGGAGAAACGGTCCACGTTCTCGGCGCGTTCGTTGCGGCGGAGGGCACTGACACTGATCTCGGCCTATGCCGGTTCGGACACCCAGAATCCGCCGGTGACCCCGGAGATCGCCGTGAAGGGTCCGACCGTGGCGTCCTGGGAACCGTCCGGGAGCACGGGTCGCGGGGTGGTGTCGTTCGTTCCGCCGCCGCGCCCCGGGGAATTGCGGTGGTCGTTGTCCTACACGATTCCGCACGGGCTCTGGAATCCGTTACGCGCCAGTGGTGTCGACGTGTTCCGTTACGACCTGCGCGACATCCGCATCCGGCGCCTGACAGTGCGTTTCGTGTTTCATTCCGGTGCCCGGGCGGTCACTGTCCAGGAGCGCAATCGCCGGGGTACGCAGAGCGCCGAGTTGAGCGCCGACCGCGTCCGGACGGTGGTCTGGATTTCCGCGGAGCCCGCCACGGAGGCCCGCTACGAATGGGATATCCGCGTGGCCTGGCGTTCCACGGACTAGGCTGATAATCGAATCAGAGGGCGCCCCGGCCCGGGAGGCACGAACCGTGACGCCCGTGAACTCGGGAGGCGAGAAATGCTGACGAACAAGGGCGGCGAAGGCTCAGCGGGCTGACCGCCGTCTCACGAGAAAAGCAGGTCGAGTTGCGTTTCCAGCGCGGCTTTGGCCTGGTCCGGACTGTACTGCCCACCGAGCAGATACAGCCCCAGTCCTTCCATGATCGCCAGAAGTCCCGCCGCTGAGTTCATGGCGGCGGGACCGGGCAGCAGACCGGCGACGAACCCGAGCATCCGGTCGGTGTCGTCACGCAGCGCCACGGCGGCGTCCGGGCGCACCGCGGTGTAGGCGAGGAACGCCAGCGCCACCCGCCCGTCGGCCGCGCTCTCCTCGTCCAGCGGCAGGATCGCCGTGATGATCGCCCGCAGCATCTCCCGCGGTCCCGGCTGCGGCCCGAGCGCCGCCACCGCCGCGCCGACCCGTTCCTGGCTGCGCTCGCGCATCGTGGCAAGCGCGAACGTCATCATCTCGTCCTTGTCGCGGAAGTAGTGCTGCACCATCCCGGCGGACACGCCGGCCTCCGCGGCGACGTGCCGCAGGCTGACCGCTTCCAGGCCGCGTTCGGCGGCGACCCGGCGCAGCGCGTCGGCGATCAGGGTGCGGCGGCTGCCGCGGTCCACCTTCTTGGGCATGGCTGCGATGGTGTCACAGAGCAATGCACCTAGCCTCCTAGGACGCGGTAGAGGCTGTGCGGTGCCGCCCAGTGAGCCACTGACGGCAAACTGCTCAGGATTGAAATCGTGTCTCGGGTACGGCCGAAGTCCGTCCCGTGCACTGACCAGCAAGGTTCGGCCGTCAGCCATGCAGGGAAACCGACCACGGCTCCCGGCGCCGACCCGCCAGACACGTTTCGTCATCAGGGTCCGAAGCCCGTCCGCATGGTGATTTCGGGCGCGCTGGACGCCCAAAGTCACCACACCCATGGGGCTGTGTTGATTACGGGCGCCCAGCGCGCCCGAAGTCACCACACCGGCTCGGGTGTGTTGTTTTCGGGCGTGCTGGGCGCCCGAAGTCACCACACCGGTGGTGGGTGTGGTGATTACGGGCGGGCTGGACGCCCGAAGTCACCACGCGGAACCCGACCATGAAACGTGTCCAGGCCGGCCGTGATGAAGCCTGCGGCCCCGTCAGTGAAGCGACCCGCTCAGCGACCCGTGACGTCAGTCGTCAGCGATGTCGTCGTCGATCCGGATCGTCATGCTGCCGCCCTTGAGCGCCTCGTAGGCGGTGTCGTCGTGGGTCAGGATGTCGATGCCGTACTCCACCGCGGCGATCGCGGCCAGCGCCCGCTCGTAGTCGCCGAGCAGCGCGCGCAGGGTCGTCACGGCCCGCCAGTCGGCCGGGTCGTCGGTGAAGACGAGGACGCTGGGGTGCGCGATGAGCACCTCGATCGCGTCGAGACGGTCCGGTGTCAGGGTGGCCGCGGCGGACAGGCACGGCAGCGGCACCAGCACGGCGCCGTGTTCCTCGTCGATCTCGATGAGGAGTTCGCCGACGGTGAGGGAGCCCTGGGCGTACGCGGAGACCGCCGAGGTGTCGAGCACGAGCAGGGGGACGCGACCGTGCAGAGGGTCGTCGCTCACGCGGCCTCGAGGCGGGCGCGCAGCGCGGCCCGGGCTTGCGGGTCGCGGGCGGCGCGGGCGGCGTCGATGCGCTGCCGGGCGCGGGCGAGGCCGCCGGGCCGGACGGTGATGCCACGTTCGGCGAGCACCTCGCGGAGCGGCCGTTCGGCGGTGGGCTGAGTCATGCCGCCCAGGATACGGCGCGTACGGGAGCGGTAACCAGCCCGTTCTTCGCCGGGCATCGTCGCGGGCGTCGGTGAGGCGACCGACAGGTCACCGTGGTCGGCGTCGAGGGCCCTGCCGGCGTCTGATCGTTTCGTCCTGGGCCCTGGTGTGCTGTGGTCCTTGTTGCTCATTCGCCGGAGGGGGCGGTGACGGGGATCTCGGCGCTGCGGAGGGCGGCCCATCCGATCAGTGCGGCGCACAGCGCGGTGAGGGTCAGGGTGGCGGTGGTGACGGCGTTCTCGAACGTGTGGATGCCGGCGGCGGTGGCGCCGACGGTGATCAGGGTGCCGCCGAGGGCGGCGGCGACGATCGTGCCGGTGACGGCTGTGCCGACGCTGCCGGCGACCTCCTGGCTGGTGTCGCTCATGGCGGCGCCGATCGAGGTCTGGTCCTCCGGCAGGCCGCGCATGACGGTGACGCCGGCGATGGTGGCGACGATGCGCATGCCGGCGGCGGTCAGCGCCAGGGCGATCGCGATCCACACGTAGCCCTGCCGGCCGAGGAGGCCGTAGATGAGCATGCCGGTCAGGAACGACGAGGCGCCGAGGATGCCGGCGCGGTGGGTGCCGAGTGTGTCGACGATCTTCTCGACGAACGGGCCGATGGCGAGCATCACGACGACCTGGGGGAGGTTGCCGAGTGCGGCCTGTGCGGGGGACCAGCCCCAGACGAGTTGCAGTTGCAGGGTGACGGTGAAGGCGATGACGGCCGTGCCGAGGCCGAGTGCCGCCTCGTACGCCAGGCTGGCGGCGACGGCGGGGCGCTTGAGCAGGACGAAGTCGAACATCGGGTGGGTGGTGCTGCGCTCGCGGACGACGAAGGCGACGGCGGCGAGGACGGTGCCGGCGGCGGCCGTCCAGGGGGTGGGCGTGTTCCAGCCGTCCTCGACGGCGAGGGTGGCGGTCCACAGGGTGAGGATGAGTGTGGCGGTGCCGAGCAGGGCGCCGGGCAGGTCGAGCGGGGTGGTGTTGCGCTTGGCCGGGTCGTCGGCGGGGATGCCGAAGCGGATGCAGCCGATGGCGAGCAGGGCGATCGGCACGTTCATCACGAGCAGGGTCTGCCAGGGCAGGATCTGCAGGATCAGGCCGCCGACGGTCGGGCCGATCGCCATGCCGACCAGGCCGACGGTGACGATCAGGGAGGTCGCCCGCATCAGCAGGTTCTCCTGGTCGAACAGGCGGAAGCAGAGTGCCATGGTGCCGGGCGCGGTCATCGCGGCGGTGATGCCGATCGCGGCGCGGACCGCGATCAGCTGGCCCGGTGTGTGTACGAACAGTACGGCGAGGTTCGCCAGGGCGAACAGGCTCAGGCCGATCAGCATCATTCTGCGGGTGCCGTACCGGTCGGCGATCGCGCCGAACGCGATCATCAGGCCGCCGAACAGCAGTGAGTAGCCCGAGGTGATCCATTGCAGGGCCGAGGTGGAGGCTTTGAGTTCCTGGGCGATGGTGGGCAGGGCCACGTTGAGGACGGAGTTGTCGAGCATCTCCACCAGGAAGACCACCGACAGGCCGAGGATCGCGGGCCAGACGGCCCGCAGGGAGCCTGCGTGCGGTCTCCCGGGGACTTCCTTGATCACGGCGACGTTCATGAACCCCTCCTCTGGAATGACGTTCCAATGCTCGACCGAGTATGGAATGCCGTTCCAAGATGTGTCAAGATAGGCGTATGCCGCCGCCGAAGAGCCGAACCCGTCGCACCGATGCCCTGTCCCGCGAGGTCGTCGTGCGGGCCGCCGTCGAGCTTCTCGACGAGCACGGCGAGCGGGGTCTGACGTTCAAGCTGCTCACCGAGAGGCTGCAGACCGGGGCCGGGGCGGTGTACTGGCACGTGGCCAACAAGGACGAGCTGGTCCTGATGGCCGCCGACCATGTGATCGGCGCCGCCCTGGCCGCGCTGAGTCCTGAGCCGGACGGCGACGCGGAGGCCCGGATGCGGGCGCTCGCGCTGGCCGTCTACGACACCCTGGACCAGCACGGCTGGGCGGCGCCGCACGTCATCGCGGTCCACACCATGCCGCACACCATGGGTCTGCTGGAACGCATCGGTGGTCTCCTCGCCGAGACCAGGCTGCCCGCCGGGCGGCACTTCACGGTCGCCACGGCGATCCTCATCTACCTGACCAGTGTCACCGCGCAGGACGCCGGGCGGGCGTCGGCGGTCGAGCCGGGCGTCAGCCGCGACGGTGTGCTCGAGCACGAGGCGCGGCAGTGGGCGGCGCTGGACCCGCGGGCGTTCCCGTTCGTGACCCGGATCGCCGCCGACCTGGCTCGTCACGACGACCGGGAGCAGTTCCTCACCGGCCTCAACCTGCTGCTCGACGGCCTACGGGCGCAGGTGGCCGCGGAGCACGACAGCTGATCGAGAAGCAGGCGTGGTCGGGGGAGGGCCTCAGGTCAGGTCAGGTCGGCGCGGGCGCAGGCGGTGACGTAGGGCAGGGCGTGGGTGCTGCGGCCGAGCAGTGCCGGGTGGGTCGCGATCAGTTGGCGGACCTGGGCGAGCACGGCGGCGCGTTCGTCGGCGGGCAGCAGGATGATGCCGCTGCGGGAGGCGACCATGTCGAGCATCTCGTCGGCCTCGAGGTGGTGTGCCCAGGTGAAGGATTGCTCGGTGACGTCGCCGAAGGGCGGGCCGATGCGGCTGTCGCGGTTCATCTCGGCGCTGCCGATGATCTCGCCGAGGCGGGCGACCCAGTCGGTGCGTTCGTCGCGGAGGTTCCAGATCAGGCCGAGGCGGCCGCCGGGGGTGAGGACGCGGGCGATCTCGGGGAGGGCCCGGGCGGCGTCGACCCAGTGCCAGGCCTGGGCGACGAGGACGACGTCGACGTGTGCGTCGGGCAGGGGGATGGTCTCGGCGCTGCCGACGTGGGCGGGGACGTCGGGCAGGACGCGGGTGAGTTCGCCGAGCATGCCGGGGGAGGGGTCGACGGCGACGACGTCGAGGCCGCGGGCGCGGATCTGGCGGGTGAGTTTGCCGGTGCCGGCGCCGAGGTCGAGGACCCGCGGTTCGCCGGCGGGCAGGAGCCAGGTCAGGGCCTCTTCGGGGTACGGGGGCCGGCCGCGCTCGTAGGCTCCGGCGGCGGCGCCGAACGATGCGGCGTGGTCGGACGGTCCGGGGGTGACGGGTAGCTCCATGATCACGATCCTAGACCCTATTGTCCTAGGATGCTCTAGGCGCTGTGTCCGGCGTCGCCGACAAGTCGGGTGGTTTCAAAAGGAAGCCCTGCGGGCATCACATCCCCGGAAGACAAAAACGACGAGATACGGCTGAACCGGACACGTTCCGGCACGACCGAGGAGGAGTTCGACGATGAGCATCACCGACAAGGTCAAGAACAAGGCCGACGAGCTGGCCGGCAAGGCGAAGCAGGGCATCGGCGAGGCGACCGGCAACGACCGGATGGTCGTCGAGGGCCAGGCGCAGGAGACCGCGGCGCACGCCCGTCAGGCGGGCGAGCACGTGAAGGACGCCGGCCGCGACGTCCGCGACGCCTTCAGCTGACCCACGCTCCCACGAGAATGCCCCGGCCGTCACCGGCCGGGGCATTCTCGTGTGCAGAGCTCAGGCGACGGTCAGCGTCGTCGCCTGCTGCTTGCGCCACCAGTCCTGGCCGGCCCGGGGCAGGGTGTCGATCGGGTCGTAGTAGGCGTGCAGTTTGGTGAGGGCGTCGCCGTCCGCGGCCTCGATCGAGGTGCGGTAGTTCTTCGTCCAGTACGAGATGCCGTGTTCCCGGTCGTACTCGGCGACCATGTGCACCCACCGTTTGCCGACGAAGGGGACGTCGCAGACGATGCGCGGTGTCGCGTACCCCGGCAGGTAGCCCATCATGTCGTGCTGCAGTTGCTGGGCGTGCCAGACGGGCACCCGCCAGTGCTCGGCGTTGGGGATCATGTCGCACATGTAGAAGTAGTACGGCAGGATCCCGGACTCGCCCTGCAGGGCGAAGCACAGGTCGAGCAGGTCCTCGGTGGTGGCGTTGACGCCGCGCATGAGCACGCCCTGGTTGCGGACGTCGCGGACGCCGACCTCGAGCAGGGTGCGGACGGCTTTCGCGACCAGGGGGGTCAGCGAGTTCACGTGGTTGACGTGGGTGTGCACGGCGAGGTTGACGCCGCGGCGTTCGGCGGTGACGGCGACGCGGTGCATGCCCTCGACGACGTCGTCCTGCAGCCAGTGCTGGGGGAGTCCCATCAGGGCTTTGGTGGCGAGGCGGATGTCGCGGACGGTCGGGACGGCGAGCAGGCCCATGAGGTATTGCTCGAGTTGTCTCCAGGGGACGTTGGCGACGTCGCCGCCGGAGACGACCACGTCGCGTACCCCGGGATGGTCTTTCAGGTATTGCATGTGGGCGGCGTAGCGGTCGACGGGTTTGAGGGTGAGGCGCAGTTTGTCGACGGTGGGGGTGCTGTTGCCGACCAGGTCCATGCGGGTGCAGTGGCCGCAGTACTGCGGGCAGGTGGAGAGCAGTTCGGCGAGGACCTTGGTGGGGTAGCGGTGGGTGAGGCCCTCGGCGACCCACATGTCGTGTTCGTGGAGGCTGTCGCGGGCGGCGTGCGGGTGTGACGGCCAGTCGAGGTGGCGGTCGGTGGCGACCGGGAGCATGTAGCGGCGGATCGGGTCGGCGTAGAACGCGGCCGTGTCCGGGGCCCGGTCGGCGACCATGGTGTTGAGCATCTGCGGCGGGATCAGCATCGACATGGTGGCCAGGCGTTGCTGGTCGGTCTCGAGGTCGGCGTAGAAGGTGTCGTCGACGAGGTCGCCGAGGACGGCGCGCAGTTGTCTGGCGTTCTTGACGCAGTTGACGCGTTGCCATTGGGCGGAGTGCCACTGGGCGGTGGTGACGGTGCGCCAGCCGGGGAACCGGGTCCAGTCCGGCTCGATCAGCTCGCGCCGGCGGTATTCGTAGGGCTGCACCGGTACCTCCCCGTGGTGGGCTGGCGGATCCGATCAACGTACTGGAGAATCTGCGGTCTGGTAAGCATGTTGACGGAGGATTTACGGTGTAGCAGCGTCTGGGCACGATTGTTTAACGTCGGGAGGGGTGTTGCGCGTGGTTTCGGTGGGTCTGGGGCGGGTGCTGGAGCCGGCCGGTGTGCTGCCGCAGGCGGCGTGGCGTCTGGACGCGTCGCCGGTGATCGGGCCGGACGAGGTGCGCATCCGGGTGCGGCGGCTCAATCTCGACGCCGCCAGCTATCGGCAGCTGGCGGGCAAGCATGAGGGTGACGGGGCGGCGATCCGGGCCGAGGTGCTGGAGATCGTGCGGTCGCGGGGCAAGATGCACAACCCGGTGACGGGTTCGGGCGGCATGTTGATCGGTGTGGTGGAGGAGGTCGGGCGAGAGTCGCCGCTGCCGGTGAAGGTGGGGGACCGGGTGGCGACGCTGGTGTCGCTGACGCTGACCCCGTTGCTGATCACCGACGGGTTGCGGGACTGGGACGGGCTGAGTGAGCAGGTGCCGGCGGACGGCACGGCGATCCTGTTCGGCCGGTCGATCGTCGGGGTACTGCCCGACGACCTGTCGCCGGAGCTCGCCCTGGCCGTCTACGACGTGTGTGGTGCGCCGGCGCTGACCGACCGGGTCGTCCGCGGCTGTCCGGGCGCGCCGACCGTGGCGGTGCTCGGCGGTGCGGGCAAGAGCGGTTCGCTGACCCTGGCCGCGGCGCGGCTGGCCGGTGCGCGCACGGTCGGGATCGTGCCGACCGAGGGCGAGGCGGCGACGTTGCGGGCCGCGGGTCTGGCCGATGCGGTGGCGGTCGCGGATGCGCGGAACCCGGTGGCGGTCGCCGGGGCGGTGGCGGGGGCGCTGGGGGGTCCGGCGACGATCACGGTGGTGTGTGTGGATGTGCCGGGTTGTGAGCACGGGGCGATCCTGTCGACCGCGCCGGGCGGGACAGTGATCTTCTTCTCGATGGCGACGAGTTTCCCGGCGGCGGCGCTGGGGGCCGAGGGCCTGGCTGCGGACGTGACGATGCTGGTCGGCAATGGGTATGTGCCCGGTCACGCGGAGTTCGCGGTGGGGTTGGTGCGTGCGGTGCCCGCGGTGCGTGCGTTGTTCGAGGCGCGGATTTCGGCAGACTGACGGTCATGACACACATTCCCCCCGTGAAGCGGGAACGCGTCCGCTACGTCAATGGCCGGTTCTACTCGGCTGCCGAGCCGCGGGCGACCGCGATGGTGACCGACGGTGGCGCGATCGAGTGGCTGGGCGCGTCGGCGGAGGCGCCGGTGGCGGACCGGACGGTGGATCTGGACGGTGCGCTGGTGACGCCGGCGTTCGTGGACGCGCATCTGCATGCGACGGACACCGGTCTGGCGCTGGACGGTCTGGATCTGTCCGGGGTGCGGTCGGCGGCGGCGTTGCTGGAGGCGGTGGCCGGGTTCGCGGCGTCGCGTCCGGCGGATGCGGTGGTGCACGGGCACGGCTGGGACGAGTCGACGTGGGCGGTGCAGACGCCGCCGTCGGCGCGGGAGCTGGACCGGGCGGCGGCGGGCCGGCGGGTGTACCTGTCGCAGGCGTCGGTGCATTCGGCTCTGGTGTCGGCGTCGTTGTTGCCGGTGGCGCGGGGTGTGGAGGGTTTCGACGAGTCGGGTTGGGTGCGGGAGCAGGCGCATCATGCGGTGCGGGAGGTGGCGCTCGGTGCGTTGACTCCCGCGCAGCGGACCGCGGCGCAGACGTCGGCTCTGCGGCGGGCGGCGCAGCTGGGGATCGCGGCGGTGCACGAGTGTGGTGGGCCGGGCACGTCCAGCGAGGACGATCTCCTGTCGGTGCTGCGGTTGTCGGAGCAGGGCCTGCCGCAGGTGTTCGGCTACTGGGGTGAGCTCGGTGGTGCGCGGCGGGCGCGGGAGCTGGGTGCGCGGGGTGCGGCCGGTGATCTTTATGCGGATGGTGCGCTGGGGTCGCGGACGGCGTCGGTGCGGTCGCCGTATGCCGATGGTGAGCATGGGTGTGGTGAGGCGTTCGTGACCGCGGAGCAGGCGGCGGAGCATCTGCTCGACTGTGTGCGGGTCGGTGTCCAGGGCGGTTTCCATGCGATCGGGGATGCGGCGATCGCGGCGGTGCTGGAGGGTTTCGCGCTGGCGGCGAAGCAGGTCGGGGTGGAGACGCTGCGGGAGGGGCATCACCGGATCGAGCACGTCGAGCTGATCGACAAGGCGATGATCGCGAGGATGGTGGAGTTCGGGGTGATCGCGTCGGTGCAGCCGGTGTTCGATGCCCTGTGGGGTGGCCCGGACCGGATGTACGCGCAGCGTCTCGGGGTGGAGCGGGCGTTGGCGACGAATCCGATCGGTACGTTGCACGCGACCGGGGTGGCTCTGGCGTTCGGGTCGGATTCGCCGGTGACGGCGCTGGATCCGTGGGCGGTGGTGGTGGCTGCTGCGGCGCCGCGCAATCCGCGGTTCCGGATGAGTGTGCGGGCGGCGTTCGCGGCGTCGAGCCGGGGTGGCTGGCGGGCGGCGGGCGTGTCGGAGCGGGTGGGTGTGCTGGCGCCGGGGCATGCGGCGACGTTCGCGGTGTGGGACACGCCGTCGGGGTTGGCGCAGGGACTTCCGGCGCTGTTGCCGGATATCGACGGGGTGGTGCCGGGCCGGCCGGTGTGCCGGCGCACGGTGCTGCACGGCGAGACGATCTTCGAGTTGTAGGGGAGGGCTTCGCCGGTGGCCGGGAAGCTGGATCTGGATCCGCGGGTGGTGGCCCGGGCGCGTGCTCTGGCCGCCCGGGCCGGGCAGCCTGTGGTGGACGTGGCGCGGTCGCACACCACGGTGTCGGTGGAGCGTGCGGTGTTGCGGCTGGCGGGGGTGCACGGTGCCGACCCGGAGGGGATTCCGTGGGTGAACCGTCTGGTGGACGCGGTCCGGGCGGATGTCGGTCTGGGTCACGGGGTGGCGGTTCCGGTGCTGCATGCGGCGGCGTCGACGGGCGTGGACGATCTGACGGTGCTCGCGCAGAAGGCGGCCGCGGGTGCGGTGCGTTTCGGCGTACCCGGGAGGAAGGGTGAGAGGGATGCGGCCCGGCGCCGGGCGAGGCGTCTGGTCGGGGCGGGTCTGAAGATCGTGGACCGGCGCCGGGCCGAACGGGATCGGCTGATCAGACGGTACGGGGATCCGAAGCAGCGGCCGTGGATCTACCTGATCGTGGCGACGGGGGACATCTACGAGGACATTCCGCAGGCGCAGGCGGCGGCGCGGGCGGGCGCGGATGTGATCGCGGTGATCCGGTCGACGGGGCAGTCGTTGCTGGACTATGTGCCGGAGGGGGCGACCCGGGAGGGTTTCGCCGGGACGTATGCGACGCAGGAGAACTTCCGGTTGATGCGGGCGGCGCTGGATGTGACGTCGAAGGAGCTGGGCCGGTATGTGCGGTTGACGAATTACGCGTCGGGGTTGTGCATGCCGGAGATGGCGGTGCTGGCGGGCATGGAGCGTCTGGACATGATGCTCAACGATTCGATGTACGGGATTCTGTTCCGTGACATCAATCCGGTGCGGACGTTCGTGGATCAGCGGTTCTCGCGGCAGGTGCATGCCCGGGCGGGGATCATCATCAACACCGGTGAGGACAATTATCTGACCACGGCGGATGCGGTGGACGCGGCGCACACGGTGACGGTGTCGCAGTTGCTCAACGAGTTCTTCGCGCATGAGGCGGGGCTGGCGGACTGGCAGCTGGGGTTGGGGCACGCGTTCGAGATCAATCCGGATGTGCCGGAGTCGTTCCGGCTGGAGCTGGCGCATGCGCTGCTGGCGCGGGAGTTGTTCCCGGATGCGCCGTTGAAGTGGATGCCGCCGACCAAGCACATGACCGGGGATGTGTTCCGGGGGAATCTGCTGGACGGGTTCTTCAACCTGGCGGGTGCGCTGACCGGGCAGGGGATCCTGCTGGTGGGGATGATGACGGAGGCGGTGGTGACGCCGTGGCTGTCGGACCGGGACGTGGCGTTGCAGAACGTGAGGTACGTGTTGAACGGTGCGGGGAACCTGCACGAGGATTTCACGCCGGGGGCGTTCATCCGGGGCCGGGCGGATCAGGTGCTGCACGAGGCGATCGATCTGCTGGAGCGGATCGTGGACGACACGTTGATGGCGGCGATCGCGGACGGCACGTTCGGTCTGATGAAACGGCCGGCGGACCGGGGCAAGGGCCTGGACGGTGTGGCGGCGCACGAGGACGACTACTTCAACCCGGTGGTGGATGAGCTGTGATCATTCGTCCGTACGGAGACACCACCGGGGACGGGATGGTGCAGGTCTCCTTCACGTTGCCGATTGCGCACGACAAGCGGGCCGAGGGTGCGGCGGTGCAGCTGGCGAACAAGATGGGCATGGATCCGGCGATGCTGGTGCATGCGAAACCGATGGGTGAGGGTTTCACGTTCTTCGTGGTGTACGGGAAGGTCGCGCATCTGGTCGACACCGAGCAGGTGCAGGTGGTCGAGCGTGATTTCCCGTTGCTGAGCGCGAAGGAGGTCAATGCGGCGATCAAGCGGCGGTTGCGGCGGCGGCTGAACGTGGTCGGGGCGTGTATCGGTACGGATGCGCACACGGTGGGGATCGACGCGATCCTGAACCTGAAGGGCATCGCGGGGGAGAAGGGCCTGGAGTATTACGCGGAGTTGTCGGTGACGAACATGGGGGCGCAGGTGTCGGTGCCGGATCTGGTGGAGACGGCGCGGGCGTGCCGGGCGGATGCGGTGCTGGTGTCGCAGGTGGTGACGCAGCGGGATGCGCATCTGCAGAACACGCGGGCGATGGCGGCGGCGTTCCGGGAGGCGTTGCCGGCGGGGCGGCGTCCGCTGCTGATCGTGGGTGGTCCGCGGTTCGACGAGTTGATGGCCGGTGAGCTGGGGGTGGACCGGATCTTCGGGCGGGGGACGACGCCGCGTGAGGTGGCGTCGTATCTGGTGCATGCGCTGACGGGGGACAAGTCGTGATCACGGTGACGCACCGGCGGTATGTGCCGTATTCGCATGCGCATTATGCGGGGAATCTGGTGGACGGGGCGTATTCGCTGGGGTTGTTCGGGGATGTGGCGACGGAGGTGTGCATCCGCCTGGACGGGGACGAGGGGTTGTTCGCCTCGTACGACGATGTGCAGTTCAAGGCGCCGGTGCGGGCCGGGGACGTGCTCGAGGTGACGGCGACGGTCGTGTCGATGGGCACCCGGTCGCGGAGGATCGAGTTCCGGGTGCTGGTGGTGTGCCGGGGGACCGCGGGGTCGGGGGCGCAGGTGCTGGCGGAGCCGATCGTGGCGACGACGGCGGTGGGGACGGTCGTCGTGCCCGCGAAGCCGTGACGACCGCGGTCTGTGTCGACGTCGGGTCCACGTACACGAAAGCCGCCAAGATCGACTTAGACGGTGCGGAACTGATCCGCCGGGCCGAAGTGCCCACCACGGCCGCCACGGACGTCCTGGAGGGTCTGGACGCCGCTGTGGACGCGGTCGGGGGCGGCGACAGTGTGCACGTGTGCTCCTCGGCCGGTGGCGGGCTGCGGCTCGCGGTCGTCGGCTACGAGCGTCTCGTCACCGCGGAGGCCGGGTACCGGGTCGGGCTGTCGGCCGGGGCGCAGGTGGTGCACGTGTCCGCCGGGCCGCTGACCGGGCCGGGTGTGGCCGCGGTCCGTGCCGCCCGGCCGGACGTGATCCTGCTGGTCGGCGGCACCGACGGCGGTGACGCCGAGGTCCTGGTGCACAACGCGCGGCGGCTGGCGAACGCCCGGATCCGGCTGCCGGTCGTGGTGGCGGGCAACGCCGACGCGTCCGGCGAGGTGCTGGCGCTGCTGGGGGAGCGGGCGGTGGCGGCCGGCAACGTGCTGCCGCGGATCGGGGTGCTCGACCCGATGCCGGCGCGCGCGGCGATCCGCGACGTGTTCCTGCGGCACGTCATCGGCGGCAAACGGCTGTCGCGGGGCCGGCGGTTCGCGTCGCTGGTGCGGGCGGCGACCCCGGACGCGGTGCTGGCCGGGGTGGAGGTGCTGGCGGACGTGACCGGCGGCGGGGTGCTGGTCGTCGACGTCGGCGGGGCGACGACCGACGTGTACTCGGCGCTGGTCCCGGACGCGGAGGCGCAGACCGGGCCGCGCCGGGACGTGGCGGGGACGTTGTGGCGGTCCCGGACCGTCGAAGGGGACCTGGGGGTGGCGGTGGGGGCGGACGGCACCCGGGCGGCGGCCGCGGCCGAACGGCTGGCGGCCCCGGACGGTGATCGTGGTCTTGCGGCGGCGGCCGCGGTGGTCGCGATGCGCCGGCACGCGCGGGGCCGGGATCTGCGGGAGGTGGGCCTCGTGGTGGGGTCCGGGGGTGTCCTGCGCCACGGCGGGGGGACGCACGTGCTGGGCGCGGTGCTGGCCGACGTGGCCGGCGGGTGGGCGCCGCCGGAACGTGCCAAACTCGTCGTCGATTCCACGTACGTGCTGGCCGCGGCGGGTCTGCTGGCCGGCGGGCATCCGCAGGTTGCGGCTGGTCTGCTGGCCCGGATCGGGTGACACGCCGAGGGGTGCGACACGCCCGGAGCGGAGATCGACGGTTGACAGGATGACGGGTCCGCGACGTACCGTCGTCATCTGATTCGCGGCGAGCGGTTGCGATTCGCTCCGTTTCTCCCACCCACTGGCCAGCAGTCCTCGCTTGGGATCGCGCGTTCGAGCCAGGTCCAGGGGGCGGGAGTGCGCGGGGCGGCGCGGACCCGACCGCGCCCGAGTGGCCCTTCCGGGGGCCGATGGTGGCTGTTAGACAACGGCCCGCACGTGTGCAGCCGGCACACGGCAGGCCGGTCCGAAGGCCACCGGAGGCTGTCGGGGCCCACCGGCTGCGAGCAGGACGGGAGCACCCGAGGGGCGTGGCCGAACCGTGGCCGCGCCCCTCCGCCATGACCGTGTCGTGGCGGGTAGCCTGCCTGGCGTGGAAATGACGATGCCGCCGCCCGCTCTAGCCGGCCCGGAGCCGGATCCCGCCGCCCGTGAACCCGCGCCGCGCCCGTTGCGGTTGCCGGTCGCCGTGGTGCTGGCGGTGGCCGCGGGCGCCGCGCTGCTGCTGGCGTTGCCGCCGTACGACCTGTGGTGGCTGTCGCCCGCCGGGGTGGCGTTGCTGGCGGCGGCGGCGCACCGGCGGCGGATGCGGGCCGGGTTCGGGCTGGGCCTGCTGGCCGGGCTGGTGCTGTTCTTCCCGCTGCTGGAGTGGACGCGGATCGCCGCGGGCTGGCTGCCGTTCGTGATGCTCGGCGTGTTCCAGGCCCTCTACCTGGGTGTGCTGGGGGTGGCGAGCGCGTGGGTGTCGCCGCTGGTGGACCGGTGGCGGGCGTCGTGGCCGGTGGTGACCGGGCTGCTCTGGGTGCTGCAGGAGGCGCTGCGGGACCGGGCCCCGTTCGGTGGGTTCCCGTGGGGGCGGCTGGCGTTCAGCCAGGGTGACGCGCCGGTGCTGCGACTGGCGGCGTACGGCGGGGCGCCGCTGGTGACGTTCGCCGTGGCGGCCGCCGGTGGGGCTCTGGTGGCGTGTGCGTGGCGCCGGTGGCGCCGCCCGAACCTGCCGGTGGTGGGCGGGTTCGCGGTGGCCGCCGGGCTGCTGACGGCCGGGCCGGCCGCGGTGCCGCTGCCGGGCGCCGGCACCGCGCCCGCGACGACGACGGTGGCGATCGTGCAGGGCAACGTGCCGCGGCTGGGCCTGGACTTCAACGCCCAGCGCCGCGCGGTCCTCGACAACCACGTCAACGGCACCCTGCAGCTGGCCGCGGAGGTCGCCGACGGCCGGCAGAAACAGCCCGGCCTGGTGGTGTGGCCGGAGAACTCCAGCGACATCGACCCGCTGCGCAACGCCGACGCGGCCGCGCAGATCCAGCGGGCCGCCGACGCGGTCAAGGCGCCGATCCTGGTCGGGACCCTGCAGCGCACCGACGTGGCGGGGGAGAACTACAACGTCGGCATCCTGTGGAACCCGGGCACCGGCCCCGACCACGCCCAGCAGTACGCGAAACGGCACCCGGTGCCGTTCGCCGAGTACATGCCGCTGCGGTCGATCGCCCGGCTGGTCAGCGACAAGGTGGACCTGGTCGCCACCATGCTGCCCGGTGACAAGCCGGGTGTCGTCGACACCGGGGCGGCGGTCCTCGGCGACGTCATCTGCTTCGAGGTGGCCTACGACGAGATCGTGCGGGACACGGTGACCGGCGGGGCGCAGATCCTCGCGGTGCAGACGAACAACGCCACGTTCAACGAGGCCGAGGCCCGCCAGCAACTGGCGATGGTGCGGCTGCGTGCGGTGGAACACGGGCGGGAGGCGCTGATGGTGTCCACCGTCGGGGTGTCCGGTTTCGTGGACGCGTCCGGGACCGTTCACGGGGCGACCGGTTTCAACACCGCCGCGGTGGTGGTCCGTGACATGGCATTGGGTGGACCGCGTACGCTGGCGACTCGTTCGGGCAATCGGCCCGAGGTGGTGATCGTCGTTTTGGCGGTTGCCGCCCTCGTCGGCGTGCTGCCTCTGCGCCGCCGGCGCACGGACATCGGCAACGGCGGCGAGAAGGTTTCGGAGGAACGGTGAGCGAGGCGGAAGGCTACCCCGGCGTGGGGCGTGCCCTCGTGATCATCCCCACGTACAACGAGGCGGACAACGTCCGGTTGATCACAGCCCGGACGCGTGCGGCCGTCCCGGACGTGGACATCCTGATCGCCGACGACAACTCCCCGGACGGCACCGGGGCCATCGCGGACGAGCTCGCCGCCGCTGACGACCACATCTACGTGCTGCACCGGGCCGGCAAGGAAGGCCTCGGCGCCGCCTACAAGGCCGGCTTCGCGTGGGCCCGGGACAAGGGCTACGACGCGGTCGTCGAGATGGACGCGGACGGCTCGCACGCCCCGGAGGAACTCCCGAAGCTGCTCGACGCCCTCGTCGACGCCGACGCGGTCCTCGGCACCCGGTACATCCCGGGGGGCAGCGTGCACAACTGGCCGCTGCACCGGCTGCTGCTGTCACGCGGCGGCAACATCTACATCCGGATGGCCCTCGGGATGCCGTTCAAGGACGCGACCGGCGGCTACCGCGTCTACCGGATCAAGGTGATCGACGCGATCGACGTCGACACCATCGCCTCCACCGGCTACTCGTTCCAGGTGGAGATGGCCTGGCGCGCCCACCGGCAGGGGTTCCGTCTCGTCGAGGTGCCGATCACGTTCACCGAACGCGAAATCGGCGTCAGCAAGATGAGCGGCAACATCTTCAAGGAGCAGCTGCTCAGGGTCACCCTGTGGGGTGTGCAGTCGCGCAAGGAGAGCCTGCTGGGCAGGTTCGGCCGTAAACCGGACTCAGCCTGATTTCAGGAAGGGGTGTCATGCTGGTCGGTAGGACGGCGACACCCCTCTGGAGGGATTTCTGATGCGGCGCAGCAGGCTGGCATATCTACCACTGGCGTTCCCGGTGCTGGCCCTGATCGAGATCGTCGTGTTCCTGTCGGTGGCCGATGCCATCGGTGGCTTCTGGGCGGTGCTGATCCTGGCCGCGTCGACTCTCGGCGGGCTGGCCCTGCTGCGCCGTGAGGGCATCAAGGGCTGGCGGGCCTTCCAGGCCGCGGCCCGGGCCGGCCGGGCACCCGGCGCCGAGGTGACGCACTCGCTGATCGGGCTGCTCGGGGCGCTGCTGCTGGCCGTCCCCGGCTTCCTCACCAGCGTGGCGGGCCTGCTGTTCCTGCTCCCGCCCGGCCGGGGCCTGGCACGCCGCGGCGTGGAACGGTTCGCCGAGCGCCGCCTCGGCGGGGCGGCGGCCGGCACCATCTTCGGCCCCCGCAAGGTCGTCGTCGTGGTCGACGACGAGATCGTCGACGAGCCGGTGAACGAGACCGTGCCGCGCCGGGGACCCTCGGGTGCCATCGAAGGCGAGATCGTCCGCTGAGCGGACACTGACCGGGTTCGACGACGGGCCGCAGCGGCTGCGCTGCGGCCCGTTCGCGTATGCCGCTACTGCCAGAGCGGGCCGTCGGGCAGGCCGGCGAGCAGCTCCGGCGTGCCGGGGCGGGCCTTGTCACCGTTGAACTGGTACTTGTCCATCGTCTCCGGCGAGGCGATGCGCCGTTTCGTGTTGTTGCTGACCAGGTAGAACGTCACCGTGTCCGGGACCCGCGCCAGGTAGGCGCCGCTGGTCAGCGCCGCCCGGTGGGCGATCAGATCCAGATGCAGATCCATCAGGATGTCGTCGCGGCCGCGGAACAGGTTGTCGTACGTTTCCGGGTCCGGGATCCAGCGCCGGTACCCCTCCGGGTCGACCAGGTACACCGCGCCGTCGCCGGGCAGCTGCAGGCGCCGCCCGGACAGCGACGGATGCGGCTTACCCTCCGGGGCGGTGGCCGCGGCCGGCGTGCGGCTGACGGTGCCCGGCGGGGCGGCGGTGGCGGTAGTGGTGGGCTGCAGGGCGACGGCCGAGGCGCAGCACGCGGCCGTGACGACGAGACGACGAGCGACATTCATGATCGAGCCCCCGTGAACGTCATAGCTGATGACGTCGGCCATCGTAGGCCTGTCACGGACGGGTCCGCCCCGGTAATGGGGCGCTCCGGCGGCGGGCACCCCACCGGGGGTCCGGTGGTGGGCACCTCAGGGCACTTCTGGTGGCGGGCACCTCAGGGCGCTCCGCTGGCGGGCACCGGTGCTTCGGTGGCGGTGGTGGCGGGCACGAAAAAGCCGCCCCGGATCACCGGGGCGGCTTCGCCGCGTGACGTGCCGGGACTAACGGCCCCGGCGGGTGCGGACTTCCTGGAGCCGCTCGTTGAGGATGTCCTCCAGCTCGGCGATGGAACGCCGCTCGAGGAGCATGTCCCAGTGGGTGCGCGGCGGCTTGGCCTTCTTCTGTTCGGGCTCGCTGCCGTCGACCAGCCGGGCGACGCTGCCGTCGAACTTGCATTCCCAGGTGGTGGGCACCTCGGCGTCGACGGCGAACGGCACCTCGAACTGGTGACCCTTCGCGCACAGGAACTCTCGGGTCTGACGGGGCGCCAGCTCGGTGTTACGGTCGGACTCGTAGCTGACTGCGCCAAGACGGCTGCCGCGCAGCATGCGTTCGCCCATGATGGCTTTCCCCTCGCTCGTGGTGCTGCTCTCGTTGGTGTAACGAAAGGGGCGGCCGCTGGATTCCTCTCTGCCGGGAGGGATCGCGAGTGGCCGCGGTGGTCTGTCCCCACCGCCTGTGTCAGCGGTGTTAACGCTATGAGCGTAACCGGCCACAGCCCTTACCCGGCAAACCGAACGGCCATCCGAGCGGACCTTGGTCCACTTTACGACTGTTTGACTCATGTGCGGGTGGTGCGATGTCGGTCACTCCGTGCGGTTCACCCCTCATTACCTCACTCGCCGGTCACTGCCCGGTGCGCGCACGGTAGCCGTCCGGTAGCAGCGAACCGCCTCTTCCCGGTCACCCGTACCCGAGCCGGGCAACCCTGCGAGTGAGATATGTCGCCCTATGATAGCGAATCCCGCTGACCGTTATCGATCAGCCGGTCGCCGGTTGCTCCGTGGGGTTGCGCGGCCCGGGCGGTGCCGCCGCGGGCCGCACCGTCCCCAGCGATGCCAGCGCCGACGCCAGATCACTGACCTGCGAGGTCAGCTGCGCGACCCGATCCTGTGCGGCCTGCGCCTCGGCCCGCGCCGACGCGAGCCTGCGTTCCAGATCATCACGTTCCCGCGCGGCACGCTCCGCCGACTTCTCCAGATCCTGACGGGTACGCCGTAAGCCGTCGCGTTCGGCCACCACGCCCGCCAGTTCATCCCGTGCCGCGGCCGCCTCCTGCCGGGCCGCACCGGCCTGGGACGCGGCGGTGTCACGGTCACGCTCCGACTCCTCCAGACGGGCGGCCAGCTCACCCGTGCGGGCACGCAGCTGCTCCGCCTCACCACGGGCCCGCTGCGCACCGTCGACGGCGGCGGCCAGGTCCCGTTCCGCCGTGGTGCGCAACTCCCGGGCATCCTGCAGCGCCGTCTTCAGATCCCGCTCGGCGGTGTCGCGCTGACCGCGGACCTCCTGCAGATCCCGGCGCGCCCCACCCAGCTCCTCGGCCGCGGTGTCGCGTTCGGCCTCGGCGCGTTCGCGCAACGCCACCGCCGCGGTGGCCGCCCGGACCGCCTCGGTGCGGGCCTCCTCGGCCTCCCGCGCCCGCTTACCGGCCTCCTCGGCGGTGCGCTGCGCATCCACGGCCCGCTGCCGCGCCTCGTCACGTTCGGCGGTCGCCGCCACGGCGATCTGCTGCGCCGCCGCCATCGCCGTCACCGCCTGCTCGGCGTCACGGCGCGCGTCGTCACGTTCGGCGTGCGCGGCCGCGACCTGACGGGAGGTCTCCGCGCGTACCTCCGCGACCTGACGCTCCACACCGGCCGGCGACATCTCCGAATGCAACGCCTCGGTCAGCGTGCCGACCAGGGTGTCGAGGCGGTCCACCGCCTCCCACGTGCGCGCCACCGACCCGGCCAGCCCCGGCGACGACCGGTGCCGCATCCGCGTGTTGCGCGAGGCCCGCTGGCACTCGCCGTCGTTGTCCCGGCAGTAACGGAACGGCCGTCCGGCCGCGTTGCGCTGCGGCACGGGCCGCCCGCAATGCGCGCAGGGACGGGTGGTCTCGAGTTCGGAATCCGGTGCAGTCATAGCGCCCCCAACCCTAGAGGTCCCCCACCGGCGGCCATCGCCACCACACCGCCGGTTCCCGCAGACTGGGGACCATGGACCTGACGACGATCCGCTCGGTGCGCGACAAACTCGCCCAGGACGGTCCGCACTCGGACCGGTTCACCACGGTCAGCCTGCCCGCCGCCGACGGCGACCGGCTGCGGGACCTGCTGATCGCCGAACAGGCGGCGACCGTCATCGAGATCGGCCTCGCCTACGGCAGCTCCGCACTGGCGATCGGGGAGGCCCTCGCCACCGCCGGCGGGCCGTCGCCGCGGCACATCGTGATCGACCCGTTCCAGCACAGTGCGTACGACGACGCCGGCTGGCAGACCCTGTGCGCGGCCGGACTGGACGAGATCACCACCCTGGAGACCGCATGGTCGTCGGTGGTGCTGCCCCGGCTGCTGGCCGACGGCCTCGTCGCGGACGCCGCCTTCGTCGACGGCAGCCACCGCTTCCACGAGGTCTTCACCGACTGCTACTACCTGCGGAAGATCGTCCGCCCGGGAGGCCTGATCGTGTTCGACGACATCCAGTGGCCGTCGGTGGGCACCGCCGTGCGCTACTTCGAGGTGAACCTCGGCTGGGAACCGGTACCCGGCGCGACGGGAGAGCGGTGCCGGGCGATCCGCCTGCCGGACACACTGGACGAACCACTGTTCGAAGACTTCCGCACGTTCTGAACCACCTACTTCAGTAGCCGACGGCCATACCTTGGTAGCTGGTGGCGGGCAGCCCCGCGGCAGCAGAGTCACGGCATGCGAATCGTGGGGTTGTTCCTGCTCGCCGCCTGGTGCGCTGAATGCGCCTGGGGCGGCTTCACCCCGGCCGGCTATCCGATGGTGCTGCTCTTCCTCGCCCCGCTCTACGGCGGGGCGGCCCTGCTGATCAGAGAAGCCGGCCGCCGTGCCGGTGCCGGCTGGCCCGGCCTGGCGCTGCTGGCCGCGGCGTTCGGGCTGGTCCAGGCCGGCCTGGTGGACCAGTCCCTGTTCGACCCGGCAGCCCTGGCCGGCACCGAGTTCGCCGACGCCGGCCGGCAGGCCACCGCCACGACGGTGCCGGCGCTGGGGTTCAGCGCCGAGCAGCTGTTCACCTTCGTGGGCGGGCACGTGTGGCTGAGCATCTGCGCCCCGATCGCCCTGGTCGAGGCGTGCGTCCACCCCGAACGGCGGCACACGCCGTGGCTGGGCCCCGCCGGGATCACGGTCACGGCGCTGGCCTACACCGCGGCCAGCCTGGTGATCTTCTCGGACTCCGGTGCTGTCGCCGGTCGCGGGCAGATCGGTTTCGTGGTCGTCGTGGCCGTCGCCCTGATCGCCGTCGCCCTGCTGCGGCCCCGCCGGTGGCGTCCGTTCGCCGGTCACCCGTCCCCGCGTCCCCGCCCGGGGCCCCGCCCCCGCCCGCGTCCCCGGCGGGGCGGCGCGGTGACGTCTCCGCCGGGGGAGGGGGTGCCGGTGCTGTGGGTGGGCGGCGTGGTGGCGGCCGGGCACCTGGCCGGCTGGTTCTTCCCGGCGTCCTGGACCGGTCTGGCGCTGCGGGTGCTCACCGTGGCCGTGGTGGTCGCGCTGATGCTGCGATGGGTGTCCTCGACGGCACACGCCCTGGCCGCCTGGAGCGCCGGTGTTCTCGTCGCCGCAGCCGGAGCCTGGCTGACGCCGCCGTACCAGGCCGCCTCACCAGCGATGATGCTGGCGGGCGACATCGTCACGACGCTGGTGGCGGTGGGTGTGGTGACGTTCGCGTTCCGGCGCCTGAGATCAAGATCCTATCTTCCTAGGACGACGTACGCGGAGTGCGCTCCGTCATCGACGAACGCTCCACCCACAAAACAAAAAGGAAGCAACGACCACCCCTAGAAAAGAACTTGGTTCGACGGTTCCGTCGCTGGTGATCCGCCGGTGGCGTGCGTCCCTCCGTAGGGGTCCTTCGGCGACGAAGTCCGTCCATGTGCACTCGACGTCGTCCGGAGTCAACCGCCCGGATGGCGGCATCGCCACTGGCACCCGACGTGTGAGGAGCCGCGCCACCTGCGATCTTCAGCTGTGGATCGAGGGCCGTCGGGTCCGTCACGGGTGTGGTGAGTTGGGGTGCGCAGCGCGGCCGTAATCACCACGTTCCGCCAGGGGGTGGTGAGCTGGGGTGTCCGGCGCGGCCGTAATCACCCGCTTCGCCACGGGTGTGGTGACTTCGGGTGTCCGGCGCGGCTGAAGTCGCCACGTGGACGGTTTCGCACTCTGACTGCAGAACCCGTGTCTAGCCCTGTCTTTCGCACATGCCGCATAGCCGCTGGTCAGACCGCATGCAAGATCCAGCACTTCAAGTAATCAGCGCAGGTCCGACGGGGTCATGTGCGAAGTCCGGGTCAAGCTGGCCTGGCCTGGCCAGCAGGTGGCAGGTGGTGGTGGCGATCGGTTGCTGATCTCTTGCCGTTCGGCCTTCGGCGCCACTCTGGTCCGGGTCATCAGGTCGTCGGGGGTGGCTGCAGCCGGTGCCGGGCGCTTGCCGTGGCCGGGGTCGGAGGCGTGTGTGCCGGCGGTGGGGCCCCTGCGAAGTCGATCACCTAGCCCTGCGCTATTGCTGCTTCAACGTCGGTGAGGCAGCAATAGCGCGGGGCCAGGTGATCGACTTCGGGAGAGTGGACGCGTTGTCGGCTTGAGGTGTCGTGGGCATGTGTGGTGAGAAGTCCGGGGTCGGGTCGCTGTCATCCGCGTGAGCGGGCGCCGGCAGGCCCGGGCCAGCTGTACGCCTCTGACCTGATCGTCTACGACGGCCGGTGGCCGGGCACGAACGGCTGATGGCCGAGTCCCGATCCCGGCTCGATCTCGACCACTACCTGGAGGCACTGCTGCGCAAACCCGGCGCGCTGCCGGGCGCGACCGCGTTGGAGCAGGCGCGGGCGGCAGGCAAGTTCACGCCGGTGTCGGTCACGGCCACCGCTGGAGATACCAGACAGTTTGATTACACGTCCCTGCCAGTCGGACGGCCCCGGAGGGCGTGGCGTGGCGTGGCGCGCTGCCGTGCGGGTGCGGTGCCGGCTGGGCTGTCGTGTCCGCGATTTCGGTATCAGGGGTGCGCCGGGGAACGGAGGTGTTGTCGGGGAGTGGGATGCTTGCCGCCATGTTCGATGACGTTGCCAAGGAGTTCCTGCACGGCCGGCTCAAGACGGTTCGTGAGGTGCTGGTCTGGAAGGTCGAGGCGCTGTCCGAGTACGACATCCGGCGGCCGCTGACCGAGACCGGCACCAACCTTCTCGGCCTGGTGAAGCACATGGCGACCTGCGAGTCCTGGTACTTCGGTCTGGTTTTCGGCCGCCCGTCTCCGGAGCCGCTGGGGCGCTGGCAGGATGCGGACGGCAGCGATCTGTGGGTGACCGCGGACGAGACCCGTGAGCAGGTCATCGACTTCTACCGTCGCGCCGCGAAGCACTCGGACGCGACGATCGGTGAGCTTCCCCTGGACACGCCGGGCGATGTGCCGTGGTGGCCTGGGGCCGAGGTCACGCTGTTCGGTGTCATGGTTCACGTTCTGCAGGAGGCCACCCGGCATGCCGGTCACGCCGACATCCTGCGGGAGCAGCTCGACGGCCGGACCGGGTTGCGGCCCGGGCTTGCGGGGGAGATCGACACGACGGCCCGGGTGGCTCACCGGGCGAGGGTCGAGCGGGCAGCGCTGGCAGCGGCCGGCGGCGAGGGGTCGGGGACGGAGGCAGGACGACACCGTGGGCCTGCCGGAAGCCACTGACGCGTGGCAGGGCCGACCGGGTCGCGTGTGATCAACGCGATCGGTGCAGCCTGCCGGCCGTCGATGGCGGCATATCCGTACGGTCCGATGATGTTGCGTAGGGCGCCTTGGCGCCCGGTCAGAGCTCGCGCCGCGAGGCGTCCCGGATCCACTTCCAGCACTTGATCCATGCTGATCGTTCCGGCGGCGGCCTCTGCGGCGAGAACGGCGGCGCGGAAGGACGTCGCTACCTGGTCGACCAGTTTGCGTGGCCGGCCGACGGGCGTGGGGAGCCCTCGATAGGCGAATCCGATGTCACCGATCTGCCAGATCTCGCGACGGGTGCGCGAGTAGACGGTTACGGCTGCGCTCGGCCGCTCCGCTGCGATCAACTCCGGGTCAACGCGGGCCGCGAGTTCTGCGGTCATGGCTGCTACCGCCGTGTGCGGGTCGGCGTCGGGTGGAAGGCGGCGTACGGCGTCGCGGCAGGCCGCCATGGCCCACCACCCGCCCGTCGCGTTCCCGTAGCGCCGGCCGCTCACATCGGTGGCGCCGTCGATGACCGTCGCGTGCTCAGCGGTCACGACGATCGCGTCTTCGCACGCTTGCGGATCTCCGTGCTTGCCCAGCACGAACTGTTCCACGATGTCCACGGATCCGATGGTCGCTCACGGAGGTGGTTGAGTGCGGGGGAGTGGGGCTGAGAGTGTTTTTGCGTGCCGGCGGCGGTTCACTGCGGCCGGACGGCGGCGCCGGGGTTACCGGGTGGTCCATTCGTGGTGGAGGACGGCGTAGAGGTCGGAGTCGCGCCATCCGTCGCGGATCAGCATGTTCTCGCGCATCCGGCCTTCGTGACGCATGCCGAGTTTGGTGAGGACCCGGGCGGACCCGATGTTGCGGGGGTCGCACGTGGCGTACACGCGATGGATGTCGTGGTCCTCGAAGGCTGTGGTGATCAGTTGGCGGGCGGCGGCGGTTGCGATGCCCCGGCCCCAGTGCTGCGGGCTGATGAGGTAGCCGATCTCGGCTTGACGGTCGGGGCGCAGGTGCAGGTCGGCGGTGCCGATCACCGTGTCGTCGGCGGTCACGGCGTACGCGTAACGGGTGTGGGGTCGTTGCTGCCAGGCCGCGGCGGCCTCGCGGACGTAGGTGCGGGTCTGTTCGGGGGTGTTGGGGCCCCACGGCTGGTAGCGGCACACCTCGTCGAGCCGGGCGAAGGTGTGGACCGCCGGCCAGTCGGGGAACGTCAACGGTCGCAGGCGCATGGCCGCATGATGCCGGACCGGTGTGGGGGTGGGGAAGTGTGAAGAATCGGGCCGCGTCTGTTGATTTTGTGTGAACGCTGCTGTGCCGGGTGGGGGTGAGGCGGCACGGTAGGACCCATGGACAGGGTGATCGTGGGTGTGTCGGGTTCGCCGGCGGGGTTGGCGGCGTTGCGGTTCGCGGTGGCCGAGGCGCAGCGGCGTGGGGTGGGTTTGGGGGCGGTCCGGTCGTGGCAGGTGGCGGCGGGTTGCCGGTCGCGGCCGTGGGGTGAGGCCGGGTGGGATCGGGCGTGGGAGCGCGACGCGGGGCAGCGGGTGGCGGCGGCGTTCCGGTGTGCTCTGGGTGGGGTGCCGGTGACGCCGCAGGTGGTGGTGTCGACGCCGGCCGGGGCGCCGGGTACGGCGTTGATGGATGCCGTGTCCGGGCCGGGTGATCTGTTGGTGGTGGGTGCGGGCAGTCGCTGGTGGGGTGGTGGGGTGGCGCGGTTGCTGGTGCGGCGGGCACCGTGTCCTGTGCTTGTGGTGCCGCCGCCGGCGTTGGCGCGGGTGCCGGGGCGGCGGCTGGTGCGGGAGGTCGCCGGTGAGCTGGCCCGGATGGCGCCGCGCGGTCAGGCGGGGGTGTAGGCGCGGCGGGTGATGGTGATCAGG
>NZ_JZKF01000110.1 GCF_000962825.1 Actinoplanes rectilineatus
CTGCGACTCGGCCCAGCGGGTGACCACGTTGTCGTAGTTGCCGTAGATCTGCGGGCCGATCACGAACGCCACGTCCGGGTCGCGGAAGTAGCCGAGCAGCCGTTCGCAGAAGTTCGGCATCGGCACGTGGTCCGGGTCGACCGAGACGAACACGTCGTACTCGTCGCCGTGCGTGTCCAGCCACGAGTTGTAGTTGCCGTGCTTGGTCTTGGTCTTGAAGGCACCGGTACGCGTGTTGTACTCGTCGCGCCCCCGCCGGGTGAAGTGGCGGACCCCGAGCCGTTTGCACATCAGCTTGACCACCGGGTCGTCGCCCTCGTCGAGCAGCCAGACGTCGTACCGCCCGCCGTAGCGGATCTTCCGGGCGGCCCGGAGGGTCTTCTCCACCATCTCGATCGGTTCCTTGCCGGGCACGATCGTGGTGAGGAAGGCGACCCGCATGCCGGTGTCCGGGACGACCGGTTGAGGATCCCGCGCCCAGAGCGTTGCCAGACACAGGGTCACGACGTTGACCAGGCGGAAGAGCTCGATCGACGCGGTCGCCACGATCATGAACGCGGTGGCCCACCAGAGGGTGGTGTGCAGCCGGGCGTCGGGCAGCTGGATCGAGTGCACCAGCCAGCCGAAGAACGTGCTCTCGAAGGCGAACGCGAAGAGGGTGATCAGCAGCGTGCGGATCGGCATCCGCCGGGCCATCCGCCGCATCCGGACCCGGTACGGCCCATCGTCCTCCGGCGGCTGCTCGGCCGGTCCGGCCAGCACGCTGTACGCGCTGTACTCGTACTTGCTGGGCAGCACCATGGTGCTGCCGACCAGCGTGTTCGGCATGGTGGCGCGGCCGGCCGGTGGCCGCTGCGGCGGGATCTGCGCCCGGCTGCGGGCAGGCTGAGTCGCCCCGGAATCCGGGGTGTGCAGGACGCTCATGGTCAGGCCGACACCGGAACGGCCGGGCGCAGCTGCGGCTGCTGATCCTCGTCGAGGACCGGCGCCGCGGTCATCAGCAGCCTTCGCGGGGTGCGGTCCGGACGCAGTTTGCGGACGAACGCGCGACGGGCGGCGGCGAACCGGGACCGGTCGTCGTACACGTCCCGGCTGGTCTCGGCGAGCTCGCGGGTCTCGTACACCTCCAGGGGTATCCGTTCGGCGGCCAGCCGCCGCACCTTCGCCGTCCGCCGGCGCCGGGCCGCGTGCGCGTCGCTGTGGCTCTCGGCCAGGGCGGTCAGCCATTGCGTGTACGCCTCGGGATGCCGGGGACCGACCTCGTCGACCAGCCCGATCCGGGCCGCGACACTCGCGCTGACCGGCAGCTTCTCGTCCAGCAGCCGATGCGCGTGATCGCGGCCGACCCGTCGGGGCAGCGTGAACGTGTGCAGCTCGGAACCGTGCAGACCGATGTCGTAGTACGGGTTGAGCACGATCCCGTCCCGGGCGGCGACGACGTCCGCGCCCAGTCCGAGCATCGCCCCGCCGGCGCCCGCGTTGCCCGCGTACGCCGCCACCACGACCTGTCGCGTGCAGGTGATGATCTCCCGGCAGACCTCGTTGAGTGCCCGGACCGCAGCCCAGGCGGCGTCCTCCGGATGGGCCGCCGCCTCGATCACGTTGAGGTGGATGCCGTTGCCGAACGACTCGGTGCCGCCGCGCAGCACCAGCACCCGGGTGTCCTGCCCGATCGCGTGCCGCAGGCCGGTCAGCAGCCGCCGTGAGTGTCCCGGCGCCATCGCGCCGTTGTAGAAGTCGAAGTGCAGCCAGCCCACTGCGCCGGTACGCCGGTAGCGGATCTGCCGGTACGCGGTGGTCGCCTCCGGATCGCTCTCCGGACCGGCCGGTGAGTGCGGCACCCCGCTCAGCCGGCGGCCCAGCACCGCGGTGGCGGGCAGCTTGACGCCGCCCTCGCCGGCCGCGCGCAGCTGCCCGATCCACAGGCTGCCCTCACCCGCTGCGACCAGCACCGCGCCCTGTCGGCGGCCGAGGACGGCACCCGGCTGCTCGCCGCGGGCCAGGCCCGGGTGCGCGTCGTACACGTGCACCGCCAGCCCGCTCAGCTCGGTGCGCACGCCCGGCGACGAGTCCGCGGCCCGGATCCGCCGCAGGATCGCGTCGGCCGGCTCGGACCAGTCGAACGCCCGGTCGGCCTGGCGCATCGCCGGCCGCAGCCGCGCGCCGGCCACCTGGGCCGGCACGTCCACCGCGGGCACCGGGACGAACGCCGGGTCCTGGGCCTTCGCGACCACTTCGAGGGCGCACTCCACGGCGGCGTCCGAGACCGGCCCGGCGCAGAGCGTCGACCGGCGTGGCGGGGACAGCGGCATCGGGAAGGTGCGGGTGGCCCAGACCGGTCCGGCGTCGATGTCCTGGACGGCCTGCAGCGCGGTCACCCCCCAGACCCGGGCACCCTCGGCGATCGCCCAGTCCAGTGAGGACGGGCCGCGGTCGCCGACCGGACCGGGATGCAGGACGATCGTGCGCCACTGTCGCCAGACACGGGTCGGCACCCGGTCGGTGAGGTGCGGGCAGAGGATCAGGTCGGGCGCGCTGAGGCGTACGCCGTCGATGATGTCCCGCTCACTCGTCGCCAGCAGCACGCCGACCTGGTGTCCAGCGTCCCGCAACGTGCACCAGACACGCTGACTGAGACCGTTGAACGCCGAGACGAGCAGCAGGATCCGCACGTAACCTCCTCGATATGTCCCTGAAGGGTCGTTGTGTCCCCCACAACGTTCGGGCACTCTTCACGACCGATGGACCTACATGTCGGACATGCTGTCCGATAAGGCTCGCGGGTCCGGAAGTGTCGGACCGCCGGACTAAGCTGGGGGCGCACCCCCGCCGGAATCGGCGTCCGGGGTCGTTCGTCGTGCCCTCGGGGGTTTTCGCCATGCAACTCGCCGGTCTGATCCCGGCCGCTCTGCGCGACCGTGGCCTCGCCCGCGCCCGCGACCTGGCCCGCAAGGGCTTCGTCGACTCGGACGCGCTCGACCTCACCGCCCCGGTCTCGCTGCGGCCGTTCGTCGTCGCCACGGTCGCCGGCCCGTCCGGTGCCGGAGCCGCCCAGCGCCCGGTGCTCGCCGTCACCGCCACCTCCCGCGAGGCCGACGACCTGGCCGACGCGCTCGGCTGCCTGATCGATCCCGCCGGCGTGGCGGTCTACCCGTCCTGGGAGACGCTGCCGCACGAGCGCCTCTCGCCGCGCTCGGACACCGTCGGGCGCCGGCTGGCCGTGCTGCGCCGGCTCGCCCACCCCGGCGACCAGCCGCTGCAGGTGATCGTCGCGCCGGTCCGGTCGGTGCTGCAGCCACAACTCAAGGGCCTCGGCGATCTGGAGCCGGTGGAGCTGGTGACCGGTCGCGGTGCGGAGCTCGAGGTGGTCGCCCGCCGGCTCTCCGACATGGCGTACGCACGGGTCGACCTGGTCACCAAGCGGGGCGAGTTCGCGGTCCGCGGTGGCATCCTGGACGTCTTCCCGCCGACCGACGAGCACCCGTCCCGGGTCGAGTTCTGGGGCGACGACGTCGAGGAGATCCGCACCTTCGCGGTCGCCGACCAGCGCACCATCGAGGCGGTCGAGCGACTCTGGGCCCCGCCCTGCCGCGAGCTGCTGCTGACCCCGGCGGTCCGCGAACGCGCCGCCGAGCTGTCCGCCGAACACCCGGAGCTGGCCGAGATCCTCGACAAGCTGGCCGAGGGCATCCCGGTCGAGGGCATGGAGTCGCTGGCCCCGGCCCTGCTGCGCGGCACCGGCAGCATGGAGCTGCTGCTCGACTGCATGCCGGCGGGCACCCACGTGCTGCTCTGCGACCCGGAACGCATCCGGACCCGGGCGCACGACCTCACGCGTACCTCCGATGAATTCCTCGAAGCGTCCTGGGCGGCGGCCGCGGTCGGCGGTCAGGCCCCGATCGACGTCGGTGCCGTCGCCTTCCGGACCCTGTCCGACGTCCGGGCGCACGCGGCCACCCTGAAACAGCCGTGGTGGACCATCTCGCCGTTCGGCCTGGCCGACGCCGCCCCGGCTGAGGCCCTGCCCTGGGAGGACGCGGACGCCGTCGAGGTCTCACCGGACGACGGCGACGCGATCGCACTGGCCGCCCAGCCCGTCCCGCTCTACCACGGCGACACCGCGAAACTCGCCGCCGACCTGGCCGGCTGGTCCGCGGCCGGCTGGGCGATCGCCCTGGTCTTCGAGGGCAAGGGCACCGCGCAGCGGGCCAGCGAACTGCTCCGCGACGCGGGCCTGGGCATCACCGCGGTCGACGCGATCACCACCGGCGTCGAGGACAACCGGATCCTGGTCACCTGCGGCGGCCTCAACCACGGGTTCGTCGACGAGGCGTCGCGCCTCGCCGTGATCACCGGCAACGACATCTCCGGCGGTCGCGGCGCTTCCACCAAGGACATGCGCAAGCTGCCCGCCCGCCGGCGCAACACCATCGATCCGCTGGAGCTCAAGACCGGCGACTTCGTGGTGCACGAGCAGCACGGCATCGGCCGCTACGTCGAGCTGGTGCAGCGCACGGTCAACGGCGCCGACCGCGAATACCTCGTGATCGAGTACGCCGCGTCCAAGCGCGGCCAGCCCGGCGACCGGCTCTTCGTCCCCACCGACCAGCTCGACCAGCTCTCCCGGTACGTGGGGGGCGAGTCGCCGCCGCTGCACAAGATGGGCGGCGCCGACTGGCAGAAGAGCAAGGCGCGCGCGAAGAAGGCGGTCAAGGAGATCGCCGCCCAGCTGATCCAGCTCTACGCCGCCCGGCAGGCCTCCCAGGGGCACTCCTTCGGGCCGGACACCCCCTGGCAGCGTGAGCTGGAGGACGCCTTCCCCTACACCGAGACGCCCGACCAGATGGCCGCGATCATCGAGGTCAAGCACGACATGGAGCTGCAGGTCCCGATGGACCGGCTGATCTGCGGCGACGTCGGTTACGGCAAGACCGAGATCGCCGTACGCGCCGCGTTCAAGGCCGTGCAGGACGGCAAACAGGTCGCCGTGCTGGTGCCCACCACCCTGCTCGCCCAGCAGCACTTCAACACCTTCACCGAGCGGATGAGCCAGTTCCCGGTGCAGATCCGGCAGCTGTCCCGCTTCCAGACGCCGAAGGAGGCCACGCTCGCCCTCGAGCAGGCCGCCGCCGGCACCGCCGACATCGTGATCGGCACCCACCGGCTGCTCGCCAAGGCCACCCGGTTCAAGAACCTCGGTCTGATCATCGTGGACGAGGAGCAGCGCTTCGGCGTCGAGCACAAGGAGCAGCTCAAGGCGCTGCGGGCCTCGGTGGACGTGCTGACCATGTCGGCCACCCCGATCCCGCGGACCCTGGAGATGGCGATCACCGGCATCCGCGAGATGTCCACCATCGCCACCCCGCCGGAGGAGCGGCACCCGGTGCTCACCTACGTCGGCGCCCAGGACGACAAGCAGGTCGCCGCCTCCATCCACCGTGAGCTGCTGCGCGACGGCCAGGTCTTCTACCTGCACAACCGGGTCGAGTCGATCGACAAGGCGGCACGCCGGCTGCGGGAGCTGGTGCCCGAGGCCCGGGTCGCCGTCGCCCACGGCCAGATGAGCGAGGAACAGCTCGAGAAGGTGATGGTCGGCTTCTGGGAGAAGGAGTTCGACGTCCTGGTCTGCACCACGATCGTCGAGTCCGGCATCGACATCCCGAACGCCAACACGCTGATCGTGGAACGCGCCGACCTGCTCGGCCTGGCCCAGCTGCACCAGATCCGGGGCCGGGTCGGCCGCGGGCGCGAGCGGGCGTACGCGTACTTCCTCTATCCCCGGGAGAAGCCGCTCACCGAACACGCCCACGAGCGGCTGGCCACCATCGCCCAGCACACCGAGCTCGGCGCCGGCATGTACGTCGCGATGAAGGACCTGGAGATCCGCGGCGCCGGCAACCTGCTCGGCGGTGAACAGTCCGGCCACATCGAGGGCGTCGGCTTCGACCTGTACGTGCGGATGGTCGGCGAGGCGGTCAGCGCGTTCAAGGGCGAGCGCCCCGAGGAGGAGCCCGAGGTCAAGATCGACCTCCCGGTGGACGCGCACCTGCCCACCGAGTACATCGCCGTCGAACGGCTGCGCCTGGAGATGTACCGCAAACTCGCCGAGGCCCGCGACGGCGCCCGCCTCGACGAGGTGATCGCCGAGATGACCGACCGGTACGGCGAACCGCCCGCCCCGGTGGTCAACCTGATCGCGGTCGCCCGGTTCCGGCAGACGGCCCGGGCGTACGGGCTGTCCGACGTGTCCATGCAGGGCAAGCACCTCCGGTTCTCGCCGCTGGCCCTGCCGGACTCCAAGCAGATGCGGCTCAAGCGGTACCACCCGGACTCGGTCTACAAGCCCGGCGCCGACCAGGTCAGCGTGCCCCGGCCCAGCACCCGGCGGATCGGCGGCGAGCCGCTGCGCGACCAGGCGCTGTTGCAATGGTGCGGTCAGCTGCTCAAGGACGTGCTCGGCGACGTGCCGGCCCCGGCCGTGGCGACACGCTGACGGGGTGAGCGACGAAGATCACACGGAGCGTGAGACAGTGATGACCATGCTGCGTACCCGCCGAATCGCCGCCGCCGTCGCCGCTTGCCTGACCGTCGCGGGGCTGTCCGCCTGCAAGTCCGATCCATCGGTCGCCGCCTATCTCGGCGACGCCGGGACGGTCACCGAACAGCGGGTGCAGGAGGTCTGGGACGAGGCGTACGACGCACTGCGCGCCCAGCCCCGCGGCGCGACGGCCGGGCAGAGCCTCGCCCCCGAACCGGTGAAGGTGCCGTTCAGCCGGACCGACGTGGTCAACGCCCTGGTCAGCAGCGAGATCTACGACCGGGTGGCGGCCGACCGGGGCGCCACCCTGCCGGCCACCCTGCCGTTCGACGAGGCCGCCGCCCAGCTGGGCCTGCCCGCCGACCTGGAATACGTCCGGCTCTACACCCGCAACGCCATCCTGCGGAACCAGATCGAGGAGTCGGTCAAGGACCCGGCCACCCCGAGCGAGGACGACCTGCGCGACGTCTACCAGCGGTTCGCCGCCAACGGCGGGCTCGAGCCGGGGATGGACTTCGCCGCATTCCGTTCGTCGGTGCCGGCCGAGGCGATGACCGCGCTGGGCTCGGCGATCACCGTCCGGGACGCCGTCGTGGCCGAGGCACAGGAGCTGGACGTCACCGTCAACCCGCGCTACCAGCCGCTCGAACTGGGCATGTACGGGATCAACGACAGCAACTCCGGCCGCGTCTACCAGATCGTCGCGGCCGCCCTCGGCGCCGACGAGCGGACCCCGGTGGCGGACGTCTCTTGAGCACCCGCATCGTCCTCCTGGTCACCTCGCCCCGACTGCCGGCCGGGCTCCTCGCCGCCGAGGCGTGGGACGTGCTCCGGGCGTACCCCGTCTTCTCCGCGACCGAGAATGAGCAGACCGCGGCCCTGCGCCACCAGGGGGTTGATCTGACGATCCTGGACACCGACGCGCAGGGCTTCCTGGACGTCGTCGCGGGCGCACCCGCCGTGGTCTGGCTGGCCGGCGCATCCGGCGACCAGAACTTCGCCCGGCAACTCGGGCTGCGCCTGGCCCGCGAACCCGGACTGGCCGAGATGGAGCTGATGTACGGTTCCTGGGACCCGCCCGGCGCCCGCCTGCTCGACGTGGTCGCGGTGATGGACCGCCTGGTCGCGCCCGGCGGCGACCCGTGGAAACGCGAACAGACCCACCAGACGCTGGCGCTCTACCTGCTTGAGGAGAGCTACGAGGCCTACGACGCGATCAGCGAGGGCGACCCGGACGCGCTCCGCGAGGAACTCGGCGACGTGCTGCTGCAGGTCGTGCTGCACGCGGCCCTCGCCGAGGGATGGACCGTCGACGACGTCGCCGGAACCCTGGTCGACAAGATGATCCGCCGCAACCCGCACGTCTTCGCCGGTGAGGAGGCGGGGACCATCGAGGAGATCACCGCCAACTGGGACCGGATCAAGCGCGAGGAGAAGCAACGCGACTCCGTGCTGGACGGGATCGCGCTGAGTCAGCCGGCCCTCGCCCTGGCCGCCAAGATCCTGCAACGGGCCGACCGCGGCGGACTGGACGTGCCGCTGCCCGCCCCGGACGGCCTCGGACCGGCCCTGCTGCGGGCCGTCGCCGAAGCCCGCACCGCCGGACTCGACCCGGAGGGAGAGCTGCGCCGCGCCGCACTCGCCCATGCTGAGGCGGTGCGTGCGGCAGAAAATGTCGGTCCGTCCGAGTAGGTTTCTCGCATGCCGGAGTTCGTACCGCTCGCCGAGCGCATCGTCGACGCCCTCCTGGAGAGCGACCCCGCCACCGCCGCCTCCGCCGGTGACCACCGCTTCGACGGCCGCCTGCCCGACCTCGCCGCCGAGCCGGTCGCCGCCCGCGTGGCCATGCTGCGCGACGCCGGCGACGCCCTCAGCGGCGTCGACCCCGACGGCCTCGGGCCGGAGGACCAGGTCGACCACGCGATCCTCACCGCGCAGGTCGAGCGGTCCCTCTTCGAGCTCACCGACGTGCGCGAGCACGAGTGGAACCCGTTGGAACACAACCCGGGACCGCTGCTGCACAGCCTGATCGCCCGGCCGTTCGCCCCGCCCGCCGCCCGGCTGGAGAGCCTGGCCGGCCGCCTCGCCGCGATCCCCGACGCGCTCGCCACCGCCCGCGCCGTGCTGCACGACGTGCCCCGCATCCACGCCGAGACCGCCGTCGGCCAGTTCGCCGGCACCGCCGCCCTGATCCGCGACCAGGTGCCCGCCCTGCTCGCCCAGGAGCCCGGCCTGCGGACGACGGTCGAGCCCGCGGCCGCCGCCGCCCTGGCCGCCCTGGCCGAGTTCGACGGCTGGCTGCAGCGCCTGCTCGACAGCGGCGATCCCGGCCGCGACCCCCGCCTCGGCCGCCCCCTGTGGGAGGCCCGGCTCTGGCACACCCTGGACACCGAGATCCCGGCCACCGAGATCCTCTCCCGGGCCTGGGCCGGCCTCGACACCGCCGTCGCCGACCTGCGCCGCGCCGCCGCCGAGTTCACCGGCGGCCCGGCCCTCGACGAGACGGTCCGCCTCGCACTGGACGGCCTCGCCGAACACCGCCCCGGCAACACCACCATCGTCGGCCTGGCCCAGGCGACGATGGACGAGGCCACCGCGTTCGTCCGCGAGCACGACCTGGTGTCCCTGCTCGACGACCCGTGCGTCATCGAGGAGATGCCCGAGTTCGCCCGGGGCGTCGCCGTCGCCTACTGCGACCCGCCCGGCCCCCTCGAAACCGCCGACGTGCCCACGTTCTACTGCATCTCCCCGGCGCCCGCCGACTGGCCGGCCGCCCGCGTCGAAAGCTTCTACCGCGAATACAACAACGAGATGCTCCGCAACCTGACCGTCCACGAGGCGATGCCGGGCCACTTCCTGCAGATCGCCCACTCCCGCAGGTTCCGCGCCGCCACCCGGGTGCGATCCCTCGGCTGGTCCGGCCCGTTCGTCGAGGGCTGGGCCGTCTACGCCGAGGAGGTGATGGCAGCCCAGGGCTTCGGGGGCCTCCCGGTCCGGCTGCAGCAGCTGAAAATGCGCGTCCGGATGTGCCTCAACGCCATCATCGACCAGCTGGTCCACTGCGAGTCCATGACCGAGAAAGAGGCGATGGACCTGATGACCGGCGCCGGCTTCCAGGAGGAGAGCGAGGCGGCCGGCAAATGGCGGCGGGCGCTGCTGACATCGACGCAGCTGTCGACCTACTTCGTGGGCTACACGGAGGTGGCGGAGATCGCGGCGGCCCGCCCGTTCGGCGCCACCCCGAAGGCCTGGCACGACGCGATGCTGGCGCACGGATCGCCGCCGCCCCGCCACTTGCGCAGCCTGCTGGGCGTCTGAGGGCCTGCCGTTCGGGCTGCTTGCCGGGCGTCTGACTGCCTGCTGTTTGGACTGCTTGCCGGGCGTCTGACTGCCCGGCCTGCCGGTGAACGGCCGTCCCTTTCTCGGGGGCGGTCAACGCTGTCTCGTCTTCTGGGCTGTCTCGTCTTCCGGACCGTGCTGTCTCCGGACCGTGCTGTCTCCGAACCGTGCTGTCTCCGGACCATCCCATGACGGTGCCCTTGACTGGCACTCGTGACCGGTGTCCTGGGCTGGTTGCGGCCAGCGTCCACGGCCACTTTCCGGATGGTCTCGCCGATGCCTCTCGGGTGCTTCTCCAACCCTGTCAAGGCGGGCCAAGCCGTCGTTCATGGTTCTTTTCGTGGCGTCAGGTAGCCGCTGGCGACGGCTCGGGGTCGGTCAGCCGTCGTTCATGGTTCTTTTCGTGGCGTCAGGTAGCCGCCGGCGACGGCTCCGGGTCGGTCAGCCGTCGTTCATGGTTCTTTTCGTGGCGTCAGGTAGCCGCTGGCGACGGCTCCGGGTCGGTCAGCCGTCGTGCAGGGTTGTTTTCGGCTCGTGAACAGACCGTGGTTGACGGCTGAGAGGGCTCGGCCGTCGTTTATGGCTGTTCAGGCGATGATCTCGCCATGGGGCCGCCCTCGGCGACGGCCGACTGGTCTGAGGCGGACTCAGCCGTCGTCCGCGGCTCTGAAAGCGGGGCCGCTCCGGCCGTCAGTCACGGTTCAGCCCGTCGCCCGTCGCCCGTCAGCCGTTAGCCGTTAGCCCCGTCGGCCGTCAGCCGTCAACCGCCGTTCTGCCCGTGAGCGGTAGCGACTCTGGTCGACGGCTGGTGGGTTCGAGCCGTTGATGAGGGTTGCCGCGCGGTGCGGGAGGACCCCCGGCGGCGCCTTCACCAACCCCGAGGCCGTGGACGACGGCCGGGGTTGCCTGGAATATCCACTCGGCTCCCGTTCAACGGGAGGACGGGACGCGGCGCCTCCCGCTGTCCCGTCCACCGTTGCGGGCGGCCGCCGGGCTGGCACGCTCCGGCGGGACCGCCTCGGTGGTGGCACTCGTCCCCAGGCAGGAGGAGTGCCACCTGGGCGCCGGCGTCACCGTCTTGCCGGCACCGTTCACCTTCACGGGCGCCCACGAATCGCCGTGAAGGCTGTCTACACGCGGCGCCCCCGCACGAACGATCGTGCGGGCGACACCGTGAACAAGGCCTCGTGCACCTCCACGAGGCCGTCTCGCGAAACCTCCGCGAGTGCAGCGCGGTGAGAGCACCCGCGAGCAGGGCAACGCCGCACGCAGAGCAGCACTGGGGGAGATCGACGCCGCGAGTGCAGCGCCGGGGAGAACGACGCCACGAGAGCAGCGCCGGGGAGAACGACGCCGCCAGAGCAGCGCCGGGGAGAACGACGCCACGAGAGCAGCGCCGGGACGTTCGGAGGCGGCATCCATGACAGGGCTGGGGGACTGTGGGGTTGCGCGGACGGACGGGAGAGGCCGGCCCGGCCACCTGCGCAACCCCGGGCGATTGATTATCCGGCGTCAATCGGTTGACGACACCATTCAAACGTTTTTCGGACGCTATTTCCACGGGCCCTTCGACCCTGATTATGAATTCCTAATACCGTGTCGGTGACGCCGGACAGGACGTCTCTGGAACGCCGGTGCAATCCCGCCCCGGCCCACTCGAGGCGCCGGGACCCGATGTCAGGCCAGCGCCGACTTCAAGGCCCGGGACAGCAGCTGGTTGCGCAGCACGTACCGGCGAATGATCTTGGCCTGGCGCTCGTCCTGTTCGAAGACGGCGACCATCTCCACCGACAGCGGCCCCCGGAACGGCACCTGCTGGCGCATCGCGCTGACCTTGACCGCGGTGGCCGGGAACTCCACGGTCTCCGGGCCGAGCTGGATCCGCAGCACCATCCGGTTGCCGGGGCGCAGGTCGACGTCGGTGAAGTGGGCGCGCACCGAGCGTTCGCTGATGTCGTGCACCCAGCCGATCGATTCGGTCTCGCCGGGGCGGACCAGCAGGATGCTCTCGCCTCCGCCGCCGCGGACGAAGTCCCGGAACTGTTCGACGACCGGGTCGCCGACCTGCCGGAGTTCGACGCGGTCCTTGGTGGCGTCGAGGACCGATGCGCGGGCCGCGTACCGGCCGCGGGGGCCGGCCGGCCAGCGCAGGGTCACGGTGTCGCCGGGGAGGGGGGCCTGGTCGGCGGCCATCGAGATGATCACGGCGGGTTCGTCGACGTGGACCACACGGACGCCGGCGAGCCGTTCGTCGCCGGTGTCCAGCTCGACGCGGGCGCCGGCGGGGGGAAACTGGCTACTGGTCATAGTGCCCACTGGTTCGGCAGGCGCGACGCCGGTTTGAGGTATACCAGCCGTCGAGTTGACCGGCCCCGCGAACGCGTCAATGGCGGACTCGTTACGCTCGTCAGGTGTGGTCGGCCCGCAGGGTCGCGGACCGAAACTGTATTCGTACAACTATTAGGGAGCGACACACTAATGGCCACCATTGAAGCGATCGTCGCCCGCGAGATCCTCGATTCTCGGGGCAACCCCACCGTCGAGGTCGAGGTCGGTCTGGACGACGGCACCGTCGGCCGTGCGGCTGTCCCGTCGGGCGCGTCCACGGGTGCTTTCGAGGCGCACGAGCTGCGTGACGGTGACAAGGGCCGTTACCTCGGTAAGGGCGTCGAGAAGGCCGTCGCCAACATCGAGGACAAGATCGCTGACGAGCTGATCGGTTACGAGGCGACCGAGCAGCGCCTGATCGACCAGAAGATGCTCGATCTGGACGGCACCGACACCAAGTCGGAGCTGGGCGCCAACGCGATCCTCGGCGTGTCCCTCGCGGTCGCCAAGGCTGCCGCGCTCTCCGCCGAGCTGCCGCTGTTCCGTTACGTCGGTGGCCCGAACGCCGCCGTCCTGCCGGTGCCGATGATGAACATCGTCAACGGTGGCGCGCACGCCGACTCCAACGTCGACGTGCAGGAATTCATGATCGCCCCGATCGGCGCGCCGACGTTCCGCGAGGCGCTGCGGACCGGTGCCGAGGTCTACCACGCCCTCAAGTCGGTGCTGAAGAAGAAGGGCCTGTCGACGGGTCTGGGCGACGAGGGCGGCTTCGCGCCGAACCTGCCGACCAACGCCGCCGCGCTCGAGCTGATCGCGGAGGCTGTCGCGGCCGCCGGCTTCAACCTGGGCACCGACATCGTCCTGGCGATGGACGTCGCGGCGACCGAGTTCTACTCCGACGGGGCGTACGTCTTCGAGGGCACCCCGAAGTCGACCGACGAGATGATCGCGTACTACGCGAAGCTCGCCGCCGACTTCCCGATCGTCTCCATCGAGGACCCGCTGGCCGAGGACGACTGGGCCGGCTGGAGCGCGATGACCGAGCAGCTCGGCGACAAGATCCAGATCGTCGGCGACGACCTGTTCGTGACGAACCCGCAGCGCATCGCCCGGGGCATCGCCGAGTCGGCCGGCAACGCCGTGCTGGTCAAGGTGAACCAGATCGGTTCGCTGACCGAGACCCTGGACGCTGTGGACCTGGCGCACCGGGCCGGTTTCAAGACGATGATGTCGCACCGTTCCGGTGAGACCGAGGACGTCACCATCGCCGACCTGGCGGTGGCCGTCGGTTCCGGCCAGATCAAGACCGGCGCCCCGGCCCGTTCGGACCGTGTCGCGAAGTACAACCAGCTGCTGCGCATCGAGGAGCAGCTGGAGACCGCCGCCCGGTACGCCGGTGCGGGCGCGTTCCCGCGTTACCGCGTCGGCTGACCCCAGGCCGACGGATCATCGAGTTGTGGCGCCCGCGCTGGGAGGCATAGGTTTCCCAGCGGGTGCCGCGACACGAGACGGGGAGGGTCGCCAGTGACACAGCGCCGCATGCCGAGTGGCCAGGGCCCGGCACGCCGCTCCGGCGGCAACGCCACCCGTGTGAAGAGCAGCCGGACGCGGAACACCGGTCCGGTCCGGGTGCCGTCGGCACGGCGTACCCCCTCGGAGGGCGGCATGGCCGCCAAGCGCACCGACGCACCGCGCCCGAGTGCGCTGACCGGCCGGGCGACCATCCTGATCGCGGTCTTCGTCGCGCTGGCACTGGCTTACACCTATCCGCTCCGGGTCTATCTGGAGCAGGAGTCGAAGATCGCCGCGATGGAGCGGGAGAACGACGACAAGCGGGCCGACATCGCCGCCACGGCGAAGGAGCTCGACAAGTGGGACGACCCGGAGTATGTGCGGATCCAGGCCCGGGAGAAGTTCTACTACGTGCGTCCGGGTGAGACGCCCCTGCTGGTCTACTACGATGCGGAGGGCGCTGCCCGGGAGGCCGAGCAGAACGCTCCGGCGGCCGCCCCGGACCGCTGGTACGACACGCTGTGGAGCAGCGTCCAAGCCGCGAATGCGGAGCCTGCGAATTAATGGAATCACCAAGCCCTGAAGACCTCGATGCTGTCGAGGCCCAGCTCGGCCGCCGCCCGCGGGGCACCCGGTCGATCGCGCACCGTTGCCCGTGCGGCAACCCTGACGTGGTCGAGACCGCGCCCCGGCTGGATGACGGCACCCCGTTCCCCACGCTCTACTACCTGACCTGCCCGCATGCCACGGCCGCGTGCAGCCGTCTCGAGTCGGCGGGCGTGATGCGCGACATGCAGGAGCGGCTGAGCACCGATCCGGAGCTCGCCAAGCACTACTCCGAGGCGCACCAGGACTATCTGGACCGGCGGACGGCCATCGAGGACGTTCCGGAGATCGCCCGGGTGTCGGCCGGGGGGATGCCCGACCGGGTCAAGTGCCTGCACGTCCATCTCGGTCACGCGCTGGCGGCCGGCCCCGGGGTCAACCCGTTCGGCGACGAGGTGCGGGACGCGATCGGCCCCTTCTGGGCCGACGGCCCGTGCGTCCGAAAAGAATGATCATCCGTCGGGCCCGGACCCGGGACGTCAGGGAGATCCGTTCCCTGGTCGACACGTACACCACTGATCGCCGGCTGCTCAGCAAGGCCACGGTCACGCTGTACGAGTCGGTGCAGGAGTTCTGGGTGGCGGCCGACGAGGACGACCGCGTGGTCGGCTGCGGCGCGCTGCACGTGATGTGGGAGGACCTGGCCGAGATCCGCACGGTCGCCGTCGATCCGTCGATGCGCGGGCAGAAGATCGGTCACCGGATCGTCGCGGCGCTTCTCGACGAGGCGCGGGCGCTGGGCGTGGCACGGGTCTTCTGCCTCACGTTCGAGACGCGTTTCTTCGGCTCGTTCGGGTTCACCGAGATCGACGGGGCGCCGGTGCCGCACACCGTCTACGAGCAGTTGCTCCGGTCGTACGACGAGGGTGTCGCCGAATTCCTGGGCCTGGAACGGGTCAAGCCGAACACATTGGGGAACACGAGAATGCTGCTGCACCTGTGAGGGTCGCCGCCATCGACTGCGGGACCAACGCGGTCCGCCTGCTGATCGCCGACGTGCACGGTGACGAGCTGGTCGACGTCGCCCGCCGGATGGAGATCGTCCGGTTGGGTGAGGGCGTGGACCGGACCGGCATGCTCGCCCCGGCGGCGATCGAGCGGACCCGTCTGGCGCTGCTCGGTTACGCCGCGGAGATCGCCGAGCTGGGGGTGACCCGGGTGCGGATGTGTGCGACGTCGGCCAGCCGGGACGCCTCCAACGCGCAGGATTTCCGGGACATGGTCCGTGGGGTGCTCGGCATCGACCCGGAGGTGATCACCGGGGAGCAGGAGGCCGAGCTGTCCTTCCTGGGTGCGGTGCGGGGGCTGGACGCGGACGGCCCGTTCCTGGTCTACGACCTGGGTGGCGGTTCGACGGAGTTCGTGCTCGGCACCGACAGCGTCGACCAGTCGATCTCGGTGAACATCGGTTGTGTCCGGATGGCCGAGCGCCACCTGCACAGTGATCCGCCTTCGGCGTCCGAGCTGGCGGCGGCGGAGCGGGACATCGTCGCGGCGGTCGACACCGCTCTGGCCGCGGTGTCGGCGGAGAAGGCCAGGACTCTGGTCGGTCTGGCCGGCACGGTCACCACCGTCGTCGCTCTGGCTCAGGGCCTTGAGGTGTACGACTCCGCGCGCATCCACCACCGCAGGATCGATGCCGCTGCCGTCTCGGCGGTGACGGCGGATCTGCTGGCGATGACGGTCGACGAGCGGCGTGCCCTGCCGGTGATGCATCCCGGCCGGGCCGATGTGATCACCGCGGGGGCCCTGATCATGAAGATCATCCAGGATCGGACCGGTCACCCGTCCGTGGTGGCGTCCGAACACGACATCCTCGACGGCATCGCCTTCGGTCTGGCCTCCTGACCCACCCACCCGGGCAGCGTGTCGAGTTCGGGCGTCCACGGCGCCGTAAGTCATCACGCCTCCTGGTGTGTGTCGAGTTCGGGCGTCCGCGGCGCCGTAAGTCATCACGCCTCCTGGTGTGTGTCGAGTTCGGGCGTCCGCGGCGCCGTAAGTCATCACGCTTCCTGGTGTGTGTCGAGTTCGGGCGTCCGCGGCGCCGTAAGTCGACACACATGTCTTCGGTAGTGCGCTGTTGACGGTACTTCGCATTGCACACTACTGTCCTTCGCGTGGATCCCACTCAGCTCCTCAAGGGCGTGCTGGACCTGGCCGTCCTGGCCGTCCTGCGTGACGAGGACGGTTACGGCTACGACATCCTGCGCCGCCTGCGCGCCGCCGGCCTCGAGGACGTCGGCGACGCCTCGGTCTACGGCACGCTGCGGCGGCTCTTCAACGGCGGCCTGCTGAACAGCTACGTGGTGCCCAGCGACGAGGGCCCGCACCGCAAGTACTACGCGCTCAACGCCGCCGGCCGCGCCGAACTGGAGCGCTACGGCAAGGTGTGGCGCGGTTTCGCAACGATCATGGACGATCTGCTGGACGGGGAGAAGGCGTGAACCTCACGGCGCAGGACGAGATCGCGGAGTACGTCGAGGGAGTCCGGGCGGCTCTGGGCGGTGTGCCGGCCGCCACCCGCGACGAGCTGCTCGAGGATCTGCCCGAACACCTGGCCGAGGTGCTGGCCGAGGGCGGCGGCTCGCTGCGGGCGCGCCTGGGCACGCCGGACGTCTACGCCGCCGAGCTGCTCGCCAGCGCGGGGGTGTCCGGCGCGGTGCCGCGGCAACCGGCCGGGTGGAAGGAGTTCGCCGAGCTGCGGGGGCGCTCGGCCGCGGCCGCGCGCAGGGCCGACGTGCGGGTCGGGCCCCTTCTGGGGTACGCGAAAGCCACCGACTTCCTGACTCTGCTGCGCCCGGCGTGGTGGGTGCTGCGCGGTTATCTGGCGGCGATGCTGTTCGCCTACGTCTTCGACAGCGGCGGCGGCCCGCTGGGCCTGCTGCCCCGCCTCGGTGGCGACGGCATCGTCGCCCTGCTGCTGCTCGGTGTCATGGTCGTCGGGTCGGTCTGGCTGGGCCGCCGTGGCCGGCCGGAGGGTCTCTGGTCGCGACGGCTGATGACCGGCGGCACGGCGTTCCTGGTGCTCTTCGGGCTGGTCGGTTTCACCGAGGTGGACGGCGACCGGCAGGACGGCCCGGCCTACTACGAGACCGGCTACAGCGGCGGCGGTCAGTACGCCGATGTGCAGGACGTCTTCGTCTACGACAGGTTTGACCGTCTGGTCGAGGGCGCTCAGCTGTTCGACCAGAACGGCCAGCCGATTCGGATGGGCGAGCCGTTCTGCTGGAACGAGACGACCGGCACCTCGCCGAGCCGCAACATGGGCTATCCGCACTGCCCAGAGCGGGCGCCGTTCCGGGCCGGTGACCCTTCCGCGTCCGAGTCCGCCGTGCCGGACCCCAGTGGCGATCCGTCACCGAGTGGGGCGGCGCCGTCACCGTCGGAGAGCGTTGCGGCGTCTGTCGCTCCGCCGGTCCCCTCGGTGGCGCCGAGCGGACGATAAAGCCTGGTTACGGGGTCGCGCAGGAGTGAAGACGGTCGTTACGCTCCCGGCTGCGATCGATCCACGGTCGCCTCTCGAAGGAACGAAGGAAGACCATGACAGACCCGGTTGTGCCCACCCCGCCCGGCGGAACCGTCCCGCCGAACGCCGGTGGCGCCGCCACCACGGGCTCGCCCTCCACGACGAGCGTGCCCGAGGCCGCCGGATCGCCGTCCACCACGGGCGCGCCCGAGGTTGCCGGCTCGCCGTCCACGACGAGCGCGCCTGAGGCCGCCGGATCGCCGTCCACCACCGGCGCCCCCGGGTTCCCGCCGCCGAACGCGGGCGCCCCGGGCTTCCCGCCGCCGAACGCGGGCGCCCCGGGCTTCCCGCCGCCGAACGCCGGTGCCCCGGGCTTCCCGGCCGCCGGTGAGGCCGTGCCGCCGCCCGTCCCGCCGAAGAAGTCGTTCGGCAAGAAGGTGCTCGGCGTCCTCGGCACTCTCGTGATCATCGTGGTGGTCATCGGCCTGAAGACCGGCCTCGCGAGCATGTTCCGGTCCGACCCGACCGAGGACGCCAAGGCCGGCGACTGCATCTCGGTCGGCGACAGCCTCGGCGCGGCCGCCTCCGAGGTGGAGGCCAAGATCGTCGAGTGCTCCTCCGCCGACGCGGCGTACACCATGCTCGACCGGGTCGAGGGCGTGTCCGACGTGAACAGCACCGCCTGTGACGCCGCCTTCGAGGCGAAGCTGAAGGAAGGCGAGGCGGGTGCCGTCATCGCCAGCGAGGAGGGCAAGGGATACCTGCTCTGCCTCAAGGCCAACTGACGCTGATCAGTTCCGGTCGCGGGCGCTCTCAGGGGTGACCCGCGACCGACCCCGGTGCGCGCCGGTGTGACCGGGATGCTGTGCTGTGGTGGTGCTTGTGTCCGAGGGCTCACCGCGTACCCCCGACGAGGTTGCCGACAGCGCGGCCGGAGCCGCCTCGCTGAGCGTGCTCGACGCCCGCATCGCGGACTGTTTCGCCTGCCCGCGCCTGGTCACCTGGCGCACCGACATCGCCGTGACGCGCCGGGCGGCCTTCCGCGACCAGGAGTACTGGGGGCGACCGGTCCCCGGGTTCGGCGCCCCGGACGCCGCGATCGCGATCCTCGGGCTGGCCCCCGCCGCGCACGGCGGCAACCGCACCGGGCGGATCTTCACCGGCGACCGATCGGGTGACGTGCTGTTCGCCGCGCTGCACCGGGCCGGTCTCGCGAACCAGCCGACGAGTGTCGCCGCCGACGACGGCCTCGAGTTGCGCGGTACCCGTATCTTCGCGGCCGTGCGCTGCGCCCCGCCGGACAACAAACCGCTCCCCGTCGAGCGCGACACGTGCGCGCCCTGGTTCCGCCGCGAGCTGGAGCTGATCCGGCCCACCCTGCGGGTGGTGGTCGCGCTCGGTGCTTTCGCCTGGCAGGCATGGTGGCCGGCGATGGCCACGGTCTATGGGGTACGCCCACCGGTCCCGCGTCCCCGCTTCGGCCACGGTGCCCACCTGAGCCTGCCGGGAGCGCCCGACCTGCTGGGCTGTTTCCACGTCAGCCAGCAGAACACGTTCACCGGAAGGCTGACACCCGCGATGCTCGACGGCGTGTTCACGCGTGCGAAGATTCTCGCGGGCCTGGCATGATGCGAGCTCTGCCGAATTCCCTCGAGTCACGGATCTGAGCCTTCCCGCATGGACCTCGTCGCACTGCGCCGCTGGTGGCCGCTGGCCGCCGTCCTCGGACTGCTCTTCGTGACCTCGCTGGCCGCCACCCGGTCGGAACCCCAGCTGGAGAAGGTCACCCCCCGGGCGACCGCGACCACCACCGCAGCCCCGCTGCTGCCACCGCCCACCGAGCCGACGCCGGAGGCGAGCTCCTACCAGCAGGTGCCGGAACCCGCCGAGGGCCTGCCCGACTGGGTGGGCACCGCGGCCCTGGCCGTGCTCGGCGCCGGCGCGATCGTCATGGTGGTCTTCCTGTCCGCGGCCCTGGTCCGCGACCACCTGCGCCGCCGCGGCCGCCGGGCCGGACGGCACGGTCCCCGCCGCGTGCAGCGCACCGCCGAGGACCTGGTCGCCGCCCTCGACGCCGGCCTGGAGGAACTCTCCGACACCGACCGCGACCCGCGCCGCGCGGTGATCGCCTGCTGGGTGCGACTGGAGGACGCGGCCGCCGCGGCCGGCACCCCCCGCCACCCCGGCGACAGCCCCACCGACCTGGTCGGCCGTCTGCTCGCCGAGCAGCAGGTCGACGCCGCCGTGCTCGCCGCGCTGCTCGAGGTCTACCGCGAGGCGCGGTACGCCACGCACACGGTGGACGATCAGATGCGCCAGCAGGCCCGCTCGGCACTGCAGCGGCTGCGCGCCGACCTCGGCGCCGAGCAGGTGGTCCCGTCATGAGCGACGGTGGACTGGACCGGCTCTTCGGCGAGGCCGACGAACAGGCCGTGGTCCACGCCGCCCCGGCCGGCGAGAAACGCCGCTCCCCGGTGCTGCGCTGGACCGGCGAGGTCGCGCTGATCGGCCTGGCCACTGTGGTCGTCGTCGCCACCCTGCGGGCCGGCGGCATCAGCCTGCCCCTGCTGCTGCTCGTCCCGCTGCTGATCGGCCTGCGGATCGTGGTGTGGGCGGCGCACGCGGCGGCCCCGCCGGCGATCCCCAGACTGCGGTCCCGCGGGGGCGACGGCGCCGGGCACGGGTCCGGCGACGCGCTGCGTGCCGCGGTCCGGCGCTGGGAGCTCAACCTCGGCCGGGCCCACTCGGACCCGGATCTGTATACGCGTAACGTTCTGCCGGTACTGGCGGAGCTCACCGACGAACGGCTGCGGCTGCGGCACGGGATCACCCGGGCGAGCGACCCCCGCCGGGCCCGTGAACTGCTCGGCGAGCAGCTCTGGACGGTGCTCTCCCAGCCGGGACGACGAGGGCTGAAAGCCCGGGACGTCGAGACTTACGTGGACGCGTTGGAACGACTGTGAGAAAGGTGCGTCGGTGACGCAGACTCTTCCCCCGCACGAGGTCGGACGACTGGCCGGCGCGATCCTCGACGCGGTCGGCACCGTCGTGGTCGGCAAGCGGGAGTCCCTGGAGCTTGTCCTGGCCGGCATCCTGGCCGGCGGGCACGTGCTGCTCGAGGACCTGCCCGGGCTCGGCAAGACGCTGACCGCACGGTCGTTCGCGCAGGCGCTCGGGCTCGACTTCCGGCGCCTGCAGTTCACCCCGGACCTGCTGCCCGCCGACGTCACCGGCTCCTTCCTCTACGACCAGCGCAAGGGTGACTTCGCGTTCCGGGCCGGCCCGGTGTTCACCAACATGCTGCTGGCCGACGAGATCAACCGGACGCCGCCGAAGACCCAGTCCGCCCTGCTCGAGGCGATGCAGGAGAAGCAGGTCTCGGTCGAGGGCGTGACGTACCGGCTGGACCCGCCGTTCCACGTGCTGGCGACCGCCAACCCGATCGAATACGAGGGTACGTACCCGCTGCCCGAGGCCCAACTGGACCGGTTCCTGCTGCGGGTGTCGTTCGGCTATCCGACCGCCGAGGAGGAGTGGACCGTCCTGCAGCGCCGCATGACGCGCCGCCAGGAGGAGGCCACCCTCACCCCGGTCGTCGACTCCCGCACCCTGCAGGTCATGCAGGCCGCCCTCGAGGCGGTCGCGGTCGAGGACTCGATCGGCCGCTACATCGTCTCGCTCGCCTCGGCGACCCGCGAGCACGGCTCGGTGCTGGTCGGCTCCTCGCCACGCGGCTCGCTGGCGCTGCTGCTGCTCGCCCGGGCCCGGGCCGCGATGGCCGGCCGCGACTACGTGGTGCCCGAGGACGTGAAGGACGTGGCCGTCCCGGCCCTGGCGCACCGGATCACCCTGCGCCCGGAGATGTGGCTGCGCCAGGTCAACCCGGCGTTCGTGGTGCAGGAGGTGCTCAGCGCGGTCCCCGCCCCGGCCAGTGGGGCCCTGCCCACGTACGCCCGGCATGACTGACCAGACCACGCCCGGCTGGGCGCCCACCCGGGCGCTCGGCCGTTCGGTGCTGCTCACCGGCCTGTTCCTGCTGCTCGGCGTGCTGTTCGGCCGGGTCGACCTGGTGCTGCTGGCGTCGCCGTTCGCGATCGGCGCCGCGCTGCACCTGCGCCGGCGCCCGCAGGCCGCCCCCGAGATCACCATCACCACCGGTGAGGCGAACGTCGTCGAGGGCGGCGAGATCGAGGCCGGCCTGATCGTGGCCAACCAGGACACCGTGGGGTACGACCTGGTCGTCGTCCGGACCCGCACCTCACCCTGGCTGAAACTGCAGCACGCCGACCGCCCGTTCGCGGTGACCGTCCCCAACGACGGCTGGGCCGCGATCGAACTGCCCGGAGAGGCGCTGCGCTGGGGCCGGCAGGACGTCGGGCCGGCCGCCGCCCGAGCCGCGGCCTGCGGGGGACTGCTCTCGTGCCGGCCGGTGGTCACCGCCGCGCGGGGCGTCCGCGTCTATCCGGTCACCGAGCCGTTCAAGGCCGCCGAGGTCATGCCCGCCGCGGCCGGGCTGGTCGGCGCGCACCGCTCCCGGCGGCACGGCGAGGGTGGTGAGCTGGCCGGCGTACGCCCGTTCGCCCCCGGCGACCGGCTGCGCCGCATCGACTGGCGGGTGTCGTTGCGGACCCGCGACCTGCACGTCGCCTCCACCCTGTCGGACCGCGACGCCGAAGTGCTGATCCTGCTCGACGTGCTCGGCGAGGTCGGCCTCACCGGTGGCGTCCGCGGCGGCTCGTCGGTGCTGGACACCACGGTCCGGGCCGCCGCCGCCATCGCCGAGCACTACCTGCACCGTGGCGACCGGGTCTCGATGCTCGAGTACGGCGCGACCGCCCGCCGGTTGCGCGCCGCCTCCGGCCGCCGGCAGTACCTGACCGTCCTGGAATGGCTGCTGGACGTCCGCGCCGACCCGGTCGACGACCAGTACGAGCCGGCCCCGGTCGCCCACCAGATCTCCTCGAACGCGCTGGTCGTGGTGCTCACCCCGCTCGTCGATCCGCGGGCCGCCGACATGCTGGCCCAGCTCACCCAGTCCGGCCGGTACACCGTCGCCGTCGACACCCTGCCGGAGGCGGCCGCCCCGCCGGTCCGCGACCCGTGGACGCCGCTGGCCACCCGGCTCTGGCGGCTCGAACGGGAGAACGTGCTGGGCCGCATCCGCGAACACGGCGTGCCGGTGGTCGCCTGGGCCGGCGCGGGCAGTCTCGACCTGGTGCTGCGGGACGTGTCCCGGCTCGCCTCCGTACCGAGGGGACGCTGACATGGCCGGGCTGAGCACGATCACCTCTCTCCCCGGGCGGGTCCGGACGGCCGTCAGCCGGGCGACCGCCGTCCCGCTGATGATCCGCTTCGGTGTGCTGGTCTCCGGGCTGCTCGCGATGGGCGTCTCCTGGCCGGCCGAACTGCTCGCCGGACGGCTCCTGATCCCGCTGGCCCTGGTCGCGATCTGGCCGGCCGTGGCACCCCGGGGCCGTGGTGGCAGCTTCGCCGCGATCGTCGCCGTGGTGGGCTGGCTGCTCGACACCACCGCCTTCGACGCCCACATCGCTCTCTGGCGGGTTCTGGCCCTGGCGGCACTGCTCTACCTGGCACACACCCTGACGGCGCTCGCCGCGGTCCTTCCGTACGACGCGATGGTCAATCTCGATGTGCCCGCGCTCTGGCTGGGGCGCGCCGCCGTGGTGGTGCTGATCGCGGCGGTTCTCATCGTGCTGGCCCTCGGTCTCACCGCCGACCTGGGCGGGAGCGCCTTCCAGCTGGCGACGCTCCTGGGCCTCGTCACGGCGACGGCTGTGACGATGGTCCTAGCATGTATGGCCCGACGTGGGTGAATTCTGTGTGTTATGACACTTGACTTTCGCCGTTGCGATCGTCACAGAACAGCGCATCAGGGGGTGCTCGCGCGCGAGAATAGGGCCGTGAATCCGCCGCGCATAGTCGTCGTTGGAGCAGGCCACGTCGGGCTCTATGCCGCCCTCCGCCTGTCCAAGAAGCTGAACCGGAACCAGGCCGAGGTTGTCGTCATCGACCCTGTTCCACACATGACTTACCAGCCGTTCCTGCCTGAGGCAGCGGCCGGTAACATCTCGCCGCGACACGCCGTGGTGCCGCTGCGCCGGGAGCTGAAGAAGTGCCGCATCGTCTCCGGTGAGGTCACGAAGCTCGAGCACGCTCGTAAGACCGTCACGATCCAGCCGATCGACGGCCCCGCCTACGAGATGGAGTACGACCACATCATCGTGGCGCCGGGCTCGGTCTCCCGCACGCTCCCGATCCCGGGACTGAGCGACATGGGCATCGGCCTCAAGACCATCGGTGAGGCGATCTACCTCCGCAACCACATCCTCGACCGTCTGGACGTCGCCGCGGTGACCCCCGACGAGGAGGTGCGCAAGGCCTCACTGAACTTCGTGTTCGTCGGTGGTGGCTTCGCCGGCATCGAGGCGCTCGCCGAGATGCAGGACGTGGTCGCCGACGCGCTGAAGTACTACCCGGAGCTGGACCCCAAGGAGGTCCACTTCATCCTGGTGGAGGCCTCCAACCGGATCCTTCCCGAGGTCGGCCCCGAGATGGGCGCCTACACCGCGCGTCAGCTCGCCAAGCGCGGCATCGACCTGCGGCTGGAGACCTTCCTCAAGTCCTGCGTCGACGGCCAGATCGTGCTGTCCGACGGTGACTCCTTCCGCGCCGAGACCCTGGTCTGGACCGCGGGCGTCAAGCCGTCGCCGATGCTGGAGCAGACCGACCTGCCGCTCGGCCCGCGCGGTCACGTCAACTGCCTGCCGACCCTGCAGGTGGCCGACACCGAGACCGGTGAGGTGCTCGAGGGCGCCTGGGCCGCGGGCGACTGCGCCCAGGTCCCGGACCTGACCAACCCGGGTGGCTGGTGCTCGCCGAGCGCCCAGCACGCGGTCCGGCAGGCCGCCACGCTCGCCGACAACATCCGCCAGGTGGTGCTGGGCGGCGCCCCGAAGGAGTACCGCCACAAGCACGTCGGCGGTGTCGCCGGCCTGGGCATCAACAAGGGTGTCGCGCACGTTTACGGCATCAAGGTCAAGGGCTACCCGGCGTGGCTGATGCACCGCTTCTACCACGTCAGCCGGATCCCGTCGTTCAACCGCAAGGTGCGCGTCCTCGCCGACTGGGTGCTGGCGTTCTTCCTCAAGCGCGAGACGGTGGCCCTCGGCCAGCTGCACGCGCCGCGTGAGGAGTTCACCGAGGTCACCCCGCCGGTGGCGCTGCCCTCGGGCGACAAGACCGAGAAGGTCGGCGCGGGTTCACGCTAGTAAGGCCGTTTCCGTCACCCGGGCGGCACCAGCTACGGTGTTCGCAGGCCCGCCCGGGTGGTGGAATGGCAGACACGGCCGCCTTAAAAGCGGCTGCCTGACAAGGCGTGCGGGTTCGAGACCCGCCCCGGGCACTGGCAAAAGGGATGCTTCTCGCGAAGCATCCCTTTCTTTCGATTCGGCTCTGTCGATTCAGCGTGACATCGATCATGGGTACGCTCGGAATCCGGCCCGTGACCACGGGTTCTCAGCCTGCTCACAGCGTCGGCGGGCAGCGTGGGGGGACTTCACCCCTTACCCTGGAACGACAGGCATGCGCCTGGAAGATCAAGGGAGGCTGGAAACAGTGAAGACATCGAACCCGGTGCTCTCGCGCCTCGGCCAGGCGGCCGAGCGGGAGCGTGCGGCCGGGTACGGGCCATACGGGCCGGCCGGTCAGCCGGGTTACGGTCAGCCGGCCTACGGCGATCCTTACCCGACCGCGACAGGCTACCCCGCTGCGCCGCCGGCCGTCCGTCCGATGACCATCGACGACGTCGTGGTCAAGACGGTCACCCTGCTCGGCATCACCGGCATCTCCGCCGTCGTCGCGTGGAACGTCATCCCGACCGCCCTGACCGGCGCCGCGTGGATGGGCGCGGCCCTGATCGGCCTCGTGCTCGGCATGGTCATCTCCTTCATGCGCATGGCGAACCCGGCACTCGTCGTCACCTACGCGGTGATCGAGGGCGTCTTCGTCGGCATGGTCAGCAAGTTCTTCTCGGACATCCTGGGATATCAGGGCATCGTGCTTCAGGCGGTGGTCGCCACCTTCGGCGTCTTCTTCCTGATGGCCGCGCTCTACAAAGCCCGGGTCATCCGTGCCACCCCGAAGTTCACCCGCGCCATGATCGCGATCATGGGCGGCCTCTTCGCGGTCATGCTGATCAACCTGGTGCTGTCGCTCTTCGGCGTCAACACCGGCCTGCGTGACAACGGGCCCCTCGGCTACATCTTCAGCATCGTCTGCATCGTCGTCGCCTCGCTGAGCTTCATTCTGAACTTCAACGAGATCGAAGAGGGCGTGCGGATGGGTCTGCCGCAGCGCTACTCGTGGACCGCGGCCTTCGGCATCCTCGTCGGCCTGGTCTGGCTCTACCTGGAGATCCTGCGCCTCCTGGCGTTCCTCCAAAGCGACGACTAGCAGCCGCTGCACCACCACGCATCACCTTCGGCAACGCCCGGCCCGCCTCCCCGCGGTCCGGGCGTTGCCCCTTTCCCGGCCGGATCTCCGTGGTCCCAGGCACCAGCCTTTTCCGCGGGCACCTGCGGTTCCGGCCCGGCTTCGTTCCGCCGCTCGGTGTTCCCCGCGACCTGACCGGCCGGAGCCGGGTCGTCCCTGGTTGCGGGCACTCGGCCCAGCTTCGTCTGGGCGCTGGGTCCGGACCCGATGGTGGGCGCAGGGGTCAGGCACGGTGATCGGTGCGGATCCGGGGGGCGCTGGAGGTCGGGACTTCGCCATGACGCTGGACACCTTTCGCAGTCAGGGTCCGCCGGTGTGGTGACTTTGGGCGTCCAGCGCGCCTGTAATCAACACGCCCCTGCCGGTGTGGTGACTTTGGGCGTCCAGCGCGCCTGTAATCAACACGCC
>NZ_JZKF01000111.1 GCF_000962825.1 Actinoplanes rectilineatus
GGTACTGCACTCGGGAGGGTGTGGGAGAGTAGGACGCCGCCGGACTTAACGTTGAGAAAGGCCCACCCTTCGGGGTGGGCCTTTCTTCGTTTCCGGACTCTTTTCCGTTCTGGACCCGTTTTCGCAGGGCGATTCCGGTCATCGGCCGCCTGCCCCCGGTCGTCTCCCCGGCCGGCGGGCCGGGCCTCACCGGGCGGTCGGCTGGTCCCAGCCCTCCTGCGGGGTGGCGCAGGTACCGCGGAAAACGTACTGCGAAGGAAGTTTGCGCTGTTCGCTGGTCCAGTCGATGGGTGGCCGCCGCTGTTTCTCGGGCAGATAGCCCAGGCGGTAGACGGCCATCAGTTCGAGGTCGTCCGGCACCTTCAGCAGTCCGGCGATCTCGTCCCAGCGGCCCGGCACCTCCATCGGGAAGGAGATGAACTGGATGCCCATGCCGAGTTCGACGGTGGTGAGCCAGACGTTCTCCATCGCCGCGCCCATGCTGAACACGGAGTAGAACGACGACAGTTCGCCCGGACGGTATTCGTTGCGGTCGAGCATCACGCCGAGCAGCAGCGGCGAGCCCGCCACCAGTTTGCGGTTCTCCTCGCCGAGGCTGTGCGGCACCCGCATCGCGTTCATGAGTTTCTGGCCGCGGGCGGTGAACACCTGGCTGGTGAACGGGCGCAGCGGCGCCGGCAGACGGTCGAACAGCATGCCGTCGCGGCGGTTCTCCATCTCCTCCCTGCTGAAGCGGAAGTACGGTTTGTACCGCTCGAAGAAGGTGCCGTTGGACATCGCCTCGGTCATGCTCTCGCCGCTGATCCGCGCGATGGCCTCGATCGTCGGGCGTTCCTCGACGATCACGAACCGCCACGGCTGACTGTTCAGCTGGGACGGCGCACGTCCCGCGACCTCCATCAGGACCCGCTGATGCTCTTCGGAGACCGGGTCGGGCAGGAACGCCCCGTTGGTGGTCCGTCGGCGGCGCACCACGTCGAGAAACTCCATCAGCGATTCCTCCAGGCCAGAACAAGGGCGATGGTGTACGCGGGAGCCGCGGCCCCGGCGACGGCGGCATGCCGGCGGGTGCCCCCACCGGCGTAGGGCAGGGCGAGGAGCGGGCCGGCCGCGGGCAGCAGCGCGAGAGCCGCGGCCCGGCGTTCGACGGCGCCCGCGGCGAGCGCCAGTGTCGTCAGGGCGGACGTCACCGCGTACAACGTGGCGTGGATCTTTTTATGTCCCCGGTTGTCGATGATGCCGGTGGCGACAGCGGTGCCGAAGGCGGCGTTGCTCAGGTAGCTCACGGCCGCGGCGGTGACCAGGGTCCGGGTCATCGGGGTGTTCCGTCGTGGGTGAGCAGGAGACGTTGCGGGAACATCGACGTGACCCGCCATCCCGTCGGGACGACCGTCTGCAGCTCCGGGCGCCGGTAGCTGCGGCGGATCGAGAGCAGACCGTCCTGGTGGACGAAGGATCCGCGGGCGAGCGGGAGCGTGGCCACGGCGAAGAGGTGGTATCCCGCCGGGTGCCGGGCCAGGTCGTTGTGCAGGACCAGTCCGCGGGCCAGCGCCCGGCTGTCGGCCAGCAGCGCCTCCATCGCCGTCGCGTCCAGGTGGTGCAGGAGATGGTTGGAGATCACCATGTCGAACCGGTCGCCGCGGGCCACCAGGTCGGCACTCGACGCCTGTTCGAAGTGGACGCCGCGGGCCGGTAGCCCGGCGACGTGCCGCAGCGCGCGGTCGTCCGGGTCGATGGCGGTCGTGTGGAGTACCAGCCGGTCCCGGGCCGCCCAGGTGGTGAGGGCGCGGGGGATGTCCCCGCCGCCGAAGCCGATGTCCAGCAGGGTGGTGGGGCGTTCGGTGTCCAGGCGGGGCCGGATCCACTGCCGGTAGACGCGCCGCCAGCCCGAGACGAGCCGGTTGACGGTGCGGAACTGCCGGTAGGTGCGGTCCAGCCGTCCGGGGTCGCAGTCGGGCGCGTCCATGAATTCCCGGGCCTCGGTGTCGCGCCGGGCCAGGCCGGGCGGCCACCACCGGCCGGGCGCCGATGACGGTGGTGTGGTGCCGGTGATGCCCATGTCGTCGGTCCTCCGGTCCGCGATACGACGGTCGGCCACCGGTGGCGGCGTTGCGAACCGCCACGCGCGGGGATCGATTCCTCACGCGGCATACCCGTATCGGTCGGTGCGCTAACGGCACTGGGGACAGTCAGTGCGCCGGTTCGTCCGGGACGCCGCGGTCCCGTTCGCTCTGCTGCCGGACCCGGTCGGTGGTGGTCATTACCGCGTCGACCTGGTCGGCGAGTCCGGGGTGGTGGCCCAGATGCCGGTGGGTGCCGGCGAGCAGACCGGGCAGCCGGGTGGCGTCGTGGTCGCCGAGGGCGTCGCGGAGCCGGCCGACGTCGTCGGTGGCGGCCGGGTCGAGGTCGTCGAGCGCGGCGACCTGGCCGGCGAGTTGCCGCAGGCCCGCGGTGTTGGCGTTGGCCCACCGGGTGACGGCGCGGGTTCCGGCGCGCCGGTCGCGTTCGGCCTGGACTCGGCCGTCGCGGGTGCTGCCCTGCTGGTCGGCGGTGGCGGGGATCAGGCGCAGGTATCGGCGTTCGGCGGCTTGCCGACTGGCCACGCCGAGGGCGGGGGCCAGTTCCTGCCAGGACACGTCCGCTGCCCGTGCGGCGGCGATCAGGACGGGTTCGATCGCGGCGAGTTCGGTGCGTGCCCAGCGCAGCAGCACCAGTGCGTCGAGGGTGTCGGTGGGGTCGCTCTCCTCGTCGGCGGTGGCGGCGGTGGCGGCGGTGGCGGTGGCGGCGACGGTCGCGGCGACGGCCGGCAGCCGGGGCTCGGAGTCGTCTCCCGCCAGTCGCCGCCATGCCGCTCTGACCTCGTCCGGGATCGGTTGCACGGTGTCACCACCCTCTCGTCATCTTTTCGTTGACGTCTGGCTTGTCATCAGAACGACGACGTGTTAGAAAAAACCTATCGCGCATTGACCCCGTAAGTCGAGACGCAGGAGGTGGGAAGATGTTGATGCGCAGCGAACCCTTCACCGAGGTCAACCGGCTCGCCCAGCAGCTGTTCGGAGTCCCGTCGGCGGGCACCTGGTCCCGGCCGGCCACGATGCCCGTCGACGCGTTCCGCAACGGCGACGAGTTCGTGATCGCGTTCGACCTGCCCGGGGTCGACGCCGACGCGATCGACATCGACGTGGAACGCAACGTACTGACAGTCCGCGCCGAGCGCCGCCCCATCGACCTGGGTGAACAGGCCACGGCGCAGCTCAGCGAGCGCCCGCTCGGGATCTTCTCCCGGCAGATGTTCCTCGGCGACGCGCTGGACACCGACCGCATCGACGCCGCCTACGACAACGGCGTGCTGCTCCTGCGGATCCCGATCGCGGAGAAGGCCAAGCCCCGCAAGATCGCTGTGGCCGCCCGTGAGCACACCAGCCAGAAGGTGATCACGAGCTGACCCCGGGGCCTCACCGAGGCATCGCGGGAGGTGATGGGGCCCGGCCCGCCCCACCGCCGCCATCACCTCCCGCGTCACCCGGCCCCTCGGGTCCTGCCGGTGCGCCGCCTTCCCCGACGGCGGGGACCGTTGCGGGTGACGGGGCAGCGGCGGGCGCCGCATCACCCCAGCCGGCCAGGTCGCCGCCGGGCTGGCAGACGATCAGGAAACCGGGCGGGCCCATCACCGCCCACGACTCGTACTCCTCGTCGGCGCCGGCGACGAGCACCGACCCGCCGCCGAACGTGATCCGCAGTTCGCCGCCCGGAGCGACGACGGCCTCACTCACCAGCAGGCCGAGCACCGCGGTCAGCTCGTCGCCCCGCCCCACCGGGAGCGTCTCGTCGCCCCGGTGCAGATAGGCGGTCGTCTCGATCACCACCTGCCGGTCCCCGCTGAATCCGAGGATGACGGACTGGCCGAGCCGCGCGTGCTCCAGCCTCTGCCCCACGAGCAGCCCGAGAATTCGGGTCATGTCCACCCCGATCGGCGTTCCGGCCATCGACGCGGGGACCGTATCCCGACTTTCCCTAACAGGGCCTTAAATGTTGCCCGGCGCAGGTCACAGATTGTCGATGCGGGCCGGCAGTTCCGCCGCGGCCAGGGTCTCCAGGACCGCCTCCTGGTCACGGCGGCGCGTGAGGAAAGCCTTCTCCGCCGGGTTGCCCGCGAGACCGATGGCCCGGTCGTAGGCGGCCCGCGCCTCGTCGACCCGCCCGGCTCGGCGCAGCAGGTCGGCGCGTGCGGCGTGGAAGGCGTGGTAGCCGTCGAGGGCCCCGGCGAGCGGAGCGATCGCGGTGAGCCCGGCCGCGGGCCCGTCGACCTCGGCGACGGCGACGGCCCGGTTGAGCCGCACGATCGGGGACGGGTCGACGAGCGCCAGGCTGCCGTAGAGGGCGGCGACCACGGCCCAGTCGGTGTCCTGTGCGCGGGGCGCCACCGCGTGAACCGCGTTGATCGCGGCCAGCAGTTGGAAACGTCCCGGCGGGCCGGCCGCGACCGCTCTGCTCCGCTCCCGGATCAGGGCGATGCCCTCGGCGATGAGGGCACGATCCCAGACGGTGCGGTCCTGTTCCCCGAGGGTCACCAATTCTCCGGTACGCGACACGCGCGCCGCCCGCCGTGCGTCGGTGAGCAGCATCAGGGCCAGCAGGCCGGTGACCTCGCCGTCGTCGGGCAGCAGCGTGTGCAGCAGACGACCGAGCCGGATCGCCTCGCCGGTGAGGTCCGCGCGTACCGGATCATCGCCCGCACCCGCGAGATAGCCCTCGTTGAAGATCAGATACACCACGATGAGTACGCCGGAGCGCCGCTCACGGATGTCCGCGACCGACGGCACCCGGTAGCGGACGCCGGCCGCCCTGATCTTGTCTTTCGCCCGGGTGATCCGGCGAGCCATCGTGGTCTCCTGCACCAGGAAGGCCCGCGCGATCGCGCCGACCGTGAGCCCACCGAGCAGACGCAACGTCAACGCCACCCGCGCCTCGGCCGCAAGCGCGGGATGACAACACGTGAAGATCAGCCGGAGCCGGTCGTCCTCGACCGCACCGGCGGGTTCCGGCGGACCGTCGTCGTGGACCATCAGCGACTCCCGCTGCTTGGCGTCACGCTGCGACTCGCGGCGCAGCCGGTCGATCGCCTTACGGGTGGCGGTGGTGGTCAGCCAGCCGGCCGGGTTGGGCGGTACACCGTCGCGCGGCCACCGTTCCGCGGCCGCCGCGAACGCCTCGGCGGCGGCCTCCTCGGCGACATCGAGGTCACCGAAACGGCGCACGAGGCCGGCGACCACCGGCGCCCACACCTCACGGTGGGCGCCGGTGATCGCCTCCTCGACATCAGGTCCGGTCACCGCTGTGCCGGCGTCAGCGCGTCACCGGTTCTCCCCGGCGCCCGGGAACCGGTGCACCTCCTGCGGCCAGTCGAGCGCCGTCGCGAGCTTGCCCGCCCAGTACCGGGCCGCGTCGTCGTCGGCGACGTCGACGACGGCGAACCCGCCGAGGTGCTCCTTGGTCTCGGCGTACGGTCCGTCGCTGAACACCGGCTCACCGTCACGGGCCTCGACGCTGCAGACCAGCGTGGACTCGTCCAGCCCGCCGTTGCTGGAGACCAGCACACCCAGGGCCCGCATCTCGTCGACCACGGCACGGGCGGCGACCCCCTTCGCGCTCATCTCCGCCGCCGTGTGCGGGGGCACCCACTCATCGTTGAAGGCGATCAGGTACTCCGTCAAGGTCGTCTCCTCACTGCTCTCCCCGCCGGCACAAGATCCGGCCGGCCGTTCCGTAGTCTCTACGAACGGATCCACCGCGATACGACACCAGCGACGAAACAGTCTTCCGGCAGCGACGCCGGGCACCGCCCGCCGCCCGGGCCGTCTACGATCGGCGGCGTGCCGAGAGCGGGCTGGTCACCGGCCGAGGATCAGAACAGGCGGTTGCTGCGTGCCCGCGACGCGATGGACCGTGACTTCGCCGAGCGCCTCGACCTTCCCACGCTCGCCCGGCTGGCGCACATGTCCGAGGGGCATTTCAGCCGCAGCTTCCGGACCACCTTCGGGGAGACCCCGCACCGCTATCTTCAACGCCGGCGCATCGAACGGGCCATGTCGCTGCTTCGTGACCCGGCCAGCTCGGTGACCGAGGTCGGGCTGCGGGTCGGCTTCGACAGCCTGGGCGCGTTCAGCCGCGCGTTCCGGGCCGTGGTCGGGGTGTCGCCGTCGCAGTACCGCGATCGCCGGCTGGCCGCCCGAGCACCGGTCTGCTTCGTCAAGTCCTGGCTGCGACCGGTCAGTTTTGGCGAAGCGTCCCGCCCGGGCGCGCCCGTACCGTGAAGTCATGTTCAACGCGATCACGATCACTTCTGTTCACGTCCTCGACCAGGACGAGGCTCTGGATTTCTACGTCGGCAAGCTGGGGTTCGTCGTCGGTGACGACGTCGACCTGGGCCACATGCGGTGGCTGACCATCGTCCTGCCGTCCGACCCGAACCGTCACCTGCTGCTGGAGGTTCCCGGGCCGCCGTCGATGAGCGAGGAGAGCGGCGCTCAGCTTCGTGACCTGCTCACCAAGGGCGCCCTCGGCGCGGCGGCGATCCTCACCACCGACGATTGCCAGAAGGTCTACGACACGCTCAAGGCCCAGGGGGTGGAGTTCACCCAAGGCGTCGAGAAGCAGCCGTACGGCATCGACTGCGCCTTCCGTGACCCGTTCGGCAACCACATCCGGGTCACCCAGCCGACCGGCGAGCCGGTGACCATCACCGACGAGGACAAGGCCCGCTGGAGCGGCCGACCCGTGTCCTGAACCCGGCTGCCGGCCGCTCTGCGTCCGAAGCGACCGATACCAGCGCGATTGGACGGCACAGCGGAGCACGGCGACGATGGGATCAGCGGACGCCGTACGCCGTGCGCGTCTGGCCGACTACGACGACGCGCTCTTCGTGAGTCCGAACGACCTGCTTCTCCGGTGTTGTCCAGGAACACAGCAGCGGGTGGAAGCCGAAGGTCTTCTTCCAGGTGCGGGTCGCTGATTCCTTCTCGCAAGTGGCAGATCACGATGGTCGCGTCGATGTCCAGGACCAGGCCCTCGACCTTGCAGCCGGCGACGCTGACCTGCGGTAGGTCACCGCGGGTGTCGGCGTGCTGAGCCCAGGCCACCGCCCGGGCCGCAGCGCGCGCGGTCCGTAACGCGGCCGGCATCGACTCGTCCAGCTGCGACAGCAGTCGCCAGGCCGTGGGATCGGAGGCTACCGGCCCGAGCAAGCCGGCCTGGTCACGCAGAACCGCGAGATCGGCGATGGCCTCGCCGCCGTCGGCGAGCATCACCGCCAGATCAACCGCGATCCGGCCAGGGTCATGGCCGCCGCCACGCTGCCGCAGTCCGGCGAACGATTCACTGAACGCGCTGGTCAAACCGGTCGCATCGGCAAGGTCGGCGAGTAGCCGGGCACCGGCGTGGCCGACGACGCCGCGTCCGTCCCCGGTCACCGTGATCTTCGGACGTATTGCGGTAGCCTTCACCCAGCAAGTGCCTTCCGTGACCGGGACATGGGACCTTCGACAAGCCTCATTTTCCCTGACCGGAAGGCACTTCTCTATTTCCGGCTCACCCCTTGGACGCCTCTTAACGAAGGGCCGAGGGTAGTGCGTGCATGGTCGACTTTGATCGATCATCGTGACAGCGAAACCTCGACGATTTCATAATCTGTCATGCCCGCCTCGATCTGGCAGCCAATTCCTTGCGGTTATTTATCGGCGATCATTGCAGGACTCGGGCATGCGGCGGAAGCTCGGGGTTGTCGCCCCAGGGTGAGTTCGAAAACTGTTCCTTCCTCGCGTCCTTTGAGGGTCTCGGAATCGGCATCTGGCCATTGGATCTCAAGATAGAGCGGGCCATCGATCCATGTCTTGCCGGCGCAGAAGAAGTCATCGAAGTCGACCTGCCTGTCGGGGTAAGGCAAGGAGTCGGCGCGCGTGATCAGCCAGCCGTCGGCCTTGGCGCTACTGCGATAGAACTCCGCGACCTCTCCGCCCTTCATCCGGGTCTCGTATACTCGTTCGGCAAACGCTGGTCCGCTGATGTCACAGCTCTCGAAGCTGTCCGTCAGCCTCGTTCCTGAGGGCTGTTTTGAGATGATCGGCAGGGTTGCGATCTCCCGGACCTCGTCGGGCTGCAGGCATGGGCTCTTCGAGCCGGCGTCACGATCTCCGCCTTCAGCGCCGCTCGATGTGCAGGCACTGAGGCCTCCTGCAGCGATACATGCGGCAGTGATCGCTACGAGTAGACGACGCATGGGGCCTCCAGGGCAAATTTCGCAGTATTAGAAAAAGGGAGCGGCTGGCGTGGCTTGATTACCCACGCCAGCCTTCAATCGCGACAGGTAATTATCTCAGAAATCGCTGAAAGGCTATTCGGCCGGTGATTACGTGTCGAGCCCGCCGTGATTGAGTACATATCTGCACCATTTGCAAATACACTTCCATGCCCTCTTGTCGTTATAGTCTCCGCTGGTCGCCTGCACGGCCGTGGAGGTGGCAAGGCCCAGTGACGCTCATGCTGACACCCACGCTGCGGCCGGCAGGCCAAGCCAGCCCAGTACGGCTTTGCGCCGCAAGCGGGATAGGCAGTGTTGGCCTGTGCCGTGTAGTACGTGGTGAGGATGGTGTTAGCACTGTTCGCGGCACCGCCGGGCTTGCGTTCCTCCACCACGCGTCCGGAGCTGTCATAGCGGGTTTTCGTCGTCGGGTCGCTCGTCGAGGCGCTGGTACCCATCCAGACGGCCTCCGTGGTGGGGGCCATGTGAGTCCAACCGGAGGTGTCCCCGGTTTTGTCAGCGCCATCGATCGGGTCGAATCCGGTGACCGTCGTCTTGGTCTCCGCTGCCGGCACAGTGCTGCCGTCAAGCGCAATCGGAGTGACGACCATCTTGGTAACCAGATGATAGGCGTCCGCGGTTGGCGCCCCAGCATCGTAGGTGTAACTCGTCTGGACTCGTACGGAGGCGGTCTCACCGTTTGACAGCTGAACGGGATGTGCCGGGCCGACCGCACTCATCAGGTCGACGCCGTCGCTGCTGTAGGTGGTGACAGTGGCGAGCAGGTTTGCCCGAGCCGCGGAGGAGCCTTGTGAGGCTACGTACGGATCCGTGTCGGAGGTCGGGTTCAACGCCTGGGTGCGGCGGGAGCGAAAGGACTGCTGCTCTGTCGCTTCTCCGCGTTGCAGACGATGAATTGGTTACTCTGGAACGGCTTGCCGACACGTTTGGTCTCGGCGTCGACGACCTACGACAGCTGATGCTGCGGTTGGAAAATGCTGGCTTGCTCCTTGCCCGGCGAGCAGGCTCGGCGGTGTCCGTCGATGAACTCCGCATTCACTCTCGATTTGTGCTGACTGGCTGATTGCCGGCCTCATGGTCAGGCAATGCTGTCGATACGCCTGGCACTGCGAATATGAGGATCGTGCTTCGTTCGATGTTGTTCGGCGCGGACGGCCGACGGGCCTGGCCTTGCGGAGGGAGGGCTGCAACGGCTGCACCGCTACTCCGTGATGTCCTTGGTGGCGGAGTGCGCGAGACCTGCAGCGGCCAGCAGGAAGTTGATGACGTCTTGGGCCGTGTAGGTGCCGGTAGCCCCGAGGTGCGGCAGGAACGACAGGTCCTGGCCGAGGGTGATCAGTGGTTCCTCGCGGTAGGTGCCGCGCAGCTGTCCGAGTCCGATCGTCGCCATCAGGCCGTTGCACAGGCAGCGGCTGTCCACCGTGTCTTCGAGGGTGCCGCCCTTGCGGACGTACTCGTCGGCCGGTTCAGCGGGGCAGCGGAACCCGACCCGCCCGTCCACCTGGGTGTACGGGGTGCGCAGGTAGCCGAGGTCGCACTGGCGTGGCCGGCCCGCATGAAGCGCTTCCTCGGCGGTGGTGCCGGGCAGGTTGACCACTTTGAACGGGAAGCCGGTCGGTGACACGCCGGGCTGGTTGCGGACGACGAGGGTGCCCTGAGCGGCATCGTCCAGTAACCGCTGCCGCCATGCAGGGTCCAGTCCGGACTCCTCGCACAGCGCGAACGCCGTCCCGACCTGCACCCCGGCGGCACCCGCGGCCCGGGAGGCAGCGACGTGGGCGGGGGAGCACTGGCCGCCGGCCACCCAGAACGGCAGGCCGAGGGCGGCCATCTTGGGCAGGTCGATGCGATCCCGCGGACCGTACACCGGGTCGCCGTCGGCGTTTAAAACCATGGTGCCGCGGGGGCGTGCGCTGTGCCCGCCGGCGATCGGCGACTCCACGACGAAGCCGTCCGGCCGGGTCGCCGAGTCGCGGGCCAGGTAGAGGGCGAGCGTCGCCGACGACACGATGGCCAGGAATCGGGGGCGGCGGACCGGCGGGGGAGCAACACCGAGCAGGTCGGCCGGGTCGAAGTGCACCACATGGGGCTCGGTCGCGCCGTGCACGGTGACGGGCAGGGCGACCGGGCGGTGTTCGGCCAGCTCGTCGAGCAGGTGGGGGATATCCGTGGGCAGGCCGGCGCCCATCAGCACGTAGTCGGCGCCGGCAAGCATCGCCCCGTACGCCGCGGGCGGGGTGGCCAGCTGGATCTTCTCCAGGTAGTTGACGCCGACCGGGCCGTCGTGTCCTTCTTTGGCGAGGAAGACTTCGGCGAAGTTGCCGAGGACGGTGAGTTCCAGGCCGGGGCGGCGGGGGCGCAGGCCCATCAAGGCGATCGGCCGGTACGGTTTGCCGGCCGGGATGCCGCCGGGGACGTAGAAGCGGTCGAGGACCCGCTGCGCCATCGCCGGGACCGGGAAGTGGGCGAGGGCGTGCCGCATCCGCCCGTCGGGGTCGCCGTCCTGGAGGCGGCGGGCCAGCACCGCGTCGAGGGCTACGCCGGAGACGACGCCGAGCTGGCCGGTCCGGGCGACCGCCTGGGCGAGACGCCATCCGGAGACGCCGACACCCATGCCGCCCTGGATGATGACGGGGTTGGCCATGTTTCGTCTCCCGGGAAGGTGATCGGTGGGTCCTTCGGGCAAGCCTGGGTCACCCAGGGCCGGGCCGGACAGTGCCGAAGGACCCGGTCAGACCGAGGCTCTCGTCCAGGGCGTGCCGATCGGTCCACCGAGGATGTAGGTGGGTGGCGCGGGGCGGACCGCCGCCAGGATGAGGAGGATCCACATCAGGCGGGCGTCGAAGTAGTCGCCGGAGAACAGGCTGGTCGCGCCGACGAAGATGCCGCAGTAGGCGGCGGCCTGCGCCTCGACGCTGCGGGAAGCGGCCGGTGTGTGCCGGTACGCGCGCCACAGCGAGTACCAGGCCAGGCCGAGCAGGACCAGCCCGGCGAACCCTCCTTCGGCGGCGACCGACAGCGGCAGGTTGTGTACGTACCGTTCGCCTTCGCCGAGGTCGGAGATGGCGTGGAAGCCGTTGAGGCCGGTGCCGAGCAGGGGGCGTTGCCAGAACAGTCTGATCGCGTACTCGAACAGGACGTCGCGGTCGGAGGTGTAGCCCTGGCCGAGGGTGGAGTCGATGAACCGGGTCTGGACGAAGTCGGCGATCGTCGGCCCGGCCGTCACGGCGACGATCGTGCCGAGGATGGCGAGCACGCCGAGCGGGCGGGCCAGGACCGTGAACGACGGCCGGATCGCCACGGCCGCGATGGCCGCGGTGATGGCCAGCGAGACGATGCCGCCGCGGGATCCGGAGGCGAGCGCGCCGAACAGGAACGCCGGGATCGGGATCAGCCAGTGGATGCGGCGGCCGCTGCGGACGTGCAGGTACAGCGCGGTGATCACGCCGAGGATCATGACGCGGACGAAGACGTTGGGGCCGCCGCCGAGGGCCGCCCACCGGCCGTTGGAGGCGTGGCCGCGGCCGGATGCGGCGGCCAGGAAGTACACCCATGCGGCGGCCTGGAAGCAGCACAGGGTCACCCGGGTGACGTGGTCGCGGGCCCATTTCGCCAGGGTGTAGTAGGCGAAGACCAGGAAACCGACGGCGCACAGGTCGCCGATCATCGGGCCGGTGACGGCGTTCGCCGGGGCCCACGACGCGGACAGGATCTGGTAGCCGAGCAGGGCCAGGACGAACAGCAGGCAGTACCCGCCGGCCGCGGCATGTGACCCGATCCGGTGCGCTTCGAGCAGCAGCGCCAGGATGACGACCAGGTAGAGCAGCACCCGCACGTCGTTGAGGACCGGCACGTTCAGGCCGAGGCGGGTCAGCGTGAAGCGTCCGGCCAGCGCGGTGAGGAACAGCAGGATCACCACGAGGCCGGGGCGGGCCGGGGCGTCAGCCATCGGCGGGCCGCAGCGCGCGGACGACCAGGCGTTCGGCACGCCACCCGAGGACCGTCGCCGCGCCGCACATGGCGGCGACCGCCGCGTACGGCGCGGGCAGGAAGAACATCGCGGCATACGTCAGCACGACCTGCAGCACCAGGCAGACGCACAGCAGCCGGCTGATCACCGGCGTGTCGGTGAGCGCATCCAGGGTGGGCCGGGCCGCGTAGAACATCGCCAAGGGGATCGCGGCGAGCACCCCGACCCGCAGCACCCCGATCGCCGCGGTGAACTCCGGCCCGAGGAAGCCGTGGACCAGGGCGGGCGCGAACAGGCCGAACACCGCGGCGGCGCCGGTGGCCAGGGCGGCGGCGACCACCGGCAGTAGGGTGAGCATCCGGTGGGTACTCGCGTCGTCGCCGGGGGAGTGGAACAGGCCGCTGAGCCGCGGCAGCAGCACCGGGGTCAGGGTGCCGAACAGTGAGCAGATCAACGTCACCGCCGAGGTGGCGAACCCGACATAACCGGCCTCCGGGGCGCCTGGACGGGCCGTCGCCACCGCGAACGTCGGTAGCGTGAAGAGCGCAGGCAGGGCCAGGTCACCCGGGAGCCTTTTCACCCCGTACCCCATCAGAAGCCGCAGGGTGGGCTCGGGGCCGGGGATGCGCGGCGCCGGGGACCGGCGACGGACCGTGAGAATCCCGATGACCGCAACCGATCCCATCCCCAGCCCCTGCAGGATGAGAAAATCATCGATGCGCGCCGCGAACGGGAAGGCGAGCAGCGGGACCGCGCCCAGGCCGATGCCGGCGACGATGTTGGAGCGGGTCACCTGGTGGGTGCCGCGCAGCGCGGCCGTCGTGAGGGTGCAGAGGCAGTTGCCGGCCAGCAGGATCAGGATGGCGACGACCTCCGGGCGGCCGCCGTCGAGGCCGAGGAGATCGGCGAGTGAGGCGGCCACCGCTGTTCCGGCAAGACCGATGGCCAGTGCCGTCCCGGCCTGGGTGAGGAAGGCCTGCCGGGCGAGGGTCTCGGTCCTTTGATGGGTACGCGGTAAGTACCGGTGCAGTCCCTGTCCGAGACCGAGCATCACCACCGGCTGGCAGCTGCTGACCACACCGCGGGCGATCTGGTAGTAGGCGAAGCCGTCGACGCCGCCCCGGCCGGCGACCAGGTGGAACAGGAACAGTCCGCCGGCCAGCGTGCCCCACTGCACGGCGAGGGTGGCGGCGTAGTCGCGACGGACGCTCGCCGGGATGCGGCGCAGCAGCCCTCGGAGGCGTTCACTGCCGGACATTCGCCAGGTCGAGCGGGACCACCCGCTGCAGCAGTTCCTTGGTGCGCCGGTATCCGAGCAGGGTGAGCGCGGTCAGCCCGATGATCTCCAGGTCGGTGCGCAGGCCGCGTTTCTCCACGTACGCGAGTCCCAGGGCGATCTTGCCGGGCCGGATCAGTTCGTCGTAGGCGCGGTCGACGTCGTCGTGCCCGGCGAGGATCGCGCCCTCGTCGTGGAAGACGATCGACGCCCAGTCGGTGACGCCGGGCCGCACGTCGAGCAGCCGCATCTCGTCGGAGGTGTAGCGCCGCACGTCGCAGGAGACCTGCGGGCGCGGGCCGACCAGGCTCATGTCGCCGATCAGCACGTTGACCATCTGCGGCAATTCGTCGATCTTGAAGCGGCGCAGCAGTTTGCCGGTGCGGGTCAGCCGCGGATCGTCGTCGGCGGTGGACGGGCCGCCGAGCCGGGACGCGTCCATCACCATGCTGCGGAACTTGAGCATCGCGAACGGTCTGCCGTAGCGGCCGACCCGGGCGCCCCGGTAGAGCACCGGCCCGCCGTCCTCGCGTTTGATCGCCCAGGCGGCGGCGGCCGCGGCGGGCGCCCCGGCGACCAGGACGACCGCGGCGACCGCGATGTCCAGGGCACGTTTGATCTTCTCGTCCCGTGCGGTCATGACTCCCCCTCGGTGCGGAGTGTGGCCACGCCGGCGCGGCGTGGTGGCGGGATCGGGCACACGTAGATGCGGGACTGCGCGCCGCGGTGCACGGCGGTCCGGCCGCGCGGTTCGGCGCCGGACTTCTCGTAGAAGCCGTGGGCGCGGCGCTGGCGTTCGCCGGTGACGACCTTGACGGCGGGTTCGCCGTGGTCGCCGAACCAGCGGATCAGGTGGTCGAAGAGGCGGTCGGCGACGCCGCGGCCGCGTAGCGACGGGACCACCACGAAGTTCATGATCTCGGCGCGGGGCAGGGCCGGGTCGGCGGCGCCCGGGTAGGTGAGTGTCTCGAGCATCCGGTACAGGCGTCTCGGGTGCAGCAGCCGGGGCGCCAGCTGCGGGACCGCGATCGGCCAGCGGCGGACGGCGAACTCGCGCAGCAGCGCCGAGGTGTCCAGGGCGCCGCAGATGTAACCGAGGGGCTCGCCGGCGGGCAGCGACTCGGCCACGAACAGCACGCCGAGCTCGCTGGAGCCGACGTGCCGGTAGAGCGTACGCAGCACGGGTTCGCCGAGCGAGGAGAGGAAACCCTCCGGCACCTCGGCGGCGTGCAGGCGGGCGACCGCGGCGATCTCCGCCGCGCTGAACGGCCGGCCGACCACCCGGAACTGATCAGACGGCGACACGGGTCTTCTCCAGGTGGGCGAGCAGGTGCACCGTGCGGCTGATCTCGGCGGGGCTGGTGGCGGCGCGGACCGGCAGGGTGACCACGTGCGCGGCGGCCCACTCGGCGTGCGGGCAGGAACCCGCGCGGTATCCGGTGGCGGCCAGGGCGGGGCCGTCCAGCGGGTGGACCGCGGTGGCGAACCAGTCGCCCAGTTCGACACCGGCGGCGGCGCCCTCGCGCAGCACCCGGTCCTTGTCGGCGACCACCACCGGGATGCGCAGCGGCAGGCTTGCGGTGGCGTGCCGCAGCCCGGCCCGGGTCAGCGCCAGGTGGTAGGCGGCGGCCACCCGTCGCCGGCGGTCCAGGGACGCGCGCCCGCCGACGACGCGGGACGGCAGGCGCCGGCGGACCGCCCGGCTCATCCGCCAGCCGTACTCCGGGCTCAGGAACGGGTCGGGCACGTACGAGCCGACCACCACGCCCCGCCCGGCGAGCCTGCGGTGCAGGCCGCGCAGCCGCCACAGCGTGCCGGTGCGGGCGGCCATCCGGTAGGCGAGGTACTCCGCGCCGGTCATCAGTTCCCCTTTCCACGGCGGGGCGGTGGTCCAGTCGTACTGGGTGCCCATCCGTGCGGCGAGCACCTGGTCGTGCACCACCGCGGTCCCGCCGACCCCGGCGACCACGGGCTTGCCCCACTCGTACGAGTAGAACGCCGCCACACTGCCGGTGGTGTCCAGCGTGCCCGGCACCACGTGCGCGCAGTCCTCGACGACCGGCACGCCCGCGCCGATCAGGTGGACCGGCGCCGGGATGCCGAAGGTGTGCTGCACGACGACGGCCTTGGTGCGTTTGGTGACCGCGGACCGGATCAGTTGCGGGTCGGGCCCGAACGTGTACGGGTCGATGTCGGTGAAGACCGGCCTGGCGCCCAGCCGCAGCAGCGGTTCCACCACGGCCGCGCAGGTGTACGCCTGCACGACCACCTCGTCGCCGGGTGTCACGCCGAGACCGTGCAGGATGGCGTGCAGCGCGACCCGCCCGCGGTAGTAGTGCAGCAGGTCGCTCATCGGTTGCCCGGCCGTGGGTCGAGGATGGCGCGCAGCGAGCCCAGGCCGTACACGACATGGGTGGTCAGAAAGATCACCGGGAGGGCCAGGACCAGGCCGGGGTCCTCGCGTTGCCGGGCGAGGCGGGCGGCGAACACGACCGCGGCTCCGGTGTACGTGACCGCCAGCGCCCCGGTCATCCGGCGGGCGACCCGGCTGCCGGGGGACAGGGCCGCGCCGGCCAGCAGGGCCGTCACGAAACCGACCGGCACCACGTTGCGCCACGACCCGATCCAGCGGCCCACCGACCGGCTGGCCCTGAACGGCCAGTAGCCCGCCTCGAACGTCCAGGACACGAACTCGCGCAGGTCGCTGCGGGCGTAGTAGGTGCAGGTGATGTCGGGCAGCAGCAGGATCTTGCCGCCGGAGCGGCGCAGCCGCTGGTTGAACTCGCGGTCCTGGGCCCGGGTGAGTTTCTCGTCGAACATCCCGATCCGCGCGAAGACCGCCTTGCGGTAGCAGCCGCCGAACACGGTGTCGACCCACTGGGGTTCCGGTACGCCGATCCGGTACTTGGTGTTGCCGGCCCCGAACGCGCTGGCCATGCTGACCGCGATGGCCCGCCCGACCAGGGTGTCGTCGCGGGGCCGGGACAGCCGGACCCCGCCGACGTTGTCCGCCTCCGGGTTCTCCATCAGCCCCTCGACACAGCGGCGCAGGTAGTCCGACGGGTATTCGGCGTGCACGTCGAGCCGGATGATCACATCACCGCGGGCCTGCTCGATGCCCCGGTTGAGGCCCACCGGCTTGCTGTGCCCGGGGTTGTCGACCAGCCGCAGCCGCACGTCACGCACCGCGTGATGGCGGGCGATGTCGCGGGTGCCGTCGTCGCTCATCCCGTCGACGAGCAGCACCTCCATCCGCTCCGCCGGGTAGTCGTTGCCGAGCACCGAGGTGAGGAAGGTGTCGACGAACCGGGCCTCGTTCCAGCACGGGATGACCACGCTGAGGAACGGCATCTGCATCGTCGTCACGGCCGTCACCGGGCCCCGAAGAAGCGCTGGATGCTCGCCGCCACGTGCTCGATCTGCCACTCCTCGAGCTCGGGGTGCATCGGCAGGGAGAGCACCCGCCGGCACAGTTCCTCGGTACGCGGCAGCTGCCAGTGCTCCAGGCCGAGGCCTTTCTGGTGGTGCAGCGGGATCGGCCAGGAGATCAGTGTCTCCACCCCGTCGGCGCGCAGATGTTCGACGAGCTTGTCGCGTTCCAGGGTGGTGACCGGGTAGTTCTGGAACACGTCGTAGCGGCGTTCGTCGGCGTCGGGTCCGGTCGGGATCCGCAGGCCGGGCACCGGCGCGAGCAGCGCGTCGTAGCGGCGGGCCAGTTCCCGGCGGCGTTCGATCCACCGGGGCAGCTGGGCCAGCCGCCAGTCGAGGATCGCCGCCTGCAGGTTGTCCAGCCGGCAGTTGTATCCCCAGCCGTCGAGTTCGGCCTTGGCGACCCGGCCGTGGTCGCGCAGCTTGAGCAGCCGGTCGGCCAGGCTCGGGTCGTCGGTGAGGACCGCGCCCGCGTCGCCGAGCGCGCCGAGCAGCTTCGCCGGGTAGAACGAGTAGGTGCTGGCCAGCCCGAACGTGCCGGACCGGCGGCCGCCGAAGGTGGCGCCGAGCGCCTGGGCGGCGTCCTCGACGACCACCGCGCCGACCGAGTCGGCGATCCGCAGCACCTCGTCCATGTCCACGGTCCGGCCGTTGAGGTGCACCGGGATGATCACCCGGGTGCGTTCGGTGACCTTCTCGGCGAGCTGCGCGGTGTCCATCAGGTGGTCCGGGCCGATGTCGACGAGCACCGGGGTCGCACCGCGCAGCACGAACGGGGAGATCGTCGCGACGAAGGTGTGCGCGACCGTCACCACCTCGTCGCCGGGGCCGATGTCCAGGGCGTGCGCGAGCAGCCGCAGACCGTCGGTGCAGTTGCTGACCCCGACGGCCCGGGCCGAGCCGTTGAAGGCGGCCAGATGCTCCTCGAAGTCGTGCAGCTGGTGGCGCAGCATGAGGTCACCGCGGGCGATGGTGTCCTCGATGATCGGGAGCAGTTCGTCGCGCTGGCGGCGCCACTGCTCGGGGTAGTCAACGAACCTGACTCGCCAGTCCACGCATGGCCTCCCATCGCTCACGGATTCGACGGCTGATCGACGCGGTGTCCAGGCCGTGGTGGGCCCGGAGGAACTCCTGGTCACCGACGACGGACGTGGGGGTGGGCGGCAGGGCGATCCGCAGCAGCGGGACGCCGGCGGCGGACTCGGCGAGGACCTCGGCGACGGCGCTGCCCAGGCCGCCGATGATGGAGTGCTCCTCGACGGTGACGATCAGCCGGTAGCGGCCGGCGGCGTCGTGGATGGCGGCGGTGTCGAAGGGCGACAGCCAGGGGAACGACCGCACATCCACCGATAAATCGGACAATGTGTCGGCGGCGGCGCAGACGTTACCGAGAATTCCACCTGTGCTACAAATCAGGATATTTCCGCCGGATCCGAGCAGCGTCGAACCACCGCGGGTCAACTCCAGCGACGTGCTGTGGACCGTACCCTCGCCGGTCTTGCCCAGACGCAGATAGGCCGGGCCGCCCGCCGCGAGCAGGTCGGACAGGACCGCGCCGACCTCGACCGGATCGCCCGGCGCGGCCACCGCCATCCCCGGCATCGCCCGCATGATCGCCAGGTCCTCGGTGGCGTGGTGCGACATGCCGAGCGCGCCGTACGCGAGCCCACCGCCGACCGCGACCACCGTCACGTCGGCACCGTGGTAGCAGACGTCGTTGCGGATCTGCTCCAGGCAGCGCAGCGTCGGGAAGTTCGCGATCGAGTAGGTGAAGACCCGCGCCCCGCCCAGCGCGATCCCGGCCGCCAGACCGGTCATGTTCTGCTCGGCCACCCCGGCGTTGACGAACTGGCCGGGCCGGGCCTCGGCGAACGCGTCCACCGCGCCGTACCCCAGATCGGCGGTGATCAGGACGATGTCCTCGTCGAGCAGGGCGGCGGCGAGCAGGCCGGAGAAGAAACGGTTCCTCATCGCGCGCCCACCTCGGCCAGTGCCCGCTCCAGCTCGTCGGTCGACGGCGGCCGGTAGTGCCAGAGCACCTGGTTCTCCATGAACGAGACACCCTTGCCCTTGGTGGTCCGGGCCAGCACCACCCGTGGACGGCCGTGGGTGGCGTCGCGGGGAACCCGCAGCACCCGGTCCAGGACGGTGTGGTCGTGCCCGTCGACCTCGACGGCATCCCAGCCGAAGGCCCGCCACTTGTCCGCGAACGGCTGCAGCCGCAGCGTCTCCTCGGTGGTGCCCAGCGACTGCATGCCGTTCCAGTCGACCACCGCGATCAGGTTGACCAGGCCGTGATGACCGGCGAAGTGCGCGGCCTCCCAGACGCTGCCCTCGTCGCACTCACCGTCGCCGAGCAGCACGTAGGTGTGCCACGGCCGGTGCCGCTGCCGGGCCCGCCAGGCCAGGCCGGCGCCGACCGACAGGCCGTGACCCAGCGAACCGGTGGACACCTCCACACCGGGGATGCCGACGTGACTGACGTGCCCGGACAGGTGCGAGCCGTTCTGGTAGTGCTGCCGCAGCAGGTCGGTGGCGAAGAAACCGCGTTCGGCGAGCACCGCGTACAGGGCGGCGCCGGCGTGCCCCTTACTCATGATCATGCGATCCCGGTCCGGCCAGTCCGGGCGGTCCGGGTCGACCCGCAGCACGCTGGTGTAGAGCACCGCCAGCAGGTCGGTGCAGGACAGCGCCGACCCGACGTGGGAACTGCGCCCGTTGCTGGTCATCCGCAACACGTGCGCGCGGACCGCCCGCGCCACCGTCTCCGCCGCGTTCATGACAACACCGCCCATCCGATGTACGGGTCGAAGTCGAAGCGCCGCAGCTCGAGGCGGTTCAACCCGACCTCGTCGAGCACCGCGGCCGTCTCCCCGGGCCAGAGCGGGTTGTCCAGCTCGTCGAAGGCGATGACCGCCCCCCGGGGCATCCTCGGCAGGAGGTGGCGCAGCGCGACCTTCGTCGGCTCGTACAGGTCCAGGTCGAGGAAGAGCAGACTGATCACCAGGTGCGGGTTCTCCGCCACGAACGCCGGGATCGTCGCGGTCACGTCCCCGCGGATCAGCCGGGCCTTCGGCAGGTGCCCGAGGAACCGGTCGGTGTCGTAGATCTCCAGCAGCCGGCACAACTCGTCGTAACTGTTCGCGGACAGGTCACCGGCCCGCGCCCCGGTCGCCTCCGGCCGGTCCTTCCCGGACACCTGCGGGAAGCCGCCGAACGAGTCGAACCCGTAGATCCGCCGGGTCAGGTTGGTCGGCTCCAGAGCCGCGCTGAGCTGCGCGAACGTCATGAAACTCGCACCCCGGAACACGCCGCACTCGACGATCGAACCCTTCACCGGAAGACAGAGCTTGAACAGCTCGTACAGGGCGGCGAACCGGGTCACCTGGGCGCGGCGGGCGTACCGGGCCATCGACGCCAGCCGGGTCGGCAGGTCGTCCGGGCTGGCCGCGAAGACGTCGGCGAGCGCGGCGGGCACCCCGCGTTCGGCCTCGGTCTGCAGCGTTCCGGGCGCCTCGGTCGGACGGGTCACGCGGCCACCTCCTGCGGCATCCACCAGCGTTTCTTCAGATCCGGGTGCCGCGGCGGCGGGGGTGCCGCGGTGTACTCGTCGAAGAACGGCGACGCGTCGGCGCGCGGCACCATGTTGAGCACACAGCCGAGCAGCGAGGCGTTCACCGCGTTCAGCGCCCGGACCGCGGCGGTGACCTGCGCGGCGGTGGTCCGGCGGGACCGGACCACGAGCAGGGTCGCGTCGGCGCGGGCGGCGACCACCTCACCGTCGGTCACCGGCAGCAGCGGCGGGCAGTCGAAGATCACCACGTCGTAGCGGCGGCGGGCCTCCTCGACCACCTCGGTCATCCGCGGCGAACTGAGCAACTCGCTGGGATTGCGCGGTGGCGGGCCCCCGGCCAGCAGGAACAGCCCGGCACCCCACGGCTGGACCGCCTGCTCCAGGCTGATCGTGCCGGCCAGCACACTGCTCAGACCGTCGGCGGCGGCATCCCGGCCGAGGAACGCGGCCAGGCGCGGGCGCCGCAACTCGGTGTCGACCACCAGCACCCGCTGGCCGGCCTCGGTGAACAGCAGCGCCAGGCTGCAGGCGGTCGCCGACCGGCCCTCGCCGGGGACCGCGCTGGTCACGGCCAGGGTCTTCAGGGACCGTTCGGCGGCGGCGCTCTGCAGCAGGGTCCGCACCTGGCGCAGCGCCTCGGTCCGGGGCGAGACGTTGTCCGAGACGAACGGTCCGCCCCGCGGTGCGCGAGCGTCCACCGGAACGCGGGCCAGCACCGGCACACACGCCAGCGACTGCAGCGACTCGGCGGTGCGGACCGAATGGTCGGCGACCTCGCGGACCACCGACGAACCGGCGCCGACGATCAGCCCGGCCATCACCGCCAGCGCGTAGTTGTTGAGCTGCCGCGGACTGACCGGATCCGGATCCAGCTCCGGGCCGTCGACGACCTCGACGCGGACCGCCGGCCGGTCGCCCTCGTTCGGGCGTTCCAGCTTGGCGACGGTGGCGGTGAACCGGTCCCGCAGCAGGCCGACGATGAGCATCGCGTGCTCCCGGGACGGATCCTCCACGCTGACCTCCAGCAGGACCGTGTCGGCGACCGGCTCCGCGGTGATCCGGTCCCGCAGGTCCTCGGTGCTCAGGCCCACCTCGGGACGGGCCGCGAGCGGGGCGGCGATCTCGTCGCTGACCAGCAGGGCGGCGTACGTGCTCAGCCGGTTGGCGGAGAACATGCTGCCCGGGTACAGGTCGGAGGCGGCGTCGGTCGGGGTGCTGAAGAAGAACGTGACGCGGGCGGCGTACACCGGCGTGGTCCGGATGTTCACCACGAACGCCGCGCCGAGTGCGAGCAGCACCGAACTCACCACCAGCCGCCAGTGTCGCTGGGCGACACGGAGGTAGTCGCGCAGGCCCACCCCGTCACCCTAGGTTCACTCGTCGTGACGACGGGCCGGTATCAGGAAAGACCGCTTTCGGCTGATTCTCCACCATTGATCAGGAAAAATCGCGGCATGATCAGGTTTGGGGTGGACGCGGCGGCCTGGGCCGCCGGGATCCTCGCCGCCGTCCTGACCCGGTACGGCCCCGCCCTGCAAACCCGCGAACTGACCGGCGCCCTGATCGCGGTGATCCTCGCCGTCACGCTGCAGGCCGCGATCGGGCAGGCGCGACAGCTCTACCGCGGCCGGCACCGCTATGCCAGTTTTGAGGAGGTACGCGCGACCGCCGGCACCGTGGCCACCACCGGCGTCACCCTGCTCGTGGTGGACCTGATGCTCGCCCGGCGGCCCGTCCCGGCCGCCGTCCCGCTGGTCGGCGCCGCCGTCGCCCTGGTCATCATGCTCGGCGCCCGTGGTGTCACCCGGGTCCGCCGGCAACGCTCGTCGCGGCCGCGGACCGCCGACCCGGTGCTGCTGTTCGGGGCGGGCGACGCCGCCACCCTGCTGGTGCGCTCGATGCTGCACGACCGGACCGGACGGTACCTGCCGGTCGGGCTGATCGACGACGACCCCGGCAAACGGCGCCTGCGCGTCCACGGGGTGCCGGTCCTCGGCGGCCGCGATGACATCGCCGGTGCTTTGACGCGTACCGGAGCAGGGATCTTGATCTTCGCGGTGGCCAACGCCGAGGCGGAACTGGTCCGCGACATCCGCGACCGCACGGTGGCCGCCGGGGCGGTCTTCAAGGTCGTGCCGTCCGTCCCGGAACTGATGGACCACGCGCTCGCCGTCGACGACGTCCGCGACGTGCAGGTCACCGACCTCCTGGGCCGGCACCAGATCGACACCGACCTGGACGCCATCGCCGGGTACCTGACCGGCATGCGGGTGCTGGTCACCGGCGCCGGCGGCTCGATCGGCTCGGAACTGTGCCGGCAGATCCACCACTTCCGGCCGGCGGAACTGATGATGCTGGACCGCGACGAGACCGCGCTGCTGGCCGTACAGCTGAGTCTCGATCCGGCCGCCAAGCTGGACGATCCGGCGGTGATCCTCGCCGACCTGCGCGACGCGCGGCGGATCCGGGAGATCTTCCGGACGCGGCGCCCGCAGGTGGTCTTCCACGCCGCGGCCCTGAAACATCTCGCCCTGCTGCAGCGGCACCCGGGCGAGGCGGCCAAGACCAATGTCGCGGGTACGCTCGCGGTCCTCGACGCGGCCGTCGACGTGGAACGGTTCGTGAACATCTCCACCGACAAGGCCGCCGACCCGAGCAGTGTCCTCGGCTACTCGAAGCGGATCACCGAACGGTTGACGGCGTGGACCGCGCGTTCACGGTCCGGCACGTTCCTGAGCGTGCGGTTCGGCAACGTGCTGGGTAGCCGGGGGTCGGTGTTCACCACCTTCAGTGCGCAGATCGCGGCCGGGGGGCCGATCACCGTGACCCACCCTGATGTGACCCGGTATTTCATGACAACTCAGGAAGCGGTGCATCTGGTGATCCAGGCGGCGGCTCTCGGCCGCGACGGTGAGGCCCTGGTCCTGGAGATGGGCGCGCCGGTGCGGATCGCCGAGGTCGCCCAGCAGATGGCGTCGCTTGCCCCGCACCCGGTGGAGATCCGCTACACGGGCCTGCGCGAGGGCGAGAAGCTGGCCGAGACCCTGTTCGGGGAGGGCGAACACGACGACCGCCCGCTGCACCCGCTGATCTCCCACGTCGCGGTGCCGCCGCTGGACCCGGCGGCGCTGGACTCCCTGGACCCGCAGGCCCCACCTGACGACGTCGCGGCGGTTCTGGAAGCACTCTGCACCCATCCCGCCGAGTCGTCCTCCATCCGCGGATCAGAAGGCTAGGAGACTTCTACTCCCACCCCGGCAAGAGCTACCCCTGGAGAAAATACTTGCCGCAGCGGAAAGAGAAGAGTAGCTTTCTCCTCAGGCAAGTACTTTCACTTACGGGGACGAGGAGGACGGATCGTGTCTGCGACACCTACGCCCGAAGAGGCCCGCCAGACGCTGGAGGGATACGACCAGCAGCGTAAGGACAGTGCGACCGCAAGCGGCTACTCCACCGGATACTGGATCGGTGCCGGCGTCGTCGTCGCCGCCTTCGGTGTCTTCACCGACTTCTATCCCACCTGGGCCGGCGCCGGGAGCACCTGGTTCAGCCTGGTCCTGCTGGCCGTCGTGGTCCTGGCGAGCACCCGTTGGGGCAGCGCCCTCGTCGGCCGCCGCGTGCAGGTCCGGCGGCCGCCGACGGGGCGGCGCTGGCTGCTCGCGCTCCTCGGGGCGGCGCTGGGGCTGGTCGCCATGCTCGCCCTGGCCGGCCTGGACCTGCCGCACAGCTCCGCCGTCGTCGGCATCGTCTTCGGCCTGCTGCTGGCCGTCGGTGGCCCGTGGTGGCAGCGCCGCACTCTGGCCCGCGAGGCAGACCGGCTGTGACCGACGAGGATCCGGCCGCCGCCCGCGGCCCGCGGTTGGAGCCTCTCCTGCTCGACCCCACCCGGCTGTCCATCATGGCGACCCTGGCCGCGGCCGAGTGGGCGGAGTTCGGCTTCGTCCGCGACACGGCCGGCCTCAGCGACTCGACCCTGTCGAAACGGATCGCCCAGCTCGGCGACGCCGGATTCGTCGAGGTCCGCAAGGGCTACGTCGGCAAGCGCCCGCGCACCTGGCTCAACCTCTCCAAGGCCGGGCGCGCGGCGCTGCGCTCCCACATCGCGATGCTGCAAAAAATCGCCGAACAGACCGCCTGACGCGAACCGGCATCCCACCCCGCCCGGTCCTGATGTCGATACCACTCGTACGGCGGCGGGTCGCACTGCATGCAGCCGAACAGCCAGTCACCGACCGTCTCACCCAACGACGCGGCGTGCTCGTTCGCCATCTACACCGACGATTTCGCCTGCTGAGTCGCATTGTCGACGGGAGTCGCCGGTTGCCCGGCGGCTCCCGTCCGCTCATTGTGGTCCCGACCGTACCGGCTGATCGGGATCGAACCCGCTGATCTCCCACGTCGCGGTGCCGCCGCTGGACCCGGCGGCGCTGGGCTCCTTGGACCCGCAGGACCCACCCGACGACCTGGCGGCCGCCCTGGAATCCCTCTGCACCCACCCCGCCGAGTCGTCTTCCGTCCACGGCTCAGCGGTCCCGGTGCCGGCGCAACCAGGGCCAGATGGCGGCTCAGTGTCTGTCTCTCAACCTGTTTCCGCAGGTAGCGCGAAATCGAACCGGCTCAGCTGTGTCTCTGCCGTTCGTATCGCCGTCACGGTGACGCTGACTCGAACGCTGCTCCGCGGAGGGAGGGAGACCTCAGCTTGATCCGGTGTGTGGCTCTGCCGGGCCCGACCGCGTTGTCGTATTCACGTCGACGTCCACAAGCGCAAGGGATACCGTCACGCGGTGATGCACGCCAGGCGGTTCAACTACGTCGGTCCGGCCGAGATCCGCGATGAGGCTGTGACTCTAGAGGCTTTCGCTGTCCGTTCTGCAACCCTGCTGGGTGACTGGCTCGCTGGACGCGGAAGCGCTGACCTCGAAGAGCCGCTTACGTTCGTAGTGACGCTTAATGGTGATCTCAAGCTCGCTCCGCGCCGCAGTGAACACGTTGCGCTCGCAGCCGGCCAAGACCTCCTTGCCGCAGGCGAGATGAGGTTCGGCCGGGATGCTTCCGGCTGGCGCGTACTCGAGGTAACCAACCAATCGACCGGTTATTGCCCGGATCCCGACTGCTGGCCCGCTGTACGGGAATCGCTCGATCGGCTCGGCATGGCGCACCCCGGTGACTTCACCGACAAGGTCGTCTTCCGCCGGTGTCCATCTTGCGGGGAGCGGAACATCGTGCGTGACGACGACTTCACCTGCGCTTTGTGTGACAGCGAGCTACCCGCCCGGTGGAACTTCCCACCGGCCTGACTCCGGTGCTGCTTTGCTTTGTCCGGATCTGCGTGTCTACGGATGCCGAGCTGATCAAGCAACGATGAGCTTGGGTATTGCGGCTCGTCGACCATTCGCGCGAGCGATGCGGCGGGTCATCAAGGTGATGTTTGCCCAGGTGATGTGGGCTTCGGAGTGTTCGGGAAGGCGTTCGTAGTCGCGGGCGTTGCGGCGTGCGCGCATCAGCCAGGATAGGGACCGTTCCACGATCCAGCGCCGTGGTAGCACCCGGGTCAGCTCGATGCGCACGCAGGCCCGCTCGTAGGCGATCCAGTCGGCGGGGTCGGTCGACAGCTGGTAGCCGTCGCGGCGGGTCCAGGTCAGCGGGGTCAGGTTCTGCGCGGCCAGGACCTCGCGCAGGAATCGGAGCCCGGACTGGACCTGGTAGGCGCTGAGCTCGGTCGCGGTGACCAGCTGCCGGGTGGTCAGCCCGGCTGGGCGGGCCTCCATCAGCGCGACCCGGACCAGGTCACCGGAGACGTTCGCGGGCACCCGTCCCATGGCCGGGCTACTCACCGGCCAGGAGGCGGGCCAGGCCCTCCTCCTGGGTGA
>NZ_JZKF01000112.1 GCF_000962825.1 Actinoplanes rectilineatus
AGAGCCGCGACGCCAGCCGGAACACGTTGTAGTACGTGTACGCGTCGGCCACCACGTGCGCCGCCCGGATCACCAGGTAGACCAGGTCACCGCCGTCGCCGTACAACTCGACGGCCGCGAGCGGGAACGTGTCCGGTGGCATCGGAGCGTCCACCTGGGCGGAGACCCGGCGCAGCAGCTCCGCCTCGCCACCCGGGGGCAACGGACGCACCTGGACGTGGTGCCCGCCCGGCCCGTGCCTCCGCCGCACCAGCCGCCCCCGATGCAGAGGAAAGGTGGTGTTGAACGCGGCGACACATTCCAGAAGACGGACCGCGGTGGCGGTGAGACGGGGCAGATCCGCGCCCCGCACCCGGTAGGCGAATGCGAGATTGTACGAAGAGTCGTCGGGGAAGATCTGGTGATGGGTGAGCAGCTTTCGCTCCGCAACGGTCACCATCTCGGTGCTGGGCGCAACTGTCGGAGCCGACACGGTTCCCCCGCCTTGTCATGAATCCCAGAAAGCCTCGCGGCGCCTGGTTGAACACGATGTCCGAGCGGGCGGAATCCGTCGACCTTGACTGATTTTCTGACCCCTGCCGTCCCCGCTTCTCGAGACGGCGGACTTTGCCCGGCCGATCGCGATGCTAGGACATTCGGAACACAGTGTGCCGTGACAACTCCGAAATTGCCCGTGGGCCACACTTCAGGGGTCACCGCGGACACCGGATGATATGCGCGACATTATTCGGAAAACGTCCCGGGCGGTGCCGGGCGTGCATTACCCTTCCGTCGCCCTCGAACCGGATCCCGCCATTCGTACGCTCAGCGGGGCGCCGGACCGGACGACCGTCCACCCCGGGGTGTCACCCGCGCGCCTGTCACGCCACCGGCACGCATCCGCCCATCGGGGACGTTCACGTCCCCGATGGAACCGTGGCACGCACGGGCCGCAGACAGACGGCGGCGGCCGACGCGGCGACGACGGCCACCGCGGCGAGCACGATCCGCCGGTCGACCGTGGACAGCAGCACGGCACCGAGAGCCTGACCCGCGGCGATCGGGACGAAGGTGAACAGGTTGACGGCGCCGGCGACCCGTCCGAGACGCTCGGTGGGCACCTCCCGTTGCACCGTCGTCGCGATCGCGATCAGCACACACGGCAGGGACACCCCGGCCAGCAGGGCGGACGCCAGCACCGGAACCGTCGCCGGCACCGCCCGCAGACCCAGGCTCAGGGCGAACAGGGCGATCGCCGCGCCGACGAACACCTGCGCCCGGAACCGGCGCTGCAGCGGACCGGCGAGCAGGCCACCCGCGATCGCACCGGCCCCCTGCACGGCGGAGAGCACCCCGGCGTACGCAGGCGCGTACCCGAGACCGTCCTTGATCACGGCGAACAGCATCGCGCCGCTGACGCCACTGGTGAACGTCACCGCCGCCCCGCAGAGGACGAGACGGTGCAGAGCCGGGTAGTCGCGAAGCCCGCCGGCGGACGGCGGCACGCTCCGGTCGTACCCCCGAGGATGAAAGCGCAACATGAGGCACAGGGCCGCGGCAGAGAGGAAGGTGACCGCGTCGAGGACGGCGACACCGGCACCGCCGGCGATCGTGAAGAGACCGGCGCCGACCAGCGGCGCGACCAGCTTCACCCCCTCGGAGATCGACATCCGCAGGCCGTTGACGTCACCGAGCAGCTCGCGGTCGACCGCGGCGGGCAGGACCGCGGTCTCGGCGGCGTCGAGGACGACGAAGCTGACGCCGTAGAGCAGCATCACCACGAAGATCAGCCAGACCTGGTCGGCGCTGCGGACCAGCAGAAGACCGAACAGGATCAGCCCCATCGCCAGGTTGACGCCGACCAGCACCGCCCGGCGGTGCGGGGTCCGGTCGACGAGGGCGCCGAGTAGGGGTGCGACCAGTGTCGGCGAGTACATCAGGAAGCCCACGGCGGCGGCCAGGCTGCTGGAGCCGGTCAGCGACATCACCCAGACTCCGGCGACAAGGATCATCGCGGTGCTGCCGAATCCGGAGACGAGAACAGCCCCGAGGTACACGGCAGCATTCCTGTTACGCAGGAGTTGAGTCATAAATACTCAAACTAGCCGCGGACCCTCGCGCACATTGTCAATTTTTCGTTGACGCCCCGGGCCGACCCCCAGGTGTCTCACAGGTGAACAGCAATTAAGATCCAGGCAAATCGCCCCCTGGGACGAAAGGCTGACATGGGTCTGCTGCCACCGGCGTTCTCCACCGAGCTCTACCGCGACGTCGTCGGCGTGGCAACCGCCTCACCAGCCTGGGTGCAGGACTTCATGCGCCACTTCACCGAACTGTCGATCATCCTGCTGATGCTGCTGTGGCTCGCCGCCTGGTGGCGCGCCCGCAGCGCCCCCGCGACGACGATGGCGCTGGCCCTGGTCGGCCCGGCCGCCGGCGTAACCGCCTACCTGACCAGCGAAGTCGCCAAAACCTTCCTCACCGAAGAACGCCCCTGCCGCGCGGTAGGCCTACCGATCGTCGCCGCCGAATGCCCACCGGTCGGCGACTGGTCCTTCCCCAGCAACCACTCGACAATCGCCGGCGCACTGTTCATCGCCGTCTTCCTCGTCTCATGGCGCCTAGGCATCGCCGCGATGATCGTGGGGACGTCGGCCGCGTTCTCGCGCGTCTTCGTAGGCGTGCACTACCCGCACGACGTGCTGACCGGCTTCTTCCTGGGCGCCACCCTGACAGCCCTGGTCACCCTGCTGGTGCTGCGCCCCGCAACCCGAGCGGTGACGTCCCTGCGCGCGGTACCCGCCCTACGGCCCATCCTGGCAACCCCCGCCGCCATGGTGCCGGCCACCGTCCGGGCCGAACGCCCGTTGGCCGGCACCGGAACCCGCCACCATTACTGAACGTGTCCGGTTCCCGCTCTCGGTCTCACCCGCGAACAGCGGACATCAACAACCCGGCGCCGCACAGCCCTCCCCCGCCGACGCCACCACCGCATCCCGTTCAGTGCACCGAACAGCGCGTATGCGATCGTCACCACCGTCAACCATGCGCTCACCACCAGCACTGGACCTACGCGCGTCACCACCGTCAGCCATCCGCTCACCACCATTGGCCATATACGCGTCACCACCGTCAACCATGCGCTCACCAGCACTGGCCATATACGCGTCGTCACCGTCAACCATGCGCTCACCAGCACTGGCCAAACGCGCGTCATCGCGGGCGCCTACGACGGTGACGTAGCCCGATCAATCATCGGGTGCGCCCACCGCCCGCCAAGTCCGGGCCAACGAACCCACACCCTTGATCGGGTGCACTCACCGCCTGCGAGGAGTTGCCAGCGCACCCGATCACGTAACTGGGTTCGCCCACCACCCATTCAAGACAGGTGAGCACCCCCAACCCCTTGATCGGGAACGTTCACCGCCCGCTGGAGCTGCCGACGCACCCGATCAAGCGACCGGGTACGTCAGCCACCCGTTCAAGACAGGCCCGCGCTCCCGATCTCTTGATCGGGTGCACTCACCGCCCGCTGGAGCTGTCAACGCACCCGACAACCAGCTTGGGTACGCCCGCCTCCCCCGGGAGCGGTCAGCGCACCCGACAACCAGCTTGGGTACGCCCGCCTCCCCGGGAGTGGTCAGCGCACCCGAGCCCTTGATCGGGGACGCACACCGCCCCGCTGGAGCTGCCGACGCACCCGATCAAGTAAGTGGGTGCGGCCACCACCCGCTGAGGTTGCCAGCGCACCCGATCATGCGACTGGGCACGCCTACCACCCATTCAAGACAGGTGAGCGCCCCCGAACCCATGATCGGGTGCAGCCACCGGCGGCTGTGAGCTGCCAACGCACCCGATCATGCGACTGGGCGCTCCTGCCACCCGTCCGGGACGGGCGGGCGCACCCGGCCACCTGGTTGGGTGCGGCCACCGCTTACTGGAGATGCCGGCGCACCCGATGACCGGCTTGGGTGCGGCCGCCAACCGTTCGGGATGGGACGGGTCGGATGGACGCACCCAATCCTTTGAACGGGTGCGGACACCGGCGGCTGAGGGCTGCCGGCGCACCCGATCATGCGACTGGGTACGTCTGCCGGACCTTGGGCGAGGCGGGCACGGACGTGTTGCGCGCCTCGGGTGGGAGCTCCCGACCGGTTGATCGGAGGGCATTCAGCGGACGCCGGCACCGGCCGCGGGATGGGTGCACCTTGAGTGTGACCGGATGAGCGACCCGGTCAGCGGTCAGTGAACGCCGGGACCGGTGGCGGGATGGGTGCACCCACCTTGGGCGTGACCGGGTGAGCGACCCGGTCAGCGGACGCCGGGACCGGCGGCGGGGTGGGTGAGCGCGTTGCGGAGGAAAGCCAGCTCCATCTCCCACATGCGGTCGGCGGTGTTACCCATGTGGGTGGCTCCGGGAAGCGGGAGGACCGTGTGCGGGCGGCCCGCCGCGAACAGGGCCGCCGACAACTTCATCGTGTGGACGGGGAGGACGTTGTCGTCGAGGAGACCGTGGATCAGCATCAGGGGGCGGCTCAGGTTCGGGGCGTCGGCGATCAGGGAGCCTTGCGCGTACCCCGCAGGGTTTTCATGGGGTAGGCCCAGCGTGCGCTCCTGCCAATGGCTGCTGTAGAGCAGCTGGTCGGTGACGGGTGCTCCGGCCACCGCGGCGTGGAAGACGTCGGGGCGGCGCAGGACGGCCAGCGCCGCCAGGTATCCGCCTGCGGACCAGCCTCGGATGCCTACCCTGGTCAGGTCCATGTCACCGTAACGGTCGGCGGCGGCGTGCAGGGCGTCCACCTGGTCCTGCAGGCGGGGGCCGGCGTGGTCGTCGAGGCGGGCGCGTTCCCAGACCGGGCCGCGGCCGGGGGTGCCGCGGCCGTCGGCGACGATCACGGCGAAGCCCTGGTCGGCGAACCACTGCTGGGCGTAGTACCAGGCGCGGCCGGAGACGGCCCGTTGGGCTGCGGAGCCGCCGTACGGGCTGAGCAGCACCGGAAGTTTGGCGGAGCCGGGTACGTGCCCGGTCGGGAACAGCACGGCGGTGCGCAGTTCGCGGGTGCCGAGGGCGGCCAGCCGGACCTGGGGGCGCAGTGGTGGTTCGACGGCGAGGCTGCGCAGGGGACGGCCGTCGACGGTGACCGTGTCGGAGTCCAGGGTGTGCGCGACGACTACGGTCACGCCGCCCGCGCGGGTGCCGTCGTGAATGCCGGGCGCCGCGGTGACCCGGACGGGAGACGGCGCCCCGGCGACCGGAACCGGAGCCGGAGCCGGAGACGGCACCTCGGCAACCGGAGACGGAACCGGAACCGGAACCGACGACGGCACCTCGGCAACCGGAGACGGAACCGGAGACATCGACGTGGTGTCCACGGTCCACAGGTGGCGTTCGGCCGGTTCGTCGCGGGCGGCGAACAGCACCGTCTCGCCGTCGACCGCCAGCACCTCCTCGACCTGCAGGCCGGGCGGGGTCACCGGAATCCCGTCGACGGTCAGGCGCCGGGTGTCGCCGTCGTCGACCGACCAGATCAGCCGGCCCGCGGCGGTGTGGGCGGGCAGGCCGTTCACGATGGTGGTCCACCGCGGGTCGGTGTTCTCGGCTGCCAGCATCGTCTCGCCGCTGACCGGGTCGGCCGCCAGGACCCGCATCACGGTCTGCGGACGGTTCTGCACGCAGACCAGCAGGGCGGTGTCGTCCCAGGTGACCCTGGTGACGTATTCGAAGGTCTCCGCGTCCCACCGGACCGGGATGCGGGCGCCGTCCAGTCCGAGAATGTGCAGGGTGACTTCGGCGTTCGGGGTGCCGGCCGACGGGTAGCGCAGGGCGGTCGGCGGGCGTTCCGGGTGTTCGGGATCGGACACGTACCAGATCTGGACGGGTGTGTTGTCGACCCGGGCGGCGATCAGGCTGCGGCCGTCGGGCGCCCACCAGTGGCCCTCGAAACGGTCCATCGACTCGGACGCCTCGTGTTCGGGCAGGCCCCAGGTGATGTCGGGTCCGTCCGGGGTGGCCAGTGCCCGGTCCTCCTTGCCGTCACGGCCGACGACCCGCAGTTCGTCGCCGGACACGTACGCGACGGTCTGCCCGGTCGGGTCGATCCGGGCTTCGGCGGCCGGTTCCTGCGCGTTCAGGCCGGTCACCTGGGCGGTGCGGACGTCGACGGCGTACAGCCGGCCGGCGACGGTGAACACGGCCGTGGTGACGGCGGCGTCGGTGGAGTAGCCGCCGATGCCGGCCGACCGGTCGCGGGCGCGTTCCCGGCGGGCGCGTTCCCGGTCGGTCATCGGGGTGTCGTCGCCGGCGTCCAGGTGGGCCGGGTCGGCGAGCAGGCGTTCCTCCCCGGTGGCGACGTCGTGGGCGTAGAGTCTGCCCACCGCGTCGGTGCCGCCGCCCGAGCGCAGGAACAGCACGGTCGTGCCGTCGGGGGCGACGGTGAACCGGTGCGGTGCGCCGAGGGTGAAGCCCTGTGTCTGCGCATACAGGGCGGGGAACGAGGTCACCGTGGTACCCACTTTCCGATGATGGCCGCGGTTTCGGCGGCGTGACGGTCGAGCATGGTGAAGTGGTCGCCGCGGGTTTCGGCACGCTCGTGCGGCACCGACCGGGTGGCGCGCCAGCCGTCGGCGGGCATGCCGGGGACCGGGTCGGTGGCGGCCACGAGCAGGCTGGGCGCGGTCAGTGGGGCGGGCCGCCGGTCGCGGATCAGCCGCATGTAGGTGCCGGTGGTGAGGAGAGCGTTCCTTTCGGGTACGCGGCGGAGCCCTCCGGTCATCAGGGCGGCCATCCACTCCTCGGTGAGCAGGCCGAGCACCCGCTCGTACGTGTCGAGCAGGATCAGGCCGGCCGGGACGACGCCGCGCGCCTCCATGGTCTCGGCGAGGGCCTGGGCCAGGACGCCGCCGCTGGACCGGCCCACCAGGACGATCCGGCGGCCGGCGGCCGCGTCGAGGGCCGCCTCGGTGAGCCGTTCGGTCAGGTCGTCGAGGGAGTCCGGGGTGTGCCGGCGGTCGGCGAATCCCGGCAGGGGCAGGACGGTCAGCGCCTGGTCGGCGGCGCGGGCCAGGCCGCGGAATTCCGCGGCGCCGGCCGGGCCGAACGACGGCACGCCGATCAGGATCGGTCCTTCGGCGGTCTCCTTCAACGGGACCGGGATGATCGGGACACGCGTGGGGGCGGCGATCGGGGTGACCGAGGCGCTGATCACCAGGTTGACGGCCATGCAGTGGTGACCGCTGTCGACGATGGCGGCGAACATCGCGGGCAGGGTGTCGGGGGTCTCCGCGGGCGGTGCCGACTCCAGGGTCTCGGCGATCCAGAGGGCCAGCGCGGCGGGCGTCGGATGGTCGAACACCACCGTCGCCGGCATCGCCACCCCCGTCGCCGCCACCAGCCTCGTCCGCAGTTGAATCGAACTTACCGAATCCAATCCCTGATCGGTGAACGCGCCCCGGATGTCCACCATCGAGGGATCCCCGTGCCCGATCTCGCCGGCCACCTCCTCACGAACTAGCGCTTCCAGGGCGGTGACCAGCTCTTTTCCGTCGAGATCGGCGAAGGCGGACCGCGTCGGCTGTTCGGCGGGACGGTGTGCCGCGGACACCGGGCGTGACCGGGCCGGCGATGCGGCGGCCGGTGGCCGCTTGATGATCGGGACCAGCACCGGCTCGTCGGCGCGCAGGGCGGCGTCGAAGGCGGCGGTCACCTCGGCCGGTGTCATCGGCCGCAGCCGGGAGCCCGCCGACGGCATGCCGCCGTCCAGGGCGAGCGGTCCCCAGGCCAGTGCCAGGGCGGGCTTTCCGGCGCGGCGCCGGCTTCGGGCGACGTCGTTGAGGTACGCGTTGCCGGCCGCGTACGCGGCCTGTCCCCCGTTGCCGAGCAGCCCGGACGCCGACGAGCACAGCACGAACGCGGCGAGTCCCCCGGTCAGCCGGTCCAGATGCCAGGCCGCGTCGATCTTGGGGCGCAGGACGGCGTCCCAGCGGTCGCGGGTGAGCGTGGCGATCGGGCCGTCGTCGAGCACCCCGGCGGTGTGGACGACCGCGGTGACCGGCGGGCGGGCCGCGGCCAGCGCCGCCGTCAGCTGATCCGGATCGGCCACGTCCACGGGTCGCAGGGTGACCGTCGCGCCCGCCGCGGACAGGTCGGCGGCCAGGTCGGCGGCGGCGGTTCCCCGGCGGGACGCGAGCAGCAGGTGCCGTACCCCGTGCGTGGCGACCAGGTGCCGGGCCAGTACCGCCGCGAGCGCCCCGGATCCGCCGGTGATCAGCACGGTCCCGCCCCCGAAACGGTTCCCCGCGCCGCCGTCCTCGGGGATCTCGGCGCGGACCAGCCGGGGAACGGCCGTTTCTCCCCCGGTCACCCGGATCTCCTTCTCGACGGCGGCGGCCCGGACCGCCCCGGGCAGGGCCGACCGCGACTCCGCGGTGTCGTCGTGTTCGACCAGGCCGACCTGTCCGGGGTATTCGGCGGCGGCCACCCGGACCAGACCGGCGACGGCCGCGGAGTTCGTGGTCACCACGACACGCGAGGTCCCGGAGAGCAGGGTGCGGAGGCGGTCGAGGGCGGTCCAGAGCTTCGCGCGTACACCATCGGGGTTGGTCTGCGGGGGAATCGGCACGTCCAGGGTGACCGGGGCCGGGGTCTCGTCCGGGGTGTGCGGCGCCGGGACGAGGACCTCGCGGAACAGTGGCTGGGGCAGCGGGCGGAGGGTCAGTTCGCGGATCTCGAGGAGGGGCCGTCCGGCGGTGTCGGCGACGTGTACTTCGATCCGGTGCGGCCCGAGTGGACGGATCCGGACACGAGCGGTGGTGGCGGCACCGTGCCGGCGGATCCCGGACCAGAGGAAGGGCATGCGGGGTACGCGATCAGCACCGTCCAGCAACCGCGCCGGGTGCAGGGCCGCGTCCAGAAGGGCGGGATGCAGCCCGGTGCTCGCCGTGGCGGCTGCCGGGAGCTGGATCTCGGCGTGCACCTCGCCGTCCGAGCGCCAGGCCGCGGTCACGCCGTGGAACGCCGGCCCGTAGCCGCTGTCGTCGTAGAAGCCGGTGAGGTCGACCGGGTGGCCCGGCGGGGGCCAGGCCGTCCGGTCCCGGGCGGGCGATTCGGCTTCCGGGAGGGCCGCGGCGCGACCGGACGCGTGCCGTAGCCGGTCGACGTGGATCTCCAGGGAGCGGCTGCCGTCGGGGGCCGGTTCGGCCAGGAGCAGCCGGAGTTCCGACTCGTCGGCGGCGAGCACGATCGGTCGTTCGATGACCAGTTCGGTGATCTCGGGGACGCCGGCCCAGGCGGCGAACGTGGCTGCCGCCTCCACGAGCAGCGTCCCGGGGACGACGGTCTCCCCGCCGATGGCGTGATCGGCCAGCCACGGGTGGCGGGCCAGGGAGAGCCGGCCGGTGGCGACACGGCGATCCGTTCCGGACACCACCGTCATCGTGTCGAGCAGCGCCGTGACTCCTCCGGCCGCGGCGGCACCGACATCGCCGGAGACCGGAGCGGCCCCGGCACCGATCCAGAAACGCCGGCGGGTGAACGGGTAGGTGGGCAGCGTCGCGGCGACCCGCGGGTCGGGACGGCCGAGCAGCGCGGCCCGGTCGACGGGGACGCCGTGTGCCCACAGGGCCGCCGCACCGTTCGCGGAGGCCTCGACGGTGCCCTGCGGGACCAGCGGGGAGAGGCTGCGCCGCGGGCCCATCTCGACGACCAGCCGGGGCAGGCGGCGGACCGCGTCGCCGAAGCGGACCGGTTCGCGGAGCTGGCGCACCCAGTACCGCGCCGAGCGCAGATCGTCGCCGGTCGCCGGTCGGCCGGTCAGCGTGCTGATCACCGCAAGTCGCGCCGGACGGTAGGTGATCGTGGCCGCCACCTGCTCGAACGCGGCGAGCACCGGGTCCATGTACGCCGAGTGGAAGGCGTGACTGACCCGGAGCGGAGTGCCCCGGCCGGCGGCGAGACCGGCGACCGCGTCCACGTCTCCGGAGACCACCACGGACCGGGGCCCGTTGACCGCGGCGATCTCGACGCCGGCCGGCAGCAGTGGCCGGATCTCCTCCTCGCCGAGGGGCAGCGTGGCCATCGCGCCACCGTCCGGCAGCGCGCCCATCAGGCGGGCCCGGGCGGCGACCAGCATGGCGGCGTCCTCGAGGGTGAGGATGCCGGCGATGTGAGCCGCCGCGATCTCCCCGATCGAGTGGCCGGCCACCACGTCCGGGCGGACGCCCCACGAGTCCAGCAGGCGGGCGGCGGCCACCGCGTACGCGAACAGGAGTGGTTGGGCGTTCTCGGTGCGGTCCGGGTCGGTGCCGGCCGGGACCGGGTCGCCGAGGACGGTCATCACCTCGTCGAAGGTGTCGCGGAAGACGTCGTACCCCGGCAGGTCCCGCATGCCGGGGCGTTGAGCGCCCTGGCCGGGGAAGAGGAAGGCCAGTTCGCCGGGCGGGCGGCCGTCGCCGGTCACCAGGCCGGGATGGTCACGGCCGTCGATCAGGGCGGTGAGCGCCGCCGGGGTGAGAACCGCCGCCCGCCGGCGCTGGGCGGCCCGGCCGGCGCTGATCGCGGGGGCGATCTCCGGACGGTCCCGCAGCTGCCGCGCGCGTTCCACGAGGGCGACCGGCTCCGCCGCCGAGATCAGCAGCGGGCCGGCGTGGTCGACCGCGCCGGGAACCTCCGTGAACGCCGCCTCCTCGATGATCACGTGGGCGTTCGTTCCGGAGATCCCGAAGGACGAGATGCCCGCCCGTGCCGGTCTGTCCGCCGACGGCCACGGCCGCGCCGCCGTCAGCAGCCGCACGTCCCCCGCCGTCCAGTCCACGTGTTCGCTGGGCCGTTCCACGTGCAGGGTCCGCGGCATCGTCCGGCGCCGCATCGCCTCCACCATCTTGATCACTCCGGCGACCCCCGCGGCCGCCTGCGTGTGCCCGATGTTCGACTTGATCGTGCCCAGCCACAGCGGCCGGCCGGGCGGACGGTCCCGCCCGTACGTCGCCAGCAGCGCCTGCGCCTCGATCGGGTCCCCGAGCAGGGTGCCGGTGCCGTGCGCCTCCACCACGTCCACGTCCGCCGGTCCCAGCCCGGCGTCGGCCAGCGCCGCCCGGATCACCCGCTGCTGCGCGGGACCGTGCGGTGCGGCCAGCCCGTTCGACGCGCCGTCCGAACCGACCGCGCTGCCCCGCAGTACCGCCAGCACCGGATGCCCGTGCCGGCGGGCGTCGGAGAGCCGCTCCAGCAGCAGCAGGCCGGCCCCTTCCGACCATGCGGTGCCGTCCGCGGTGGCCGAGAACGCCTTGACCCGCCCGTCCGGGGCCAGCCCGCGCAGGCGGCTGAACGCGCTGAACGGGGTCGGGGTGGCCATCACGGCCACGCCGCCCGCGATGGCCATCGAACACTCCCCGGCCCGCAGTGCCCGGGCCGCCCAGTGCAGTGCGACCAGCGACGACGAACAGGCGGTGTCGACCGTGACGGCCGGCCCGGTGAGCCCGAACGTGTACGCGATCCGCCCGGACGCCACGCTGCCCGCCGAGCCGATGCCGACGTGGCTCTCCATCTCCGCGGACAGATTCTCGGCGAGATCGATGTAATCGCGGTACATCAGTCCGACGTACGTGCCGGTGTCGCTGCCGCGCATCGTGCCCGGGTCGATGCCGGCCCGTTCCCACAGTTCCCAGGCCGTCTCCAGGAGCAGCCGCTGCTGCGGGTCCATCGCGACGGCCTCGGCGTCGGCGATGCCGAACGGCGCCGGGTCGAACATGGCGGCGTCGTGCAGGAAGCCGCCCTCCCGGACGTAACTGTGGCCGGCCCGGTCCGGGTCCGGGCTGAACAGGTCCGGGCCCCAGCCGCGGTCCCGGGGGAACGGGGTGATCGCGTCGACCTCGTCGTCGACCAGTCGCCACAGGTCCTCCGGCGAACCCACCCCGCCGGGATAGCGGCAGGACATGGCGACGATGACGACCGGGTCGTCCGGTTCCGGGACCTGACCGAGCCGGTCCCGGATCACCTTGCCGGACGAGGTCCGCGGCAGGGACTCGACCAGCACCACGTCGTCCGGTGCCTTGGCCGCGGACATCCGCCGGCGCACCGCCGCGAGCAGGGTGACGGCGTCGACGTCCGGGCCGGACGGCACCACGTACCCGATGGCGACCTGCCCGAGCCGGTGGTGCGGGCGCCCGGCCACCGCGGCGTCGGCGACGCCGGGCAGCCCGAGCAGCACCGTCTCGATCTCCGCCGGGTGCACGTTCGCGCCACCCCGGATGATCAGGTCCCGGGCCCGGCCGGTCAGGATCAGCTGGTCACCGGCGAGCCGGCCCAGGTCGCCGGTCCGGTACCACCCGGTCGCCTCCGGCGATCCCAGGTAGCCCCGCATCAGCCCCGGGCCGCCGACCTGAACCTCGCCCTCGGCGCCGGGCGGGACCGGAACGCCGGTGGACGGGTCCGCGACGCGTACCCGGCGAAGGATCGTCCCGACCGAACCCTCCGCGACCGGCTCCCGGCCCGGGGTCTCCATCGCGATGGCCCCGCAGGTCTCCGTGCTCCCATAGCTGTTGATCAACGGCGCGCCCAGCAGGGTGCGGACCGCCGCGCGCAGCGACGGTGGGCACGGTGCGCCGCCGGTGACGCACATCCGCAGGTGCGGGACGGCCGGCCGCCGCTCGCCGAGGGCCGCGATCAGCCGGTGGTAGACCGTCGGCACCCCGGTGAGGATCGTCGGATCGGTGCTCTCCAGCGCGGCGATCAGCTCCTCGTCGGAGGGGTGGTCGACGATCGTGGTGGTCGCGCCGAGCCGGACCGTGGCGAGCACCCCGCGGGCGTGCCCGAGCGCGTGGAAGATCGGCAGCGGCCAGAGCATCCGGTCGTCGGCGGTGAACCCGAGGTGCTCGACGAGCGAGCCCTCCAGCATGCCGAGCCAGCTGCCCTGAGTGGAGATGACGCCTTTGGGCTGCCCGGTGCTGCCCGACGTGTAGTGGATCCAGGTGTCCTCGTCCATCCCGAGGTCGTCGCGGGCGGCCCTGCCCCGGCCGCTGTCGACGATCTCCCCGACGCCGAGGTCCTGCCGGGAGACGATCAGCCGGGGCGCGCTGTCCGCGGCCAGCGCCGCCCGCTCGGCGGTCGAGGCGCGCGGGTCGACCGGGATCCCGACCGCCGCCGCCCGTACCGCCCCGAGCACCGCGACGACGGCGTCGATCCCGGCCGGCAGGCAGATCATCACCCGGTCGCCGCGCTCCACGCCACGGGCCGCGAGCCCCGCCGCGAACCCCCTCGTCAGTTCCTCCAGCCGACCGAAACCGACAACGCGGTCGCCGCTGACGAACGCGGCCTTCCCCGGTCGTTCCCCGGCGTGACGGCGCAGAAGATCCACAATGGATTCAGGCATCGGCCCACGATGACAGCCCCGGGCAAGGGGTACGCGGCAGAGCACCCCGCCGACAGCGACTCCCGGTGCGGACCCCGTGATCCCCGGCGCATCCGGCGGCAGGAGAACTCCGCGGTGGTGATCGGCGGAACGGCGCCGACGGCGATCGGGCGGACCCCGGCGGATCCCACCGGTCGAGGACCTCGGGCTCACGGAGCAACCGGAAATCGAAGATCCTGTGAGTTTCCCGTGCGGTTCCGATGAAGGTCGCAGAGTTCGCCACATATTCACGACCCTCCATTGCATCAATCTGCAAGGGTCGATGGCGAGCCGGGACCGGCCCGGCACGGGAGGCATCGATGCATCGAAGACTGCTCGCCCCGATCACCGCCGCGATCGTCGGCGCCGGCGTGCTCGCCGCGCCCGCGTCGGCAGCGCCGGCACCAGGAGCCTCGTTACCCACCGGGCAGACCACCGCCACGGCGGGCGACGCCGCTCCCCGGACGGTCACGCTGCTCACCGGGGACCGGGTGACCCTGGTCGGCAGTGATTTCCGGGTGCAGGCGGGGCCCGGTCGCGAGAAGATCCGGTTCCTCACGCAGGTGATGGACGGCCGCCGCTACGTGATTCCGTCGGATGCGGTGGGGCTGCTGCGCGAGGGCCGGCTGGACCGCCGGCTGTTCGACGTGACGGGACTGGCCGAACTGAACGCCGGGGATGCGGTTCCGCTGCTCGTCACGTACCCCAGAGGCTCGAAGAACGCGCGGACCGCGGTGGCCGCGGCAGACGCCGAAGTGACCCGCGATCTGTCGCCGCTCGGCCTGCTGGCGGTGAAGTCGAACGCGGGCCTGTGGTCGGAGCTGACCGCCGGGCCGGCCGGCGCGCGCACGCTGAGCACCGGAGTGAGCAAGGTGTGGCTGGACGGGCGACGGCAGATCAGCCTGGACCGGAGTGTGCCGCAGATCGGCGCGCCGGCCGCCTGGCAGGCCGGGTTCGACGGCACCGGCGTGACGGTCGCCGTGCTGGACACCGGCGCCGACCTGACGCACCCGGATCTGGCCGGGCAGGTCGCCGGTTCGCAGAACTTCACCACCGAACCGAGTGTCGACGACATCGTCGGGCACGGTACGCACGTCGCGTCCACGATCGCGGGCACCGGTGCCGCGTCCGGCGGCAGGTTCAAGGGGGTCGCGCCCGGGTCGAAGCTGCTGATCGGCAAGGTGTGCGAGATCTACGGCTGTGAGGAGTCGGCGATCCTGGCCGGCATGATCTGGGGCGCCGAGAACGCCGAGGTCGTCAACATGAGCCTGGGCGGCGGTGACACCCCGGAGGTGGACCCGCTGGAGCAGGCCGTCGAGGACCTGACGGCGCAGCACGACACGCTGTTCGTGATCGCCGCCGGCAACTCCGGCAGCCAGGGTTCGGTGGGCTCGCCGTCCACGGCGGACTCGGCGCTGTCGGTCGGTGCGGTCGACCGTGAGGACGAGATCGCGCCGTTCTCCAGCCGGGGCCCGCGGGTCGGTGACGGCGGGATGAAGCCGGAGATCACCGCACCGGGTGTGGAGATCGTGGCCGCCAAGGCCGCGAACGATCAGATCTCCGGTCCGGCGCCGGTCGAGGGCTACGGCACGCTGTCCGGCACCTCGATGGCGACCCCGCACGTGGCGGGTTCCGCCGCGATCCTCACCCAGGTGCACCCGGACTGGTCGTCGAAGCTGCGCAAGAACACCCTGATGGCCTCGGCGAAGCCGACCGAGGGTGTCAGCTCGTATGACCAGGGCGCGGGCCGGGTGGACGTCGCCCGGGAGATCACCCAGACCGTGACGGTCGACGAGGGTGCGATCAGTTTCGGTCTGCAGCAGTGGCCGCACGACGACGACCAGCCGGTCACGAAGACCGTCACCTACCGCAACGCGGGGACCGCGGCGGTCACGCTGAGCCTGACGGTCACCGGCGAGGTGTTCGAGGCGGCCGACAGCGCCATCACGGTTCCGGCCGGTGGCACCGCGACGACCACGGTCACCGCGGACACCCGCAAGGACGTCCCGGACGGTGCGCTCGGCGGTTTCCTCACGGCCGTCTCCGCCGACGGGGTACGCGTGAGCACCCCGCTCGGCGTGAACAAGGAGGTGGAGAGCTACGACGTCACCCTGACCACGATCAACCGGGACGGTTCGCCGAGCCTCGACCACCTGGTGGTGCTGGTGGACCTGGACAACCCCGGCGGTTTCGTGGAGGCGTTCCAACCGACCGGCACCCAGGAGCTGCGGGTGCCGAAGGGCCGTTACGGACTGTTCGCCTGGGTGTTCGAGGGCGAGTCGACGATCTCGTCGCTGGCCGACGCGGAACTGACCATCGACGCTGCCCGGTCGCTGACGGTGGACGCCCGGGTCGGTAAGCCGGTGAAGGTCGTCCCGCCGCAGTCGGACGCCGGGACGGTGCTCGCCTCGGCCGGCGCCGACTGGTACGGCGAGGACGTCACCGTGTCGACCGGTGTCGGCGCGGCCACGTTCGACGACATCTTCGTCGGCCCGCTGTCCGCCGCGTCGAACCCGGACTTCCTGGCGTCGGTGGTCGGCACGTTCGCCGTGCCGGGGGCCGCGGGAGACTTCCGCAACAGCCCGTACACGACCGATCTGGCCTACTTCCAGCCGGGCCGGATGTTCGACGGGCTCACCAAGAGCCCGAAGCTGTCCGAGCTCACCGAGTTGGACGCGTCGTACGCCGCCGAAGCGGTGGGCACGTCCGGTTACAAGAGCAACTACGCGCAGTACTCCGAGGAGGCCCTCGCCTGGCTGTCGTTCCTCCCGTTCGACCTGCCGGCGCGGCGGGCCGAGTTCGTGAACCCGGACTACCCGTGGGCGGCCGAGTTCGACCAGGTGGACGCCGAGGAGAACTTCGTCAGCTACCTGACCGCCGGTGCACGGCGGTACCGGGCCGGCAAGACCGTCGAGCAGGACTGGAACAAGGCGGTCTTCGGGCCGAACCTGACCCAGCCGCCGTTCGACGCGTACTGGGTGTCCCGCCAGGGCGACCTGCTGATCGCCGACCCGCCGCTGTCCGGCGACGGCAGCGGTCACCCCGGCCGGTCGGCCGTGGCCCAGGAGACGGTCGCGCTCTTCCAGGGCAACACCAAGATCGGTGAGGGGTACGAGTACGAGCTCCCCGCCGGCACCGCCACCTACCGTCTCGAGGCCACCTCGAAGCGGGGCGCGCCGCACACGCTGTCGACCGAGGTCACGGCGAAGTGGACGTTCAAGTCCGGGCACGTGGCCGGCGAGGACTTCCAGCGTCTGCCGCTGCATTCGGTGCGGTTCGCGCCGAAGGTGGACGAGCGCAACACCGCGCCGTCCGGTCGCCGATTCGAGATCCCGGTGTTCGTCGAGCACCAGCCGGACTCGGCGGTCGGCAGGGTGAAGTCGGTGAAGGTGGAGGTCTCCTACGACGACGGGAAGACCTGGCGCGCCGCCTCGCTGAGCGGGACGGGTGACAAGCGGGTCGCCGCCGTCACCCACCCCGCCGGTGCCGGTTTCGTGTCGCTGCGCACGTCGGCCGCCGACACCGCCGGTAACACGGTCAGCGAGACCGTGATCCGGGCGTACGCGCTGCGCTGAGCACTACCCGGCCCCACCCGTCATCGCCTGCTCGGTGAAGTCCGCCAGAGCCGTGTCGATCGGGTGGGGCCGGGGCGCCCACCGCGACGTGTTGAGCGCGACGGTCATCTGCCGCCGGCCGTCCGGGCTGCTCATGGTGAGGGTGTCCGCTCCCCACACCGTCCCGTCGTGCCCCCAGAACGTCCGTCCGCCGACCGTGAACCGGTGCAGGCCGAGCCCGTAGTCGACGGTCTCGCCGAGGAACGACCGGACCGGCCCGGTCTGCTGCATCCGTGCCAGGTCCGCCGGGCTGACCAGCCGCCCGGTGAGCAGCTGCCGGTAGAAGGTGTTGACGTCCTCGACGGTGGAGACCAGGGCGGCGCCGGTCCCCACCCAGGACATGTCGTAGACGCTGTAGTCGCGGGGCGGGTCGATCGTGCCGAAGAACCGCTCGTACATCTTCGGGTGCGGTCCCCGGATCTCCGGGCCGGCCGGGAATCCGGTGTGCGGCAGATCGTCGGGGACGAGGGACTTCTCCCCCTGCAGCAGCTGTCCCAGCAGCAGATAGTTGGTGTTGGAGTAGACCCCGCCGGTGGCTTCCGGCAGCCCGAGCCCCATCGTGATCAGCTCGTCGGGGCTGAAGTGACGGAACCGGTTGTCGTCGATGCTCTCCGGGGTGCCGCCGCCCAGGGAGGGAAACGCGACGGGCAGGTAGTCGGGGATGCCGCTGGTGTGGTTGAGCAGCATCCGGACGGTGATCCGCTCGCCGCGCCCGCCGGGCACCAGGTCACCGATGGTCCGGTCGAGGTCGATGCCGGCCCGGAGCACCGCGACGGCGATGAAGGTCTTGGTCAGGCTGCCGACGCGGATCCGCATGTCCGGGGTGATCGGGCGCCGGGTCGCCAGGTCGGCGACGCCGGCCGCGCCGCGCCAGGTCCGGTCGCCGTCGCGGATCTCGGCGATGACGCCGGGGACGCCGGCACGGTGGATGTCGTCCAGGTGGGCCTGGAACTCCGCCTTTAGGAACATGTTCCTAAAGTAGCATCGGCGTGCATGATGATGGTGTGCCAAAAACCGGCCGGCCCCCGGCGACCTCCCGCGCGCAGATCCTCGACGCCGCCCGGCGGATCATCGACGACGACGGCTGGGAGAGACTGACCGTCCGCCGCCTTGCCGGTGACCTCGGCATCGGGACCACCACGCTGTACCACCACGTGCGCGACCGCGAGGACCTGCTGATCCTGCTGATCAACGAGCACGCGGGCCGGACCATGACCGGTGAGCTGCCCACCGACCCGGCCGAACGGGTGTTCGCCGCGGCCGTCGCGATCCACGACTCGCTGGCCTCCTGGCCGTGGGCCGCCGAGGTGCTCTCCACCGACGGGTTCCTCGGACGCCTCGAGGGCGCCGCCCTGTCCACCGTGGAGGCGCTGCTCACCGGAGCCGTCGACCACGGCTGCACACCGGAGCAGGCCGCCCACGTGTTCCGGGCCGTCTGGTACTACACGGTCGGCGAGATCCTGGTCCGCGCCCACTCGTCCGGCCGGCCCCCGGTGCCGCCGACGTTCGCCGCGCCGCAGCTGGCCGGACTCGGCGAACGCTGGCCGGAGCTGGCCGCGACCGACACGTACCGGCAGGGCCTGCGCACCCTCGTCACCGGCCTTCTAACCTCGTGACATGCGCGCACCCCACGCCGACCTGACCACCGCCGGCGGCATCTTCTCGCTGGTCCGCGACGGCCGGGCGGCCTCCCGGGCGGAGATCTCCCGGCTCACCGGCCTCGCGCCGTCCACCGTGGCCCTGCGGGTCGAGGAGCTGATCCGGCACGGCTATCTGACCGAGTCCGGTCAGGGGCCGTCGCACGGCGGGCGCCGTCCGCGCAAGCTGGGTCTGGCGTACGACGCGCGGCTGATCGCCGGGGTGGAGCTGGGCGCCCGGCACGCCACGCTGCGCCTCCACGACCTGACCGGCACCGTGGTGGCCGGGCGGGACATCGCGCTGGACATCACGACGTCGCCGGAGGCCGTGCTGCGGACCGTGCACCGGCAGCTGGGCGCGATGAACCCGGGACGGGAGCTGGCCGGGATCGGCCTGGCCGTGCCGGGTCCGGTGCGGGCGGCCGACGGCCGGGTGGTGTCGCCGTCGCGGATGCCGGGCTGGAACGGGGTGGATCCGGCGGCGATCCTGGCCGGGATCTCCGGTGTGCCGGTCCGTACCGAGAACGACGCGAACGCGATGGCGGTCGGCGAGTTCGTGGCCACCGGCCGTACGGCCGAGCATCTGATCCTGGTCAAGGCCGGTGCGAGCATCGGCACCGGGATCATCGCGGCCGGCCGGCTGCACCGGGGGTCGCGCGGGATCGCCGGGGACGTCAGTCACACCCGGGTCGCCGACGGTTCCGAGGTGCTCTGCTCGTGCGGGCGGACCGGCTGCCTGGACGCGGTGGCCGGCGGGCGTTCGATCGTGCTGGCCCTGCAGTACGCCGGGGAGCAGGTGTCGGAGGTGGCCGACGTGGCGGCGCTGGCCCGTGACGCGCATCCGCTGGCGACGCGGCTGTTGCGGGAGGCGGGCCGGCGGACGGGGGTGGTGCTGGCGACCCTCGTCGGTTTCTTCAACCCGGAACGCCTGGTGCTGGCCGGGAGCCTGTCGTCGAGTGACGCGTACGTCGCCGCGGTGCGCTCGGCCGTCTACGACCAGTGTCTGCCGCTGTCCACCGAGGGCCTGGAGATCTCGGCGTCGACGGCGGGCGCGGACATCGGCGCGCGGGGTGTGGCGTCGCTGGTGATCGACGAGCTGCTCGACCCGCAACGGATCGATGAGCACGTCCACTTAGTTCGATAATCGAATACAAATATCGAAGAAACTTCGATTATTGAAATAAGAGCGTGCAGCCGCATACCCTGAGGGCCCCCGACGTTAGGGATCGCCATGCGCAAATGGGGTTCGGCTCTCACGGCACTGGCACTGATTCTCGGCACCGCGGCCTGCTCGTCCGACGACGGCGCGGACGGCAAGACCACCATCGTGTGGAACATGTGGTCGGGCGACACCGAGTCCGAGCAGAAACTGAAGGAGCAGATGGCCGCCGCGCAGGCGATCGTCGGCCCGGACATCACCATCGAACTGCAGACCGCCCCATGGGCGGACTTCTTCACCAAACTCAACGCCAACATGGCCTCCGGCAAGCTGGCCTGCGTCACCGCCATGAACGGCCAGCGCCTCACCGACTACACCGCCGCGTTCGAGCCGCTCACCGACGCCGACCTGACGACCATGGGCATCGCCCGCGGCGACTACAACCCGGGTGCGCTGAGCGTGATGGAGAACGACGGCAAGCTGTACGGACTGCCGTACGACACCGCCACCATGTTCCTGTTCTACAACGCCGACCTGTTCACCAAGGCCGGCCTGGAAGCGCCCACCAACACCTGGACCATCCAGGACTTCGAGACCGCCGCCACGACGATCACCGCGAAGACCGGGGTCAAGGGCTTCGCCGTCTCCCTCGACGAGTTCCAGTGGCTGTCGCTGCCGATGGCCCGCGCCGGCAGACAGCCGGTCGACGACAGCGGCAGGCTGGCGCTGACCGATCCGGCCTTCGTGGACGCCGCCACCTGGTACGGCGACCTGGTCACCGGCGCGAAGGTGTCCGAGGCCGTCCCGTCCGCGTCGGAGACCGGCTGGGAGGTCACCCAGTTCCAGAACGGTAGAGCCGCGATGATCATCGATGGCACGTGGCAGGCTGCCACGTACACCGCTGAGGATCTGCCCTTCGCCGGCGGCGCGGTGCGCCTGCCGTCCGGCGCTGCCGGGCCGTTCGGGGTGGCGCTGGGTTCGGGGTACGGGATCGCGAAGAACTGCGAGGACAAGGACGCCGCGCTCAAGGTGCTCGGCGCCCTCACCGGTAAGCAGGGCGAGGACCTGATCGCGAAGCAGGGCAACTATCCCGCGCAGCTGGCCAGCCAGGACGGCTACTTCGCGTCGCTGCCGGACGGCAAGCGGGAGATGCTGACCGCCGCCTTCCAGGCCGGTTTCGACGGCGCCACCGCGCAGCGGGTCACCGCCGAGTGGACGCAGGTCGCGACGGCGATGCCGAACGAGCTGGTCAGCGTCTACACCGGGCAGGGCACGATGCCCGACGCGCTCGGCAACCTCCAGCAGAAGTTCGGCAAGTGACGGCCTGGTTCGCCAAGGCCCGGTTCGGGCTGTTCCTCCACTTCGGCCTGTACAGCGTGGCGGCCCGGCACGAGTGGGTGATGAACTACGAGGAGATCCCGCCGGACGTCTACGAGCGCTATGCGGAGTTCTTCGAGCCGGATCTGTTCGATGCCCGGGCGATCGCCCGGGCGGCCCGGGAGGCCGGCCAGCGTTATGCGGTGCTGACCGCGAAGCATCACGAGGGTTTCTGCCTGTGGGACACCGCGACGACCGATTTCAAGTCGCCTCGTGACCTGGTTCTCGAGTATGTGGAGGCGTGCCGCGCGGAGGGCCTGAAGGTGGGGCTCTACTACTCCCTGCTGGACTGGCATCACCCGGATTATCCGGTCGACCGGCACCATCCTTTGCGGGCCCATCCCGAGAAAAGGGATATATCAAAGTATCGCCCCTACCTCCATGCCCAGGTCCGTGAGCTGCTGACCGACTACGGACAGATCGACTACCTGTTCTTCGACTTCACCGACGAACCGGGCAGCGGCGGGACCACCCCGCAGGACTGGGACGCCGAGGCGTTGATGGCGATGTGCCGCGAACTCCAGCCCGGCATGATCGTCAACGACCGGCTGGGCATCCCCGGCGACCTGGTCACCCCGGAGCAGTACCAACCGGTGCGCCCGCTGCTGCGCGACGGCAGACCGGTGCCCTGGGAGGCCTGCCAGACCGTCAACGGCAGCTGGGGATACCACCGGGACAACCACGACTTCAAGACCCCCGAGATGATCGTACGCATGCTCGCCGGTTCCGTGGCTCTCGGCGGGAACCTGCTGCTCAACGTGGGTCCGACCGGTCGCGGAGAGATCGCGCCGGTCGACGCCGCACTGCTGGCGGCGGTCGGCGAGTGGATGCGGCGGCACTCCCCCGCGATCCACGGCGCCGGGCCCGCCGATCATGTGCCGCCGTCCGGGGTCACCTACACCCAGCGCGGCGACCGCCTCTACGCCCACCTCTTCGACTGGCCGTTCGGGCTGCTGCACCTGCCCGGACTGGCGGGCCGGGTGCGCTTCGCCCGGTTCCTGCACGACGGGTCGGAGATCCGTTACCGGGAGATCCCGCCGGACCAGGAGGCGTTCAACCTGACCCCGGCCGCGCCGGATCCCGGCACGCTCACGCTCACCCTGCCGGTCCACCGGCCGGAGGTGGCGCTGCCGGTCATCGAGATCCTGCTGACCTCATGAGACACCGGGAACGCTGGCACGCACTCGGTTTCATCAGCCCCGCCCTCGCCGGGCTGACCGTGTTCACCGCCCTGCCGGTGGCCCTGGCCGTGGTGATGAGCCTCTTCGACTGGCCGATCTTCGGCGACCGGGAGTTCATCGGGCTGGGCAATTACCGGGCGCTGCTCACCGACACCCCGGACTTCTGGCCGGCGCTGCGCAACTCGGTCCTCTTCACCGTCCTCTACGTGCCCACCAACCTGGCCGTCGCCCTCGGCCTGGCGCTGCTGCTGGGTCCGCGCCTGCACGGCCGTGCGGTCTTCCGGGTGCTGTTCTTCATCCCGGTGGTCACCCCGATGGTGGCGAACGCGCTGGTCTGGAAACTGGTGCTGCAACCGCAGGGCCTGCTCAACGGGCTGTCCACCGCGTGGCTCGGGATCACCCTGCCGAACTTCCTGGTCGACCGGAACTGGGCGATGATCGCGATCGTCGTGATGAGCGTCTGGGCCGGCATGGGTTACAACATGCTGGTCCTGACCGCGGCGCTGGAGCAGCTGCCGACCTCGGTGCTGGAGGCGGCCCGGATGGACGGAGCACAGGGCTGGCGCCTTCTGATCAGGGTCACGCTGCCGCTGATCTCGCCGGCGATCTTCTTCGCCGCGGTGATGACCATCATCGGGTCGTTGCAGGTGTTCGCCCAGCCGCAGCTGCTCACCGGCGGCGGACCGGGCACCAGCACCATCCCGCTGGTCATGTTCATCTACGACACCGGCTTCACGTTCCAGGACCTCGGACTGGCCGCGGCCGCCGCCTGGCTGCTCTTCGTCCTGATCATCGGTATCACTGTCCTGCAGTTCCGGGCGCAGCGGAGATGGGTGCACTATGAGCACTGAACGGCTGCGATCCGGACTCGCCCACACCACGGCGGTACTCGCCGCCGTCATTTTCACCACCCCTCTCGTGTACGCGTTCTTCTCGGCGCTGAAACCGTCGCGGGAGGTGCTGCTCGCCCCGCCGACGCTGATCGGTTCCGAGGTGCGGTGGAGCAATTTCGCCGAGGTCTTCGACTATGCGCCGTTCACGACGTACATCATGAACTCGTTCCTGACCTCGGTCGCGGGTGTCATGGTGGTGCTGTTCGTGTCGGCGACCGCCGGATACGCGTTCGCGCGGCTGCGCTGGCGGGGCCGCGAGGTGGTGTTCGTGCTGTTCCTCGGCACCCTGATGGTGCCGCAGGAGGTGCTGGTCATCCCGATGTTCGTGGTGATGCAGTGGTTCGGCTGGGTGGACACCTATCCGGCGCTGATCCTCCCGTGGGCGTTCACCGCGTTCGGCACGTTCCTGATGCGGCAGTTCTTCCGGGGCATTCCGTACGAGCTGGAGGAGGCGGCCCGCGTCGACGGCGCCGGACCGGTGCGAACATTCACCCGGATCATCCTGCCGCTGGCCGGGCCCGCGCTCGCGGTGCTCGCCGTATTCACTTTCCTGAACTATTGGAACAGCTATCTGTGGCCGCTGATCGCGGTCAACGACTACGCGACGCTGGGCACCCTGCCGATCGGACTGGCGAGTTTCTCCAGCCAGACCGGCACCCGCTGGGACCTGCAGATGGCCGCCTCGATCATCTCGATGGTTCCGACGACGCTGCTGGTCGTCGCGCTGCAACGCCACCTCGTCAAAGGAATCGCCACGTCAGGATTGGGGGGCCGGTGAGGATCGCCATCGCCGGAATGCACATCGAATCGAGTGCCTACGCGGCGCACCGCGCGTCGTTCCGGGACTTCTCGGTGCTGTCCGGGCCGCAGGTTCTCGCGCGCTACGACTTCCTCGATCCGGCCGCCGAATGGATCGGGATCCTGCACGCGCGGTCCATTCCCGGGGGCAAGGTGCTGCGGGAGGTCTACGACGAATTCAAGCAGCGCATTCTCGACGGGCTACGCGACGCCGGGCCGATCGACGGGCTCTACTTCGACATTCACGGCGCGATGAGCGTCGACGGGATGGACGACGCCGAAGGTGACCTGATCACCGCGATCCGGGCGGTGATCGGGCCGGATGTTCTGGTGTCGGCGCCGATGGATCTGCACGGCAACGTGTCCGAACGGTTCGCCCGCGCCGTGGAACTGCCGACCTGCTATCGGCTCGCGCCGCACGAGGACGCCGGGGAGACGCGGGAACGGGCGGCCCGCCATCTGGTCGAGCATCTCGCCGCCGGGAAACGACCGCACCGGGCCTGGGTGCGAGTGCCGATCCTGCTGCCGGGCGAGAAGACGTCGACGCGGGTCGAACCGGCGAAGAGCCTTTACGGGTCGCTCGCCGCGATCGAGGCCCGGGAGGGCGTCACCGACGCTTCGATCTGGATCGGGTACGCCTGGGCGGACGAACCGCGGTGCCACGCCACGGTGATCGTCACCGGGGATTCATCATCGGTGATCGCTGCGGCGGCGTCGGAGCTGGCGTCCCGGTTGTGGGAGGCTCGGGACGACTTCGGGTTCGTCGGGCCGCCGGGGTCGTTGGAGGACGCTGTTTCGCGGGCTCTGGCCTCGCCCACTCGTCCGTATCTGATCAGCGATTCCGGGGACAATCCCGGTGCTGGTGGGAGTGGGGATGTGACGTGGACGCTTTCACATCTCTTATCGGACATTTCACGATTTGACGGCTGTTTAGTTTATGTCGCCTCGATTTTCGACACGGCCGCCGTGGAGATCCTTTTCGGTCATCGGGTCGGTGATCAGGTGTCGGTGACCGCCGGGGCACGGGTGGACTCCCGGGTCAGCGGACCGGTTCCGATCAGCGGGACACTGCACGGGCTGCACACCGGCGACCCGGACGCCGGACGGATCGCCGTGGTCCGCTGCGGCGGACTGCACGTGATCGTCACCGAGTTCCGCAAGGCGTACCACCACGTCGACGACTTCACCGCGATCGGCCTCGACCCGGCCGCCGCCGACATCATCGTCACCAAGATCGGATACCTGGAGCCCACCCTGTACGACATCGCCAACGGCTGGACCCTGGCCCTCACCCCCGGACCGGTCGACCAGGACCTGGCCCGGCTCGGCCACCACCGCATCGAACGCCCGATGTTCCCGTTCGACGCCTTCCCGGCCGAACCCGCCCTCACCGTGACGATGCTCTGATGGTCAATCTCGAACTGGCCGTCCAAGACGAACACGGCATCGACGTCGCCGCCCGCCTCAAAGCCGACCGCATCGAGCTGTGCAGCGCGCTGCCGCTCGGCGGGGTCACCCCGTCGCTCGGCCTGATCGAGGCGGCAGCCGGCACCACCCCGGTGCACGTGCTGGTCCGGCCCCGGCCGGGCGGCTTCGAATACACCCCGGCCGAGGTGGCCACCACGATCCGCGACGTACGCCACGCGATCAGCGCCGGAGCGGCCGGCGTGGTGATCGGCGGCCTGCGTGACGGGCACATCGACTCCGCCCTGGTCGACGGGGTGGTGTGCGCGGCCGGAACCGCCACGGTCACCTTCCACCGGGCGTTCGACCTGCTCCCCGACCCGTTCCACGCCCTCGAGGAGCTGATCACCCTCGGCGTCGGCCGGATCCTCACCGCCGGCTGCCCGACCGTGGTCGCCGACGGCCTGCCCAGCCTGCGCCGCCTGGTGTCCGCCGCGGCCGGCCGCCTCGAGGTCCAGGCGGGCGGCGGCGTCGTACCATCCTTGATCCCGGCACTGGTGTCCACCGGCGTCCCGGCCGTGCACGCCTCGGCGAAGACGGTGGTCCGCGACTCCGGCGCGCTCACCCTGGGCAGCGCCGCCCAAGGCCCGGAGTCCGGCCGCGAGACCACCGACGAGCGGACCGCGTTGCGGATCATCGAGGCGTTACGGGACGCCGGGGTACGTCCGTGACGCTGCTCCTCGGCATCGACTACGGCGGCACCAGCAGCAAGTTCCTGCTGACCGCCACGGAATCCCCAGCGACCGCTCCACCCGTCGCCACGGAATCCCCAGCAACCGCTCCACCCGTCGCCACGGAATCCCCGGCAACCGCTCCACCCGTCGCCACGGAATCCCCAGCAACCGCTCCACCCGTCGCCACGGAATCCCCAGCAACCGCTCCACCCGTCGCCACGGAATCCCCA
>NZ_JZKF01000113.1 GCF_000962825.1 Actinoplanes rectilineatus
ACCATCAGCCCGAGCCGGATCGGCGACATCGTCGCCGCAGCACTTCACCTCATCCATTTCGAATACCGATACCTGACCGCCGCTCGCTGAGATCACGTCGGTATGTGGCTTGGAGTATCCGGCGATCTAGCGTTGGTGGAGAGCCTGCGCGCACCGAGAGACTCGCCTCTCCGGTTCATCCCGCTACTCCAAACGGCTCAGGATCGGCAAGTTCTGCGTCAGGTCGGTGGCGTCTACCAGTTCCGCCACGCCGCGCTGCAGGACCTTCTCGCATTCCCGGAAAGTACTAAGGGATGTCTCGTAACCCGATGATTTTCTGGTTCGGACAATAAGTGATCATCGATGGGTGCAGGTGTTCTCAGCCTCTCGCCCCGCGTTGATCCACCCGTTCACCGGGCTACAGCCGGCGCAGTTTCGCCGCCTCGTGCGTCTGGTCGCAAAACGCGGCGGTGACGCCATCGCCGACGGGCGGCCGGGCCGGCCGTGGGCGACGGCCCTGCCTGACCGGGTCCTGCTGGTGGCCGTGTACTGGCGCACAAACCTGACCATGCGCCAGCTCGGCCCGCTGTTCGGGGTATCGCACTCCGCGGCGCACCGGGTCATCGACACAATCGGGCCGCTGCTCGCGTTGACGCCGGTAAGCCGCCGCCCGACGGGCCAGGTCGCGATCGTGGACGGCACTCTGATCCCGACTCGGGATCACCGGTTGGCCGCGAAGAGCAAGAACTACCGATATTCGGCGAACCTGCAAGTCGCGATCGATGCGAATACCCGCCTGGTCATCGCCCTGGGCGACCCACAACCCGGCAACCGTAACGACACGATCGTGTACCGCAGCAGCGGCATCGATCAGCAGTTGGCCGGCCGTGAGGTGATGGCCGACGGCGGCTACCGCGGCAACCCGGAGGTGATCATGCCGTACCGCAAACCGGCCGATGGCAGTGAACTACCCGAGTGGAAACAGGACTACAACGCCGGGCACCGCAAAGTCCGGGCCCGTGTTGAACATGCCCTGGCCCGGCTCAAGACCTACAAGATCCTGCGCGATTACCGCCGTGCCGCCCGAACCTGAGCCGTCACCGCATCGGGAATCGCCCACCTGCACAACATCGCGTTGGCCGGCTGACCAGAAATCGGTCACGGGCAAGACCTACGGGAGCGTCAGTCTTGGAGGACGGCCGCGTCGCTGGCCTGTTTCGCAGCTATGCGTCGGTGAGGCTCTTGTAGAACCGGGCCTTCTCGACACAGGCGTCCTCATATCCGAGACGTTGATAGAAGGTGTGGGTCTCGGTCCGGTGACGGCTGCTGTTGAGCTCTATGGCGAGGCAGCCGACAGCGCGTGCCTGGTCTTCGACGGCCGTCACCAGCATCCGGCCGACGCCCCGGCCGCGGTACCGCTCCTCGACCACAAGGGCGAGCAGCCGCCCGAACTTCCCGGTCTTTTCCAGTATCGGCAGGACGTGCAGTGCCGCGACGCCGACCAGGGCGCCGCCGTCCTCGGCGCCGATCAGCCAGCTTGCGGGATCCTCGAGCCAGTAGTCGAGTCGTCCGTCCAAGTCTGACTCAGTGGTCGGATAGCCGAGTTGCTCCAGTAAGCCGGTCAGCGCGAGAAGGTCCTGTCGCCGAACCGGTCGAAGAAGGAGATCCATACGGAGCATTATGTCCGCCGCCCCGCCCACCCCCGGGGCCCCGACCGCAGGCCCACAAATAGCATCCGCCGGGGCAGTGGCAGCCAATCCCACGGCCAACTGGGACCGACATACGCGCGCAGAGCACCTGCACCGAGTTACGAGACATCGCTTAGCGAGTAGTGCGCCCACGTACAGGGGAATGGGAGTGGTCAGCCGATGAGGTGCAGGGCCCACTGGGCGGCGAACACCACGAACGGGAGCAGGGCCAACAGCGCGGCCACCTTCATCACGACCCGGCCGATCCGGGCCATCCTCGTGTCACCGGTGCCCTCGGCGAGACGGCCCATCGCCTCGGTCTGCGCGTCGATCGAGAACGGGTTGCTGCTCGTGTCGGTGTAGCCACGTTTCAGCCAGTCTCGGTCCGGGTTCGGGTCCTGGAAGGTGCCCATCGACTCAGTATGTGCCGTCCGGTCCAGGGGTGACCTACGGTGACTGCCATGAGTGAAGATCCGGATGGCCCGGCGTGGCGGGAGCGGGCCGGGCGCGGGGCGGCGCTGGCGGGGCTCGCGGCGGTGCCGGTCGTGTCGCTGATGTGCTGCGTGCCGGGGACCGCGGTGCTCGGTCAGCTCGACGCGAACTGTGGCGCCGATTTTGAACGCGCGTGCCTGGACACCTCGCAGGCCGTCTTCACCGTCTGGCCCTACGTAACCGGGGGCGTGGCCTTCGCGGCGTTCCTGGCCCGCGCCTGGATCCCCCGCCGCAAGGAGAGCCTGCGACTGGTGGTGGGCGCCTTCGTCGTGGCGCCCCCGCTGGTGAACGTGCTCGTCGCCGTCGCGGAGTTCGCCAAGGCCAGCTGATCACCATCGGGCATGACCACTGATCGGAGGGTGGGGCGCGGCAGCGGGCCGGTGTGGGCAACTCGGTGCGGTCTGGGCCACCACGGGACTCCCGCCGACGCGTACTCCCCAAGCGCTCTGCGCAAGGCCGCTGAAGGGCAGAAAGCTCCGCAGCAATCCTCCGGAACGCTCCCGGAACCTGATCCACCCCGGACGTCCATCAGGAATCCGACAGCACCGATCGATCCCGCGCGGCAGACGGGCGCTTCAGCCGCGAAATTTCCCTGGCCGGCGACCGAAATGACGGAAGTTAAAGAGCCGACCACCCTCACTGCACACCTAGAGTCACCGTTAATTGACGGAGAGCGATATCTTGGTGAACGGTGGCCCCGATGGCGCAGACCACGCACCCCAGCAACTGCGAGAAAGCCCGGCAACACCGGTGCGATTGCGCCTGCAGCGGCGCGCGCCACGGCTGGGGTGGATGGATCGGATATGCCCGCGGACCGGAGAGGGACCGCGCGGACCGCCGGGAACAGCTCCTCGCCGGCATCACCCGGAACCGGCACAACAAGATCGGATTCAACCGGCAGAACCGGGAGGGCTACATCGATCTTGCCCGCCTGGAGATCAGCGGCCGACTCTCCCCCGACACCACCGGAGACCGCACACCGCGGATCGTCGACCTCGGCGATCCGCGGAGCCGCGCGATGCCACTGAACCGGCTGGAGACTCTCGCTGACACGCTTCTGGAGAAGACCTGGGCAGAGACCTCCAAGGAGATCGACAAGCAGGCAGGAGACCAGGCCCGTGAGGTCAAGCGGCGGTTGGCCAAGCACACCTGGTGCGGGATTCTGGTGATCCTGATCCGCGGACTCGAGGAAGTCCACGACGTCGCCGCGTTCGTAGCCGACAGGGCGAAGAAGCTCATCGCGGAGTTCGTGACCAGCAAACTGTCCAGCCTGGCCCGGACGCTGGCCGAGGCGGTCGTCGGGATCGTCGTGGACAAGGTCGGATCGGCGCTCGGCCGTCTGGTGGAGGCGCACTTCCCGCTGCTCGGCGAGGACACCCTCCGGGTCCTGCGGATGCTGGCGCTCTTCGTCTGCCCCTCGGTCGACAGGCATGCCGACGTGTACAGGTATGCCGTCCAGCCACTGACGGCCGAAGGCACCACGTTCCTCATCGCGGAGACCCGCGATCAGGTGACCGCGCTGTTCACCGAGTGGTGGGCGAGGACCGACCCGGGATCGGAGGGCGGGGCGTGGCAGCGGGCGTGAGTAGGCGGCAGGCCGCGTTCCGGACTGCTCCGGGACCGGGCCGACGCGTACCCTCAAAAAGGTCTTCCGGTTTCGATGATCCGCCAGAGAGACATCGGTGCTGGTGGTCGACGCGGTCAGCGAGCTGCTGCGCGTGGTTCGGCCCGGTGGCCGGATCGTGATTCTCGACTTCCAGGGCACTGCGGGGTGCGCGGAGACGCTGCGTCACGCCGGTGCGCGTCTCGGCCTGGAACTGGAGCAAGCATCCATCCGCCGGTCCGGGTGGTCAGCGCCGTCGGTCCGCGAGCTCCGCAGTGAGAGTGGGCCAGGCGACGGGGTCGTGTCCGGGGATGACCGGGTAGCCGCGGCGCGCCCCGATGTCCTTCAACCGCCGGATCTGCTCGACCGTCTGTTCCGGCGTGGCCCCGCGGAACGAGCCGATGGCCCGTTCCTCGGTGATGTTCTCGGTGAGGTCGGCGGCGTCGCAGGCGAAGACGTAACCGCCGCCGCCGGCCAGGTCGACCACGAAGCTCTGGTGGCCCGGCGTGTGTCCGGGAGTGGACAGTGCGGTGACGCCCGGTGCGATCTCCACGTCGCCGGTGGCGGGCACCCAGTCGATGCGCGGGTCGTCGTAGTCGATGCGGGCCATCGAGTAGCGCTCGGGTTCGGGGTGGTTGTTCAGGCCGTAGTCGAGTTCGGCCTGCTGGATGTGGACGGGGACGCGGCCGGCGAAGTGTTTCAGGCCGCCGGCGTGGTCGACGTGCAGGTGACTCAACGCTACGGCGGTGATGTCACCGAGGGCGACGCCGACCGCGTCCAGGGCCTCCAGCAGCGGTTCACCGGACGGCGACCCTGAAAGAGAAGGCTGATAATTCGGACTCGGGTAGAAACGACTACGCAACGCTGGATCCCGCAACAGCGCCGTGTTGAAGCCGGTGTCGAGGATCAGCCATCCGTCGCCGGTCTCGAGCAGCAGTGACGGCACCGGCTCCCGGACCCGCTCGGTGCGTGAGCCCCCATGGACGGAGGCTGACTTGGGCAGATCCTCCCAGCCCAGGGTGAGCGCGATGATCCGCCGCACTGCCATGTTGCCCCCTCGAAAGCGATTGGATCCCAAGGTAGCCTAGATGGATCCTCCGTCGACAGAGAAAAGTAAGGCAGTCTGAAACACAACCCGGTTAGCGTCCGGCGATCTGAAACAACCGACAAAGGGGGGCCATGCGGATCCTGCTCGTGGAGGACGACCTGCGGGTCAGCACGGTGATGACGTCCATGCTGCAGCGCCGCGGCTACCTCGTCGAGCATGCCGCCACCGCCACCGCCGCCCTCGAGGCCGCCCCCTGCGACCTGGTCCTGCTCGACCTCAACCTCCCGGACGGCGACGGCGTCGACGTGTGCCGGACGCTGCGGGCGCGCAACGAGAACCTGGGCATCATCGCGGTGACCGCGCGCGGCGAGGAACGCGACAAGGTGACCGGACTGCGGATGGGCGCCGACGACTACGTGGTGAAACCGTTCTCGATGGCCGAGCTGCAGGCCCGGATCGAAGCGCTGCTGCGGCGGGCCGTCCGCACCTCCAGCGCCCCGCCCGAGGTCGCCGAGATCGGGCCGCTGCGCATCCACCACGGCGCGCGGACCGTCAGCTTCAACGACGAAGAGGTCACCCTGACCCGCAAGGAGTTCGACATCCTCGCGTCGCTGGCACGGCGGCCGGGTGAGGCGGTCACCCGGGAACGGATCCTGCTCGATGTGTGGCAGACCACCTGGTCGGCCAAACACACCCTTGAGGTGCACGTCGCGTCGTTGCGCGGCAAGTTGGGGGATCCCGGCCTGGTGCAGACGGTGCGTGGCGTCGGCTACCGTTTGCGCACCGGATGACGGCGGGCAGGGGGCGGTGTGCGCAGGCGGCTCGTGGGCACCTATCTGCTGCTGCTGTGCATGGTGCTGCTGGCCCTGGAGATCCCGCTCGCGACGTCGCTGGCGAGCCGCGAGACGGCGGGCGCGGTCGCCGACCGGCTGGCCGACGCGACCCGGTTCGCCTCGCTGGCCGCCCCGGCGGTGCGCAGCGGCGAGCTCGACGCGCTCAGTGACGAGCTTCAGCAATACCACGAGTTGTACGGGATCGCCTCGGTCCTGGTCGACCAGGACCAGAAGGTGCTGCGCGTCTTCGGCGACGAACCGCGCGACCCGCAGGAGACCGGCATCGCCATCCGCGACGCCCTGGCCGGGCACCAGGTCGGCATGCCGGAGACGCTCTGGCCGTGGGACGAGCGACCGGTCGTGGTGGCGGTGCCGATCAGCGACGGCGGCGCGGTGCTCGGCGTGGTGCTCACCGTCTCCCCGTCCGACCGCAGCCGCCGCGAGATCCTCACCCTGTGGCTGATCCTGGCCCTGGTCGGGGCGGTCGCCGTGGCGGTCTGCATGACCACCGCCAGCCGGCTGGCCGGGTGGGTGCTGCGGCCGGTGACCCGGCTCGACGCGGTCACCCACGAGATCGCCGCCGGTGACTCGGGCGCGCGGGTGCAGCCCGGTCTGGGCCCGCCCGAGCTGCGCCGGCTGTCGGCGAGTTTCAACGAGATGGCCGACACGGTCACCGCGTCGCTGGAACGGCAGCGGGAGTTCGTCGCGCACGCCAGCCATCAGTTGCGCAACCCGCTGACCGTGCTGCGCCTGCGGATCGAGGACCTGGGCAGCCGCCTCGACGACGAGGAACTGCGCGGCGAGAACGACATCGCCCTGGAGGAGACCGACCGGCTCGCGGACGTGCTCGACGGGCTGCTCGAGCTGGCCCGGGCCGAGCGTGGCCGGCAGCGCGTCGAGGTGGTGGACGCGGTGTCGCTGACCCTCAACCGGGCGCAGGCCTGGTCACCGCTGACCGAGCGGCGCGGCATCGAACTGGTCACCGACGTGCCCGGTGAGGCCCAGCACGCCCGGCTGGTGGCGACCGCTCTCGATCAGGCGCTGGACGCGCTGATCGACAACGCTCTCAAGTTCACGCCGGCCGGCGGGCGGGTCGAGGTGGGCGTGGCGGCTCGCGACGGTGGCGTGGAGGTCTGCGTACGCGACACCGGCCCCGGCATGACCGAGGAACAGTGCCGTCAGGCCACCGAGCGGTTCTGGCGGGCCCCGGACGCGCAGAACGTCGACGGCGCCGGGCTGGGGCTGTCCATCGTCACGGTGCTGGTGGAGGCGTCCGGTGGACGGTTCGAGCTGGCGCCGGCGGAGTCCGGCGGGCTGGCGGCGAGCATCTGGTTCCCGGCCGGCGCCGTCACGGTTTGACCGACTTGTAATAGCGGGCCGCCCCCGGGTGCAACGGGACCGGCAGGGTCGCGATGGCGGTGCGCAGGTCGAGCCGTTCGGCGGCCGGGTGCGCGGCGGCCAGCACGTCGCGGCGTTCCATCAGCAGGCGGGTCAGGTCGTAGGCGACGTCGTCGGGCATCGACGACGACACCACGAGCAGGTTCGGCACCGCGACCGTCGACACGGCCGGCATCCGGTAGGCGGAGGTGGGGACGTCGCGGACCACGTACACGTCGCTGTAGGCGTCGCGCAGCGGCGCGGCCCAGGCCGCGAGATCCACGATCCTGGTGCCGATCTCGCCGCTGAGCTGCTTGATCCCGGCGACCGGGAGACCGCCGGAGAAGAAGAACGCGTCGATCTCACCGCGGGACAGCGCCAGGATGGAGTCGTCGAGGCTCAATTCCCTCTGGTGTACGACTCCGTCAGCACTCATGTCCGCCACCGCGAACAGGCGGCTGACCGTGACGCCGGTCCCCGACCCGCGGGCCCCGACCGACACGGTGCGGCCCTTGAGGTCCTGGAGCCGTTTGATGGGGCTGTCCGCGCGGACCACCAGGTGCAGCAGGTCGTCGTAGACGCGGGCCAGCGCGGCCGTCCCCGGCACCGGGTCGCCGCCGGTCACCTGCACGTCCGCCTGGGTGAACCCGACCTCGGCGGTGCCGTTGACGATCATGTTCAGGTTCTCCGCGGAGGCCGCGGTGACCAGCACGCTGGCGTCCAGGCCGGGCAGTTCCTGGTTGACGACCTCGGCGAAGGCGCTGCCGATCGCGTAGTAGACGGCGGTCGGGCTGCCGGTCGCGATCCGGATCCGGTGCTGCTCCGGAGTCCCGCCGACACAGCCTGTGATCATGAGGAGCGTGGCGAGCCCGGCGAGTGCCATCCGGCACGGCCCGGCGAGTCGCCGGCCCCTGGTTCGGGGTACCACCCGTCTCCCAACGCAGCAGGGCGTGATCCCCGCAAGTTTCCCTCAACTTTGTATCCGGGAAGTACCGGCTGAACGTCCGACCCGGCACGGTAACGGAAACCCGCAAACCACAGGGGGGCGAACAGCACATGGACCAGATTCCGGCCCGGGCCGTCGTGCTCGCCGCGGCGCTGCCGGCCGCCTTCGAGTCGGCCGTGCTCGTACAGTGCGTGGAGACGCCCCGGCTGCCCGGGTTGCGCCCGTCGCGGCACGCCGCGCTGACCCCGGCGCCCCTGATCGGTGCGGCCCTCGCCGAGTTCGACAACCCGGACGCCGCGGACCGCCTGGCGGCGCTGCTCGGCGGTCTCGGCTGTGCGGCCACCCGTGAGGTGCGGGCCGGCGGCGGCCGCCGGCGGTACGAGGTGCACGGCGTACTCGTCCCCGGGCACCTGCGCCTGGCGGCCAGCGGGATGCTGGCCGCGGCCTGGCGGCAGGGCCGTCAGGCGCTGCTCTCCCCCGAAACGCTGGGTGTGTCGTCGCCGCGCAACCTGCAACGGCTGGCTCTGGCCCACCTGTCCTGGCGGGCCGTGCTGCTCGCCGGTGGACGGCGCAAGCGCGCCGACCGCCTCTGGGTCCGCCTGCCCGACCAGGACACCGCGGCGGTGCTGGTCCGGGCGGCCCGCCTGCTCGGCGTGTCCGCGACGGTCACCCGGCGCCCGGGCTGCCTCGTCGTGACGGTTCCGGCGAGCGCCGCGCCGGTGCTGACCGCCGCCCCCGTCACGGCCGCACGGGTCCTGTGCTGACCGTCCGGTCCCCTCGACGACGGCGTTCCTTGATCCCGTAATCTACCGACCCATGCCCACCGATCCGTTGCGACCCGGCGACCCTGCGGAACTGGGCGGTTACCATCTGCTCGGCCGGCTCGGCGAGGGCGGTATGGGCGCCGTCTACCTGGGCCGCGGACCGGACGGAAACCTCGTCGCGGTCAAGGCGATCCGCCCCGAACTGGCCCACCAGTCCGAGTTCCGCGGACGGTTCCGCAGCGAGGTCAACCGGGCCCGGCAGGTCCCGGCGTTCTGCACCGCGCCGGTGCTCGACGCCGACCCGGAGAGCGAGACCCCCTACCTCGTCGTCGAGTACGTGGACGGCCCCAGCCTGGCCGACGTGGTCACCGACCGGGGACCGCTGTCCGGCGGCGACCTGTACAGCGTGGCGATCGGCGTGGCGACGGCGCTGACCGCGATCCACGGCGCCGGGGTCATCCACCGCGACCTCAAACCGCGCAACGTGCTGTTCTCGCTCGGCACCCCGAAGGTGATCGACTTCGGGATCGCGCGGGCGTTCGAGGCGACCAGCAACCACACCCGCACCGACCAGATGGTGGGGACGGTGTCGTACATGGCACCGGAACGCTTCGACGGCGACAGCTCCGGGGTCGGGCCGGCGTCGGACGTGTTCGCCTGGGGGGTGGTGGTCGCGTACGCGGCGACCGGCCGGACCCCGTTCGGCGCGGACTCCCCCGCCGCGACGGCCGCCCGCATCCTCACCCAGCCACCGCAGCTCGGCAACCTGCCGTCGCCGCTGCGCGAGATCGTGGACCGGTCCCTGGCCAAGAACCCGGCCGACCGTCCCAGCTCGACCGAGCTGCTGGACCTGCTGCTCGACACCGGTTCACACGGCGTCGGTGACCTGGCCGGCAGCCCCGAACTGCGGCAGGCCGCGCAGGCCGCCCGGGCCGGTGGGCGCTCCCGGCAACGACGCCGCCGCAGTCTGCTCGCGGCGGCCGGGGCGGGCGTGGCCACTCTCGCGGTGCTCGGCGCGGCCGGCGGGATCGCCCTCAAGAACTCCGCGCTCGACGAGCCCGCCGCCCCCGTCGAGGCCGCGCCGACCCCACGGATCGGCAACGGCCCGATGATCATCGACCCGCTGGGGTGGGCCGCCCAGTGGACGGTGAAGGCCGACGGGCGCAACACCTGCCGGTTCCGCGACGGGCACCTGGTGGCGACCACCCCGTACGGCGAGTCCAGCTCCTGCCCCGGCCCGAAGGACATCATCGGCGGCGACCAGTCGATCGCCGTCACGGTGTCGGTGCCCCAGGCGGGAAGTTGCGCGTACATCTCGTTCCGCCGGATCGAGGACACGGTGGGCTACCACCTGACGCTCTGCCGCGGCGAGATCACGGTCACCCTGGACACGAAGGGTGCGGCGACCACGGTCGGCACCGCCCGCTCGACGGCCTTCGCCGACGGCAAGGACCACCGGGTCGGCCTGGAGATCCTCGACGACGTGGCGACCGTCTCGCTGGACGGCGCCGAGGTGCTCACCGCCGACGTCGACGACCGGCGGCTGATCAGCGGCTGGATCGAACTCGGCGTGGAGAACGAGCTGGAGACGACCGCCGACTACGCGCAGGTCACGTTCAAGGATGTGGAGATCCGGACGCTATGAGACTCCGCCTGCTCGCCCTGCCCCTGGTCCTGCTGCTCGGCGCCTGCTCCACCGCGACACCGGTACCCACGTCGTCGGCCTCGCCGGCGCCCGCCCCCACGCCGACGTTCACCGACGTCAGCCGAGGCGACACCGACTCGATCGTGCGGCTGCTCACCTACCAGAGTGGCAAGGACAAGGCGATCGTCGTCGAACCGATCATCTTCATGATCAATCCGGATTTCTGCGAGGCGTTCCACCTGCCTCCGGACAACCAGCAGTGCCAGAGCGCCTGGAACACCGCCGACAGCGAAGCGAAGATCACCCTGCCGCGGGCGGACGACGCGGAGTTCGCCCTGGTCGGCGCGAGCGGCAACGACGACCTGACCCAGTGCATGGACGAGCAGGCGGCGGCCACCTGCAAGGCGTCGGCCAAGGAGTTCGCCGCATGGTACGAGTACAACTCCACGCCGATGGTCCGCCTGAAAACCCGCAACGGCGTAGCGGTCAGCCTGGCCGAGGTCTACATCCCTTAGTGGAGAAACTGGATCGACACACATCAGCACGACTACGGTGTGCCGGTGCAGCTCTGGCAGTGTGTCATGTGGGGGGTGTTCGGCGGCGTCGCCGTCGAGGGCCTCGAGTGGAGCGCTGTCATGCGCCGTGGGCGCTGGCCGTGGAACAAGCGCTTGAGAGCCGGCCCGATCATCGTTTCGGTCCTGATCCGCCTCGGCGTCGGTGGCGTCCTGGCCGGTGCCGTCGGGGCCAGCGGGCCGATGAGCCAGCTCAGCGCCCTGAGTGTCGGCATCGCCGCACCACTGATCATCGAGAAGATGGCCCAGCAGATCCCGGGTGCCGAGTCCGGCAACGAGCCGTCTACGGCCGGAGCCGAGCGTGACGGCCGGGGCGCGGTGACCCGGGCGGGGGAAGCCAATGCGCTCTGACGGGTTCATCAGCCAACTGGTCCGGGCTCTGGCCCGCAACGGCGAACCGTTTGTCGCCATTCCACACCAGCCGGGCGCCTTCTGGCTGCAACGCCCGGCCTGCGCCTGGCAGCGCTTCCGGGCCGCGCGGGCCGGGCGCCCCCTGGTGGCCGCATGGGCCGGAACGCTCAGGCTCGTAGCCACGGCGCTCGCCGTGATGCTGATGTGCTTTCTCACCTATGCCGTCGGGCTCACCGTCGGCACCAGCCGCGAGCAGACGGGCGGCCAGCCACCGGCCACCGTCGACGACGTGCGGATCGAGGCCGAGGCCATCGACGCCCTGTTGCGGGAAAGCGGTGACATCCGTACCCGGTTGAACAAGGCGATCGCCGATGTACAGGCCTGCTCGAACCTGGCCGGCGCCATCGCGGACCTCCGTGATCTCACCGACCAACGTCAGCGGCAACTCGACCTTCTCGCCGGCATCTACATCGCGGACCTTCCGGACGCCGAGACCATTCGGGCCAGCCTCACCGCGGCGTTCTCGCATGCTCGGGACGCGGATGCGGCCTTCACCGCGTGGGCGGCAGCCGCGGACCCGGACGGCTGCGCGTCGCCTCCCGAACGGTCGGCCCAGTTCGAGCAGGGCATGGAGGCATCGGAGCGATCCGGGTCCGCCAAGATGGAGTTCCTCGAGCTGTGGAATCCGGTCGCGGTCCGGTTCGGGCTGCCTGCGCGGGAACGGCAGGAGATCTGACATGCGGTCAGAACGCGGCGGCTATCGCGGCTCCGACGAAGACGACCTGTAGGGCCGCGCGCAAAAATAGTGGAGTGGCCTGGCGGCCGCCCAGTTGCAGGTGGTGGCGTGCGGCCACCACGTTCGCCGGGAACATCGCGAGCATCAGCAGCGCCAGCAGCACCGCCGCGAGCGGGGCGACCCGCGGGATCAGCAGACCCACCGCCCCGGCCAGTTCGAGGACGCCGGTCAGCGCGACCAGCAGCTCCGGGCGGGGCAGGCCGGGTGGCACCATCGCGGCCATCTCCCGGCGCCACCCGGGCAGGAAGTGCGTCGTCCCGGTGAGGACGAACATCAGCGCCAGTGCCCAGCGCAGCGGGGTCTGCCAGTCGTCGAGCATGTCGATGCCGGCCAGGCCGAGCAGGCGGAAGATCGCGAAGCCACCGGCCAGCGCGAAGAACGGAGCCATCTCATTCCCCAATCTTGTCGTTGGTAAGATTGCGCCTCGGCTAGGATGTTGTCAACGGTAAGATTCGAGGTGAGGAACATCGGCTACCACCACGGCAACCTGCGCCGGGCCATCATCGACGCCGCCCTGCAGGCGACCGCCGAGACCGGCCCGACCGGCTGGAGCCTGCGCGAACTGGCCCGCCGCAGCGGCGTCTCACACGTCGCCCCGGTCCACCACTTCGGCGACAAGACCGGCGTGCTGACCGCCGTCGCCGCCGAGGGCTACGAACTGTTCGCCGACGCCCTCGCGGCGGCCGGCGACGACTTCTTCGAGGTCGGGGTGGCCTATGTGCGGTTCGCCCTGAGCCATCGCGCGCACTTCCAGGTGATGTTCCGCCCCGACCTCTACCGCCGGGACGACCCGGACGTGGTCAGCGCCGAACGCCGCGCCGCCGGCATCCTCCGGGCCGGATCACGCACGCTGTCCGGAGACGCCGGCCCGGACCGGGCCCTCACCCTGGCAGCGTGGTCGACGGTGCACGGCTTCGCGAGCCTGTGGCTCAACGGGAGCATGGCCGAGAGCGCCGACGGCGACCCCGAGGCCACCATCCGCGCCGTCCTGCGAGCCGCCTTCGTCAGACCGTGACAGCCGACACCACTCACGTGCCCAGGCAGAACCTCTTGCCACGATCCGCGAACTCGGCCTGCGACACCAGGACATCCTCGTCGCTGCGTACGTCCTGGATCAGCACCGTGCCGGGCGCGAGCCGCTCCCGGTCGGACAGCCGGAACGCGACCTCCATCGTCCGAAAGCTGTTGTTCTTGGTGTGGCCGTACAACCGGTAGTCCACGTCGGGCAGGAGCCGTGGCGGCCCGAGACTCGCCACCCACCCGTCGGCGGGAGCCTCCAGCGGGAAACTCAGCACCCGGCCGGCGCCTCGCGGAACGGTGTACTCGACCTCGCCCAGTTCCTCGCCCGCCAGGCTCGGGTGGTTGTCCGGGGCGCTCTGCGAAGGCGCGGGCGCCGGCCGGAAACCGGCGAGATAGACGACGTCCGGCGGATCGTCGTAACACATCGCGACGGCGCCCCAGAGGTCTCCCTGAGCGTCGACCGTCAGCCCGGTGATCCCCTCCTCGGGCACCGAACACGCGGCGAGCCCGGAGGCGGCACCCAGGATAATGATCAACTGTCCTGCTCTCCGTCGCATGACAAGCCACTCTGCACGCTGCGGCACCCACAGGCCAGCGCCGTGTCGATACCGCAACCCGCGTCGTCAGGTGATGCGCTCTGGAGGGCGTGAGACGAGATTCGCACGATGTCCACCCAGCACTGGTCAATCCGTCGCGGGCAGGTAGCGCACGCTGCCGCCGCCAGGCCAACGAGGCCGGACCGCCGACCATATGCGAGCCGGAACGGGGCTCGGCACGGCCCAACGCGCTCAGCGGCAGGTAGAAGTCCAGCCAGTCAGGGCCGCTGTCCTCGCGGCCCGCCACGACACCGCACACGATCAGCGCTCCGTGGGGCAGTCGGGCCACACCGCACAGATGGCCGAACCACAGCAGCGACGCCGGGTTGCACGGCACGGCCTGGTGGCCGCCGCGGGCCACGGTCGGCCCACCCGTGCGTACCCCCATCAGGCTTGTGATCGGGCAGAAGCGCACCGGCCTACATCGGTGAGCCGACCTTGGTGCGCGGGCCACCCCGGGCGGGGGTCAGCGCACCAAGGTCGCAGCAGTATCCGTCAGACAGCGGCTTCGGGTCACTGCGCGCGGCGCGGGAGCTTCCAGTCGGGCCGCGGGAAGTGGCAGGTGTAGCCGTTCGGGATGCGCTCCAGGTAGTCCTGGTGCTCCGGCTCGGCCTGCCAGAACGGGCCGGCCGCGGTCACCTCGGTGACGACCTTGCCCGGCCACAGGCCGGAGGCGTCCACGTCCGCGATGGTGTCCTCGGCGACCCGCTTCTGCTCGTCGGTCTCGAAGAAGATCGCCGAGCGGTAGCTGGTGCCGATGTCGTTGCCCTGCCGGTTGACCGTGGTCGGGTCGTGGATCTGGAAGAAGAACTCCAGCAGATCCCGGTACGACGTCGCGGCCGGGTCGAACTCGATCTCGATCGCCTCGGCGTGACCGTCGTGGTTGCGGTACGTCGCGTTCTCCACCCGGCCGCCGGTGTAGCCGACCCGCGTGGACACCACACCGGGACGCTTCCGGATCAGGTCCTGCATCCCCCAGAAACAGCCGCCGGCCAGAATCGCCTTCTCCGTGGCCATGTCTCCTGCACCCCATTCGTTCGCAAAGCTTCCGCCGCGAACACTAGCTCGCCGCGCCCGCCCCGACACGGCGACCCGGCGTCACCGTGTCGAGCGCAGCACCGCGCACGCGCCGGCCAGGCCGGTCCGCAGGTCGAAGAAGAACGAGGTGAGCAGCGGGACCGGGAAGTTCGGGTATTCGGCCGCGTGCGCCGCCGCCGTCGTGAGCTGGCAGGACCAGGCGAGTGTGGTCAACAGGTTGCTGCAGAACCGCCCGGCTTCGGTCGGCGGGCCGTCCGGCGTGCGGTTGATCACCTGGGCCAGGGTGGGATGCCAGTGCCCGCCGGGGTCGTCGGGCAGCCGCAGTGCGCCGGCCAGGTGTTTCGCAAGCCGGGGCACCCCGCCCGGGTGGGTCTTCTGCATGGCGCCCCACAGGCGGGCGACCAGGGATCGTCCCTCGCGCAGGCTCGGCCGGAACGACTCCGGGTTGCTGACCTCGCCGTGTGCCGCCTCCGCATCTTTCAGGAAGTCGTCGTAGCGTTCGCCGCGGCTGGACAGAACCGACCACAGCGGCTGGGCGGTGGTGGGAGCGTCGCGCCAGACCTCGGTCAGCCGGGTGAGCAGGACGCCTTCCAGCTCGTGGACGGACCGGCGCAGGCGGCCGACCGCCCGCTCGTCGGCGTTCAGGCTCACCTCGACCCGCCAGGTGAGATCGAGGATCACGACGGAGATCTCCCGGCCGCCGATCCTCGGGAACCAGTCCGGCACCCGGGCCGGCGACGACAGCTGGGGCAGGCGCATCTCGGTACGGGCCAGCAGGACAACGCCGTACCGGGTGGCGCCGGGTTCGTGGCCGAACGCGTCCAGGCAGTCCTGCCGGTTCCCCTCGAGGACCGCCATGAAGTCGTTGAGCAGCGCGTTCGCGTTGGCGAACGAGACGTCGCGGACCACGACCACCGCGATCGGTACGTCCCGCAGGTGTTCGCGGAGTTCGATCGCGTACTCCTCGCGGCTGCCGGCGACCTGAAACCAGAAGCCGGTGAGTTCCGCGCCCCCGGAAGCACCCACGGAAGCGCCCACGGAAGCGCCCACGGAAGCGCCGACGCCGACGCCGGCGCCGACGCCGGCGCCGGCCAGCCGGTCGCGGACGCTGCGGGCCAGTTGTGCCGGGGTGACCTGGTCGGCGACGTCACTCATGCGTGGATGCTCCCCTCGGAGACGGCGGCGATCCGGCCGAGGAGACGGATCCGTGGCCAGACCCACTGGTTGTCGTGGGCGATGAAGTTGCTCGCCGCCGCGGCGGTGAGCAGGGTCTGCGGGTGGGTGGTCACGGTGCGGGCGATGGCCTCGAAGTCGGCGTGCGAGCACCGGAACGTCGTCGGGGACGCCTGCATGAGGCCGCGCATGCAGGCGTACACGTCGTGCAGCCACGGGCTGTGTTCGCGGCCGAAGTCGCCGAGCGCCTCGGCGGCCGCGCTGCGGAAGAAGTCGTACTCGGAGCTGCGGCCCAGCATCGACGGGGTGAGGGCGGCACCGCAGAAGCCTTCGATGTCGCTGCGGTCCAGGGTCAGTTCGGACTGCGGGCGGCCCTGGTCGATCAGGGACTGCACGAACTCCCGCAGCAGGTTGACGGTCAGGTACGGGTGGCCGGACGTCTCGGCGTACACGCCGTCGATGAAGGACGGGTCCGGCGACATGGTGTTGCCCAGGGCCTTGGCGACCAGTTCGGAGAATTCGCTGCTCTCGTCGCCGGCGTGGTGCGGGAACAGCGGGAACGGGTCCTGCCGGACCAGGGGGCTGAGCTGGTTCTGGTCCATCATGATGAAGTGGGCGTTGGGCTGCTGCCCGAGGAAGATGAGCAGGTTCTCCCGGGAGAACCGGACGAGCTGGTTCATCAGCGGCTGCACGACGGTGAACCGGATGTCGCGGTCGCGGCGCAGGAACGCGGCGAGCTGGCCGAACAGGGTCTCGTACTCGTCGAGGACGAAGACGATCCGGCCGTGCTCGCTGGATTCCCGGTCGGAGCAGTGGTCGATCAGGCCCTCCACGAAGTCCTGCGGGATCCGCCGGCCCTTGTCCAGCGCGTCCGACACCCGGTCGTAGAAGACACTGTCGTGTTCGCGTTGCCCGGTGGTGTCGCAGGTCTGGCTGATGATGGTGGCCTGGCCGGTCGACGAGCCCAGGTCGAAACCCGCGGTGGTCTTGCCGCTGCGCCGCACACTGCACCACAGGCGTACGCCGTTGCGACTCTCGTAGGTGCGCAGCAGGTTCTGTACGCTGCGCCGCCGTACCCGGTAGAAGCGCAGCTGTCCCGGCTCGGCCAGCGGGAAGTCCAGGGCCGGGTTGCGCAGCAGCGGCTGGTGCCGGTCGGCCCGGGTCTCCGCGCGGTAGGCGTGGTCGACCAGCATCCCGAACACGGTCTCCCGGGTGTCGCCCACGTCGCTGGGCTGGTCCCCGCGGGCGGCCACCACCATGGTGGCGAACCGCGGGTCGCGGGCCACTTCGGAGCGCAGGTCGGGGCGCAGCGGGGCGACCACCACGGCCACGCCCCGCCGGGACGCCTCGACCAGGTCCAGCGGGTCGACGCTGTCGTCCAGGTAGCACTGAAGTTCGATCATGTGAGCGATCGGGGACAGGTCCGAGGGCCGCAGCGTGATGTCGAGGCGGTTCTCGTTCACCCGGAACTGGGAGATCGCGGGCAGCGGGACGTGCCGCCGGCCCAGGCCCAGGTCGTCGATCGCCGCGGCGGTCGGCCGCACGATCCGGGCGATCCGGTCGCCGAACAGGCTGCTGCCCAGCACCTGTTGCAGCCGGTCGAGGTCCGGTTCGGTGAGGAACGCGAGGGTGTGCGCCCACGAGCGGTACTCGACCGACAGGATCTCCCAGCCCTTGCGGGTGCCGAAGTCGACGTCGGCGAACCCGCCGAGGATGGCGATCAGCATGGTCGAGGTGAGTCTGCGCAGATCCTGGGCCTGCTGGGTACGACTGGCCCGGTCCAGCCGGTGGCAGTAGAAGTCGATCGGCAGGTCGAGGAAGTGCTGCAGGCCGTTCAGGTTCTTCGACTGGGCGTAGTCCTGGCTCTCGCCGCGGGTCAGCTGATGGTTGAACCCCTTCTGGAAGATCTCGGTGGAGTGCTGCCACAGCAGGAAGAGGACGTACTGCAGGAACCAGTCGACCTGATCCGTCTCGTCATCGATCAGGCGCAGGAACCGGTCGAAGTCGTCCTCCAGCCAGTCGCGGTAGTAGGTCGACCATTCGAAGATGTGCCGCCCGCTGAGTTCCTCCAGCCCCGCCTCGAACTGCTCGACGAGTTCCTGCGCGGTCAGCGGTGTCTCGGGGGCCGCCTGTGCGGGAGCCGGGGGTTCGGGTTCGCGGGCGGAGAGACGGTTGGTCAGCACCACCTGCAGCCGGGCCCGGCGCCGGGGCAGGAAGTAGTCGTCGATGGTCTCCTGGATGCTCGCCAGGTGCCGGTCCAGTTCGGTGCGGGTGAGGATCTCGATGAGGTCCTTCGTCTGCCCTTCGGCCTCGGCGAGCCGGTTGCGGTACGCGAGGAGCCGGATCGCCTCGATGCGGTCCACGATGTCGCTCATCCCCGTACCCCTAATCGGTGGGAAGCTCGCGCCGGAGCACCTTGCCGGTGGGGTTGCGGGGTAGCTCGTCGAGGAAGAGCACGTCGCGGGGCACCTTGTAGCGGGCCAGGTTCGCCTTGACGAAGTCCTTGATCTGCTGCGGGTCTTGGGCGGCGTGCGCGGCCGGCACGATGAAGGCGCGCAGGCGGGTGCCGAACTCGGGGTCGTCGACGCCGATCACCGCGGCTTCGAGGACGTCGTCGCGGGAGGCGAGCAGGTTCTCCACCTCGAGCGGATAGACGTTCTCTCCCCCGGAGATGATCATGTCGTCGTCGCGGCCGTCGATGTGGAGCAGGCCGTCCGTGTCGAAGTGCCCGCGGTCGCCGGTGGCCATGTGGCCGTCGATGACCTGTTTGGTGCGGCCGTCGGTGTAGCCCTCGAACGGGATGCCGGTGCGCACGAAGACCCGGCCGATCGCGCCCGGCTCGTCGACCCGTTCGTCGTTCTCGTCGAAGAGCGCCACGTGGACGGTCACCGGCGGCCGGCCGACCGTGCCGGGAGATCGTCGCAGCTCGTGCGGTTGGGCGACGGATGCCACCGCCACCTCGGTCGAACCGTAGACGTTGTACAGGACATCACCGAAGGTGTCCTGGAAACGGGTGCTCAGTTCGGGCGAGAGGGCGGAACCCGCCAGGAAGACCGCGCGCAGCGACGACGTGTCGTACTTCCCGATGATCTCCGGGCCCAGGGCGAGCATCCGGGTGAGCATGGTCGGGACGGCGACCAGCATCGCGGCCCGGTGGTCGCTGATCGCGCGCAGGATCGACTCGGCGTCCAGGCGGCGCAGCAGGACGGCGTGGTTGGCCAGCGACAGGCCCACCGTCCAGGCGCCGAACCCGGTGCTGTGGAACAGCGGGGAGGCGATCACCGCGGTGCCCTGCCGGGGGAACGCGATCCGGTCCGCGATCAGGGCGCTGGCCAGCGGTGACACCTTGGTCCGCGGGGCACCCTTGGGCAGGCCGGTGGTGCCGCTGGTCAGGATGATGAAGCCGCCGGGCCGGCGGGGTTCGGGCTGCGGCGGCGTGGTCGGTTCGGCTGCGGTCAGGTCCTCGACGGTGCGGTCCTCGGACGGCCCGTCGGCCCAGGTCAGACAGCGGGGGACGCTCGTCGGCACGATGTCGGCGAACTCCTGGTCGTAGAGCAGGAACCGCACGTTCTCCCGGTCGATCACCTCGGCGAGCTGGGTCTTCGCCAGGCCGGTGTTGAGCATGGCCAGGCGCAGGCCGGCCCGGGCGGTGCCGGTGATCGCCAGGGCCAGGCCGCGGTGGTCGCGGGCCAGGACGCCGATCACGGCGCGCGGTGGCAGGCCGACCCGGAGCAGGGCGTGGGCCAGGGCGTTCGACCGTTCGTAGTATTCGCGGTACGACCAGGTGCCGCGCTCGTCGGTGAGCGCGGGCGCGTCCGGGTGTTCGAGGGCGGCCTTCTGGGTGAGGGCGGCCTGCGGTCCGAGGCGGGCGTTGGCGACCGCGGCACGCAGGAGCCGGTCGGGCCGGCGCAGGTCCACGATGCCGATCTGGTGCATGCGCAGCACTGCTCGGAGATGTTCGGATGCGCTCACGGCCGGGGCTCCTCGAATCCGTCGCGGGTGATGTGCAGGAGGTGCCCGGGTGTCAGCGGTCCGGGCCGGGGCGGGACGCGGCGGATCACCCGGTCGCCGGAGGGCGTGATCGCGGTGACGATCAGGGCCTCCGGGGTGGCGTCGCGGTGGTATGTCGTGGTGAAGGCTTCGAGGGTCGCCGGTCCGGTGTAGCCTTCGGCGACCTTGCGGGGCTTCTCGCGGGACGCGGCCGCGTCGGCGTCCAGGTCGGCGAACGGTCGTTCCGGCGGCGTCGCGGACAGCAGCGTGATCGCGTGTTTGGTGAGGTACCAGCCGAGGGCGGTGACCAGACCGTGGTCGTCCGGTGCGGCCCGCAGCAGCGGGACCATCGTGGCCACCGCGTGACTGGAGTAGTTGTTGCCCGGGCCGCCGGCCATCGTCAGCCCGCCGGTGACGGTCAGCGGCCGGTCCGGGTCGTCGAGCGGGAGCCCCAGCTCCGCCGCGCCGATCTGCACGGCCGACGGGAAGCAGGCGTACAGGTCCACGTACCGGATCTGTCCGATGTCGCGGGCCACGTGGTCGAGGACCGCACGACCGTTCGCCCGGATCGCGGGGGACTCGTTCAAGGACGAGCGTTCGGTCACGTACCACTCGTCGGTGGCGTGTGCACCGACGTGCGGGAACACCCACTTCTCCTGCGGGATGCCGGCCTCGGTGGCCGCCGCGACACTGCACAGGATGATTCCGGTCGCCTGGTTGACCTGCAGGTTCGCGGTCATCAGCTTGGGATAGGGGTCGGCGATCGGGCGATTTCCCGGCCCCGGAGCGGCCACTTGCGCCGCGGTGAGGCTTTCCCTGCGCCACGCGTACGGGTTCCCGGCCGCGACCCTGGAGAACCGGGACCACAGTTCGCCCGCCCCGCCCGGAAGGGTCGACTGGATGAGCGCGTAGAGGTGGATGGGCGCGACGAGCCCCGCCTCGATCTCCGCGTCGGTGTTGGGTGCCGTGTCGACGCCGATGGTCCGGCCGGGTACGGCGTCGTCGTCCTGTCGCGGCCAGTCGAGCGTGATTCCGGCCCGCTCGGCGGCCGCCGCGGTGGCCGCGGCCTCGCCTCCACCGAGCAGCGCCACCCGGGCCCGGCCGTCCACGATCGCCGCCGCCGCGTCGTTGAGCAGCCGCAGCGAACCGTCCCCACCGAACACCGTCGTCTGAACAGTTTCGGACGGCCGGGCTCCCACCCGGTCCGCGAGCAGCGCCGCCGCGTCCGGGTACTGCCAGGACACGCTGGCGACGTACCCGACCAGATCCACCTCGGCCCAGATCCGCTCCCCCGCCCCGCAGTCCGCGGCCGCCGACCGGGCCGCACGCGCCGCCAGCGACACCGGGTCACCGTCGCGCGGTTCGGTCCCGTGGTCGCTGACCTGGCCCACACCCACGATCACCGGGGTCCATGCGTCCAGGTCCTGGCCGGTGCGCTGGTACCGGACCGGCCCAGGTTTCGCCGCCCGCTCCCGGTCACGGCCGGCTGCCCGCTCCGGCTCGCGCCGGGCTCCCCCGGCCAGCCGCTTCAGCGAGACCCGCACCGCATCGCCCAGGTTGCGGGCCACCATCGGGCCCAGCGGCCCGTCCGCCGTGCCGCCCTCCACCCCGCCGTCGAAACGCACCGTGGTCCCGGACCCCGACGGCTCCACCGTCAGGGCGAACCCGACACTGATCCCCATCGGACCACGGCCCTCCAGCCACAGACACCGCGGCGCCTCGGCACGCACGATCGTCCACCGCACCTCGGCGGGCGTGCCCATCAACTTGACCCGCTCCACCACCCGCTCGCCGTCGCGGAAACCGGTCGGCGTCTCCCCCACCCAGCCCAGATGCGAGGTCAGCCAGCTTCCACGCCGCCCGGGATCCGCGATCTGCGCGAAGACCCGGCCGGGCGGGGCGCCGACCTCTTGCCGCAAATCGCAGGGGTACGCGTAGACCCGCGGTCCACCGGCAGGCGGCGTTGTCGGCGGCTCCCGCCGCGGGGACAGAACCCGGGACACGACGGAGGCGGCGACCGCCCGTGCCATGGCGAACACGGCACGCAATGGTGTCGGCATCGCCCGACGGTAAGCGAGTGACGCACGTCACTGCAAGATCGCGACAGGGTATTGACCGGAATGACGATGCGAGACAGTCTCAGCGGCGTGTACGAGACTCCGGAACGCCTAGCCCTGCGCGACGCGATGACCCGTTTCGTCGCCCGCGAGATCCTCCCGAACCTGGCCGCCTGGGAACAGGCCGGCGAGATCCCCCGCAACCTGCACCGGCGCACCGCCAAGGCCGGCCTGTACGCCGTCGGCTTCCCCGAGGAGATCGGCGGCGACGGCGGCTCCACCGTCGACACGGTCGTCCTGACCGAGGCGTTCATGCAGGCCGGCGGCTCGTCGGGCTGCCACGCCTCGCTGTTCACGCACGGCATCGCCCTGCCGCACATCATCGCCGGCGGAGGGCCGGGCCTGATCGACCGATTCGTGCGACCGGCCCTGGCCGGCGAGATGATCGGGGCGCTCGGCATCACCGAACCGGGCGCCGGCTCGGACGTGACCGGCCTGCGCACCACGGCGGTCCGCGACGGCGACGACTACGTGGTCAACGGCGCCAAGATGTTCATCACCTCCGGGGTACGCGCCGACTTCGTCACCACCGCCGTCCGCACGGGCGGTCCGGGAGCCGCGGGGATCAGCATGCTGATCGTCGAGAAGGGCACGCCCGGTTTCACGGTGTCCCGCAAACTGGACAAGATGGGCTGGCTCTGCTCCGACACGGCCGAACTGTCGTTCGACGACTGCCGGGTACCGGTGCACAATCTGATCGGCGAGGAGGGCACCGGGTTCCAGCTGATCGGCCAGGCGTTCGTCCCGGAGCGGATCATGGCGGCGGTGCACGCCTACGGGGTGGCGCAACGCTGCCTCGATCTGACACTCGCGCACGTCCGCGGGCGGGAGACGTTCGGGCGCCCGCTCATCAGCCGGCAGGTGGTGCGGCACAAACTCGTCGAGATGCGGCAGAGGATCGAGTTGGCTCGCGCGTACACCCGAACGATCGCCGAACGCCATGCCGGCGGCGACCCGGTGATCGGCGAGGTGTGCCTGGCCAAGAACGCCGCCGTGGACGCCTGCAAGTTCGTGGTGGACGCCGCGGTCCAGTTGCACGGCGGCATGGGGTACATGCGGGAATCCGAGGTCGAACGCCACTACCGCGACACCCGGATCCTGGGCATCGGCGGCGGCGCCGACGAGATCATGTCCGACCTGGCGGCGAAGGTCTTCGGCTATCAGTGAGGATCGTCCGTCACGGTGACGGGTCATCTGACCCGCCGGATCTCCTCGAAGTAGAGCACCGGCTCGACCGGTCCGGTCGTCATGTGGTCCCGCCTGTCCTCTTCGTCAGTGGAAACCAGTAGTTCACGGTCGGTCCCTGGGTTGCCACCGTCGCGCCCATCGTTTCGTAGAGGTGGCGCGCGCCCGCGTTCGCCTCCCCCGTGATCAGGAACATCCTGGTGGCGCCGAACTCCGCCCCCGCCTCCATGAACGCCCGCAGCAGGGCCCGCCCGATGCCGCGCCGCCGGTTCTCCTCCGCGACCTCGAGGTGATGCAGGTAGACCATGCTGCTGCCGTCCGGTCTGGCCAGCACATGTCCCCAGCACCAGCCGAGAAGGCCGTCCTCGTCCGCCGCGACGAACGCGAGCGCCCCGGGTGCCGGCACGAATGCCGCGGCGCCGTTCCCCGCACCGAATCGCCGGACAGCCCGGTCGAGCAGATCCTCATCAGCCGGTAGGACACTCCAGATCATCTGGCCATCCAGTCGAGCAGGGCATCCCATTCGTCCGCCTCGCTCGCCTCGTTGCCCTGGTTCGCCTCGTTGCCCTGGTTCGCCTCGGTCGCGCCTCGCCGACCGCCTGCCGGGCCGGGTCGTCCGGATCCGAGCAGGCCCGCGGCACGATCGCGCCGGCGGACCATCGCGGTGGCCAGTTCGGCGCGGTGGCCGGCCAGCGCGGGGAGCCGGACCATCGCGGTCAGGTTGTCCGCCAGGAAGAGGGCACGGTCCGGCCGCGCGTCGTTCAACAGCATGCGGAGTACGGGATAAGCATCCGTGATCGCCCCCTCCAGCCCGGGCACCTGGTCCACCCAGGCCGCGGCGTCCCCGATCAACTCGACGATCGACTCGACCGTGTCCGACGGTGCCCGCCCGTCGGCGATCATCGCGCTGAGGTGCCGGACCGCTCCCGTGCTCTCCGGCCACGGCGGGCCACCCCGGTAGACGTTCCACACCACGAGGTCGAGTCGGCAGAGGGCGTCGTCACGCTCCGCCGAGTCCCCGAACTCCACATCCCGCAGGCAGGCCTCCACCTGCGACACCCGTTCCTCTTTCCGCAGTCGTTGCGGCCGTCGCCGCAGTCAACCGATCATGTCGACCATCCCCCAGCCTCGTCGCGCCGCGCAATTCGGAGAGTACCGGCGTCCTCGGCACCCCGGAACAAGCCCGCACTCAGCCGATCGGTGGGTTCGCGATTCAGCCCTCCCATCATCACGGCCATTGATACGTACGCCGCCGGAGTCCTGGAATCGTGGCGGCATGACCAAGCCCGAACGTCTCCAGGTCCGCCGCCGTTCTCTGATCGTCGGCGCGGGTGCCGTGGCCGGTGGTGCCCTGACGTCCCCGGCGGCTGCCGCTGCCCCCGCCCCCGCTGCCGCCCCCGCTGCCGCCGCCGGCGCAGTTCGCATCACGCCCGGCGACCGGCGCTACGACAGTCTGCTGCGGGGCAACAACTTCCGGTTCGCGGGGCGGCCCGACGAGATCCGGGTCTGCGCCACCACCGAGCAGGTGCGGCAGGCCGTGTCCGAGGCGGTACGGGCCGGGCTGCGGGTGGCCCCCCGCAGCGGCGGGCACTGCTTCGAGAATTTCACCGCCGACCCCGCCGTCCGCACGCTGCTCGACCTGTCGCCGATGGATGCGGTCACGTTCGATCCGGCGATGCGCGCGTTCGCCGTGCAGCCGGGCGCCACGCTCGGTCAGGTCTACCGGGCGCTGTTCAAGGGCTGGGGTGTGACGATCCCGGGCGGCAGCTGCCCGTCGGTCGGGGCGGGTGGTCACATCGTCGGCGGCGGCTACGGCGCTCTGTCGCGCCGCTACGGTTCGGTGGTCGACCACCTGTACGGCGTGGAGGTCGTCGTCGCCGACCGGGGCGACACCGCCCGCACGGTGACGGCCACCCGGGAGGCCGACGATCCGAACCGGGAGCTGTGGTGGGCGCACACCGGCGGTGGTGGCGGCAACTTCGGGGTCGTCACGAAATACTGGCTGCGCTCCCCCGAAGCCGACGATGCCGGCGGTCCGCTGCTGCCGCCCTCCCCGGAGCGGATGCTCGAGAGTGTCGTCGCGTTCGGCTGGGACGGTCTGACCGAGGAGTCGTTCAGCACCCTGGTCCGCAACTTCGGCGTCTGGCACGAGCGCAACAGCGCCCCCGGCGCCCCCGCGCTCGGGCTCTACGGCCTGTTGCTGCTGTCGCACCGCGCCGCCGGTTATTTCACGCTGGTCGCCCAGATCGACGCGGATCTGCCCGGCGCGGACGGCATGGTGACCGCGTTCGAGGCCGCGGTGACCGCCGGTGCGGGCGTGCAGCCGATCTTCACCTCCCGGCGGACGTCGTCCTGGCTGCACAAGTTGACTTCTCCCCGCCCTAAAGGACGGGGATTCCGGCGGTCGCCCGCCGGGTTTCCTGCTTCACAGCCGACCGCCCCGAACGGAGATTCCCCCGTTGAG
>NZ_JZKF01000114.1 GCF_000962825.1 Actinoplanes rectilineatus
GCTCCGGGCTCCGGGCTCCGGGCTCCGGGCTCCGGGCTCCGGGCTCCGGGCTCCGGGCTCCGGGCTCCGGGCTCCGGGCTCCGGGCTCCGGGCTCCGGGGAATTGTCGCGGAGCTCGGCGGGAAGAGTCGCCCCTCCAAGAATCAGCGCAGCCAAGCCGCCCCAACTTCGGCGATCTTCCCGTTTCACGTGAAACACAGAGACATGAGCCAGAGCTACGCGAGTGACCCAGGAATACCAATAACGCATTCTCAGTGATCTTGCCGGTTTCACGTGAAACGACCACCCGACCCCGAGCCCTGTCGTCGTCGCGGCAGATCCAGCCACGGTTCCGAATCAGAACCCCCACACCCGCCGACACCCCACCAGCGGCTACTGCCAACGTGAGAACCGGTCGCTTTGGGGTTCTGTCAGAGCGATTCTCCTGGGATTTCACGTTGGGGCTCGTGGGGCAAAAGATCACTTCAGAACGCCGATTCCACAACCCTGGGCACGAAAAAGCGCGCGACCACCACGGCCACGCGCTTCCGTCACCTTCCAACAACCGGAGCCGATCCGGCTACTCCTCCGCGGCCTCGCTACCGCGTTCGCCGGCTCCCTCTTCCTCAACGCCGATCATGCCCACGATCCGCTCGAGGTCGTCGACCGTCGCGAACTCGATCGTTATCTTTCCCTTGTTCCGGCCGATGTCGACCTTCACCCGGGTGTCGAAGCGATCCGACAGACGCTCGGCCAGATCGTTCAGGGCGGGTGCGTGCACCTTGGCTCGGCGGGCGGGTGCCGCCTTCTTGGCCGGGCCTTCGGCTGCCGCAAGCTGAACCAGTTCCTCGGTGGCCCGCACCGACAGGCCTTCGGCCACGATTCGCAGCGCGAGCTTCTCCTGGGCTTCGCTGTCGTCCAAGCCGAGGAGTGCCCGCGCGTGTCCCGCCGACAGCACGCCGACCGCCACCCGCCGCTGCACCGGCGCCGGCAGGTTCATCAGCCGGATGGTGTTGGAGATCTGCGGGCGGCTGCGGCCGATCCGCCGGGCGAGTTCCTCGTGCGTGGCACCGAACTCTTCGAGCAGCTGCTGGTACGCCGCTGCTTCCTCCAGCGGGTTGAGGTTCGCCCGGTGGATGTTCTCGAGCAGCGCGTCGCGCAGCATCGCGTCGTCGGGGGTGTCCCGCACGATCGCCGGGATGGTCTCCTTGCCGACGGCCTGGGCGGCACGCCACCGGCGCTCGCCCATGACCAGTTCGTAGCGGCCGTCGCCGAGCTCCCGCACCACGATCGGCTGGAGGAAGCCGACCTCCTGGATCGAGGCCTTCAACTCCTCCAGCGCCTCTTCGTCGAAGACATGCCGGGGCTGCTTCGCGTTCGGCTCGATGTCGGAGACGGCGAGTTCGGCGAACCGGGCACCCGGCACCGGCGCGAGTTCCACCTCAGGAAGCGACGGCAGCGCCGACGACTGCAGCGCCGGCGGCAACGACGACAGTGGTGCCAGAGTCGACAGAGACGACGAGCCCGCCGCATCCGACGGGAAGGACGCCAGACCGGCGGCCGCCCCCGCGCCCTCCGGCGATTCCTCAGCCTCGCCGGGAGTGGCCGGCTCAGCGGCAGGCGCCGTGGGGATCAACGCACCCAGGCCGCGGCCCAGGCCACCCCGCGGACGGTTCTTCATGCCGTTCCTCCCGTGTTGACCCCACGCATAGCGATCTCCAGGGCTGCCTCGAAGTAGCTCGTTGCACCCCGTGATCCCGGATCGTAGGTCATCACGGACTGGCCATAGCTAGGAGCCTCGGACACTCGTACGTTCCGGGGGATAACGGCGTTAAAGACCTTGGCTCCGAAGTGGTTCCGGACGTCCTGTTCCACCGCGTCGGCCAGGCGCGTACGCCGGTCGTACATGGTCAGCAGGATCGTGGAAACGTCGAGCGTCGGGTTGAGGTGCTGGCGTACCAGGTTGATGTTGTTGATCAGCTGGTTGAGGCCCTCCAGCGCGTAGTACTCGCACTGAATGGGTATCAGCACCTCCTGCGCCGCGCAGAGCGCGTTGACCGTCAGCAGGCCGAGCGACGGCGGGCAGTCGATGAAGACGTAGTCGAACTTCTCCGGGTGCCCGGAGATCGCCCGCGCCAGGCGGGATTCCCGGGCCACCACTGAGACGAGTTCGATCTCGGCGCCGGCGAGGTCGATCGTGGCCGGCACGCAGTAGAGAGTCGGAATGCCCTCGACCTGCTGCGCCACCTCGGCCAGCGGAACATTGTCGATCAGGCAGTCGTAGACGTCCGGCACACCCGCATGGTGGGGCACGTTCAGACCGGTGGAGGCATTGCCCTGTGGGTCAAGGTCAACCACCAGCACCCGGTTGCCGTGGAGCGCCAGCGCCACCGCCAGATTGACGGTGGTCGTGGTCTTCCCGACCCCACCCTTCTGGTTGGCGACGCAAATCACCCGCGGGTGGTCGGGGCGCGGCATGACGATCTCGCCGCTCGGGTTGAGGATCTGCACAGCTCGCAACGCTTCCATGGCAAGGGGCGGATCGTCCTCAACCCCGCCCGGCGTTTCACGTGAAACATGCTCGGCGGGGACTCCGGAGGCCGGAGCGCTGGAGGACCGTACCGCCGCAACTGGCTGCTGGGGCAGGGGTGTGCCGTAGCCGTAACGCGCTGGCTGGCCGTAAGCGCCGGCTGCCCGCGGCAGGGGGGCATTCTGGTCACCGGCGTGCAGCCCACCCGCGTTCACTGCCGACGGCCTGTCGAGAGGCGACTCGGTTTCACGTGAAACACCGTACTCATGCACCGCTTTATCCCTGTGAGTGAGGAAGGATTCGGCCGGCTGACCATGCGCCCCGGCGGGGAGAATCCGGTCCACGTTATCGACGCTTGGCCAGCCTACGGCCGTCGGGCTTGTGTCGCCATGGTCCTCAGTCCGATGAGTCGGACGCAACGTCGCTTTACCCGTCACCAAAACGGCATCAATGGGCGCAACCAACGCAGCAAGCTCAGCCGCTTCAGGTACAAGGTCAAAAGATTCAAACCCTTTTCGGGTACGCGTGACCCCGCCCCTCAACCGCACCACGGTCGTCCCGCCAAGCGGAGGAAGCACCCCTGACCCGGCTTCCACCAGAGGCGCACAGTCCGAGCACGCCCCGCCTCGAACACACGCCGCCCGCAAACAGGTAGACAACGCACCGCTACCCACCACGTGAAGCTGCGGCGCCACGGTGGACCCGTCCCACCGAACGCCCGCCAGCCCGTCCAGCCACGTGGCCACCGCCTCGTCGACGCGCACCACGGCCGGCCCTGCACGGCGTACACCCGAGGTCCCGTCCACGCAGGCCGCGAAAGAGCCACCGCTTGCGGAAGAACCACCGGCCGTCGCAGAGGAACCGCCGACCGGGGAGGAACCATCGGCCGGGGAGGAACCGCCGGCCCTGACGGCAGCCACACCTTCGCAGCGCACCACCGCAGGCCCGGGAGCAACGGCGGGATGCACTTTGGCCTTACGTCTCCGTGCGCCCCGCCTGCCCATGGTTATCTCCTCCGCGTTCCCTTCCGCCCATCACCGCGCCGAGCCCCGCCCTGCCCCGCCTCCGAACGCCCATCCGAACGCCCGTCCAAGCGCCCATCCGAACGCCCATCCGAACGACGCTCTGAGCGTCCCTCAGAACGACGCTCCGTACGCCGCTCCGCGCGCCGAACAGCAGCCGCGCTGGGGCCCCGCACCGGTACCACGTGCCGCTCCTTGATCACGTCCACCACCGTCGCCGGCGGGTCGATCAGCCCGGCTCCGCAGAGCCGCACCACCGTCTCGCCACCGCCCAGCTTCGCCAGGGCCCTGGCGTGCTCGGCGACCTCGTCTGCCGCCGACGCCCCCTTGAGCGCCAGCAGCCGTCCGCCGACCTTGGCCAGCGGCAGGCACCAGCCCGCGAGTTTGTCGAGGGCGGCGACCGCGCGTGCCGTCACGACGTCCGCTTCGGGCAGTTCTCCGATCACTTCTTCGGCACGCCCGCGGACGACCGTGACGTTGCTCAGGTCGAGCGCTTCCACCGCCTCGTCGAGGAAGGAGGTGCGCCGTGCCAGTGGCTCGACCAGCGTGATGTCCAGGTCTGGGCGGGCCACAGCCAGCACGATACCGGGCAGACCGGCACCAGATCCGACGTCAATCACCGAAGCGCCTAATGGGATTAACTGGGACATAACTCCGCAGTTGACCAGGTGCCTCTCCCAGAGCCGGGGAGTCTCCCGGGGCCCGATCAGCCCACGGACGACACCCTCGGTGGCGAGCAGCTCCGCGTACCGGCCGGCCAGCTCGAGGCGCTCTCCGAACACCTCAGCGGCCGCGGCGGCGATCTCCGCGGGCGGCACCAACACCGACGGACCGTCCGGGGCCGCAGGATCAGAACCGGCCACCACGGAGGAAACGCCAGGGGGGACAACAGCTTCGGGGGACGACAACGGGAAAGACGACGGCCCGGGCGTCAGCTCGCCCGGGCCGAGGTCACCCGCGCCGTGGCGTGGGTTCGTCATGATCAGTCCGCCACACGCACCACGATGCGCCGGTTGGGCTCCACGCCCTCGGACTCGCTCTGCACACCCGAGATCGCGTTGACGACGTCGTGCACGCACTTGCGCTCGAAGGCCGACATCGGCTCCAGGCGGACCGGGTCGCCGTGCTCCTTGACCTTCTCCACGGCGTTGCGGGCCACCGCCCCGAGCTCCTTGCGCCGGGCCGCGCGGTAGCCGCCGATGTCCAGCAGCAGCCGGCTGGGCGAGCCGGTGGCGCGGAAGATCGCCAGGCGGGTGAGTTCCTGGAGCGCTTCGAGCGTGGCGCCCCGCTGGCCGACGAGCGGCTGCAGGCGGCCACCGACGACCTCGACCATCGGACGACCGGCGGAGACCAGCTCGTCGATGTCGCCGTCGTAGTCGAGGATGTCCAGCAGCCCCTCGACGTAGTCCGCGGCGATCTCGCTCTGGCGGAACAGGTCGCCGTCCGAGGCGACGCTCTCCGACTTCTTGACCTCGGTGGAGGCTGTCCCCTCGGCACCGGCGACCGGCTCGACGTCCTCTGATGCGGACGAACCGGCGGACGAACCGGCGGAAGGGGGCGTGCTGGTGTCGGTCACGGTCTCATCTCCGTTGTCACTCGGGCCGGACCGAAGTCGGTCCGATGTTTCCCACGGCGCCGATTCGTGCCCGGCAGCGCGGGGAGGTCGGTAGCGGGAGAGCGCTCGGGTCCGGACGGGCCCGAGCAGCGATCATCCCTTGGGTTTGGCCGCCGGTCGGGCGCCCTTCTTCGGATTCACCGGTTTGGCACCGGGCTTGGGCGCCCGGGCGTTGGCGTCGACAACCGGGGTGACCGGCTCGGCCTGCGCCTTGCGGGCACCGAAGAGACCACCGGTGCGGGCCGGCTGCACCGGGCTCTTGGCGCTGCCGCCCCGGTTCGTGCCGCCGCCCGGCTTCGCCGCGGAGGACGTCTTGGCGCCCGCCATCTGCACCGGCGGGAACTTGCGGAGCACCCACTGCTGCTGGGCCAGGGTGAACAGGTTGTTGGTGACCCAGTAGATGACCACACCGATCGGGAACAGCGAGCCGGAGATCAGCAGCGAGAACGGGATGCCGTAGAGCATCAGGCGCTGGATCATCTTCTGCTGCGGGTCCTCGGCCCAGCCGGTCTTGAGGATCATCTGGCGGCTGGTGAGGAACGTCGTCCCCATCATGACCAGGACCAGGATGCCGGCCAGGACCTTGACGGTGGTCCCGTCGGCACCGACCGCGGCCAGTTCGGCGGCGGAGGAGCCGAACTTGGCGCTGATCGGGGCGCTGAACAGGTGCGCGTTGGCGGCGCTGTCGAACTGGCCGAGCGTCCAGCCGTAGAGGAGTTTGTACTTCTCGGAGATCGACGGGTCCAGGTGCTGAAGCACGTGGAAGAGGCCGAAGAAGACCGGGATCTGCAAGAACATCGGAAGGCAGCCCATCAGCGGGTTGGCCTTCTCCGTCTTGTAGAGCTCCATCATCTCTTTCTGGAGCGTCTCGCGGTCACCCTTGTGCTTCTCCTGCAGAGCCTTGACCTTGGGCTGCAGTGCCTGCATGGCCCGCTGGCTCTTGATCTGCTTCACGAAGACCGGGAAGAGAATGACGCGCAGCGTCACCACCAGGAAGATGATCGCCAGGATCCAGGCCCAGTTGGTGCCGACCACCCGGCCGTCCGGGATGCCGATCGCGTCCCACAGGGCATGCCAGCGGAGGAGGATCCACGAAATGGCGTAGTAGATCCAGTCGAGACTCAATCTATGCTCCAGTCACATCGGCAGGACGGTGACGGATCGGGTCAGGCACCGGGTCGTACCCGCCAGGGTGGAAAGGTTGGCAGCGCAGGAGCCGCCAGACTGTCAGGCCCGTACCCCGAATCGCACCGTGCTTCGCCAACGCCTCCTGGGCGTATGCGCTGCACGAGGGATAGAACCGGCAGCGAGCCGGCAACGCCGGACTCAAGTATCGACGGTACGCGACGACCGCTGCGCTCAGCAGCCGGGCGGTCACGCTCATCGGGGCCGCCGCGGTCGGCGGGCGGCTGCGAGCGCCGACTCCAGGTCCGCGGCGAGCACGGCGAACGGAGCGGCGGCGGAAGGTGGCAGCGCGCGCACGACCAGGGACGCGCCAGCCGGAAGGTCGTCCAGCAGGGGACGGACCAGGTGCCGGAGACGGCGCTTGACCTCGTTGCGGGTCACAGCGTTGCCCACGGCTTTGGATACGACGAAGCCGGCGCGCGCCGTGGAGGCGAACGCCGGCTCCTCGATAAGCAGGTGAACGACCAGAGTCCCACGGCCGGCACGACGGCCACCGCGGATCGCTGCGGCGAAGTCGTTGCTACGCCGCAGTCGCTGCGTCGCGGCCAGCACGACTACCTGAGCATTCCGGCCTGACTGCGGTCGGCTCAGGCCGACAGCTTGTCGCGGCCCTTGGTACGGCGGGCCGAGAGGATGGCGCGACCGGCACGGGTGCGCATGCGCAGCCGGAAGCCGTGGGTCTTGGCACGCCGGCGGTTGTTCGGCTGGTAGGTGCGCTTGCTCACGTCAATACTCCGTCTTCGTCTTACATCCAGGGGGCATCCGCTGCAAGACGCCACTTTAGCAGAGTGCGGCGGAGCAACCGCCCAACCCTACGCAGGGCACTTACAGCGGTCAACCATATCCTTGGTCGGCACGCCGACAAGCCGGGGCGTGCGCCAACCACCTGGTCTTTCCACGCACAAAGTGAATCTTTTCCTGCGGACGGGCTGCGGCGGGCTCCGGGCGGCAGTTGTAGTCCACGCGTCACCGCTGTTAGCGTGCGCGGTTGCTGGTCTCACCGGCCGTCTGCAAACCGCGAAGCGGCGGCCAAAACCGGACAAGCAGGTGGATCGTTCGCCACGATGAGCCTGTTTTCAGCCCGCGCCGCTACAGGCTCCGGTAAATCTGCCGACCAATCCGGCCGGGAGCGGCCACCGGTGGCGCCACAGGTTGTGGATAACCTGTGGATAGCTGGGTGGCGCCGTGCGTGTTCAGCAGGTTAGCTGTGCTGGGTTGGGGGAAGCCGATCGACCGCCCATGGGGGCGACGAGAGGCAGCACAGGCGAAAGGCCGGACAAGCTCCACCGGGGGTCGGTGGCGATGGGGGTGGCGCGGCGGTGGCCGATCAGGTCGACCTGGGCGGGTTGTGGCGGGAGACTCTCGAGGAATTGTCCGACGAGATCGCCTCGCCCCAGCAGCGTGCCTATCTACAGCTGACCCGGCTCCGGGCGATCGTCGAGGACACCGCTCTACTGTCGGTTCCGGACACGTACACCCGCGACATCATCGAGTCCCGCCTGCGCCCGGCGATCACCGAAGCACTGACCAAGCGCCTCAACCGGCCGATCCAGGTCGCCGTTACGGTTCGTCCCCCGGAGGACGGTTCCGGGATATCCACGATGACCGGCACGGTCTACGGCTCACCGTCCGAGGTGGGCGAGCCGCCCGCCGGCGAACCGCAGGCCCGGCACTACGACCCCCGGCCGTACCAGCCCGAGCTGCCGACCTATCCGGGTCAGCCACGCCAGCAGGAACCCGCCTACACCCCGCAGGAGTACCCCGCCGAGGCGTACCCGACGGGTTCCGCGCAGCATTCGTCGCTGCCCGGGCCGTACCCACGCGGGGTGCCCACCGCCCGTGACGGGCAGGAGGCCCTGTTCGCCGACCCGTCGCAGCAACCGCCGCCCCCGCCGTCGAACCGGACCGGTGTGACGCACCCGCCGGACCAGGGACCGGACCAGGTGGCACCGCCGACGCCGAACGACACGGTCGCGCACCGGCTCGCCGCCGACCCGTCGCAGCTGCGCGACAACCAGCGTTACCCGGACAACCAGCGGTTTCCCGACGACCGGCCGGCCCTGATCGGCCAGGACCGTCGTGACGACCCGCTGCCCGTCCGCGGCGACAACGGCCCCGGCCGTCCCCCGATCGACCTGCGCGGCCCGGGCGCCTCGCCGCGGCCCGGGGGCAACGACGGCAACCGGCTCAATCCGAAGTACCTGTTCGAGTCGTTCGTCATCGGCTCGTCCAACCGCTTCGCGCACGCCGCCTCGGTGGCCGTCGCCGAATCGCCGGCCAAGGCGTACAACCCGCTCTTCATCTACGGAAGTTCCGGGCTGGGCAAGACCCACCTCCTGCATGCGATCGGCCACTACGCCACCACCCTCGGCCACGCGCGCTCGGTGCGCTACGTGTCGACCGAGGAGTTCACCAACGATTTCATCAACAGCCTGCGCGACGACAAGACCCAGGCGTTCCAGCGCCGCTACCGCGACGTCGACATCCTGCTGATCGACGACATCCAGTTCCTGGAGAACCGCGAGCGGACGCAGGAGGAGTTCTTCCACACCTTCAACACCCTGCACAACGCCAACAAGCAGATCGTGATCAGCTCGGACCGGTCGCCGCGCCAACTGGCCACACTGGAGGACCGGATGCGTACCCGGTTCGAGTGGGGCCTGCTCGCCGACATCCAGCCGCCCGACCTGGAGACGCGCATCGCGATCCTGCAGAAGAAGGCCGCGCAGGAACGGATGTATGCGCCGGCCGACGTCCTGGAGTTCATCGCGAGCCGGGTCTCCAACTCGATCCGGGAACTCGAGGGCGCCCTGATCCGGGTCACCGCGTTCGCCAGCCTGACCCGCTCGCCGGTACAACTGTCGCTGGCCGAGGAGGTCCTGCGCGACTTCATGCCGGACGGCGCCGGGCCGGAGATCACCGCCGACCAGATCATGGTGTCCACTGCGGACTACTTCGGTGTCAGCCTGGAGGATCTGCGCGGCCACTCCCGCAGCCGGGTGCTCGTCAACGCCCGCCAGGTCGCCATGTACCTGTGCCGCGAGCTGACCGATCTCTCCCTGCCGCGCATCGGCCAGGCGTTCGGCGGACGCGACCACACCACCGTGATGCACGCCGACCGCAAGATCAGACAGCACATGGCCGAACGCCGGTCGCTCTACAACCAGATCGCCGAACTCACCAACCGCATCAAACAGAACACCTGATCTTTCTCGTACGCGCCACACCTCCCTCAGCCGCAACCAAGCCGTCCCCGAGCTCTCCGGGACGGCTTCGTGCTTTCCGGGTCCCCGCCTTGCCGCCGCACCGCTACCTCGGACCGCCTGTGGACCCGCTGAGCCGTCGAGCCCACGCTGCCCAGCCGACCTGTGGAAACCGTGCGTACGCTGCGGAAACGAGCGCTGAGCCGGCCGCCCCGCCGCCCGCATCGATCTTCACGATTACGCGCGGTGACTGGTGAATCCTCCTCGCAGACGGCCTTCCGCAGAGGTTGTCGGTCAACTGGTTGACCGACTCACTAAAGAGTGACGGCGCCTCGCGTTCGGATCTTGGACGGTTCGCGCTCCGGCAGCGTTGTACACAGAGTGATGACTAGAGGGTGGCCGCTTATGCCCACAGGGCGTGAGCAGCGAAACCACTAAACGATCCACAGGCAGGCCCAGGTTATACACCGGGTTATCCACAAGTTATGCCCAGATCATCGCAGGTCAAGGTCATATTGATGACAATCGTTGTCCGAAAATGAGTACCAAGAACGTCGAGTTGTCAACGTCGCGACGGTTCAGTTTCGTGCCAACGTTTTCCACACTTGTCCACAGGCTTCCACAGGCTTCATCCCCAGATCGTGGATATCCCGGAGGTGAGTTATCCCCAGATGTGGAAAAACCCTGGGGATATCGATGTGGACAGTCGCTCTCCGTAATATTTCTGTCCCCAGGCTGTGGAAGGCTGTGGATAGCCTGTTGAAGGATCTGGGGACGACGGGTCAGTAGCGTCTCAGCGTTATGCACAGGGCAGGGGATAAACCCGGTGGATAACCGGTGGATAACTCGTGGATGCCTGTGGACGACTGTGTGGAGACAGGTCGTAGATGACCTTCCTGTGGACAGAGGGCCGGGTTTATACCCTGGTTACCCACAGGCTAAACACCGGTGGATAACTCGCTGACCTGCGAAAAGGCCGGTTATCCACAGAATCCACAGCACCGATGAAGACGACTAGATATTTCTTCCTAGAAAACTTAAAAGCAATCATCAGCGTTGTGGATGGTGTGGGAGGGCTGCTTGCGGGTCGCTGCGCCTCGGGCTCGACTTCGCAGCACCGGGGTCGGGCGCGCATCAGTGCCGTCAGCGCCATAGAGTTCAGTGGGGTCGGACCCCCTGTAGAGGAAGCATCGCGGAGGACAGCATGAAGTTCCGGGTTGAGCGAGACGCACTCGCCGACGCCGTGGCCTGGACAGCCAAGAGCCTGCCCAGCCGGCCGTCTGTTCCGGTGCTCGCCGGCGTCCTGCTGCGAGTCACCGACGGCAGGTTGCAGGTCTCCGGCTTCGATTACGAGGTCTCCAGTCAGGTGACCGTCGAGGTGCAGGCCGACGCCGACGGCGCCGCCCTCGTCTCCGGCCGCCTGCTCGCCGAGATCACCAAGGCGCTCCCCGGCAAGCCGGTCGACATCGCCGCCGTCGGTGCGCATCTGGAGTTGGTCTGCGGCAGCGCACGCTTCACCCTGCCGACGATGCCGGTCGAGGACTACCCGAGCCTTCCGGAGATGCCGTCCAGTGCCGGCACCGTCGACGCCGCCACGTTCGCTTCCGCCGTGTCGCAGGTGGCGATCGCCGCGGGCCGTGACGAGACGCTTCCGATGATGACCGGTGTCCGGCTGGAGCTCAACGGAACGACGATGGCGATGCTCGCCACCGACCGCTACCGCCTGGCGATGCGCGAGATCGAGTGGAACCCGGACGACCCGGAGATCAACATCAACGCGCTGGTGCCCGCCAAGACCCTCAACGACACCGCCAAGGCCCTCGGCCCGATCGGTGGCTCGGTGACGATGGCTCTGGCGCAGGGCAGCGCGGGCGAGGGCATGATCGGGTTCGCCGGTGGCGCCCGCCGCACCACGAGCCGTCTGCTCGACGGGGCCAACTACCCGCCGGTGCGGTCGCTCTTCCCGGCATCGCACAACGCCGAGGCACGGGTGACCGTCGCGGCCCTGGTCGAGGTGGTCCGCCGTGTCGCGCTGGTCGCCGAGCGCACCACCCCGGTGCTGCTGAGCTTCAGCGAGGACGGTCTGGTGGTCGAGGCCGGCCAGACCGAGGAGGCCCGAGCCAGCGAGGCCATGGAGGCGGCGTTCACCGGTGAACCGCTGACGATCGGCTTCAACCCGCAGTACCTGATCGACGGTCTGCAGAACCTCGGATCGGCCACCGCGGTGCTGTCGTTCGTCGACGCGTTCAAGCCAGCTGTGATCTCGCCCGCTGGCGAAAGCGGCGAAATCATCCCGGGTTACCGCTATCTGATCATGCCGATCCGGGTCACTCGCTGATACTGAGCTGGAAGCAATCGCTCATCTAGGGAGATCACCATGCAACTCGGCCTGATCGGTCTCGGCCGAATGGGTGGCAACATGCGGGACCGTCTGCGTGCTGCCGGGCATGAAGTAGTTGGATTCGACCACAACGCGGACAAGAGTGACGTCGCCAACCTGGCCGAGTTGGTGGACAAGCTGGCCGCACCTCGCGTGATCTGGACGATGGTTCCGGCCGGCAAGATCACCGAGGAGACCGTCGACGCGCTCGCGGAGCTGCTGTCCGAGGGTGACATCGTCATCGACGGCGGCAACTCGAAGTTCACCGACGACGCCCCGCGCGCCGCCCGCCTGGGCGCCAAGGGCATTCACTACCTGGACGTCGGCGTCTCCGGCGGCGTCTGGGGCATCACCAACGGGTACGCGCTGATGGTCGGCGGCGACGCCGCGCAGGTCGAGCACTGCAAGCCGATCTTCGAGGCGCTCAAGCCGGCCGGCGAGTTCGGTTTCGCGCACGCCGGCACGCACGGCGCCGGCCACTACGCCAAGATGATCCACAACGGCATCGAGTACGGGATGATGCAGGCGTACGGCGAGGGTTACGAGATCCTCATGGCGTCCGAGCTCGTGCACGACGTGCCCGCGGTCATCAAGAGCTGGCGTGAGGGCAGCGTCGTCAAGTCGTGGCTGCTCGACCTGCTCGACCGGGCGCTCGACGAGGACCCGACGCTGGCCAACCTCAAGGGCTACGTCGAGGACACCGGTGAGGGCCGCTGGACCGTCGACGAGGCCGTCCGCCTCGCCGTTCCGGCCCACGTCCTGGCCGCCTCGATCTTCACGCGTTTCGAGTCGCGCCAGGAGGACTCGCCCGCGATGAAGGCCGTCGCCGCGCTGCGCCAGCAGTTCGGTGGCCACGCCGTGAAGCGCTGATCCATGCACGTACGCCGGGTCGAGCTCACCGACTTCCGCTCGTACGAGCGGGTGGCCGTGGACCTCGATCCCGGCGTGTCCGTGCTGGTCGGGCAGAACGGCATGGGCAAGACGAACCTCATCGAGGCGCTGGGCTACGTGGCCACTCTGGACAGTCACCGGGTGGCCACCGACGCTCCACTGGTCCGGGCCGGCGCCACGTCGGCGGTGATCCGGTGCGCGGTCGTCCACGATGGACGCGAACTCCTCGTCGAGCTGGAGATCGTCCCGGGCCGGGCCAACCGGGCACGGCTCAACCGGTCGCCGGTACGCCGTCCCCGTGAGGTGCTCGGGGCGCTGCGGATGGTGCTGTTCGCCCCGGAGGATCTCGAACTGGTCCGGGGCGACCCGTCCGAACGCCGCCGCTACCTCGACGACCTGCTGGTCGCCCGCCAGCCGCGGTTTGCGGGCGTGCGCGCCGACTACGACCGGGTGGTCAAGCAACGCAACGCGCTGCTCCGGACGTCGTACCTGACCCGCAAGGTCGGCGGCACCCGCGGGCAGGACCTGTCGACGCTCGCCGTCTGGGATCAGCACCTGGCCCACCACGGCGCCGAGCTGCTGGCCGGCCGGCTGGAACTGGCCGCGGCGCTCGGCCCGCACCTGACGAAGGCCTACGACGCGGTGGCGGCCGGGCGGACGGCGGCGTCGATCGCCTACTCGTCGCGGCTCGGCGAGTCTCTGGTCCCGGACCGGCCGGCTCTCGAGGCGGCCCTGCTCGCCTCGCTGGAGGAGCGCCGGACCGCCGAGGTCGAACGCGGCACCACCCTGGTCGGCCCGCATCGCGACGACCTTGCCCTGACGCTCGGAGACCTGCCGACCAAGGGCTACGCGAGCCACGGGGAGTCGTGGTCGTTCGCACTGGCGCTGCGGCTGGCCGCCTACGAACTGCTGCGGTCGGACGGCATCGAACCGGTGCTGGTCCTCGACGACGTCTTCGCCGAACTGGACGCGGGCCGCCGGGAACGCCTGGCCGCGCTGGTGTCGGACGCGGCCCAGCTGCTGGTGACGTGCGCGGTCGCCGAGGACGTGCCGGCGTCGCTGGCCGGTGCGCGGTTCGACGTGAGCACCGGAACGGTGGACCGTGTCACGTGACGCCATCCCGGCGAGTGATTGTTTCCGGTCTCAGCGGCCCGTGAGAGCCCTCGGGGCGCTGCGGGTGGGTCCGGGTGTGGCCGGAGGCGCTTCGGGGCCGCAGAGGGCTCGTGAGGGGCGGTTGCGGCTGTCCGGGTTCGGGGCCACGTCGTGTGGATCATTGATTCGGCGGCGGGCTGGTTCGTTCGGCGGCATCGGTGGAGACTTCTCGGGGCCGAACCCGACAGGGCCGAAGGCGAAGGCAATGGCGGCCGTCGTGATGGAGCCGGACGTGATGGCGCTGCGGAGTGCCGGGCGACCACGAGGAGGACCGCGATGAGCGAGGACCCACGACCGGACGCCGACAAGCCGACCGCGGGTGCTGACGGTCCGGCCGGTCCGGAGCTGGCGCGCGCGGTGCTCGACGCCGCCCTCGCCCGGCGGCGGGAGGCGATGCGCCAGCCGCGGAAACGCGCCGGGAGCGGGACCGGCCAGAAGCGCCTGCGGGGATACTCCGGTCCCGGACCGGACCCGCGGGATCCGCAACTGTTCGGGGCGATGCTCGAACGGCTCGTGAAGGCCCGCGGCTGGGAGAAGCCGAAGGCCGAGGCGACCGTGTTCGGCGCCTGGGAGCGGGTCGTCGGACCGGACATCGCCGATCACAGCCGGCCGGTGAAGCTCGAGGGCGGCGTGCTGACCGTCGAGGCGGAGTCGACCGCCTGGGCCACCCAGTTGCGGATGCTGACGGCCACGATCCTGCGGAAGATCGCCGGGGAGGTCGGCCACAACGTGGTCGCCCGGTTGAACATCCACGGTCCGGCGGCGCCGTCCTGGAACCGCGGGCCGCGCCGGGTGCAGGGCCGCGGCCCGCGCGACACCTACGGCTGAGTCCCCCGCAACCTACGGCTGAGTCGGCCGCAACCTACGGCTGAGTCGGCGGCAGCGTGCCGCTGAGTCCGCCGCAATCCGTGGCCGAGCCGGGCGCTAGCGGCCGAGGCCCGGCGCACGAAACCGCGACGGTGTGCAACCTGGGCGCGTTTTCGCACGTCGAACCCGCATGATCATGCGTCGGCTGATGGTGCTGCTTCTGCTCGTGTTGGCTCCGATACCCGTCGCCGCGGCACCGGCATGGGCGTGTTCCTGTGCGGTGGACCCGCCCGTCGACGAGGCCGCGCTGGTGTTCTCGGGTGTCGTCGAGGAGGTGGACACCGGTTGGTTCGGGGCGGCGTCGGAGGTGAAGGTGACTTTCGAGGTCGAGTCGGTCACCAAGGGTGATGTCGGTAAATCCGTGACATTGGCCACACCCGCTGAGGGGCCTTCCTGCGGGTACGAGTTCGTCGAGGGCGCGCGGTACCGCGTGGTGTCGATGGAGGGCGCGACGACGAACGCCTGTGACGGCAACGAGCAGTTGGCCGTCGGCCCGGCCCCGGCCCCGGCTCAGGACTCCGGTCGCGAGTTGATCGCGTGGTCGGTCTCCGGCCTGATCGTGCTGCTCATGGTCGGTGCGTTGTTCTGGTTGCTGCGTCATCCACGCGGCGCGACCGCCGCATCCGGTCCCGCTGATCCCGTCGAGCCGGGCGAACGGGACGGCCGCTGAGCTGGAGCGCGATGCGGCCGTCGACCAGCGTGAACGTGACTGTCGCCGAACGCGGGGTGAGAGTGGGTGCGCACGCAGAATGAAGGGTGCGGCGATCGGGCTGGACGCGCCAGCGTCCAGATCGCCGTGCCCGGCCTCCGCGGGAGCGACGGTCCGCACCCACCACCCAGGTGGGACCAGAAGCTCTTGACCTGGATCTCCGTCCAGATGGTGATCGGCTCAGTAGTCGGCGAACACCGCGAAACCGCGTTCCGCGCAGCGCCGGTAGAAGCCGGCCAGCACGGCCAGTTCGGTGCGGGCGAAACTCCAGTGCGGAGCGTTGCCGGCGTCGTCGCGCAGGGCGGTCAGGCGCTGATCGAGCCAGCGCAACTGCTGCTCGGGCAGGCGCCCACCGGCGATCGCGGTGCGCATCACCTCGGCGACGGTGTCGAAGGTGACCAGGTCACCGAACTTGTCGTGGCCCTCGACGAACCGTTCCAGGCCGCCGGCGATCCACGCGCAACCGTCCGGATCGATCACCGGATCCTCGTCCTCGGCGGCCGCGTCGGTGGCGTAGAGCACACCTTCCAGGCCCAACAGGAGATCGACCAGTTCGGTGTACGCCGTGGCGCGCACCGTCCCGGTCTTCGCCACGTGCAGCGCCAGCGCACCGGTGGGCGCGGCGATCTCGGGGCGGTCGGCGATCGTGCCGAAGTCGACGAACTCGGCGGGAGCCACCGGGTCGTAGTACTGGTTCGTGCGCGGCCAGTGCACCGCGACGTTGTCCAGGCCCTTGTCGTGCGCCATCGGGCCACCCCTCCTCGACCTGCCTGCGAAGCCTCATCCGCGGACGCGGACCCTCCGGTGGGGCCCGTCGCGGCGGACGACCGGTGCCATTCGTCCGACGGCGTCCGGCCATCACCGGTCCGCGCGGGCGAGGCTACGACACCGGCGCGGGCGGCTGTCGAGCAGTGTCGCAGTGAGTGCCGGTCGGGCACGGCAGGCGCGCCCGAGGGGGCAAACAGCCGCAGCGTTTGCCGTTGTGCTCCCTGGTAGTTCCGTGTAGGGGAACACGTGGGTAGCGGCCTGAATCGCGCTACGGGACTCTCAGGCACCCGGAAGGGGTGCCGGACCCTCGCCAACTCGCTTCGGCGGAGTAGAATCGACGGCGACCGGGAAAACTGTGCTTGACGGTGGCGGCCCTGGCTCATTCGACTGCCATGCGGCCCACACCGTCACGCTATGCGGTTTTTCCAGCCGATCACGATCCGCGGGACGTCCGCGGCGGCCGGCGTGCACGGTTCCACCGGTGGTCCGCTCCTCTCCGCGGTGTCATCTCCGGTGCTCGGTGCGTGCCGTTCTCCGCTGGTCGCCCGACAACCCCGCGTGAGGGCTCCGCAAGGGCTCGCCGCGAGAAAGTGGCCGAGGGTGGCAGAGAACAAGCAGGAGTACGGTGCGGATTCAATCACCGTGCTCGAAGGTCTCGAGGCGGTCCGCAAGCGTCCCGGTATGTACATCGGCTCCACCGGTGAGCGAGGGCTGCACCACCTGGTCTGGGAGGTCGTCGACAACGCCGTCGACGAGGCGCTCGCCGGGTACTGCGACACGATCGACGTGATCCTGTTCGCCGACGGCGGTGTCTCGGTCACGGACAACGGCCGTGGCTTCCCGGTCGACCTGCACCCCCAGCTGAAGAAGCCCGGCGTCGAGGTGGCGCTGACGGTTCTGCACGCGGGCGGCAAGTTCGACGGCAAGGCCTACGCGGTCTCCGGTGGTCTGCACGGCGTGGGTGTCTCGGTCGTCAACGCGCTCTCCGTCCGGATGGCCGTCGAGATCCACAAGTCCGGTTTCGTGTGGCGGCAGAAGTACAACGCCTCCAAGCCGGAGGAGCTGATCAAGGGCGAGCCGACCGACAAGAACGGATCGACCGTCCAGTTCTGGCCGGATCCGACCATCTTCGAGACGGTCGAGTTCGACTTCCAGACGATCTACCGCCGGCTGCAGGAGATGGCGTTCCTCAACCGGGGCCTGACCATCAACCTCACCGACGAGCGGGCCGAGTCCCTCGACGAGGAGGGCAAGCCCCGCCAGGTCACGTTCATGTATGCGGGCGGCATCGCGGACTTCGTGCGGCACCTCAATGCGACCAAGAGCGCCATCCACAAGACGGTGATCGAGTTCCAGTCCGAGGACAACGAAGCGCGCATGGCGGTCGAGATCGCGATGCAGTGGAACGAGTCGTACGGCGAGTCGGTCTACACCTTCGCGAACCGCATCAACACCCACGAGGGCGGCACCCACGAGGAGGGCTTCCGCGCCGCGTTGACCAGCATCGTCAACCGGTACGGCGTCGAGAAGAAGTTCCTCAAGGCCGATCAGAAGCTCTCCGGCGAGGACATCCGTGAGGGCCTGGCGGCGATCATCTCGGTGACCCTGGCGAACCCGCAGTTCGAGGGCCAGACCAAGACGAAGCTCGGCAACACCGACATGAAGAGCTTCGTGCAGAAGGTCGCCAACGAGCAGCTCGCCGACTGGTTCGACCGCAACCCGGCCGACGCCAAGCTGATCATCACCAAGGCGGACCAGGCGGCTCGCGCCCGGATCGCCGCGCAGCAGGCCCGCAAGCTGGCCCGGCGCAAGTCGCTGCTGGAGTCCGGTTCGATGCCGGGCAAGCTGGCCGACTGCCAGTCGACCGACCCGCGCGAGACCGAGCTGTTCATCGTCGAGGGCGACTCGGCCGGCGGTTCGGCCAAGTCGGGCCGGGAGAGCCGGATCCAGGCGATCCTGCCGATCCGCGGCAAGATCCTCAACGTGGAGAAGGCCCGGATCGACCGGGTGTTGAAGAACAACGAGGTCCAGGCGCTGATCACGGCGATGGGCACCGGCATCCACGACGAGTTCGACATCGGCAAGCTGCGGTACCACAAGATCATCCTGATGGCCGACGCCGACGTGGACGGCCAGCACATCCAGACGCTCCTGCTCACCCTGCTGTTCCGGTTCGTGCGGCCGCTGATCGAGATGGGCCACGTCTACCTGGCGTCGCCGCCGCTTTACAAGATCAAGTGGAACAAGCGGGGCGACGACGCGCAGTACGCGTACTCGGACCGCGAGCGTGACGGCCTGATCGCGCTGCGCCAGCAGAAGAAGGCCAACGCGAAGCCGGACGACATCCAGCGGTTCAAGGGTCTCGGCGAGATGAACTTCGACGAGCTCTGGGACACCACGATGAACCCGGACACCCGGACGCTGCGCCAGGTCACGCTCGACGACGCCGCGGTCGCGGACGAGCTGTTCAGCGTGCTGATGGGCGAGGACGTCGAGGCGCGGCGGTCGTTCATCCAGCGCAACGCCAAGGATGTTCGCTTCCTGGACATCTAGTGGCGTCGCGTATCCACAGCGTGAGCCTACTTTCCACATGGTTATCCACAGCGATATGCGGGCTTTGGCCGCACATGTCTGGTTTCACCTTGAGTAAGGGTTAAAAGTGACTGACATTCCCGAGCCCTCGGACGGCGACGAGACACAGGACGAAACCGGCGGTGGCGTGAGCCAGCGTGTCGAGCCGGTCGGCCTCGAGGTCGAGATGCAGCGGTCCTACCTCGACTACGCGATGAGCGTCATCGTGGGCCGTGCGCTGCCCGACGTCCGTGACGGCCTCAAGCCCGTACACCGCAAGATCCTCTACGCCATGTACGACTCCGGGTTCCGCCCGGACCGCGGATACGTCAAATGTGCCCGCATCGTCGGCGACGTGATGGGCAACTACCACCCGCACGGCGACTCGTCGATCTACGACGCCCTGGTCCGGATGGGGCAGCGCTGGTCGCTGCGCTACCCGCTGATCGACAGCAACGGCAACTTCGGTTCGCCGGGTAACGACCCGCCCGCCGCCATGCGCTACACCGAGGCGAAGCTGTCCCCGCTGGCGATGGAGATGCTGCGGGACATCGACGAGGACACCGTCGATATGCAGGACAACTACGACGGGCGCACCAAGGAGCCGACGATCCTGCCGGCCCGGTTCCCCAACCTGCTGGTCAACGGTTCCGAGGGCATCGCGGTCGGCATGGCCACCAAGATCCCGCCGCACAACCTGCGCGAGATCGCCGCGGCCGTCCAGTGGTGCCTGGACAACACCGAGGCCGACGAGCAGACCACCCTCGAGGCGCTGCTCGAGCTGGTCAAGGGCCCGGACTTCCCGACCAAGGGTCTGATCGTCGGACAGCAGGCGATCCAGGACGCCTACCGGACCGGCCGCGGCTCGATCCGGATGCGGGCCGTCGTCGAGGTCGAGGAGGACAGCCGGGGCCGGCCGTGCCTCGTCGTGACCGAGCTGCCCTACCAGGTCAACCCGGACAACCTCGCCGAGCGGGTCGCCGAGCTGGTCAAGGAAGGCAAGCTCACCGGCATCGCCGACATCCGGGACGAGTCGTCCGGGCGTACCGGCATGCGGCTCATCCTGGTGCTCAAGCGTGACGCGGTCGCCAAGGTGGTGCTGAACAACCTCTACAAGCACACCCAGCTGCAGGAGACCTTCGGCGCCAACATGCTGGCGCTGGTCGACGGGGTGCCGCGCACGCTCAACCTGGCGCAGTTCATCCGGTACTACGTCGAGCACCAGATCGAGGTCATCCGCCGGCGGACCGAGTACCGCCTGCGCAAGGCCGAGGAGCGCGCGCACATCCTGCGCGGTCTGGCCAAGGCCCTCGACATGCTCGACGAGGTCATCGCCCTGATCCGGCGTTCGCCCACCGTCGAGGACTCCCGCCAGGGCCTGATGTCGCTGCTCGACGTGGACGAGGTACAGGCCACCGCCATCCTCGACATGCAGCTGCGCCGGCTGGCCGCCCTCGAACGGCAGCGGATCGTCGACGAGCTCGGCAAGATCGAGCTGGAGATCGCCGACTTCAAGGACATCCTGGCCAAGCCGGAACGTCAGCGTGCCATCATCTCCGACGAACTGGGCGAGATCGTCCAGAAGTTCGGGGACGAGCGGCGCACCCAGATCATCCCGTTCGACGGCGAGGTCTCGATGGAGGACCTCATCGCGCGCGAGGACGTTGTGGTGACGATCACACGTACCGGTTACGCGAAGCGCACCAAGGTCGACCTGTACCGGTCGCAGAAGCGCGGCGGCAAGGGCGTGAGCGGGGCAACCCTCCGTCAGGACGACATCGTCTCGCACTTCTTCGTGATCTCGACGCACGACTGGATGCTGTTCTTCACGAACAAGGGCCGGGTCTACCGGGCGAAGGCCTACGAGCTGCCCGAGGCGCAGCGTGTGGCGAAGGGTCAGCACGTCGCCAACCTGCTCGCCTTCCAGCCGGACGAGCACATCGCGCAGGTCATCCAGATCCCGAATTACCAGGTCGCGCCGTACCTTGTGCTCGCCACCAAGAATGGTCTCGTGAAGAAGACCCGGCTCGAGGAGTTTGACTCCAACCGCAGCGGTGGCATCATCGCCATCAACCTGCGGGAGGATGACGAGTTGGTGGGCGCGGCCCTGGTGGCACCGGAAGAGGATCTGCTGCTGGTCTCCAAGAACGCGCAGGCCATCCGATTCAACGCCACGGACGACGCACTACGTCCTATGGGCAGGGCCACCTCGGGCGTGATCGGGATGCGGTTCGGCGACAACGACGAGCTCCTGGCGATGGAAGTTGTTCGCGAGGGGTTGGATGTGTTGGTGGCGACCAACGGTGGGTATGCCAAGCGCACACCGATCGAGGAGTATCCCGTTCAGGGTCGTGGCGGTAAGGGGGTACTGACCGCCAAGATCACCGAGCGTCGTGGTGGACTTGTGGGCGCTCTGGTGATCAGCCCGGAGGATGAACTGTTTGCCATCACCAGCAATGGTGGTGTCATCCGGACTCCCGTGAAGCCTGTACGGCGCACACGGGATCGGAACACAATGGGGGTCAAGCTGATGGACCTCCCAGAAGGTGTAACCATCGTGGCGCTTGCTCGCAATGCCGACGAGCCTGACGAACAGGACTAGTTGATGCCGGAGACACAGGCGAAGTCGGGGGGCCCGGGGGCCTCGGCGACTCCGGACGATGCGGCGAAGAAGGACGGCGCCGCAGCGAACGGACGCGAGGCTGCAGGGCGCGCCGCTGTCCCCGCCGATTCCCCGTCTGGGCCGAAGTTCACCAGGGCGCCGGGAATGGCGCCGCCGCCCGGCGAGCCGGCTGCCGGCAGTGACGGCGGTGCCGACGCCAAGCGTCCGGGCGGACCCTCCGTGGTGAAGGGATCGGCCACCGTGCCGGTCGTCACCAAGGGCAAGGGTGCCGCACCGGGGACCCCGGCCGCCCGGCCGGGGACGACGCCGCCCAGCACGGGCACGGCGGCCCCACGGGCCACCGTGACCCCGCCACCGGCCCAGCCGGCCACAGCGCCCGTCTCCACCACCGGTAAGCAGCGGACCGGCTCCGCGCCGGCCGGTGCGGCCGCGGTGGGCGCCGCCCGTGTCTCGGAAGCGGTGCGGTCCGCGCGGTCGACGGTCTCGTCGGCCGCTGCTCGCGGTCCGCGCCGGGCCCGTCTCAACCTCAAGCGGATCGACCCCTGGTCCGTGATGAAGTTCGCGTTCGCGGTGTCGATCGTGCTCTTCATCGTGGTGGTGGTCGCCACATCGGTGCTCTACCTCGCCCTGGACACCATGGGCGTGTGGACGTCGGTCAACGACAGCCTCAAGGACCTGGTGACCGCCAGCGGTGGGGCCGACGCCTCGTCCGGCAGCGCCTTCCGGATCACCGCCTGGGGCGTCATCGGCACGTCGATGCTGATCGGGGCGGTCAACGTGGTGCTGTTCACCGCGCTGGCGACCCTGAGCGCGTTCATCTACAACGTGTGCGCCGACCTGGTCGGTGGCATCGAGCTGACGCTCGCCGAACGGGACTGACCGCGCGATCGGGTTGTGAGCCACCCCCGCTTTGGTGGCTCGCAACCCGATGCGGTAACGTTCTCTTCGCAGTTGAGGGGCTATAGCTCAGTCGGTTAGAGCGCAGAGCTGATAACTCTGAGGTCGCTGGTTCGATTCCAGCTAGCCCCACGAGATGGTTGGGTGGTCTCTGCCCGTGGAAAACGCGGGCCGGGATCACCTCGTCATATCTGCTCCGGAGGCCGAGCCCCCGGAAACCCCGCGATCTGATGATCGCGCTGGAAAGTGCCTGGTTGCGCTTCGCGAATGTGGGGGAAGCATTCAATGTTGAAGAAGCTTCTGATCGTCGCCGCTGTTGCGGGTGCGGCCTTCGTGGTGGTCAAGAAGGTCAAGGCGTCCAGCGACGAGCGGGCTCTGTGGCACGAGGCGACTACCGCCCCCGACCTCCGCTAGGTTGGTAGGGACGGGGCCCTAGCTCAACTGGCAGAGCACCGCCTTTGCAAGGCGGGGGTTAGGGGTTCGAGTCCCCTGGGCTCCACAACGAAACATCTCGCGCCGCCCCTCGAGGGCGGCGTTTGTCATATCCGGTCCGACGGGGCCGCGCGGGCGGGTTCCGTGCTGTTTCACTGATGCCGTGAAACGCCGTGCCGTCCTCCTCCTGCTCGCCGCCACCGGTCTCGCGAGCTGCGCCGACCCGGAGCCGGCCGAGCCGCGCACCGGCGTGTCCAGCGTCGCCGCCGACTACCTGTGGCCGGTGCACAGCCGGGAGCTCGGACAGGGCTTCTGCTTCACGCTGGTGCAGGGCCTCACCCCCGTCGAGGTGGTCGCACGGCTCGGCGGCACCGAACTGGAACGGGTCGAATGGCAGCGCCTGGTCGGGCCCGGCGACGGCGAACGGGGCGACACCGGGCGGTTCTTCCTCGGCGTGACCCGGGCCGGCGACGACTGGTCGTTGATCGTCGAGGACAACGGGGCGCTGGGGGTCACTGAGAGCCTCGTGGAGCCACTTTCGGCGGGGAGCACGGTTCTGGCCTACTACAGCGACGCCGAGGAGCACGGGCGGCTTCTGGCGCTGCGTGACGGCGACGTGGTCCTGGACTTCGACTCGGGCACCCCGGACCGGTGGGGCGGCAGCCGCCCCGGCGACTTCGTGCCGGCGATGCGCGCGGCCGGGCTCATCGGCGGCACCGGTGTGACGGGACCCACCGGGCCGGCACTGGCCTTCCTGGACGGACAGACCGGTGTCCGGCTCACCCACGACTTCCTGGTGGAACGGACATATCTCCTGGTCACCGTTCCGAAACCGTAGTTCCGCAAATGCCCGATCTACCGGGTGACGGGGTATCCACAGAGGAATGAAGGAATCCTGCGGAGCACAGTTCCTCCGGCTAGCCTGCGACTCGTGAGCGAACGAAGACGGGCCGCCGCCGTGATCGTGCGGGACGGCCGTGTGCTGATGGTGCACGAGCGCAGCCGGCGATCCGGTGGCGGCGAGTGGTGGACCCTGCCCGGCGGCGGTCTGCGCCCGGGCGAGACCGCCGAGGAGGCACTGCGCCGCGAGGTCTTCGAGGAGACCGGCCTGATCGTCGGCGACGCGCGCCACGTGCTGGAGATGCCCTATCCGTCCGGCATGACGTCGGTCTTCGCGGTGACCGTGGCCGACGGCGAGCCACGGGCCGGCCACGACGACGGGTTCGGCCCCGAGCCGCTGGGGGTGGACTGGCTGCCGGTGCCGGAGCTGCCGATCGAGACCAGCGGGGTGCCGGTGCCCCCGCTGATGGTGGTGCTGCCGACCCTGGCGCCGGATCCTTCGGCGGCTCCGGCGCCGGAGCCAGCCCCATAGGTTGCAGCGGACCTCGGCGCTCAGGGGCGAGGTCGAAGCCGGCACCATTGCCGGCGGCGCGTCGCCGTGGTGTGCGACCGCATCGACCTCCCCGACCGGCTTCTCGCGGTCTTCGACAGCCACGCGCCGCTGTGTCCGTTCATCGCGGCGGCCGTCGAGATCCCGGACCCGGAACACCCGGCCCGCGTGCTCGCCCGCGACTACAAGAGGGCTTTCGCGGTACGCCTGACCGACAGTGCCCGCGAGGCCGGTGCCGCCGATCCCGAGCGCCTCGGTGAGCAACTGGCGCTGCTCCTGGACGGCGCCTCGGCCCGTAGTCGCGTTCTGAACACTGAGACTCTGGCCACCGCCACCGCCACCGCCACCGCCAC
>NZ_JZKF01000115.1 GCF_000962825.1 Actinoplanes rectilineatus
GCGGCATGGATCAACCCGCCCGCAGAGAACCAGGCTGACCAGCAGATTCACTCAAAGAATCCGTGATCAACCCGCCTCAAAAATCTTGACACGTTCCGCAGAGGCAAGGGGTCGACGGCCGAGAGCTGCCCTCCGAGATCAGCTCTCCCCGGCCCGCCCTCCGAGATCGCCGTCCGAGCCTGCCGGTGCAGATCGCCGTCCGAGGTTGCCAGTCCAGGGTCAGCGGTCAGCGGTCCGAGTCAGCGACTGCGGCCAGCGATCATGATCTTGGCGCGGGGGGCGGGGTCCGGAATGGCGGGCGCGGTAGGCGGCTGGTCGAGGGCAGGGGCGGGTGGGGCTGCGAGTTACCAGGTCATGTCTATCTGGCGTTCGAAGACTCGGAAGCCGGCCCGGGCGAAGGCCGCCGCCATCGGGGTGTTGCCGACGTCGGTGGCGGCTCGGACCCGGGGCATGTTCTCGGCGGCCAGCAGGGCGGTGCCGGTTGCCAGGAGGTCGGCGACATAACCCTTGCCGCGGTGGGCGGGGACCACCCCGATGTAGGCGATGAGCGGGTTGTAGCCGTTGTGCGCCGGGATCACGAAGCCGACCGGTTCGCCGGACGGCAGGACGCCGATCCGCCACCAGTCGTGGGGGGTGGCGTAGCGTTCCAGCTCCGAGTGGTACTGGCCGGTCGCCGACTCGTGGGCGGACATCCGGCGCAACTCGTCGCGGCTGTGGGTGTCGAGGGTGCCGTCCAGGACCTGGGTCATCAGGCCGATCAGTTCGTCGGCGTCGCGGGGCGGCCGGAACGTCAACCGGTCCGAGGCGACCGGGACCGGAGATTGGGGAAGCCACTCCAGGCGCAGGCGTTCGACGAAGACTTTCGCGCCCGCCTGTTCGAGGATCTCCATCGGGCGGCGGTGGCGCTCATGGTTGCGCCAGTCGGGTGGGAGATAGCGGGTGTGCTGCGGCGGCGTGGTCTCCGCGGGCACGACCTCAGCCGTCGCGACCCGCAGCAACTCGAGTGCATCGGCAGCCTGATCAAACCGGCCGGCGTCGGCACCCGAGCCGGATCGCGTGGTGTCGGAGGCCGGACCGGATCGGGTTGCGGCGGCGGCGGAGCCGTGGTGCGCGGTGTCGGGGTGCGGGGAGTCGGAGTGCGCGGTGTCGGAGTGCGCGGTGTCGGAGTGCGCGGTGTCGGAGTGCGCGGTGTCGGGGTGCGCGGTGTCGGGGTGCGCGGTGTCGGGGTGCGCGGTGTCGGGGTGCGCGGTGCCGCCCGGGGCAGCGGGTGCGGAATCGGCGACGTCGAAGATGTCCAGGAGCGCCGGCGCCGGGTCGTGGGCGCGGGACCACCAGCCCGCCCGAGCGACCACCCGGCCGTCGCGCAGAGCAACCCACAGCCAGTGCGGATGGCGCCGGCCCGCGGTCAGGTCGTCGGCCACCTCGGTGTTGAGGAGGTAGGGGAGGGAGTTGAACAGATCGAGTTCGTCAGGCCCGGTGATCGGGCGAAGGACGAGAGTCACAGCGTTCTCCTACGAGAGGACGTACGGGATACATGGGTTGTCCTCCTCCTCTCTTCTGTGCCGACTTCCGGTCTTCGGGCCGACTTCCGGTCTTCAGGGCCGACTTCGGCTGTGAACACGGCCGAACAGAGCCGCACGATTTCTACCGGCCCACCGGCCGCGCCGCAAGCGGTTTACCGGACCCGCTCGGCGACCGCCGTGATCGTCGCCAGAACCAGGTCACGGTCCAGCGGCTCGCGTTCGAACGCCCGGTGGATCGGCCAGCCCTCGATCAGTGCGTCGATCGCCCGGCACGCCCGGTCCGGGAAGTGCAGCGACAGGCTGGTGCGGCTGCGGACCATCCACTGGCGGCAGGCGTCGGCGACCGGTTCGCTGTGGTTGGCGTACGAGTACATCTCGTGGATCAGCGTCAGTTCGCGGGTCGTCGCGTACTCGTCGCCGCAGATCAGGTCGGTCACCGCGACGCAGGCCGCCTGCTGGTCCGGTGCGCCGGACAGCGCCGCCGCGTAGTGCTCGGACATCGTCGCGGCGAGGGCGAGGAAGGCCTGTTCGAGGATGTCGTCGAGGCTGCCGAAATGGTAGGTGAGCGAGCCCAGCGGCACACCGGCCGTTTCGGCGATGCGCCGGTGTGTGGTCCGGTGTACGCCGTGTTCGGCGATCACGGCCTGGGCGGCGTCGAGGATGCGCTGTTTGCGTAACGGGTCGTTGGCCACCCGTCTCGGCCCGCCCATGTGATCCTCCTCGCCGGTTGCGGCCCATTGTAGGGGCCACCTCCAAGTGTGTACGTTTGTACGCACCAAGAGAGGAAGCTTCATGGACCGAGCCACCGCACGCCGGCGCGCCGCGCTGTTCGCGCTCTTCTTCGTCCCCGGCGTCGCCATCGCGTCCTGGGTGACCCGGACCCCGGCGATCCGGGACCTGCTCGGCGCGTCGACCGCCGAGATGGGGCTGGTGCTGTTCGGCCTCTCCGCGGGCTCGATGGTCGGCATCCTCAGCTCCGGTGCGTTCGTCACCCGGTTCGGCACCCGCCCGGTCGTGGTCGCGGGTTCGCTCGCCACCCTGATCAGCGTCCCGCTCATCGGACTGGGCGCCGCGGTCTCGCAGAGCCCGCTGGTCGCGGCCGGCCTGTTCTTCTTCGGGCTGGGCATGGGCGGCGGCGAGGTGGCGATGAACATCGAGGGCGCCGACGTCGAGCGGATCGTCGAACGCCCGGTGCTGCCCACCCTGCACGGCTTCTTCAGCCTCGGCACGGTCGTCGGCGCGGTGGCCGGCATGCTGCTGACCGCGGCCGCGTTCCCGGTCACCTGGCACCTGCTGCTGGTCGGTGCCATCGGCCTGCCGGTGGTGATCGTGGCCCTGAGGCAGCTGCCCGCCGGGGTCGGCCGCGAGACCCGGGACCGCGGTGTCGCCGAGGAGGGCCGGGGTGCACCGGTCTGGCGCGACACCCGGCTGCTGGCGATCGGTGTGGTCGTGCTCGGCATGGCCCTGGCCGAGGGTTCGGCCAACGACTGGTTGCCGCTGATCATGGTGGACGGGCACGGGTTCGACCCGGCCTGGGGTTCGGCCGTCTACGCGGTGTTCGCGGCGGCGATGACGATCGGGCGTTTCGGCGGGAACTGGTTCCTGGACCGGTTCGGCCGGGCCGCCGTCCTCGGGGCGAGCGCGGTGATCGGCGGCGTCGGCCTGGCCCTGGTGATCGCGGTGGACAGCCAGGTGGTCGCGGCGGTCGCGGTACTGCTCTGGGGGCTCGGCGCGGCGCTCGGCTTCCCGGTCGCGCTGTCCGCGGCCGGGGACTCCGGTGACGATCCGACGGCCCGGGTGTCGCTGGTTGCGACCGTCGGTTACCTGGCCTTCCTGGTCGGCCCGCCGTCGCTGGGTTTCCTCGGCGAGCACTACGGGCTGCGTGGCGCGATGGTGGTGGTGCTGGTGTTCCTGGGGATCGCGGCGGCCCTCTCGCCGGCCCTGCGTGGCATCCGCGACTCCACCAAGCAGCCGGCCGAGGCGGCCAGGCTCTGAGTGGTGCCCGGCATGCCGGGCGGTCGTTCCCGCGTGGACGACCGCCCAGGGTGTCATGATAATAAAGAGGGATCGCTCTCTCTTCCGCGGCAATGGCCGGCCGTCTTCCGGCGGGTTCGTCAGCCCTCGACGATCGCCATCAGGGCTGCGGTGAAGGGCGCGGGGTCGAGATCACCGCGTACCGCCAGCTGCTGGACGTAGCTTGCGGAGAGGGCGACGAACGCCTCGGCGATCTGGCCGGCCCGGGGGCGCTGGGCGTCCGGTACCAACTCGGCGATCGCTGCCCGTGACGCTGCGAGCTGTCGCTGCACCACGGCCGCCAGTGCGGGTGATACCGCGGCTTCCGCGTAGATCTGCGCCACCAGCTGGGCGTGCTGGTTCTCCAGTGCCCGGGCGCGAACGTGATCGAGGAACCCGGACACGGCCTCGGCGGTGAGCGCCTTGGGCAGCGCCTCGGTGCCCTGTTCGCAGACGGCGACGACGATCTGGTCCTTGCTGGTGAAGTACCGGTAGATGGCCCCGTTGGAGAGCCCGGACTCGAGGATGATGTCGGCCATCGACGTGCGGGCGAAGCCGTGGCTGGCGAACCGGGCTCGCGCGGCGTCCACGATCTGCTGCCGTCGAGCATCGCGATGGGCCTGAGTGACCTTCGGCATAAAGAGCGAGTACTCCTTTTATTTTGGATACGCTCCCCAGCGTACCGCCCGATGAGGATGTAGGAGCCGACATGCATTACCGAACGTTCGGCCGACTGACCGGTCTGCGCGTTTCCGAGTACGCCCTGGGCACCGCGAACTTCGGCGTCTCGGACGTCAGCACCGGCGCCGCGGGAGCGCGGGAGATCTTCGAGGCGTTCGCCGCGGCGGGCGGCACCACGATCGACACGTCTGACATCTACCAGGGTGGTCAGGCGGAATCGATACTCGGGGAGCTGCTCGACGGCCGCCGCGACGAGTTCGTCGTGATCACCAAGTACGGGGCGACGCGGGACCGGGCGGCACGCCCGACCGTCTCCGGCAACAGTCGAAAGATCATGATGCGCTCGATCGAGGCGAGCCTCCGACGGCTGAGGACCGACCACGTCGACCTCTTCATGGCGCACCTGCCGGACGGGACGACTCCGGTCGACGAGATCCTCGCGGGCCTGGACGACCTCGTGCGCTCCGGCAAGATCCGCTATGGCGGCCTGTCGAACTTCCCCGCATGGCGGGTGTCGGCGGCGGCGGTTCGCGCCGGGCTGCAGGGGTCGGCTCCGCCGGTCGGGATCGAGACCGAGTACAGCCTGGCGGAGCGCTCGGCCGAGCGGGAACTCCTTCCGATGGCCGAGGCGTACGGAGTCGGCGCGCTGCTGTACTCGCCGCTGGCCGGCGGACTCCTCACCGGTAAGTACCGGCGCGGCGGAACAGGCCGGCTGAGTGCGCGGGGTGACGCGGGCGAGACGACGGGCCGGCGTACCCGGATCGTCGACGAACTGCTCGCGATCACGACGGAGATCGGCACCAGCCCGGCTCGTGTCGCCCTCGCCTGGTTGCGGGGCCGCGCCGCCTCGTCGGCCACCGCGTTGATCCCGATCGTCGGGCCTCGCACGACGGCGCAGCTGGACGAGTACCTGGGGTCGCTCGATCTCGCACTCGACGCGGATCAGCTCCGCCGGCTCGACGAGGTGAGCGCCCCCGGCCTCGGCACGCCGCACACGGATGTCGTGAACGCCATCGCGGGGGGCTACGACGGCGATCGCGGGCTGCTCGAGCCCGCGGCCGTCCCGGTGATCTGAGATGGCCGGGTGCCGCCCGGTCAGGAGACCCGGCGGTATCCGGTGAAGTCGATCGTCCGTCGCAGGGTGAAGCCGATCGCCTCGTACAGGCGGATCGCCGTGGTGTTGGATGCGCCGGTGTGCAGGAACGGGGTCTCGCCGCGTTCCCGGATGCCGGCGGCCACCGCCCGGATCAAGCGGGTGGCCAGCCCTTTGCCGCGATGGCCCGGATCGGTGCAGACCGCGCTGATCTCGGTCCAGCCCGGCGGGTGCATCCGCTCGCCGGCCATCGCGATCAGGGCACCCGACTCGTCCCGCAGGCCCAGGTAGGTGCCCAGTTCCACGGTCCGGTTCTCGAACGGCCCGGGCTTGGTCCGCGCCACCAGATCGAGCATCTCCGGCACGTCGGCGGCGCCGAGCCGGACCGCCGACGGGTCCGGTCCGGCGGCCAGTGCCACGTCCACGAGCTGCACCCCGGGGATGCTGAACTCCACCTCCCAGCCGGGCCGGGGCACCGCCCCGGCCGCGGGGATGAACGTCGAGCCGCCGACCGGGATCAGCCCCTTGAGGGACTCCCACGACTCGGGGGAGGAGGCGTCGGACAGTGCGTGGATCGGCGACACGTCCGGCTGGTAGCGGGCGGCGCCGCCGTGCACCTCGGCGAACCGGGCGTGCGCCCCGGCCAGCGAGTGCCAGCCGGGGTTGTCCAGCAGCGCGTCACCGGAGAGAACCGCCGGCGAGCGGGTCATTTCGCCTCGAGAGGCAGGCCCGGCGGGTTCACCTCGGCCTTGTCGACTGCTTCGTTCGTCAGGTTCCATCGCTGAAGGATCTTGGCATAGTCACCGGATTCGATCAGCTTGTCGAGAGCGGCGGCGTAGGCCTCGATCAGTCCGTTGTCCTTCTTCGTGGTCAGCGCGATCTTGCCCTGGAGGTCGGCGCCGGCGCCGGAGTAGGTGCCGACGATCTCGCTGGTGCCGGTGGTCGCCACCTGGTAGGCGGCGGCCGGGCTCGGGCCCAGGTACAGGTCGATCTGTCCGGAGCCGAGCGCCAGGAACGTCGCCTGGTTGGTCTGGTAGTACTTGATCTCGACCTCGGGCAGGCCGGCCCTCTTCACCTCCTCGGCCCATTCGACCAGGATCTTCTCCTGGTTGGTGCCGGAGCCGACCGCGACCTTCTTGCCGGCGATGTCGGCCGGCTCGGTGATCGTCACCCCGGCGCCCTTCTTGGCCAGCCAGGCCAGGTTGTCCAGGCGGTAGGTGACGAAGTCGTACTTGAGTTTGCGCTCCTCGGTGACCGTGATGTTGGAGGCGCCCAGGTCGAACCTGCCACTGTCCAGGCCGATGAACAGGTTCTCCCAGGAGGTGTTCTCCAGGACCGGTTCCAGGCCGAGGATCCCGGCGATCGCCACCGCGACGTCCGGTTCGTTGCCGATCAGCGTCTTGTTGTCGGTGGCGGCGAAGGCCAGCGGCGGGAATCCGGCTCCGGCCGCGCCCACCCCGATCACCAGCTTCCCGGCCGCGGCCTTCTCCGGTGGCAGCAGGGCAGCGACGGTGTCGTCCTTCGCCGGGATGATCCGGTTCTGGTCCGGGCTGTCGTTGATGGAGACGGCGGCGACCGCGGAGGGATCGCCGGCCGCGGCCGCGCCTCGATTCTCCTCTTCGGGCGCGGCGCAGGCGGTCAGGCTCAAGGCCACTACCAAGGGCAATACCCATTTTGTACGCATGACGGCTCCCGTTTCGCGTCGATAGGATGCTCCCCTCCCCGTGGAGGGTGCGGGGTTCAGATCAGGCCTCCCCGCGGAGGGTGCGGGGTTCGGATCAGGGGTTCAGACCAGGACCTTGGAGAGGAACGCCCGGGTCCGCTCGTGGCGGGGCCGGTCGAGCACCTCGGCCGGCGGGCCCTGTTCGACGACGCGTCCCTCGTCCAGGAAGACGACCGTGTCGGCGGCCTCCCGCGCGAACCCGATCTCGTGCGTGACCACGATCATCGTGGTGCCGTCACGGGCCAGGTCGCGCAGCACGTCGAGCACCTCGCCGACCAGCTCCGGATCCAGGGCGGACGTCGGCTCGTCGAAGAGGATCAGTTTCGGGTCCAGCGCCAGGGCACGGGCGATCGCCACCCGTTGCTGCTGCCCGCCGGAGAGCTGTCGCGGGTACGCGTCACCACGGTCCCCGAGCCCGACGCGCTCCAACAGTTCGTGCGCTCGTGCGTACACCCGTGATGGTGGTCGTCCCAGGGCCGAGATGGGCGCTTCCGCGACGTTCTGCAGCGCCGTGAGGTGCGGGAAGAGGTTGAAGTTCTGGAACACGAACCCGATCCCGGCGCGCTGGCGCAGGATCTGCCGTTCGCTCAGTTCGTGCAGCCGGTCCCCGGTCCGGCGGTATCCGATCAGCTCACCGTCGACGCGGACCAGGCCGCGGTCCACCTTCTCCAGGTGGTTGACGCAGCGCAGCAGGGTCGACTTGCCGGAGCCGGACGGCCCGAGGATCACGGTGACCGTGCCGGCCCGCGCGGTCAGGTCGATGCCGCGCAGCACCGCAGTGCTGCCGAACGACTTGTGTACACCGGAGATCTCCACCATCGGGGTCGTCATCGCAGGGCCCTCCGCAGTCGCTGGAACGGTGTCGGCGGCAGGGCGCGGACCGCGCCGCGGGCGAAGTGGCGTTCGGTGTAGTACTGCAGGACCGACAGGGCGGCGGTGAGGATGACGTACCAGACGGTGGCGACCATCAGCAGCGGCACCACGCGACCGGTCCGTCCGTAGACCACCTGCACCTGGTAGAACAGTTCACCGATCGCCAGCACGTACACGATGGATGTGCTCTTCAGGAGGTTGACCAGCAGGTTCGCGGCGTTGGGCAGGATCGCCCGCATCGCCTGGGGCAGCACGATCCGCCAGAACTGGCGGGTGCGGGGGATGCCGAGCGCGGCCGCGGCCTCGTGCTGTCCGTGGTCGACCGAGAGCAGGCCGGCCCGGATGATCTCGCCGGCGTAGGCCGCCTCGTGCAGGGCCAGGCCGATCAGCGCGGCGCCGAACGAGCTGATCAGTCCGGTCGTCGGGAAGGAGATCCCGGGTCCGAACGGGATGCCGAACTGCAGGCTCTCGTAGAGGTAGCCGAGGTTGGCCCAGAACAGCAGTTGCACCAGCAGGGGCACGCTGCGGAACACCCAGATGTAGGTCCAGGAGACCGCGGCGAGCACCGGGTTGCGCGACAGTCGCATCGCGGCGAGCGGGATGCCGCCGAGGAAGCCGAGTACCGCGCCGGCGGCGGTCAGTCCGATGGTGAGCAGCAGGGCCTCGACGATCGACTTCTCCAGGAAGTACCCGGCGAACGCCGGCCAGTCCCAGCCCGGGTTGGTGACCAGGCCGTGGACGAACTGGGCGAGGACGATCAGGACGAGGCCGGTGGCGACCCACCGCCACGGGTGGCGGGCGGGGACCACGACGAGGGCATCGTCGCCGGTGGCGGCGTTCCCCGGCCGGTGTGTTGACAGCAGGCTCACGGACCGAACGCTAGGCAGCGGACCTCAATTACCTCAAGACCTACCGGCTATATATGTTTAAACACATCGTTGACTCTGTTGAGGCATTGCCTCTAACCCCATAGATGAGATAGGAATAGCGGGTATTCATGCCTGCCGCTGCCAGGAGATTCCGATGGTCACCTCCGTAGCCCCCGCGCCACCCGCCGCCGGGACACCCGGCGTGCAGGCCGGCGCCCCGCTCGCGCCCGGCGGCGGCCTGCGCCGCCGCCTGGCCCTGCGCCTGATCGCGCTGGTCGCCCTCTACCTGCTCTGGGAGGTCACCGCGCGGATCATGCGCAACCCGGCCTTCATCCCGTCACCCGCCGCGGTCTGGCACCAGCTGATCACCACCTCGACCACCCATGACGGGGTACGCGGATACAGCGGTCACCTGCTGATCGAGCACCTCGGCGTGAGCCTGCGCCGGATCGCCGTCGGCTCGGTGATCGGCGTGGCCGGCGGCCTGCTGCTCGGCGTGCTGATGGGCACGATCGGCTGGCTGCGGGTGGTCACCGAACCGGTCGTCACGTTCGTGCGGGCGCTGCCCCCGCTGGCCTACTTCAGCCTGTTCATCATCTGGTTCGGCATCGACGAGACCCCGAAACTGTGGCTGCTCTCGATCGCCGCGCTGCCGCCGGTCGCGGTGGCCACCGCCGCCGCGGTGCACGGCGCACCGACCGGGCTGGTCGAGGCCGCCCGGGCACTGGGCGCCGGACGCTGGGCGACGGTCCGCGACGTGGTCCTGCCCAGCGCCCTGCCGGAGATCTTCACCGGGATCCGGCTGGCGGTCGGGGTGGCCTACTCGTCGGTGGTGGCCGCCGAGACCATCAACGGTGTCCCCGGGATCGGCGGCATGATCCGCGACGCCCAGCGCTACTCCCAGACCGACGTGGTGGTCCTCGGCCTGTTCGCCATCGGACTGTCCGGCCTGCTCATCGACGCCCTGCTGCGGTCCGCCGAGAACCGGCTGATCCCGTGGCGCGGCCGCGCCTAGATAGGAACACACCCCGTGAAGAAGTTGCTTGCCCTGGCCTCCGCCTCCGTTCTGCTGTTCACCGCCGCCTGCGGCAACGGCGCCGCCAGCGGTGGCGCCGACCCGGAGAGCAAGAGCATCCGGATCGCCTTCCAGGCCTTCCCCAGCGGCGACCTGATCGTCAAGAATCAGGGCCTGCTGGAGAAGGCACTGCCCGACTACGAGATCACCTGGACCAAGTTCGACTCCGGCGCGAGCATCAACACCGCGTTCGTCGCCAAGAGCCTGGACATCGCCGCGATCGGGTCCAGCCCGGTGGCCCGCGGACTGTCCGCGCCGCTGAACATCCCGTACCAGGTGGCGTTCGTCCTCGACGTCGCCGGGGACAACGAGGCGCTGGTGGCCCGCAACGGCACGGGCGTCACCGACGTGGCCGGGCTGCGCGGCAGGAAGGTGGCCACGCCGTTCGCGTCCACCGCCCACTACAGCCTGCTGTCGGCCCTCGCCGCGGCCGGGATCGCCGAGACCGAGGTGACCATCGTCGACCTCGAGCCGCAGGACATCCTCGCCGCCTGGACCCGGGGCGACATCGACGCCGCGTACAGCTGGCTGCCCTCGCTCGACGAGCTGAAGAAGACCGGCAAGGTGCTGATCACCAGCCGGGAACTGGCCGCCGGCGGCAAACCCACCCTGGACCTGGGCGTGGTGTCCACCGCGTTCGCCGACGCCCACCCGGAAGCGGTCGACGCCTGGCGTAAGGCCGAGGCGCAGGCCCTGGACATCATCGCGTCCGACCCGGCCGCCGCCGCGAAGGCGGTCGGCGCCGAGCTGAACCTGACCGCCGACGAGGCGGCCGGGCAGCTCTCCCAGGGCGTCTTCCTCAAACCGGCCGACATCTCCTCGCCGGAGTGGCTGGGCACCGAGGGCGACGTCGGCAAGCTGGCCGACAACCTGGTGAGCGCTGCCGAGTTCCTCAAGTCCCAGCAGAAGATCGACGCCGTGCCGGCGCTGGCCGACGTGCAGAAGGCCGTCTACGTGAAAGGGCTGCCCGATGTCCTCGGCTGACGCCATCACCGTCGGCGGGCTCCGCCATGACTACGGGGACGTGGAAGCGGTCGGCCCGATCGACCTGTCGGTCCGGTCCGGTGAGTTCCTGGTCCTGGTCGGCGCGTCCGGGTGCGGCAAGAGCACCCTGCTGCGCCTGATCGCGGGCTTCGAACGGCCCACCTCGGGAACGGTCACGGTGGCCGGGCAGGCCCCGGAACCCGGCCGGGGAGCGGGACTGGTGTTCCAGCAGCCGCGGCTGTTCCCGTGGAAGACCGTCGGCGGCAACGTGGCACTGGCCCTCAAGTACGCGGGCCTCACCCCGACCGCCGCCCGCATCGACGAACTGCTCGCCCAGGTCGGCCTGCGCGACGTGGCGCACCGCCGCACCTGGCAGATCTCCGGCGGCCAGCAGCAGCGGGTGGCGATCGCCCGGGCCCTGGCCGTGGAGAACCCGCTTCTGCTGCTGGACGAGCCGTTCGCCGCCCTGGACGCGCTCACCCGGGAACGCCTGCAGGAGGACCTGCGGCGGGTGAGCGCGGAGACCGGCCGCACCTGCGTGTTCGTGACGCACAGCGTGGACGAGGCGGTCTACCTGGGCAGCCGGGTCGTGGTGCTCACCCCGCGCCCGGGCCGGATCGCCCTGGACCTGCCGATCGGCCTGCCCCGCGCCGGGGTGCCCGCCGACGAACTGCGCGGCCTGCCGGAGTTCGCCGCCCTGCGGACCGAGGTGGGCCACGCGATCCGCGCCGAACAGCCGGTCTGAACCCCGGGGCCGGGCGTGGACGCGCCCGGCCCCGGGGTTCAGACCTTGCGCACCGTGACCTTCCGGCCGGAGGCCTTGACGGTGTACGCGACGGTCTTCTTCGTCCACGGGTTGGTGGCCCACACCTTCGCCCCGCCGGTCACGTTCTTGACCTTGATCATGGTGACGCCGCTGGCCCGGTTCTCCGCGGCAGCCTCCTGACGGACCAGTTCGCGCAGCCTCGCGACCGCGACGGTCCCGCCTTTCGCGGCGTTCCGGGTGGCGGTCGCCCCGTCGGTGGCCACCTGCTTGACCGTGGCGTTCATCGCCAGGTAGGTGGTGGCGGTGCCGATCGCCGCCGCGCTCACGGTCTGCGCCGCGGACGGGACCGTCAGCTGCTGCCGCCCGTATCCGAACAGGTAGGACACGCTCATCCCGGACATGGCGGCGCTCATCCCGCTCAGCCGGTTCTCCGCGGTGACCGCCAGCGTGATCTGCACGCCGTCCGGGTCGGTGACCCGGTAGTCCGCCGAGCCGTCGTCGTGGGTGGTCTTCGTCGCGGCCAGCTTGGCGTACTCGACCGTCATCGTCGACGGGTTCATCGAGTAGTCCGCGGCGACCTGCTGGAGCGTGGACCGCCTGTCCGCGGTGAACACGTACGTCGTCGCCGGCTTGCCGATCATCTTCAGGGCGGCGCTGACGTCGGAGTCGTCCGTCCGCTGGTAGAAGCCGCTGCCCTGGGCGAAGACGGTGTCGAACATGACGAGGTCGGTGTCGACGTGGAAGGCGAGCCGCCGGTCGACCGGGTCGACGGCGATCGACGCGCCCCCGGAGATCGCCCCGTGGTAGTCGGATGTGGACTTCCAGCCGGCCGCGGACGCCGCGGTGGTGGCGGCCTGCACCGTCGACATCGCGGCGGTCATCTGGGCGGCGGTCAGCGTCGTGGTGGCGTCGGCGGCGTGGGCGGCGCCCGGTGCGGCGACGAGTGTGACCGCCACGGAGAGTCCGGCCAGCAGCGCGGTGGGCCGGGTCAGAACGGACATGCAGACCTCAAGCGGGGATCGTCGGGGTGGGCCGTCGCAAGGATCGGCCCGCCCCGGCCCGGCATGAGGTTCCGCGAAGCCCGGAAACGCGGCTCAGGGTTTGCGGGCCACGGCCCCGAACTCGTCGACCGCGCGCACGTCGTCGCCGGCCGCGTCCGGCGTGGGCCGCCACTGCGAGCACGGCACCAGGCCGGGTTCCAGCAGGTCCAGCCCGTCCAGGAAGCCGGCCAGCTCCTCGGGGTGGCGCAGGTGGTAGCCGAGTGGCGCGTTCGCGTTCCACACCCCGATGGCCTCGGTGAACGCCGGGCCGTCGATCACGTCGGTGCCGTCCGCGGTGACCAGGAAACTCCCGGACGGCAACCCGGCGAGCAGCTCCAGGACCAGCCCGGCGGCCTGTTCCCGGCCGGGCACGTGCCCGAGGATGTTCATCAGGATCAGCCCCACCGGCAGCCCCAGGTCGAGGGTCTGCCCGGCTCCGGCCAGGATCGCCGCCGGCTCGTGCAGGGTGGCCTCCAGGAACGCGACGCCGTCGTCGCCCCCGTCGAGCAGGCCCCGCGCGTGCGCCACCACCAGCGGATCGTTGTCGACGTAGACCACCCGCGCGTCCGGTGCCGCCGCCCGCGCGACCTGGTGGGTGTGGTCCGCCGACGGGATGCCGGTGCCCACGTCGAGGAACTGCCGGATCCCCTCCTCTGCGGCCAGCACGGTCACCGCCCGTCCGAGGAACGCCCGCGAGTGCCGCGCCACCAGCGTGATGTCCGGGTAGAGCGCCGCGAACTCGTCACCGACCCGCCGGTCCACCTCGTAGTTGTCCGTGCCACCGAGCCAGTGGTTCCACACCCGCGCCGAGTGCGGCACGCCGTTGTCCGTCATCATGGCCTCCCGGCTCGGCACGTCGACCGAGCATAACGACTATCCGAACAGGATTGTCCACGGAGCGCGACCTTCTCCCGCCCTGCCGATCGGTCGTTCTCTTCTGCGGGTACGCGAAAAGAGATCAGCCGTCACTTGGCGTAGCGCCGGAGCATGGTCAGGAAGTTCCGCAGCATATGGACCTCCTCGGTCGACACCAGATCCGCGTTGAAGTGCATCACCCGGTTGCGGATCCGGCGGAGTTCGCTGAGGCGCCTGGTGACCGCCTCTCGGTCGAGTCCCCAGTTGAGTTCCGCCCAGCACTCCGGGTCGTTGAGCAGGGTCTCGTAGTGGAACATCGTCAGTTTGTCGAACGACGTGATTCCCGAGTTTCCGCAGACGCGCCGGACGGCGGGCAGATTGAAGGTGTTCCGCAGGATCTGCCGCAGTTCCTGATCGACTTCACCGATCAGGATGAACGGCGTCGTCGTGCTGTCGTAGGTCTCCACGACGTCGGCAGGGGTGATGATTCCGATGATCTGCCGGTCGTAATCGCGGACGAGGATGAAATCGTCGGTCTTCAGAGCGTCGAGGGCATCGCGCAGCAGCACGTCGTAACCGAAGATCCGGACCTCGCGGCTGATGACGTCGCTGAGCGCCGGGGTTTCGATCGACGGCCGGTGCCATCGGCCGATCGTCTTCCAGCTCACCACGCCGTCCAGGGTGTACGGGTCGACCAGTACCGGCAGCTGCGAATAGTCGTTGATCTCCATCTGGGTGCGGGCCTTCGCCAGGCCGTCGGAGGGGGAGATTGCGAGGAGCGGGGCTTTCGTGCTGACCAGATGGCCCAGGGTCAGCCCGATGTCGCGGGCGTCGTCGTCTTCCTCCTCAGCGCCCTCATCGTTGCGGGGCAGGATCAGGCGCAGAGTCCGGTCGGGGCCCACCGCCCGGAAGTCGGGTTCGGTGGTCAGGCCGGCGTTGCCGAGGTCAACCATGATCCGGCTGATGACGTCCCGGTCGAGGCTGTCGGCGCCCCACTTGGTGAGCAGGTCCCGCAGGATGAGCGAATACGGGTCGTTGGCGACGGCGGACTCCCGCGCAAGCTGCAGGAACCCCGGGAGGTCGTCGCTCGCCGGGTCCGCTGGTGCGGTGGCGGCCTGGCCGAGCAGACGGGCCCGCAGTTCGTGCAGGGAGGTGCCGTCAGGTTCGAGACGCCAGGCTGCCCAGCCGGGCACCGCGCTGATCCGGCTCACTGCGGTGCCGGCGCCCGATGGTGTGTCGAACTCGCGCCCGTCGGGCAGCCGCAGCCGTCCCCGTTCGGTGACCACCGCCTCGTGGGGCGCCTCACCGCGGCGCTGTCGGTAGAACAGTGTCTGACCGGGGCGTAGCAGATCCGCCTCGATCAGGTCACTGATGCGGACGCGGCGGCGGCCGTCGAACTCCGGGCTCCAGCGTGAGCCGGTTGCGGGCATGGGGACATCTCCCAACGTGGACGCGGTGGTCGGACCTTAGCCACCGGCCGGGAGGGACGCCAAACGGATTAGCCGGGTCGGTCAGGCGGCGGTGACCGGGACGCGGACGACGGCGTCGAACAGGTAGCCGAGGGTGTTGTAGGTGGCCGTGTCGGGCTGGGAGTTGCCGTGCACGTCGGTGGCGCGGGCCAGCAGTTCGTGGGTGCCCGCCGCGGGTTTCCAGTCGAGTTCCCAGCGTTGCCAGACGCCGCCGGGGGTGTCGCCGTAGTGCCGGGCCCGCCGCCAGGTGGCGCCGCCGTCGGTGCTGACGTCGACGCGGCGGATCGGGCCGTGCGCCGACCAGGAGCGGCCGGTCAGGCGGGTGGTCGTGCCGGCCGGGACGGTGGCGCCGGGGTCCAGTTCGAAGGCGGACTTGACGACCTGCTCGTCGATCGGCACGCCCTCGGCTGGGAACTCGGGACCGAAGAGCCGGTAGAACTGGGTGTTCCAGGGGCTGAACAGCGGTTCGGCGGACACCTCGAGGGTGCCCACCCATTTGATCGAGGCGATGCCGATCCAGCCGGGGACCAGGACCCGGACCGGGAAGCCGTGGTCGGGCGGGAGCGGCTCGCCGTTCATCTCGTACGCCAGGAGCACGTCGTCGAAGGCCTTGGCGACCGGGAACGGGCGGCGTACCGGCCCCAGGTCGACGCCGCCGCTGACGAAGTTCGCGTCCAGCCCGGACGGCTGGACGTCGACGGCGGCCCGGCTGATGCCGGCGTGCCGCAGCACCGTGGACAGCCGGACGCCCCGCCACCGGGCGACGCCGACCGCGCCGAGCTGCCAGGCGGTGCCGGAGACGGTCTGGCCCTGCTGGGTGGTGTAGTAGCCGCGCCCGTTGCCGGCGCATTCGACCGCGACGGCCCGCGTCTCGGACGGGAAGCGCCGCAGGTCGTCGAGGCTGTAGTGGACCGGGCCGCCGCGCAGCCCGGTGCCGGTGACCTTCAGCGACCAGGTGTCCGCGTCGATGGCGGGGGTGCTGGTGTGGTTGCGGACGAAGAACCGGTCGACCGGCACGTAGTAGCCCTGGTCCTTCAGCGCCGACCAGCGGGTCTCCGCGTTCGTCCCCAGGCTGCGGAACAGTTCCGGTGGCAGCGGCTTGACGATCGGGCCGTCCGCCACGGTGCTCACGTCAGGCGTACCCGGTAGAAGGGCCGCGGCGGTGATGGTGAGGAGGTCGCGGCGGGTGAAGCCCCGCGTGCGGCCGGCCAGGAAGTCATGGAATCGACGAATGTCGTATCGACTCTCGCTCATGGGCTGAGATCCTATCGATTCCATAGGACTTGTAGATAGCCTTACGGCATGGACTTCCACTGGTTTCTCCCCACCAACGGCGACAGCCGCGACATCGTGGGCGGCGGTCACGGCACGCCGGTCGGCTCGGCCGGCGGGGTGCGGCCGCTGACCATCGGCTACCTCGGGCAGATCGCCCGCAGCGCCGAGCAACTCGGGTTCGTCGGCGCGCTCACCCCGGCCGGCGCCTGGTGCGAGGACGCCTGGCTGACCACCGCGATGCTCACCGAGGTCACCGAACGCCTGAAGTTCCTGGTGGCGTTCCGCCCCGGCCTGATCTCGCCGACGCTCGCCGCGCAGATGGCGTCCACCTTCCAGCGGCTCTCCGGTGGCCGGCTGCTGCTCAACGTGGTGACCGGCGGCGAGTCGCACGAACAGCGGCAGTACGGCGACTTCCTGGACAAGGACGCCCGGTACGCCCGGACCGGCGAGTTCCTGGGCGTGGTCCGGGCGCTGCTGCGCGGCGAGACGGTGACCGCCGACGGCGAGCACGTGAAGGTCGAGGATGCCCGGCTGTCCCGGATCCCGGAGGTGCCGCCGGCCATCTACTTCGGCGGCTCGTCGAAGGCCGCCGGACCGGTCGCCGCCGAGCACGCCGACGTCTACCTGACCTGGGGGGAGCCGCCGGAACAGGTGGCGGAGAAGCTGGCCTGGATCCGGTCGTTGAAACCGGGCATGCGCTTCGGCATCCGGCTGCACGTGATCACCCGCGACACGGCCGGGGCGGCGTGGGCGGAGGCGTCCCGGCTGCTGCGCAACGTGTCCGAGAACGACATCGCCGCGGTGCAGGCCGGCCTGCGGCGCAGCGAGTCCGAGGGCCAGCGCCGGATGCTCGACCTGCACGGCGGCAACCGCGACGGCCTGGTCGTCTCCCCGAACCTGTGGGCCGGTGTCGGCCTGGTCCGCGGCGGCGCGGGCACCGCCCTGGTCGGCAGCCACACCGAGGTCGCGGACCGGATCGAGGAGTACGCGGCGCTCGGCATCGACGAGTTCATCCTCTCCGGCTACCCGCACCTGGAGGAGGCGTACTGGTTCGGCGAGGGCGTGCTGCCGGAACTGCGCCGTCGCGGCGTGTGGCGGCATCCGGCGGGGGAGAAGGGCACCGCGGCGTCGGCGATCCCGTTCGCCGGGGTGCCCTTGACCTCATGACCCGCGGGCGACCTTCCCCGGCCACCAGAACCGGTCACCGGTGAGGGTGGCCAGGGCCGGGACCAGCACGGTACGCACCAGCAGCGTGTCCAGCAGCACCCCGATGCCGACGATGATCCCGATCTGGGTCAGGGTCACCACCGGGAGCACGCCGAGCACCGCGAACACCGCCGCGAGCAGGATGCCCGCGCTGGTGATGACCGCGCCGGTCACCGCCAGCGCGTGCACCATGCCCTCCTTGGTGCCGCGTGCCGGCGTCTCCTCCTTGGCCCGGGTCACCAGGAAGATGTTGTAGTCCACGCCGAGCGCCACCAGGAACAGGAAACTGAACAGCGGCACCGCGTTGTCCAGCGCCGGATAATCCAGCACGGTGCGGAACAGCCACGATCCGGCGCCCAGCGACGCGGCGAAGCTGAGCACCACCGTGACCATCAGCAGCAGCGGCGCCACCAGGGACCGCAGCAGCAGGATCAGCACGAGCAGCACCACCGCCAGGATCACCGGGACGATCACCACCAGGTCGCGGCGGGCCGCGTCCCGGCTGTCCAGGGCGGTCGCCACCGTGCCGCCGACCAGGGCGTCACCGTCGAGGCGCTCCCGCAGGTCGCGGATCGCGGCGAACGCCTCCGCGGTGTCCGGGGCGGCCTGCAGCACCGCGCTGATGCTGACCAGCTCGGCGTTCTGCTCGCCGATTCGGGCCTGCGCCACCCCGGGCGTCTCGGTGACGGCGGCCAGTACCTGCTGCGCCTTGGCCGGTTCGGTCAGCACCACGGCGGGCCCGGCGGCACCGGCCGGGAAATACCGGCTCAGCGTCTCCAGGCCGGCGACCGACTCGGCCTGCACCCGGAACTGCTCGGTCTGCGACAGACCGACCTTGGTGCCCAGGCCGCCGAGCGAGAGCAGGCCCAGCACGGCGACCGACAGTACGGTGACCAGGACGGGACGGCGCACGACCGTACGGCCGACCCGCCCCCAGAAGCCGCGGCCGTCCTCCGCGCCGTGCCCGCCGACGCGCGGGATGAACGGCCAGAACAGGCCGCGGCCGCAGACCACCAGCGCGGCCGGCAGCACGACCAGCGCGAACAGTGCGGCGATGGCGACGCCGACGGCCGCGGTGACGCCGAGCGCCGCGTTGCTGCGCAGGCTGGCGAGCAGCAGGGTGAGCAGCGCCAGGATCACGGTGCCCGCGCTGGCCAGGATCGCCGGCCCGGCGCCCTTCAGTGCCCGGCGCATCGCCTCGAGGCGGTCCTCGTGCCGGTGCAGCTCCTCGCGATACCGGGAGATCAGCAGCAGGGCGTAGTCGGTGCCCGCGCCGAACACCAGCACGGTCACGATGCCGGTGGTCGAGCCGTTGATCGCCAGGTCGGTGTGCTGGGAGAACAGCGCGATGGCCTTGGCGGCGAGCTGATCGGCCAGGCCGACCACGACCAGGGGCACGATCCAGAGCACCGGGCTGCGGTACGTGGCCAGCAGCAGCACCGTCACCACCAGCACGGTGACGATCAGCAGCCGGGTGTTGGCGCCACTGAAGCTGTTCGCCAGGTCGGCGCTGAAGCCGGCGCCGCCGGTCACCTGGGCGGTCACGCCGTCCGGGGCCGCCGCCCTCGCCTTGGCGCGCAGGTCGTCGACGGTGGCGATGGTGGTGGCCGCCTCGCCGGTGGCCTCCAGCGGCACCGTGATGATCGCGGCCTTGCGGTCCTGCGACGCGATGACCGGCTGCCCCAGGGACCCGAAGGCGGCCAGGTCGGCGTCGGTGAGCGTGTCACCGTCCTTGGCGATCACGATCAGCGCCGGGTTGGTGCGCCCCGACGGCAGGTCCTTCTGCAGCCGGGCGACCTGGGTCGACTCCGCCGACGACGGCAGCGACGAAGCGGGGTCGTTGTCGGTGGTCGCCGAACCGGCAAAGGCCAGCACCGCCCCGCCTATGACCAGGGCGAGCAGGAGTGTCGCCCATGCCCTTCTCATGAATTCCTCCAAGGCAGAGAATCTTTACGATCGAGATTGTTCATGACGGGGGACGGTTTCTGCAACACTGGCATCGTGGAAGGCACGGAGACCGGAGAACGGCAACGACTGCGCACCGAACTCGTCGATCTGCTGAACGCGTACAGCAGCGAGGCGCAGCACATCGGGCACGCGTTCGCCGGCCGGCACCGTCTGCACGCCACCGACATGCACGCGCTGCTCGCGGTGATGCACGCCGAACGGCGCGGCGAACCCCTGACCCCCGGCAGGCTCGGCGAACAGATCGGGCTGTCCTCCGGGGCGACGACCGCGTTGATCGACCGGCTGGAACGCGGCGGGCACCTGCGGCGATCCCGCGAGAGCGCCGACCGCCGGGTGGTGCACCTGCGGTACGGGGAGGCCGGCATGGCCCTGGCGCTGGCGTTCTTCACCCCGATGGCGCCGCGGACGGACGCGGTGATGGAACAGTTCGGGACGGACGAGCTGCTGGTGGTGGAGCGTTTCCTGCAGGGGATGCTCGGCACGCTGGTCACGTACCGCGACGAGCTGCGCGACCGCTGATCGTGCTCCCGGTTCCCGGTCCGCCGGAAGCAACCCGGGCGCAACCGTGGGGATGCTGACGGGCCGCCCCGGCCTGCCGATGAACGCCCTGTGCGAACCGAGCCCGTCCTGGCCGAAGCCGACGCCCTACTGGCGCGCGGCCGCGCCCGCAGCGCCGAGACCCTCCTCGCGCCGTTCGTGGGCCGCGAACCCGCGAACCTCGGCGCCTGGCACCGGATGGCCCGCGCCCGCCTGGACCTCGGTGACCCCCGCGGCGCCCTGACCGCAGCCCGCGCCGCCCGCCAGCTCGACCCGGCCGGTGCGGAGACCCTGTACTGGGCCAGCCTCGCCGCCAGCGAACTCGGCGAACACCCGGACGCGATCACCGCGGCCGCCGGGGCCTGCCACGCCGACCCGGGCAACCCGCGCCTGCACCAGCGCCTCGCCGAGGCGCAACTGGCCGCGGGCCTGGCCGCCGAAGCCGCCGACGGTCTGCGGATCGCGGTGGAACTGGCCGGCTACGACGCGGACCTGCACGTCACCTACGGGGCGGCGCTGTTCGCGGTCGGGCGCCCGCTCAGCGCCCGCGAGGCTCTGCTGCGCGCGTTGACGGTGGACCCGGCGAACACGCAGGCCGCGACCGCGCTGGCGTTCCAGCAGAAGGTGATGCGCGGGGCCACGGACGCGAAGACGATGGCCGCGATAGCCGACGACTACGCGGCGTCCCTGCGGATCCCGCCCGGTGGCCGCCCGCCGGTCCGCACCGAACGGGCCGCCCTGCGCCACGTGGCCCGGATCGCCTTCTTCTGGCTGGTGGCGGCCCTGGCCGTGGCGGGGCTGGCGGAGTCCGCCGGGTTGGCGTCGCCACCGGACGCGCTCTACACGGCGCTGTTCTGTGCCGCGGCCGCGGTGTGTTGCGTGGCGACGCTGGCCCGCCCGTCCCGCCTCTGACCGTCCCGTTCCCGGCCGTCCCGTTCCCGGCCGTCCCGTTCCCGGCCGTCCCGTTCCCGGCCGTCCCGTTCGCTGCCGGACCGGTGGATTTCCGGTTCGGTCAGTCGTGGAGCTTGCGCAGGACGCGGGACAGGTCGGCGCGGTCGGCCGGAGTGAGCGTGGCGAACAACCGTTCCCCCTCGGCGGCGCGGGCGCGGTGGATGGCGTCGGCGGTGCTCCGGCCGTGCGGGGTCGGGACGACCAGGACGGCGCGCCGGTCGGCCGGGTCGGGGCGGCGTTCCACCAGGTCGAGTTCCTGCAGGCCGTCGACCACCTCGGTGGCGGACCGCGGCGCGATCCGCAGGTGGTCGGCGAGGGAGCTGAGGCGCATCTCGCCGTGCCGGATGAGCACGCCGAGCGCCCGCGACTGCGACGGCGAGATGCTCCACGGTTCGAGGGCGACCCGGGTGCCGTGCCGGAGTCGCCGCGCCACCGCCCAGAACGCCTCGACCAGGTTCTCCTCGCCCGCGTTCTCCCGGCCCGCGTTCTCCTCGCCTGCCTTCTCCTGGCCCGCGTTCTCCCCGTCCGCCCGAAGGTCGTCGTCCGGTCGTGTCGTGTCCGGGGCGTCGGGGCCGGAGTCTGCGGGCATCACGGGAATACGGTAGCAGCGATTACCGTTGCTCCCTCATGTTGAGGTAACCTCAGCTTTCGGGAGTGTCTCTCCCGGCCGCCTCTTCCGTCGATGCGGGAGGTGTGGCTCGTACACATGAGGGGTTGTGAATTTGGCGGAAATCCTACGCCGCGGCGCGGCACGCACCGTGTCCCCCGCGGAGAAGGCGCAGGCCAAGGCCGTGTCGTTGCGCCGCATCGGCGCGCTGTTCACCGGCCACCGGCGGCAACTGATCGTCGTCGTGGGCGTCATCGTGATCTCCTCGGCGGTCGCGATGATCTCCCCGTTCCTGTTGCGCGAGGTCATCGACGTCGCGCTGCCGCAGTCCGACCTGCGGCTGCTCATCTGGCTGGTGGCCGGCATGGTCGCCGTCGCGGCTGTCACGTCGGCGCTCGGCGTCGTGCAGACGTGGATCTCCACATCGGTCGGTCAGCAGATCATGCACCGGCTGCGGACCTCGGTGTTCGCGCACCTGCAGCGACAGTCGGTCGGGTTCTTCACCCGAACGCGCACCGGCGAGGTGCAGTCGCGCATCACCAACGACATCGGTGGCATGCAACAGGTGGTCACGTCGACCGCCAGTTCCGTCGCCGCCAACGTGACCACCGTGATCGCCACGCTGGTCGCGATGACCGCACTGTCCTGGCAGCTGACACTGGTGTCGCTGATCGCGGTGCCGCCGGCGATCTACTGGACGCGCCGCGTCGCGCGGATGCGGCAGACGATCACCGCGCAGCGCCAGCGGGAACTCGCCGACCTGAACGTCATCATCGAGGAAGGACTCTCGATCAGCGGCATCCAGCTCAGCAAGACGATGGGTGCCGGCACCGCGCAGGTCGACCGGTTCACCGACTCGTCCCGCCGGCTGATCGACCTCGAACTCCGCTCCGAACTTGCCGGACGCTGGCGGATGGCGGCGATGAGCATCGTGTTCGCGGTCATCCCCGCGGTGATCTACCTGGCGGCGGGCCTGCCGTTCGCGGCCGGCACGATGAGCATCGGCACACTCGTCGCGTTCACGGCGCTGCAGGGCAATCTCTTCCGGCCACTGACCAGCCTGCTCGACGTCGGCGTCACGCTCACCGCGTCCCTCGCGCTGTTCCACCGGATCTTCGAATACCTCGATCTGCCGGTCGAGATCAAGGAACCGGCGACCCCGGTGCGGCTCGATCCGGTGCGGGGCCACCTGCGCTTCGAGGACGTGACTTTCGCGTACGAGCAGAGCGGCGCGGCCGCCCTCGCGGGTGTGAGCCTCGACGTGCCCGCCGGATCGTCACTGGCTCTCGTGGGGGAGACCGGGTCCGGGAAGAGCACGATCGCGTCGTTGATCGCGCGACTGCACGACCCGACGTCCGGCCGCGTCACCATCGACGGCGTCGACCTGCGCGACCTGTCCCTGGCGGACCTCGCCGGCATCGTGGGCGTCGTCAGCCAGGAGACGTACCTGCTGCACACCACGATCCGGGAGAACCTGCGCTATGCAAAACCGGACGCGACCGACGACGAGATCGTGACGGCGGCCCGCGCCGCGCAGATCCACGACCTGGTGGCGTCGTTGCCGGACGGCTACGACACGATGGTCGGCTCCCGCGGCCACCGGTTCTCCGGCGGCGAGAAGCAGCGGATCGCCATCGCCCGCACCCTGCTGCGCGACCCCCGCATCCTGGTGCTGGACGAGGCGACGAGCGCCCTCGACAACGAGACCGAACGGGCGGTGCAGCGGGCCTTCGACGCGCTCGCCGTCGGCCGGACCACCGTGACGATCGCCCACCGGCTGTCCACGATCCGCGACGCCGACCAGATCGCGGTGATCGACCACGGACGGATCCTCGAATCCGGTACGCACGACTCGCTGCTGCGCGACAACGGGCGGTACGCGGCGCTCGCCCGGTAGGCATACCCTGCCCGGGTGATCGCCGTTCTCGATGCGCGGTCGAATCTCGGGTCACGCCCGCGCTCGCCGGGACTGGTCCCCGGCTGTCACCGACCGGCCGGCGCGCTGCGCGACCAGGGACTCGTGTCCCGGCTCGCCGCGCGCGACGCCGGTGTGGTGGTGCCGCCGGCGTCGACCGCATCCCGCCGCCGTCCGGTTCCGCGGGCGGCGTCTCCGGCCACCTCTCCTGACGACGGGTCGACCGGCACCCCCGGGTCAGCGTGTCCGGCCGGTACGTGCCGTCGCCCCGGTCCAGCCCCGCACCGACTCCGCGTCCCGGGCACCCGGTCCGACATAGTCCGCCGACGGCCGGATGATCTTCCCCAGCTGCTTCTGTTCGAGGATGTGCGCGCTCCACCCGGCCGTCCGTGCGCACCCGAACATCGCCGTGAACATGTCCGCCGGAACCTGGGCGAAGTCCAGCACCACCGCCGCCCAGAACTCGACGTTGGTCTCCAGCACCCGGTCCGGTTTGCGGTCCCGCAGTTCGGCGAGGGCCGCGAGTTCCAGCGCGCGGGCCACCTCGAACCGGGCCGCCCCCAGTTCCCGCGCGGTCTCCCGCAGGATCCGTGCCCGGGGATCCTCCGCCCGGTAGATCGCGTGACCGAATCCCATCAGCCGTTGCCCGTCGTCGAGGAGCCGGCGGACGTACCGCCGGGCGTCTCCGTCCCGCTCGACCCCCTCGATCATGCCGAGGACCCGTGCGGGGGCACCGCCGTGCAACGGTCCGGACAGTGCGCCGATCGCCGCGGAGAGACAGGCCGGAGCGTCCGCACCGGTGCTGGCGACCACCCGCGCGGTGAACGTCGATGCGTTCATGCCGTGTTCGGCGGCGCAGATCCAGTACTGGTCGACGGCCGCCACGTGCCGCGGATCCGGCTCACCCCGCCAGCGGATCATGAACTGTTCAGCGGCGGTCCGGCCGGCGTCGACGAGCCGCTGCGGAACGTCCGGGCCGTGCCATCGTTCACCGCTGCCGCTGCCGCTGCCGCTGCCGCTGCCGCTGCCGCTGCCGCTGCCGCTGCCGCTGCCGCTGCCGCTGCCGCTGCCGCTGCCGC
>NZ_JZKF01000116.1 GCF_000962825.1 Actinoplanes rectilineatus
GAGCGCACCGAGCGCACCGAGCGCACCGAGCGCACCGAGCGCACCGAGCGCACCGAGCGCACCGAGCGCACCGAGCGCACCGAGCGCACCGAGCGCACCATACCGGTTCGTGTCGACGATGGCCTGGCGTTGCTGGCGGAGCGGACGTCCCGGCCGGCTGTAGCGGTCGATCGCGGCCTTGAACCCCGTCGAGCGTGGACCTCCGGGGCGACATCGCTGCTGCGGGGTGGCGGCAAGGCGACGCCGTGGTCGCGCCCACGGTGCGCGCCCGGCCCGTGACTGCTCCTCGATCGCCCAGCATGCCGCCCCGCCGGTTGGCGGATTGAAGCGGGTGCCGCACGCGTGCAGGATCGGCAGTGGCCGATGCGTGAGGGTGGTGCCGGGTGGCGACGATCCCCGATCAGAGTGGACGGCTCGTCGTCGTGACCGGCGCCAACAGCGGCATCGGTTACGTCACCGCGCGGGAACTCGCGCGCAGGGGCGCCCACGTCACGCTCGCCTGCCGCAGTGGGGAACGCGGGGAGGCCGCCCTCGGACGCCTGCGCGCCGAGGTTCCCGGTGCGCGACTCGAGCTGCGTCAGCTCGACCTCGCCGGTCTCGCGTCCGTCCGGGCGTTCGCCGGTGACTGGCACCACGGCCGTCTCGATCTGCTCGTCAACAACGCCGGGGTGGCGGTGGTGCCGTTCGCGCGTACCCGGGACGGCTTTGAAATGCACTTCGGCGTCAACCACCTGGGAACCTTCGCGCTGACCGGGCTGATGCTGCCGCACCTGCTCGCCGGGCGTGAGCCCCGCGTGGTGACGGTCGGCAGCGAGGGGCATCGCGCGCGGCGGTTCGACTTCGCCAATCTGGATGCGCGGCAGGGTTATCGGGCTTCGGACGCCTATGTCTGGTCGAAGCGGGCCAATCTGCTGTTTGCCGTCGAGTTGCAGCGCCGGGCAGCCCGGGCGGGATGGGCGCTGCGCAGCATGGCGGTGGCTCCGGGGCTGACCCGCACGAACATCCTGACCGGGGGCGCCAACCGGGCTCGCGGCCAGGGCTATCACCTGCTGGTCCGCACGGCCGAACGCCTCTTCTTCCAGAATGTCGAGCGGGGTGCCCGCACCTCCCTGCATGCCGCCACCGCTGATCTGCCCGGTGGGAGTTGGGTGGTGCCTCGCGGGCTGCTGCAGTTGCGGGGTGCTCCGACCTGCCGTCCGCAGGAGCCTGCCCTGCACGATGCCGTGTCCGCCACTCGCCTGTGGGAACTGTCGGAGGAACTCACGGGCGTGGTCTATCCCCGTGGTTGAACGGACCGGCCGCCCGGAGCGGGACGTCGCCGTCGACGACCGGATGAATCCCCAGACGTGCGCGGGCCCTTGCGGCGACGCCCCGGCCTTGGCGAGCTTCTTCCACAATTCGCAGGGCACCGCGCCTGTCCTTACACTCCAGATCCGCAATTCGCAGGGCACCGTTCCTGCCCTCACGCTCCGCAATCGAGAACCGGACGGCCCCAGAGATTTCCGCCACGGGCCTGATTCGCCATTCACATCCTTGGCCAGCGTCAGCCCATCGGCTCCGGCATCGCGACTGTTCGATTCCGTCTCCATGCGCGCCGACACATTCCGGCCCACCGGATCCGCCACCGGCGGCACCGCCACGGGCGACACCGGCAGGGGCGACACTGGCACGGGCGATACTGGCACGGGCGATACTGGCACGGGCGATACTGGCACGGACGACGCCCGCACGGGCGGCACCGGCATGGGAGCGGCCTCGACCTGCGGACGGTCCTCGCTCGCCGTGACCTCAGCAAGCACGATGCGCACCGCCGCACGCAGAGCATCGACTCTTGCCCGGTGGGCGGCCTCCCCCGGCGTCTGAGCCGACCGCGGCCGCAGTGAACGCGCCGCGTGACGACGAGCCAAGCCATAGGCGCGACGGATCTCGTGGTCGCGACGGAATTCCTCAGCCTCCGGACAATAGCTGCGTGAAGCAGTGCGATCGCGCATCCCGGCCACCTCCGCCCTCGTGAACAATCCCAGCTGCCCCATGCCGAAAAGACTGCCACAAAGGATTCCGGACCTGTAAGCCCTGACGGTCTGCGGATCATGCCAAATTCGATGATCCCGAAAGAGCCGAATCTCCAGAAAACGAGGAATCGAAAACAATACGAACGGTCGGCCGAATGACAGTGAGGGAGTTACCGGTTCAGGTCAACTCGTCGCGAGTGAAAACCAGACACCCCAGGAGCTCGGTCAGAACCTTCCGCTGACGCGGCGTCAACACGTTGACGAAGACCGCAGCCGTCACCTCGGCCTCCCGGCAGGCCTCGGCGATCTCGCGCACCTTGCCGTGCGACAGCAGCATCCGCCGGGAGTACGGCCGGCTCATCCGGGACGCGCCACCGGGCCGGTGACGTCGCTGGTCGGAGGCGCCCCGGCGCTGGACGAACCGCGCCACCACCCGGGCACCCCTCGCCTCGGCCAGGCTGGCCAGTTCGTCGAGGAGGACGGGATACTGCTTCTCGTTGCCGGAGAACAAACCGACCAGGACGACGTCGGCACCGGCCAGCGGGTCGCCCCTGTCCCGATACTGTTTCATCGCAGTGTCAGGACGGGAATTCGCGCCGCGACGCCTCGATGTGGGCGAGGTGCTCCTGGGTCCAACCACACATGCCGTCGACCACGGTACGCAACGCCGCCCCCGCCTCGGTCAGCGTGTACTCCACGCGCGGCGGGACCGTGGCGTGGACCTTGCGGACGATCAGCCCGTTGCGTTCCAGGGTGCGCAGGTTCTGTGTCAGCATCTTGTGGCTGATGCCGCCGATCGCGTCGCGCAGCTCGCTGAACCGCATCGTGCGCTGCCCGACGAACTCGATGATGAGCAGCGCCCACTTGTTCGCGATGTCCGAGAAGATCTCCCGGGCCAGCGAGTCGGCGCGCGCCAGATCGGCTTCCGGCGGCAGCTCGCTGATCTCCTGCCTGGTTCCCACCGGGCCACTGTACGGCCCGGCGGGAACGGGGCAGGAACCCTCACGCGGGGAAGCGCTGCCAGACGCGGTGTTCGGCGAGCAGGTCCAGCACGGTGGCGAAGGCCTCGCTGCCGGAGTCGACGACGCCGACTCCGGGAGTGCCCTCGACGCCGGCCGCCGCGAGGACCGTCGCGCCCGGGCCCCACGCGGCGATCGCCTTGCCGTGCCGCCACGCCTCACTGATCAGGACGAGGATCCGCGGGTCGACAGGGGACGGGGCCGAGGCCACCAGGATCGCGTCGAACTCGACCGACCGCGCGGTGTCGAAGGTCCGCTGCACGTCGAGGTCGGCGAGCTTGCCACCGCGAGGAGCGATCAGCAACGGTACGAGGCCGGCCTCGAGCACCGCGTCGCGTACCCCCGAAAGGGCCGCAGCGTCCGCACCGGGATCAGCCACCACGCCGATGATCCGGCCCTCGACCGGCCAGCGCTTGCCCACCTGGGAGAGGGCCGGGGACGAGGACACCGAGTCAGGTGAGGAGGCAGGCGACGAAGCAGTGGGCGCGGGAAGGCCCAGCCCGTCGGCCACCCGGGAACACAGCACCGGATCGATCTCCGCCAGGCACTGCAGCTGACGTTCCTTGATCGTCTGGTGGTAGCACTTGCCCAGTTCGAAGGTGTACGCCGCGACGATGTGCTCCTTCTCGACCGGGCTCATGCTCTGCCAGAACAGTCGCACCTGGCTGTAGTGGTCCTCGAACGACACCGGGTTCTGCCGGATCTTCGGGGCTTCGGCGACCCGCACCGGGACATCGACGAAGCCGTTCTCCGGATCAGGGGACGGATTGCCGCCGTCCAGCGAGTTGGGCCGGTACGGTGCGACGCCCCCGTGCACGGCCTGCTGGTGGTATCCGTCGCGCAGCATGTCGTTGACCGGCGCGTGCGGGCGGTTGATCGGGATCTGCGAGAAGTTCGGGCCGGCGAGCCGGGTCAGCTGCGTGTCGACGTAGGAGAACAGCCGGCCCTGCAGCAGCGGGTCGTTGGTCACGTCGATGCCCGGCACCAGGTTGCCCAGGTGGAACGCGACCTGTTCGGACTCGGCGAAGAAGTTGGTCGGTGTCCGGTTCAGCACCAGCCTGCCGACCGGCTGCACCTCGGCCAGTTCCTCCGGCACGATCTTCGTCGGGTCGAGCAGGTCGATACCGGCGAAGGTCTCCTCCGGGGTGTCCGGGAAGACCTGCAGACCGAGTTCCCATTCCGGGTACGCCCCGGCCTCGATCGCGTCGTAGAGGTCCCGTCGGTGGAAGTCCGGGTCGACACCGCCCGCGATCTGCGCCTCCTCCCAGGCCAGCGAGTGCACCCCGAGCTTGGGCTTCCAGTGGAACTTGGCGAGGGCCGTCTCCCCGGCCGCGTTCACCAGGCGGAAGGTGTGAACACCGAAACCCTCCATCGTCCGGTACGAGCGGGGAATGCCACGATCCGACATGTTCCAGATGGTGTGGTGCTGCGCCTCGGTGTGCAGTGACACGAAGTCCCAGAACGTGTCGTGGGCGCTCTGTGCCTGCGGGATCTCCCGATCCGGGTGCGGCTTGCCGGCGTGGATCACGTCCGGGAACTTGATCGCGTCCTGGATGAAGAAGACCGGGATGTTGTTGCCGACCAGGTCGAAGTTGCCCTCGTCGGTGTAGAACTTGGTCGCGAAGCCGCGGGTGTCGCGGACCGTGTCGGCCGAGCCACGCGAACCGAGCACGGTGGAGAACCGGACGAAGACCGGCGTCTCCTTGTTCTTGGCCAGGAAACCGGCCCGGGTGATCGCGTCGGCGGTGCCGTACCCGGTGAAGACGCCGTGCGCGCCGGTGCCGCGGGCGTGCACCACCCGCTCCGGGATCCGCTCGTGGTCGAAATGCGTGATCTTCTCGCGGAGGTGGTGGTCCTGCAGCAGTGTCGGGCCGCGCGGTCCGGCTTTGAGGGAGTGGTCGGTGTCGCGCAGCCGGGTGCCACCGGCCGTGGTCAGGTACTCCCCCTGCTGGCCCATCGCGTGCACCGGGCAGCCGGCGGGGGCGCCGGTCGGCGTACGCGGCTCCGGGGCGCCCTGTTCCGGTTTGGGCGGCAGCGGGTCGGTGGGCGTGGTCGGCTCGGCCAGCGGCGGGGTGGCGCTGCCGGGTGCGCCGGGAATCTGCGAATCACGGGGGTTCACGCTGGTTAGCTCCTCTTTGTCGTTATATTGACTCCTGGCGTGTACCCGGTGGCGAAGCCCTCTAACGTGAGTCGACGGGCTGGTTTCCACGACGCACGGTTGCCCGGCGGAGCATCGCGACCTCATCGTCGTCGGGGCGCTCCGCGCGACGGTCTCCGTCCTTCCCGCCGCCCCCAACCTCTACCGGCCCGAGACGGTCGGCCGGCGCCTGCTCAACCGCAACATCGTGGGGTCAGCCGCCCCCAACCTCTACCGGCCCGAGACGGTCAGCCGGCGCCTGCTCAACCGCGACATCGTGGGGTCAGCCGCAACCAGCTGCGCGGCGACAGCGGCGAGGAACCCGGCGGGGCCATCGTCGTGATGGAGGCGACGCATCGCACCCCGCGTAGTTTGGCGTAGGCCGGAAAGGGAACCCCGGCCTTGATCTGTTCGAATCCGGTCGACGGAGGGCGGGAACGATGATCGCGCCACTGCACTGGACCGTCGACGAGCGGGACGCGGGCATCGTCGTCGCGGTGACCGGCATCCTCGACATCCCGGCCACCCCCCGGCTGCACCAGGCCCTGCTCAGATGCCTGGCCGAACAGCCACACGCCCTGCTCGTCGACATGTCCGCGATGACCCTCGCCGACGACACCATGCTGGCCCTGTTCACCGCGGTCACCCGGCAGGCCGCCCGCTGGCCCGGCACGCCGGTGCTGCTCTGCGCACCCTCCGAGGAGGCCGCCGCACTGCTGCTGCGCGGTCGTTACGGCATGCTGGTGGTGCACCCCGACCTGGCGGTGGGCTTGGCCGCGGTCACCGCCGGACGCGTCACCGTCCCGTCGATGACCGACCGCCTGCTGCCGGTCTCCGGCGCCGCCCGCCGGGCCCGTGACCTGGTCACCGAGGCGTGCGCGGCCTGGGACCTGCCCGGCCTGATCGCCCCCGCCAGCCTGGTGACCAGCGAACTGGTCTCCAACGGCGTCGAACACGCCAGCACCATGCTCACCCTGCAGATCAGCCACCGCTCCCGCCACGTCCACGTGGCTGTCCGCGACGGATCACCCGACGCCCCGTTCATGTCCACGAACGGCGACGTCTCTGCCCTGCGAGGCCGGGGCCTGCGGCTGGTCGAGGCCGTCTCCACCCGTTGGGGCTGGCTGCCGACGACCGACGGCAAGGTCGTCTGGGCCGCCCTCGCCACCGACTGAACCTCGTCCACACGACCGTTCGAGCAGCAGGTCCCAGCGGCGCGTGTGGAGCCGGCCAGCCCCGGTCCGGATCCGTCTCGGCCCAGTGACGCAGCACCTGTCGCCCTCTTCAGCCGTGCTGCCTGTCCTCGGCCACCGCCACCCGGAGGTTCTCCAGCGTCGTCGCCGCGGAGTCGTACATCCGGGTTCTGGTTTCGCCGAGGCGTCGCAGGGACTCGACCAGGGTCTCGTATTCGGGCAGCGCCGCCCCCAGCCAGCCGATACGCAGGTAGGACTCGGCCATGGTGAAGCGCAGCAGGTTCGTACGGGCAGGGTCGCGTTCGCTCTCCGCGGGCGTCTGGGTCGCGAGCACCCCGGCCTCCAAGGCCTCGCGGGGGCGGCCCGCCGCGGCGCACGCCTGCATCAGCCGCAGGGCCGCGTCGCGGTGGTCCTCGGCGCGGGCGAAGAGCTGGCCGTGGGCGTCGTAGAGGTCGTCGACGGCTTCGGCGGCGCGGCCGCAGTCGAGGAGGTGGCGGCCGCGCAGGTGGCGCAGGTGGCCGCGTACCTCGGAAGGGAGGTCGCGTCGCAGCAGATCGTCGACGAGGGCCCGGAACTCGGGGTCGGTGCCGGCCCGGGCGTGAGCGGTCGCGAGGTCGTTCACCGCGTCGATGGCCCGGATGCCCGCGCCGGCCTCGAGGAACAGGTCGATGGCGCGGGCCGCGAGGTGCGCGGTCAGCACGGGATCGCTGCCGAGCTGGTTGTGCCAGGCCGCCTCGATCCTGGTGAGTACGCCCTCGGCGAGCGCGTGGCCGCGGGAGCGTTCGGCCCCGCGGCGGACGGTCGACACCGCTTCGCCGAAACGGCCCTGGCGGACCAGCACGTAGGCGTACCAGAGATCGGCCCAGCCGGCCGCCTCGTCGTCGCTGCCGGCGCGGAGGGACTCGGCGGCGCGGGTGGTCAGCGCGTGACCGTCCGGTTCGTCGGGGCGCAGGCCGAGCCAGCATTCGGCGAGGAGCGCGATGGTCGACTCGCCGCGCTCGCGGTGCCGGGCGATCGCCTCGTGCATCGTCTCCCGGGTGTCGGTCGCCGCATGCAGCCGGGCCCGCATCTCGGCCGCATGCCCACCGAGCGGCCCGGCCGGCTCGCGGACGGCTTCCAGGCAGGCGCGGGCCTGCGCGACCTCGTCGCGAGCCTGATGCCATCGCACCCGGTCGAGCAGGTCGGCATCGCTCATCCCGGCGGGCGGGGACACGTCGCCGGCGACCGCGCCGGGCCGTAGTGGAAGGAAGCCGATCAGCGGTTCGCGGTCGAGCCTCGCCCGCACCCGGTCACCGCACGCCGTGGTGCCGTTGCGTTTGTCGAACTGCGCGGCCAGGTCGAGGCAGATCGTGCGCATCCGGTCGTGCAGCATCCACATCGGGGTGCCCTCGCCGTCGCCCTGGCCCACCACGTACTGGCCCCGGCCGGTACGCAGATAGGCGGCGGTCAGCACGGTGATCGCGGTCGCGAGATGCATCCGGCCCGCCGGGCGTTCGAACCGGTCGAACTTGTCGAGCACGGTGAGCAGGCCGACCGCCTCGTCGGCGTTGCCGGTGAGCGCGCAGAACTCCATGCGCAGCGCGTAGGTCTCGTACCGGTGGACGCCGTTCGCCATCGCGAGCATGACCCAGCGGTACGCCTCGACCGCGTCGGCGTGACGGCCCACGGCGACCAGGGGCAGCAACACCTGGCATTGCATCGCGGCGATGACGCTGCGAGGGGCGGGCTCGCCGGCGAGGATCGGGTCGGTCAACGCGAACGCGCCGGCCAGGGACACCGGGTCGCCCCGCAGCACCAGACGTTCGACCCGCCACGGTTCGGTGGCCGCGTCCGGCTCGTCGGCACCGCCCGTGTCCAGCCAGCGCTGAAAGGCGGCCTCCTCGGCCGGCCAGTCGCCGACCGTCTGGGCCAGCCGGCGCCGGGCCTGAGAGACCGCGGGCCACCCTCGGTCGGCGAGCCGCTGTTCGAGATCGGCTATCAGGTGCTCGAGCCGTTCCAAGGGCACGTCCGGAAAATCGATCATGTCGTCGACCATGTGCCCGTACCAGAAAAGCAGTTGATCCTGCTGCTCCCGGGTGAATCGGGCGGGCTGCGAGTCGTGCAGGGCGAGGGCGGCGCCGAAGGTCCCGAAACCCTCCTTCCAGCGGCCGGCATGGACGAACATGGCGGTGAGGCCGAGAAACGCACCAGCGGCGATCTCCGGTGCGGCTTCCTGGTCGCACCGCCGGGTGATCTCCTTGAGCAGTTCCTCACGGACCGGCAGGTCCTCGATCTGCTGAGCTTCGGCGAGCAGGCCCCACAGATGATCCACGCCGGCATCCTATATAGACGTCGACGATGGCGGATCCCCGTTCCCGGCCTGCCGTGTCCCGCACGGTCCTCCCTCGCCGTCGTGGGCGGGGCCGTGGCCGTGGCCGTGGCCGTGGCCGTGGCGGGACGATCCCCCACACGGATGTGGCGACTTCAGCCGCCCGACACGCCCGAACTCACCACACCCGTCATGGGTGTGGTGAATACGGGCGCGCTGGACGCCCCAAGTCACCACACCCGTGGGGGACGTGGTGAATACGGGCGCGCTGGACGCCCCAAGTCACCACACCCGTGGCGGTGTGGTGAATACGGGCGCGCTGGACACCCCAAATCACCACACCGGTGGGGGTGTGGTGATTACGGGCGGGCTGCGCGCCCCAAGTCACCACACCCGTGGGGGGTGTGGTGATTACGGGTGGTCAGCGCGCCCGAAGTCACCACGCAGGCAGACCCTGACTGCGGAATGTGTCTAGCCGGCGTCCTCGATACTGGTCCACAGTTGGTCGTACCAGGGCCCGGCCGGCGTCTCGGCCCCGGGCGCCGTGGAGGCGACGACGTCGTCCGGTTCGCGAACAACCCTCAAGAGCTGCTCACCCGGGCGTACGAAATACATCTCCCGTGCCTTGATCCGGACGAACTCGGGATCCTGCCAGTTCCGCAGCTCCCGCGCCTTGCCCTCGATGACGTCCCGCTGTTCGGCCTGCTCCGCCTCGAGCTGTGCGATCTGATCCTTCTGCGCCAGATACGTTCGCAGCGACGGGGTCGACGCCAACGCCAGAGCCGTCAGGATCGTGCCCATGACGACCATCCGGCTGCCCCCGCGCCGTGGTCGCCGGTCGATGGTGTGCTGCGTGTGGGTGCGCTCCACCACCCGTCGCCGGGACGCGGCCGGACGCCGCCTTCCCCGCACCCCGGCATCGGCGCGCATGCCGGGTCTTCCCGGATGCCGCCCGCGCGGCACTCGCCGCTGTGTAACCATTACCCATCCTCTTGCCGGTAGCTTTCCGTGCATCCTAGATAACCAAGCGTGCGAATGTATCGCTGCCACGCCTGTGCTTGACTGCGCGAGTGAACAGCGGCAACGTTCGGCGGGTGACGATCTCTCGACGCACCTTCATCGCCACGGCAGCCGCGGGGGCTGCCGTCGCATCCGGACCTTCGGCGGCGTCCGCCCAGGCCGGCGCCCGGCCCGTGGTCCGCCCGCCCGCACTGCGCGCCGGTGACCGGGTCCGGGTCATCGCCCCGGCCGGGGTCCCCGACACGCGGCTGGCCCGCGGCATCCAGATCCTGGAGGGCTTCGGCCTGGTCGTCGAACCGGGCGCCCACCTGTATGACCGATTCGGATATCTGGCCGGCACCGACGACGACCGTCTCGCCGACCTGAACGCCGCCTTCAGCGATCCGGGCATCCGGGGTGTCTTCGCCGCCCGGGGCGGTTACGGCACCCAGCGGATCATCGACCGGTTCGACCGGGACGCGGTCCGCCGCGACCCGCGCGTCTTCGTCGGATTCAGCGACCTGACCGTGCTCTCCGGCCGCGTCTGGAACGCCGCACGCCTGGTCACGTTCTACGGCCCGATGATGAACTGGACCGACTCGCGCACCGGGCCGACCGAGATCGAATCCCTGCGCCGCGCCATTATGACAACCGACCCGATCGTCCTCACCACCGACCCCGCCGAGCCGAGCGCCGCCGTCTCGATCCCCGGCACCGCGACCGGCACCCTCCTCGGCGGCAACCTGACCATGCTGCAGGCGAGCATCGGCACCCGGGACCTGCCCGACCTGCACGGCGCGATCGTACTGCTGGAGGAGACCGACGAGGCGCCCTACGCGTATGACCGGATGCTGACCCAGCTGATCCGGTCCGGCGCGCTCAAGGGCATCGCCGGGGTGGCGCTGGGCCACTTCACCAACGCGCCGGTCGTCGCCGGCCAGTGGACCGCGGCGCAGGCGGTGCAGGACCGCCTGTCCACGCTGGGTGTCCCGGTGCTGGGCGGCCTGCGTTCCGGCCACGGCAACGGCCAGCTCACCGTGCCGCTGGGCACGCAGGCCACCCTCGACACGACCACCGGCACCCTGTCGGTCGCTCCCGGGGTCACGCTGTGAGGGTCGGAGACCTTTTCGGGGGTACGCGCAAAGCACCCACCCCCACCGCAACGACGCCCCGGTGTGTCGCGTCCTCCCGAGCCAGGCCGTCGACGCAGATCCGGAACGCCGGCGCCGAGAACGGTTCGCGTACCTGACGGGTCAGGCCTCTCTGAGCAGCAGTTCCTGTGGGCAACACGACCCGATCAGGTGGCCGCCTGGTGAAAGGGCGCGGGGTGGTGGCACACGGCTTCGAGGTTGATGCCGTGCGGGTCCAGGACGAACGCGCCGTAGTAGGCCTCGTGATATTCCGGGTGGACGGCCGGCGCCTCCAGGGACGTCGCGCCCGCGGTGAGGGCCGCCTGGTGGAACGCGGTCACCGCGTCGCGGCTGTCCACGGTGAAGGCCAGGTGCATGTTCGTGCCGACGGTGCCGCCGTCGATCAGCCAGAAGTACGGCTTGACGTCGGCGAGTCCGAAACCGGTCATCGCGGTCGGCTGGTGGGGGCGGGCGTTCGGCGGGAACTCGAGCATCTTGGTGATCCCGATGGCGGCCAGCACCGGCTCGTAGAAGGCCACGGCCCGGGTGAGGTCGGGCACGGCGACGTTGAGGTGGTCGATGCGTGATCCCGAACGGTCAACAGTCATGACCCCAGGCTGTCCGGAATTCCGGACACATCCCGGCCGCAATCACCGGAGGAGGAGCAGGAGGAGGAGGAGGAGGAGGAAAACCGAAGGTTCAGGCGTCGAAGAGATCGCGCAGACCCGAGGCCGCGGCGATCCGAGCGACGTACGGCTGGAGGCCCGTCACGCGTACCCGGACGGATCTGACCCTCGCCGCCTCGTGCACCGCGACCAGAACGCCGATCCCGGCCGCGTCGAGCAACGGCACCCCGGCCAGGTCGATCATCAGCTCGCCCGGGGCGACCTCGTCGATCACCGCGAAGAGTTCCTCGCGCAGGTGGTCGGCGTTGTCCCGGTCGACCTCGCCGGTGACGCCGACGCGCAGGCCGTCCGTCCTGAACGACGTCGTGATGGTCAGACGGTGGTCGGTGTCGTGGGCGCCCACCCACGCCGGCAGCGTGTCCGTCAGCATCGCCGCGCGTAGCCACTTCAGGGCGCGGGCCAGCAGCCGGGACACGTGCATCTGCGAGATGCCCATCTCCTCGGCGATCTCGCTCTGGCTGCGGTTGCCGTAGAAGCGCAGGGCCAGCATCCGGCGTTCCCGGGCGGGCAGGTAGCAGAGCAGATGTTCCACGGTCGTGCGGTCGTCGACCAGGTCGAGCTGGTGGTCGGCGCCGCCGATCAGGTCGCCGCGTTCGGTGCCGTCCGGGTCGCCGACCGGGACGTTGAGGGAGCCGGGCTGGTACGCCGCGGCCGCCTCCTGGGCGACGCGCACCTCGGCCACGTCGAGCCGCAGCCGCGCGGCGATCTCCTCGGGGCTGGGACTGCGGGACAGTTCGGTGGTGAGCGCCGACGTCGTGTGCAGGATCTCCAGGCTGAGGTCCTGCATGCTGCGCGGCACGTGCACACCCCACGCGTGGTTGCGGAAGTGCCGTTTAATCTCGCCCGTGATGGTGACGACGGCGTACGCGGTGAACGACCCCCGCTCCGGGTCGTAGCGGTCCACGCTTTTGAGCAATCCGACCCGTGCCACCTGTTCGAGGTCTTCGTGGCTCTCGCCGCGCCCCCGGTAACGGCCGGCCAGCCGGCGGGCGAACGGCAGTGCCAGTCCCACGAACTCCTCACGGAGGCGGCGCCGACCGTCGGGGCCTGCGGCGGCGCTGGCCAGCGCGTACTCGTCGGCGGCCTGATCGAGGTCCTCGATGTGGTGATCAGTTCCCTGCGGCATGGCAGCCCCGGTGGCTCGAAGACCCGGCGTTTGCCGGACTGCAATCATTCCGGCAGCACCATACCCCGGCATCAGGCCCGGGTGCAGGACGGTTGTGCGCATCTCCCCTCGCCGGAAGGCCGCTCAGTGCCGGGTCACCGCCCACACGGCGATCGCGACCCGGTTGGGCAGGCCCAGCTTGCGGCCGATCGCCAGCACGTGGGTGTCCACCGTTCGGGGGGCGATGTGCAACTGGACGGCGATCTGCGGGTTCGTCATCCCCTCGGCGATACACGTGACGACGTCGAGTTCCCGGTTGGTCAGGCCGCCCGGGTTCGCCTTGGCCGAGGCCCGGCGGGAGACCGGTTCGCCGAGGGCGACCCGGACCGCGTCCGCGTCGGTGCTCTTCGCGCCGCCGGCGTACTCCCTGACGGTGGTGTCCTCCCCGATGACCTCGACGATGCGGGCGTGCGCCCGGTCCCGGAGGCGGGCGAACGGACCCAGCCCGGCCACGGTGACGCCCTGCTGCTGGTGACGGGCGCGGGCAGCGCCGAGAAGCCAGGCCGCCCGGTGCGCGCCGGCTGTCGCGTCGTCGCCGGTGCCGAGGCGGGCGGCGAGGATCACCGCGAGCGCCTCGAGACTCCAGGTCCGGCCCCACCGGTCGCCCATCACGTGCTGTTCGCGCAGGCAGCGGGTGACCAGGGCGAGGGCCTCGTCGAGCCGGCCGTCCCGCAACGCGGCCTGCGCCGACGCCCAGCGCGCCCACGAGACGGCCCACGGAGCCCCGGCCTCCTCGGCCTGGCGCAGGTGTTCCCGGCCGGCCTCGGCGACGGTCTCGCTCTCCCCGGCCAGGACCGTCGCGATCGTCAACATCATCGTGGTCATGTGCCGGTCGCCGGCGACCTGCGGACCGGCGAACAGTTCGCGGGCGGCGGCGAGTTGCCCGATCGGTTTGCGGGTGCCGTGCAGCAGCACCTCGGCGCCGGCTTCGGCGAACAGCACCGGCGCGCTGATCGGCAGGTCCCGGTCGTGCAGCAGGGCGTGCGCCGCGGCGAGCAGGGTGCCGGAGGTCCGGTGCCGGCCGCGGGTCGCCGCGACCCAGCCGGCGGTGGCCATGGTGGCGGCCAGGTCGGCCGCGTCCTCGTCGTCGCGGATCGTGGGGACCGACGCGTCGATCACCTGTCGCAGGAGTTCCGCCACGGCGTCCAGAGATCCGGAGAAGAACGGCGCACGGGTACGCACGAGATCCCGCACCATCCTCCGCGCGTCCCGGTGGTCCCCGATCGCCAGGCTGTGCCCGACCGCCGCGGTGATGTCGGGCAGTTCCCGGTGGACCGCGGTCATGACGGCCACCTCGTCCGGGCCGAACCAGCCGGTGGCGGCCCGGTCGAGCAGCCCCCGGTGGTAGTCGCGGTGCCGGGTCCGTTCCTCGCCCGCCAGCCGCCGGGCGCCGTACCCGCGTACCGTCCCGAGCATGTGGAACCGGCCGTCGTGCATGGTCAGCACACTCTTGTTGACCAGCCCGTCGACCGCGTCGAGCACGTCACCGGTACCGGCGGCGACGTGTTCCACCGCCTCGAGGGTGAACGATCCGGTGAACACGCTCGCCGCGCGCCAGACCGCCTGTTCGGTGCCGGTGCACAGCTCGTAGCTGAGTCCCACGGTGTCGTCGAGCTCGCCGAGCAGGGTGAACCGGTCCGCGGTCCGGGCGATCAGCTGGTCCAACGGCAGGGTCCGGGCGCGTCCCGCCGCCAGCTTCACCGCCAGGGGCAGCCCGTCGAGGTTGCGCGACAGCCGTTCGAGGGTGCCCAGGTCGGCGGCGGCCGCGGTGGTCGCGCCGGCGGCGGTGGCGAGTTCGATGAACAGCCGCACGCTGTCGGAGGTGGACAGTGGGGGTACCGGCACGACGTGTTCGCCGTCGACGTTCAGCCGTTCCCGGGAGGTCGCGAGGATCCGCAGTTCCGGCTCGGCCCCCAGCAGGGCGAGCACCACGGCACGGGCGGGGCCGACGACACGGTCGAGGTTGTCGAGGATCAGCAGGCCACGCCGGCCGGTCAGGTCCGTGGCGAGCAGGTCGCCGCCGTCGACCACCCGGCAGTCGTCGGACAGTTCTCCCAGGTGCGCGGCGATGCGGCTCTTGCCCACCCCGCCGCTGCCGGTCAACGTGACCAGCGGCGCGTGCTGCAGCAGTGCCCCGATCTGGTGAACCATCGCCGCTCTCCCGACGAACGGGGCCAGATCCAGAGGAAGATGTCCGCGACTGCCCGTGATCACTCGGGAACCATACAGTGATCTGCGTAGACGCGGTTCGGAGATATCAGTGAATGCGCGGATGGGCGCGTCAAGTCCGTTTCGGAACACTGAGTGATCACGGGAGCGCGGGGAGTGCCGCGCAACGGGACCACTCGGGGGAACCTTCCATGCGCGACATTCTCATCGTCGGCGCCGGTCAGGCCGGCCTGCAGCTGACCCACGCCCTGCTCGACGACGGGTACACGGTGACGCTGCTGTCCGCGCGTACCCCCGCTGAACTGCGCGGAGGCAACCCGCTCTCCACCCAGATGCTGTTCGGTCCGGCGCTGGAGATCGAACGGCGCCTCGGCCTCGACGCGCGGATGGACGAGACCCCGCCGGCGTACGGCCTGCGGGTCACCCTGTCCGGTCCTGGACAGCCGACGCCGCAGGCCGACCTGATCGGCACGCTGGACGTGCCGGCCCGGTCCTGCGACCAGCGGGTCAAGATGGCCGACTGGCTGGAACTCGCCGAGGAGCGCGGCGCCACGGTGATCCACCAGGCGGTCACCGCCGCCGACCTCGACGCGCTGACCCGCTCCGGCCGCTACGACCTGACCGTCGTCGCCGCCGGCCGCGGTGACCTGACCTCGCTCTTCGAACACGACCCGGACCGTTCGCCGTACACCGCCCCGCAACGCGTGCTGGCCGTGTCCTATGTGCACGGGCTGCGCCCCAGCCCCGCGTGGGCGGACGGGCACGTGGTCAACCACACCGTCGCCGGACTCGGCGAACTGTTCATCATGCCGACCCTGACCGGCACCGGCCCCGCCGACATCCTGTTCTTCACCGCGGTCCCCGGCGGCCCCCTGGCCGACTGGTCGCCCGCCCTGTCCCCCACCGATCACCTGGACCGCACGCTCGCCATGATCCGCACCCACCTGCCCACCGAGGTGGCCGACCGGTGTCGCGACGTCACCCTCGTCGACGACCGGTCGACGCTACGCGGAAGCGTCACCCCGGCGGTCCGCCGCCCGGTGGCGGCCCTGCCCGGCGGTGGCCTGGCCCTGGGACTGGCCGACGTGGTCATCACCAACGACCCGCTGACCGGTCAGGGCGCCAACAGCGCGGCGAAGGCGGCCGACCACTACCACCGGGCGATCCTCGCCCACGGCGACCGCCCGTTCGACCGGACGTGGATGACCGACACCTTCGAGACGTTCTGGCACGGGTACGGCCGCGCGGTCACCGACTGGACCAACCTGATGCTGGGCCCGCCGCCGGCGCACGTCCAGCAGTTGCTCGGCGCCGCCACCGCACACCCGCCGACCGCCCGCCGTCTGGCCGCCGGTTTCGCCGACCCCACCGACTTCGACGCCTGGTTCATGACCGAGCCCGCAGCCACGTCGTACCTGGCCGGCCTGCACCAGAAGGCCTGATCTCCACACTCCTCACCACGTCCGTGTGGTCAGCCGATCCGCGGCATCAGGTCACCGCTCGCCGGCGCAGCAGTCGCCGGAGCAACCCTGGGCGGGGTCCGCCGCGGCGTGGGTGCCGGGTGCGCAGCAGGCGTCCCCGCGCCAGGCCTCCCGGCCCTCCTTGATCGCGACGGCGGCGATGACCAGTGCGGCGATCGGGTCGGCCCAGCTCCAGCCGAAGAGGCTGTTGACGACGAGCCCGGCGAGCAGGACCGCGGACAGGTAGGTGCAGAGCAGGGTCTGTCGCGAGTCGGCGACCGCGGTGCGGGAGCCGAGTTCGCGGCCGGCGCGGCGCTGGGCGTAGGACAGGCCGGGCATGATCGCCAGTGACACCGCGGCCAGGACGATCCCGGCGGTGGAGTGCTCGGCCTCGGCGCCGCCGAGCAGGGCGCGCACCGATTCGACGGTCACGTATGCGGCGAGCGCGAAGAACGAGACCGCGATGATCCGCAGCGCGGTCTTCTCCCGTTTCTCGGGGTCGGCGCCGGTGAACTGCCAGGCGACCGCCGCGGCGGAGGACACCTCGATGACCGAATCGAGACCGAATCCGATCAGCGCGGTCGAGCCCGCGGCGGTGCCGGCGCTGATCGCGATGACGGCTTCGACCACGTTGTAGGTGATGGTCGCGGCGACCAGCAGGCGGATCCGGCGGCCGAGCTGGGTGCGGCGGTGCGCGGACGGGCCGGTCGCGGCGCCGGGGATCAGCGGCAGGGTCATCAGCAGCAGTCCTTGTCGGCGGCGTCGGGGCAGGCGGCCGGGTCGACGGCCAGGACGAGGCCGAGCAGGTCGTCGAGGGCATGCCGGATGCGGGTGTCGGCGAGTTCGTAGCGGGTGCGCCGGCCCTCGGGGATCGCGACGACCAGGCCGCAGCCGCGCAGGCAGGCAAGGTGGTTCGACAGGTTCTGCCGGGTGACGCCGAGCAGACCGGCCAGGTCGGCGGGGTAACCGGGCGCGTCGCGCAGGGCGAGCAGCAGCCGGGCTCGGGTGGCATCCGAAAGGGCGTGGCCGAATCGGGCGAGGACCTGTCCGTGGGTCACTGTCTCCATCACCCGACAGTACAGCGAACGCTGTATTCAGCGAAACGTGTACTGCCGGGGCTGCGGGCGGCGACGTGACCGCTATCGCTGCTCGGCCGGTGCGGGCAGCAGGAGGGTGCGCAAGGTGGCGGCGCCGGTTTCGGTCAACCAGGATTTCAGCGTGCGGAGACCGGGATGGATCACGCGCAGGGCCTCGATGTCGGCGTGCCAGCGGTGGCCCGCATGCCAGTTGCGGCGGGCGTCGGCGATCATCGGGCCGAGGGCGGTGGCTTCCGCGTCGGTGAGTTGTTCGTAGCGGACCGGGATGCCGGTGGCCTCACTGATCGCGGCGACGGCCTCGGCGGGCGTGGGGGCGTCACCGGCCAGTTCGAGGGTGCGGCCTGAGTAGCGGGACGGGTCGGCGAAGGCCGACGCGGCGAACTCGGCGATGTCCTCGGGGGCGATCACCTGCATGGGCTCGTCCGGTGGGAACAGGTGCCGGTGGACGCCGCCGGTGATGCCGTCGATGCCGGCTACCGACACGCCCCGGTAGTTGCTCAGGAAACGGACCGGGCGCAGCACCGTCGGGCGGGCGATGCGCTCGTGCAGGTACGCCTCGAGCAGCGCCTTTCCCCGGGCGCGCTGCGTTCCGTCGGGGGTGGTGGTGGCCACCGTGCTGAGCACGATCCGGTCCACCCCGGCGGCCACCGCCGCGTCGATCAGGGCGCGGCCCCGGACGGCTTCCCGCTCGTGGTCGGGTCCGGCGGGCCCGAAGGTGACCGGCGGGACGGTGAAGACACCGGCGACGCCGTCGAGCGCGGCCGGCAGGGTGGCCGGGTCGTCGAAGTCGCCCCGGACGAGGACGGCACCGCGGGCGGCCAGTGCGGCGGCCGCCGGTGTGGTGGTGTCACGGACCAGGGCGCGGACCGGCCGGCCTGCGGCGAGCAGGTGGCGGGCGGTGGCGCCGCCCTGGATGCCGGTGGCGCCGGTGACGAGGATGGGGTTCGATGCTGGCATAGGCGGAACGATCCGCCCGTTTCCCCGGACCGGACAAGGATTTCGTGACATGCCAGGTGCTGCTCGCGTCGACGCCCGGCGCAACCGGGAGATCGTGCTGCGGACCGCGATGCAGGTGTTCGACGAGGACGGCATGGACGTCTCGCTCGGCCGGATCGCCCGCCGTGCCGGGGTCGGGGCGGGCACGGTGTACCGGCATTTCCCCAGCCGGGAGATCCTGCTCGAGGCGGTGCTCGCCGAGCATCTGGGCGGCTTGGTCCGGGCCGCCGAGCGCCGGGAGGGCCGGATGACGCCGGGTGACGCGCTCTTCGGGTTTCTGCTGGACGCGATGGAGAAGTCGGCCGGGCGGGGCGCGGTCTGCGAGGCGCTCACCGAACGCAGGGGCTGGCCGCACACCACGCTCGCGGCCGCGGTGCAACGGTTCCGGGAGGTGCTGGCGAGGCTGCTGAGCAGCGCGCGGCGGGCCGGGACGATCCGCGACGACGTGCAGGCCGACGACCTGGCGGCTCTGGTGGCCGGCGGGGCGGCATTACTGGCGGCTCATCCGAGCCGGGTACGCGGGCTGCGCCTGGCCCGGGTGCTGCTGGACGGTCTGCGTGTCACGAAAGAGGACGGGTTCCGTGACACGCCGGCCGGGCGGCGTCACGGAACCGGGGCGGCGGATCGGTGCGGGGAGTGCGGTGAGCGCCTGCGGTTGCGGGCCACCGGGCGGCTGCCCCGGTTCTGCGGGCCGACCTGCCGTCAACGTGCCCGCCGTCGCCGGCTCGCCACGGGAACGTGACCGGACCGCCTGGCCGGGATTGATCTCATGTCGCGGGGACTCCCGCCGAAGAGTGCGGCATGAGGGCAGCCCTGCCGGCTGCGGCCGGTCTGGGTGTCGCGCTGCAGATCGCGTTGATCGCCACCGGCCTCGCACGGCCGCTTCTGCTCGCGGTCAGTGTGGTCGCCGTGCTGGTGGCGGTCGGGGCGGTGTGGGTTCTCGCCCGGCGGGCGGTGCACGCGGCGGGCCGGGAGCGGGTGGCCTGGACCGTGGTGGCGGTGGGCACGCTGCTCTGGATGGTGGGTACGGCGCTGAGCCTGCGCACCGCGATCGTCCGGGACATCCGGCCGCCGCCGCAGCCGGAGGCGCTGATCGGCGGGACCGGCGCGATGCTGGCGATGCTGTGCCCGATCGTCGGGCCGAGCACGTCGCTGCCGTGGCGGGAGCGGCTGCGGATGGCCACCGAGGGCGGGATGGCGGCGGCCGCGCTGTTCGTGCCGGTGTGGGCGTTTCTGTTGGCGCCGGCCTACCGGCATGTGGGTGGCGTGTTCACCACGGTGATCGCGGTGGCCGTGTGCGTGCAGATCATCACGACGGCGATGTCGCTGGTGCTGCTCTCCCGGCATCAGGCGCACGGGCCGACCGCGTTCACCATGCTGGCCGCCGCGTTCGGGGTGTTCGGCGTGACGACCGTGGTGTACGGGGCGTTCGTGCTGACCGGGCGGTCGAACCAGATGGCGTCGGTGTCCGCGCTGATGACGGTCGGCACGTTCCTGCTGCTGGCGATGGGCCGCTACCCGATGCCGGCGGACGTCCCGCCGTGGGGTGGGGCGGCGACCGGGCGGCGGGCCGTGCTGCCGTACCTGCCGGTGCTGGCCGCGTTCCCGGTGGCGGCGACGCAGTGGTTCACCGGTGGTTTCGACGGGATGCTGTTCGCGACGATGTCGGCGTTGTTCGCGCTGATCCTGCTGCGCCAGTTCCTGGTGCTGGGTGAGGTGGAGAAGGCGCGGGCGGAGTTGCAGTACCAGGCGACCCACGATCACCTGACCGGTCTGGCCAATCGCAAGCTGCTGTACGAGAGGGCGGCCCGCTGGGGGCGCGATCGGACACCGGTCGCGTTGCTGCTGCTCGACCTGGACGGGTTCAAGCAGATCAACGACCGGTTCGGGCACGCGATCGGCGACGAGGTGCTGGTCGAGGTGGCGGGGGTGCTGCGGGCGGTGATCCCGGAGCGGCACACGGCGGCGCGGCTGGGTGGTGACGAGTTCGCGGTGGTGCTGGATCCGTCGCCCGAGGTGGCTGAGGTGGCGGAGCTCGGTGAACGGATCGTGGCGGGGATCAAGGCGTGCGGGCGGGTCGGGGTGAGTGTGGGGCTGGCGCACGAGCCGACCGGGCGGGCCACGCTGGGGATGATGCTGAGTAATGCGGACGCGGCGTTGTACAAGGCGAAGGCGGCCGGCAAGGGACGGGTGGTGCTGGCACCTGTTGCATTGACATGACTCACTGTCCGAGGTGACGATGGGAGCGCTCCCACCAGCCACTTCGCCGACCGGAGAGCCCGTGAAAACCTGGAACCGGCTCGCGAGCGCCGTCCTGCTCGTCGCCGCCACCGCCACCGTCCCCTTCTCCCCCACCCAACCCGCCGCGGCCGCCGCCACCGATGTCCGCGTCGACGTCGACGTACGCGCCGGACTCGCCACCGTCGGCGACACCGCGATCGGCGTCAACCACGCCGTCTGGGACTCGCAACTCGGCACACCCGCCGTCACCGGCCTGCTCCGCGACGCCGGCGTGCAGATGGTCCGCTACCCCGGCGGCTCCTACGCCGACATCTACCACTGGGAGACGCACACCGCGCCCGGCGGCTACGTCGCCCCGGACACCGACTTCGACACGTTCATGGCGGGCGCGCGCGCCACCGGCGCCGAGCCGATGATCATCGCGAACTACGGGACCGGCACCGCCCAGGAGGCCGCCGACTGGGTGCGCTACGCCAACATCACCAAGGGGTACGCCGCGAAGTACTGGACGATCGGCAACGAGAACTACGGCAACGGCCACTACGGCTCGGCGTGGGAGGCCGACGACCACGCCGACAAGAGCCCCCGCGAGTACGCGGCGAACGTGGTCGCGTACTCCCAGGCCATGAAGGCGGTCGACCCGAGCATCAAGGTCGGCGCGGTGCTGACCATGCCGGGCAACTGGCCGGACGGCATCATCGGCACCGGCGACACCGGCACCTGGAACTCCGAGGTGCTCAGCCGGGCCGCCGCGGCCATCGACTTCGTGGACGTGCACTGGTACCCGGGCGGCGCCGGCGCGGCCGAGACCCTCACCAAACCGGCCCAGATCACCGACGCGGTCCGTCTTCTCCACGACCAGATCCAGCGGTACGCGAACGGCCGCGACATCCGGATCAGCATGACCGAGACGAACGTCGACATCGGCCGCAACACCCAGCCGGGCGCGCTGTTCCTGGCCGACGTCTACAGCGGCCTGCTCGCCGAGGGCGTGTTCACCGTGCACTGGTGGAACGTGCACAACGGTCTCGGCACGGTGTCCGAGGTCGCCGGGGAGACCGACTACGGCGACTACGGCCTGCTGTCCAGCGGCAACTGCACCGCCGACGGCACGGTCTGCCAGCCGCCGCTCAACACGCCGTTCGCGCCGTACCACGCGCTCGACCTGACCGGGGAGTTCGCCCGTCCCGGGGACCGGTTCGTCGACGCGGGCAGCGACAACAACCTGGTCAGCGCGCATGCGGTACGCCGCACCGACGGGACGGTGGCAGTCCTGCTGATCAACAAGGATCCGGACGACGCACACCAGGTGTCGCTGAACTACCACGGGTTCACGGCCGCCACCGGGCCGGTGGACGTGGCGACCTTCACCAACGGGGCCGACGGGATCACCCGGAGCACATCGGCCGGCGCCGGCGAGCAGACGCTTGACGCGTACACGATGAAATTGATCTCCCTGCGCCCGGCCGCAGCTCCCGCAGGCGGCCCGAAGGCACCGGCGAAGCCGACGGTGACCGCAACCGACCGCACCGCCACGATCACCTGGCCGGCGTCGGCCAGCGGCGTGAAATACGAGGTCTACCGGCAGAACAACGGCGCCGCGGAACTCTGGGGCGAAACCACCGGCACGTCCCTGACCGTACGCAACCTGGAACCGGGCCGCCGCTACACGATCAACGTGCTGGCCCGCGACAACGCCGGACGACAGTCCCCGCCCTCGACGCCGGTGACCTTCAGCACCGGCACCCCGGCCGACGCGCCCTGCACGGTGACGTTCCGGGACACCAACGACTGGGGCAACGGGTACGTGGGCCAGATCGACATCACCAACAACACGGCCACTGCGGTCAACGGCTGGACCCTGACGTTCAGCTGGCCGACCACCTGGCAGACCCTGGGCAGCGGCTGGAACGCCACCTGGACCGCCGACGGCCGCACAGTCCGGGTGACCAGCGACGGCACCCTGGCCGCGGGCGGCTCCACGACGATCGGGTTCGTCGGCAACTACAGCGGCCCGAACGTGCTGCCGACCGTCTTCACCCTCAACGGCAACACCTGCACGAGCACCTGACCGCCGCCGGATACCATCGCCGCGGAACACCGGCGAACGGATAATCGGAGGTCACGTGGCACCGGATGACATCTCCCGCGGCGAGGCGCAACGCCTCCGCGGCCTCGACGGCACGGCCCGGCTGGGCCGCACCTTCGAGATCATCGCGGATCGGGGCGCGCTGTGGGTCTGGGGCGACGAGGACGAGGTCCTGTTCACCGAGAACGGCGAACGGCGAACCCTGCTCCCGGTCTGGCCACACGCCACCGTGGCCAGAATGGAGAACGAGGGCGAGGTCAAGGGCGAGCACGCCATCCGCATCCCGGTCAAGGAGTTCCTGACCGAATGGCTGCCGCAGCTGGAAGAGGACGAGGCGCTGATCGCGGTCTTCCCGGTGGAGGACGAGCACGCCGCGGTCCTCACCCTGGACGAGTTCCGCACCGGCCTCAAGCGCTGACGCGCCGGCGGCGGGTGGACATCGCGTCTACTCGCCGCTGAGTGCCTGTCTCTCTACTTCAAGATTGAGTTGAGGCCGGTTCTACGCTCGCGGAATGAGCGGTGTGAAGCGCGCTGCCCGGGGCTGGTTGTCGCTGGTCCCGCAGCCGACCAGCACGGTCGAGAAGCCGTCGCCACAGCGGTGTCCGGTCTGTGGTGACCGGTTGCCAGTAGCGGCCAGGTCCTCGATGGTGTTCTGCTCGCCGGCGTGCCGGGCCCGGCATTGGCGGACGGTGCGGCGGAGCCGGGCTCGGATTGTCGCTGTTCGGGTGGACCAGCGGGTGAGGTACCCGCAGTGCGGGGTCGAGTGGGTGGCCGGTTTGGATCGGTCGCTGTCGGCGGTGTTCTGTTCCCCGCGGTGCCGCACGAGGGTTTGGCGGCAGAGGTCCCTCACATCGGGTCATGCGGCCGGGTGACCGCTGGAGGGGGACTGCGACCTTGCTGACCTGCGGTTCAGCCTGGCTGGTATCGACCGTAGTTGCTGACGGCGAACTCTCTTCGCCGTGCTGCGGGCGCCCGGGTGGTGGAACGATGGTGGCGACGATCGGGCAGGTATCCCAGCAGCGGTACGACGAGCTGGTGACGCAGTCGCGTGACTTGATTCGTGAGCGGGACCGGATTCAGTT
>NZ_JZKF01000117.1 GCF_000962825.1 Actinoplanes rectilineatus
GCCGGTGGCGGGCTACCAGCAGTTGTGCCGGTTGTTGGCCGCCTCGGGTCCGGGGACGTTCGGCGAGCTGGACTCGACCGGTGCCCGGTCGGTGTTGCGGCGACTGTGCGTGGACGTGACCGCGGAACTCCCGGTCACCGCCCATCCCGACGGGACGGCACCGGATCCGGGCAGGGTGGCGGGTGTCGATCCGGGGATCATCCACCCGTTCGCCGTCGCCACCGCCGGCGGCGGCCGGGCCCTGCTGGTCTCGGGCCGGGCGATCCGCGCCGAACACCGCATGCATCTGGCCGACACGAAAGCCCGCCGCAAAGCCACCGCGAGACGCGCCCCCGCGCGCGGGCAGCGCGGGTCACGGCGGTGGCGCAAGGCCCGGCGCCGGGCCCGGCTCGTCGAGGGCCGTCACCGCCGCCGGGTCCGGCAGGCCCTGCACGAGGCCGCCGCCATGGTCGTCGGCTGGGCCGTCGACAACCGGATCGGAACATTGGCCGTCGGTGACCCGCGTGGTGTCCTCGACCTGCCCGCCGGACGGCGTCACAACCTACGGCTACGGCAGTGGCAGATCGGCCGGACCCTGCGGATCCTGCAGGACAAGGCCGCCCTCGCCGGGATCCGGGTCCATCTGGTCGACGAACGCGGCACCTCGTCCACCTGCCCGCACTGCCGCACACGCATCACCAAACCGAAGGGCAGGGTCATGACCTGCCCCCACTGCATGTTCACCGGACACCGCGACCTCGCCGCGGCGTCCACCATCGCCACCCGCACCCCGGGCGGCGCGACCACCACCCCACCACACAGCACCACAGATGGGGTGGTCACGCACCGTCGAGCCGGACGACACCTCCCCGGTGTCCGCACGGCACGGCGTGACCCCCGACGCCCACCAGCGCCTACAGGGTCAAATGGCCGGCGGAGGCCCGCCCCACCACCACAGGAGGGGAGTCGCTCGCACACACCCGTGCGCGAGGATCCACAACGCAAACCGACACCCACCCGGTGAACGCTCGTGGACACCGCACTAGTTTCCGACTCGTGAACGACCGCATCCCGGTTCCGCCGGCGGACCTGCTCGGCGACGGTGTCTTCGAGACCCTGCACCTGCGTCCGTCCGGCCCGTGGCTGCTCGACGCCCACCTGGATCGGCTGGACCGATCGGCCGCGCTCCTCGACATGCCGCCCCCGCCGGACGTCCGGGACCGGGCGCTCGCTGCGGCACGAGATACCGGGGCGATGCGCATCGTCTACACCCGGAGTCTGCTTCTGCACATCGACGTCTCGCCGATTCCGGACCAGGTCCTGCGGGAACGCCGCGACGGCGTGCGGGTACTCAGCGCCGACACGGGCGTGTCAGCCCTCCGGCGGCCGCCGTGGTCGGTCACCGCGGCCAAGTCACTCTCCTACGCGAGCAGCTTCGCGGCGCGGCGCTGGGCGAGGCGGCACGGGGCCGAGGACGTGGTCTGGCTCTCCTCCGAGGGGTACGCGCTGGAAGCGCCCACGTCATCGATCGTCTGGCTGGTGGGAGACACGCTGTGCACGGTCCCGCCGGAGCAGGCCGGGATCCTGGCCGGCATCACCGCGGCACACCTGCTGTCGCTGGCGCCGTCGCTGGGCCTGCGGGCCGCGGAGACCATGGTCACGCTGCCGGAGCTGGTCGCTGCGGACGCGATCTGGCTGGCCTCGTCGTTGCGGGGTCTGGCCGAGGTGACCAGCCTGGACGGGGTCCCGCGGAACCGTTCCGCCTGGACCCCGCGGTTGCTGGACGCTCTCGGCTTTTGAGAGCCACTCCCGGCTTCTGAAGCCCCGTTTCATCCGCCAGCGGCTCCGATTCCGAAGAACCGCCGGCGGATCCGGTCGGGCTATCCGCCGATGCGGGGAAGACGCGCCGACATGTGCGGCCTCAGGCCGCTGTTGCCGACCGCGATCTCCTGCGCGTAGAGCAGAGCGCCGTCGACGATGCCGAAGAGCCGCTGGCCACCGGTCACCGGCAGGCCGGACGGCGTGTAGGCCACCGCGTCCGCCTCCATCTCCAGCCGGGTGGCGCTGACGGTCTTGCCCAGGTAGATCTCGGCCACCCCGTCCGGGCGGATCATCGTGGCCTCCATCTCGTCACCGGGACGACCGTCGACCAGCACCGGACGCCAGAAACCGGACTCGGTCAGCGCCATCCCGGTCGGCTTCGACTCGTCGTCGAGCAGCCAGGCACGCGACTCGTAGCGCAGGAACGGCCGGCCGTCGTGGCTGATCCGGATCTCCTGGGCGAAGTTGTAGTCCTCCTCCGCCGGGAAACCACCCTGGCCACGGCCCCGCCACAGGCCCACGAACGGCAGCAGGCCGAGCAGCTCCGGATTCAGATCCGGGCCGACCCGCAGGTCGTGCGTGTCCTCGTAGGGGTACCCGTCGACCGCCGGCGCATTGAGCCACGGCGGGGGTCCCAGTGGGTTGTCCTGCTCGCCGGTCACCAACGCCCCCTTGAAATACGCATCGCCAGATATCCGAAGCCGCCCGCCATGCCGCCCAGAGCGGCCACCAGCAGGCTCACGAACCCGATTTCCGTAACCATGACGCGCCCATCCTATGCTGACCGGTATGGCACGCTTGCTGGTCGTCAAGACCACCGCCGGAGCCGATGCGCCGGAACGCTGCTCGCAGGCGTTCACCGTGGCGAGCACGGCTGCCGCGTCCGGGGTCGAGGTGTCGCTCTGGCTCACCGGGGAGTCGGCGTGGTTCGCCCTGCCCGGACGGGCCGCCGAGTTCACCCTGGAGCACGCGGCACCGTTGCCGGACCTGCTCGAGGTGCTGCTGGAGGCGGGCCGGATCACGCTGTGCACGCAGTGCGCGGCCCGGCGCGGCATCGGCCCCGACGACGTGATCCCGGGCATCCGGATCGCCGGCGCCGCCGTCTTCGTCGAAGAGATAATGTCCGAAAACGCCCAGGCACTCGTCTACTGACACGCTCGTCTCGATCTTGGTGCACTGACCGGCGCACCCAGGGTCAACGGGGTCACGGCGCTATGCGGGGCGGCAGTTCGTGGTGACGTTCAGCAGGAGGCGGCCACCCTCGGCGGCGACCACCACCGCGTCACCGCCCGCCCGGTAGGCCCACCCGTCCGCGCCGGACCACAACAGTTCGGTGCCGCCCGGCACCCCGCGCGGCGTGATCTCCGCATCGGCCGGTCCCACGTCCACCGTGAAGGTCGCCGTGGTCCCGCCGTCCGGGCAGCTCACCGCCCGCGTCATGGTCACCGGCGTCCCCACCGCGTCCAGCCCCTGCAGCGCCGTGGCGAGCGCGGCCGGCTCGGCCCCACCGACCGGGTCACCGATCTCGGGAACCCCGGACGACGGCCGGCACCCGGTGTAGACCCGCAGGCTCAGCTCCTGGTCGGTCGACTGCCCGGCCGCCTCGATCCCGACGAACTCCCCGGCGTCGGCGGCGAACAGCAGTTTCGTCCCGCCCCGGGTGGCCACGGTCACCGCCTGGTAGTCCTCCGGCAGCCGTTGGGCGACCGCCTCCAGGGCAGTGCGAGCGTCGCCCTCCGCCACATAGAGCACCACGTCCCGGGTCAGCTCCTGCCCACCACGGACCGGGGTGATCGCGCAGTCCTCGACCCGGGTCGCACCCAGCCGGATCGCCCAACGCTCGTCCTGCGCCGCCGCGGCCAGCGCCCCGAACGCCGTCCGCAACTCGGGCACGGCTTTCGCGACGTCCCGCTGCTCGGCCACGGTGGGCGGATCGTTGCGCACCGACCAGACGATGCCGCCGGTCAGCAGCACCGCCCACCCCGCGGCCACGGCGGGCAGCACCCAGCGCCGCCGCTCCCGCGTCCCTCCAGCACCAGGCCCCGTCACGGCAGCCATGGTGGCACGCCCCGCCGACAACGCAAGCCCCACCTCGCCCACCGAGGCCACCCGTCCAAAGATCATAAGTTTTACTTATAACCAGAGCCATGTGGGAGGTCGTACTTCATCTGGAGGTGGAGGCATGGTTCCACGGGTTTGCGAGACGGATCCGGTCAGCGCCGATCAGATCGCCGAAGCGATAGAAGTTCTCGTCGAACGAGGTCCCGCCCTCGGGCGCCCTCTTGTCGATCGACTGAAGGGCAGCGCATATCACAATATGAAGGAACTACGGACCGCCTCGACCGGGCAGTCGGAGCTGCGGCTGATCTTTGCTTTCGACCCGGCCCGTCAGGCGATCTTCCTAGTGGCAGGAGACAAGTCCGGGCAGTGGCAAGAATGGTACGAGGCCGCGATTCCGCTGGCTGACGCACGATTCACCGAACACCCGAAGAGGCTCGGCAAGGAGGGTGAGCGATGACCGATGCCGTGAACTGGCGTGATGTCAAAGCGAAGGCGCGTGCGGCGGATCCGGACTGGGATGCGCCCGACCGGATGGAGCGGCGCCGTCACATGCGCGAGCAGATGCTCGCCTCCGTCAGCGGCGCACGCCTGGCCGAAATCCGCAAAGACCTGGGTATGACGCAGAGCCGGCTCGGTGAGGCGACCGGCCTCACCCAGGCCCGGATCAGCCAGATCGAGAACGGCGAGGCGGTCAGTCTCGACGTTCTGCGGGTGTACGTCGCAGGGCTGGGCGGCCAAGTCGACGTCGTGGCCAGGATCGGCGACATCCGGCTCGACGTGGCCTGACCTCCGGGCTGTCAGAACAGCGCCGCGTATTCCGGGGAGTTCAGGAAACGGGTGATGACCTCGACGCTGCCCGGAGTGAAGGGCCGTTCGAGGACCTCGGACGGCGGGATGAAGAGCATCGCGGCGCCCTCGCCGAGCACCACCTCGTCCTGCGTGGCCGACGTGCCGCCGTAGAAGTAGTGCTTGAGGCGGTCCTGCTCGGGCAGCTCCTGCTTGGCGAACAGGCGCAGCGGCCCGTCGGCCCGTAGCGACGTCTCCTCCCACAGCTCGCGGGCCGCGCCCTCCTCCGGCGTCTCCTCGCCCTCGATCGCGCCGCCGGGCAGGCCCCAGACGTTCGGGTAGTACGGCGCGTGTTCGTCGCGGAGTTGCAGCAGCAACGCGCCGGAACGGTCGACGAGCAGGGTGCAGGCGATCCACATCATGGCTGTCAGCCTTTCGCGAGTCGGTTGAGCGCGCCGATCGCCACCTCGGTCTTGGTGGTGTACCAGAACGGGGGCAGGGACCGGCGCAGGAACGTGCCGTAGCTGCGGGCGGTCTCCAGGCGCGAGTCCAGGATGGCGACCACGCCCTTGTCGCCCGTGGAGCGGATCAGCCGGCCCACGCCCTGTGCCAGCCGGACGGCGGCGATCGGGACGCTCACCGACGAGAAGCCGGAACCGGGCCGGGAGGCGTCGGCGGCGGCCGAGCGGGCGGCAGCCAGCGGCTCGTCGGGGCGGGGGAACGGCAGCCGGTCGATCACCACGAGCTGGCAGGAGTCACCGGGCACGTCCACGCCCTGCCAGAGTGACATCACCCCGAACAGGCAGCTCTCCTTCTGCTCCCGGAATTTGCGGACCAGGATCGGCAGGGTCTCGTCGCCCTGCAGCAGGATCGGCAGGTCGGTGCGGGCCCGCAGCAGCTCGGCGGCCTGGCTGGCGGCCTTGCGGGAGGAGAACAGCCCGAGGGTCCGCCCCCCGAGCGCCTGGACCAGCTTGAGCAGCTCCTCGCCCGCGGCCTCGGGCAGGCCCGACATCGCCGGGCGCGGCAGGTGCGCCGCCACGTAGAGGATGCCCTGTTTCGGATAGTCGAACGGGGAGCCGACGTCGAGGGAGGTCCAGCCGTCACCCTCGCTGTCGGTGGTCCCGGCGGGCAGGCCGAGGGAGCGGGCGACGGTGTCGAAGCGCCCGCCGAGGGTCAGCGTGGCGGAGGTGACCACCACGGTCCGGTCGGCGTAGAGGCTCTGGGCGAGCGTGCCGGCCACCGAGAGCGGCGCCACGACCAGGGCGCGACGACCGCTGCCCATGTCGGATTTCTCCACCCAGGCGACGTCGGACGCGTCCTCCTCGAGGAGGCGCTGCGCGGTGGTGGAGATGTCGTCGAGGACCGCTTTGGCCTGCTGTTTGGTGACCGGGTCGGGGTCGTCGGACTTGACCTCGCCGATGCCGGTGAGCCCCGCCCGGGTGGCCGACTCGATCTGGGAGACGGCCAGGCGCAGCGATTCGGGCAGGCCGTCGGTGAGCCGCCCGGCGGGGATGTCGGCGAGTCCGACGGTGAGCGCGTCGGCGGCGGCGGCGAGGGCCTCGGCGGTGGCCGGGGAGATGAGGGTGCGGGACCGGCGGCCGGCCCGTTCGACCGCCTCGGCGGTGAGCTCGGCCTGCGCCGCCGAGGAGACCCGGTCGGCCAGTTCGTGGGCCTCGTCGACGACGAGCAGTTTGTGCGGCGGGACGATCTGGTGCTCGGCGATCATGTCGACGGCGAGCAGGCTGTGGTTGGTGACGACGATGTCGGCTTCGCGGGCGCGGACCCGGGACGCCTCGGCGAAGCACTCCGCGCCGTACGGACAGCGGGCGGCACCGACGCAGTCGCGAGCCGGCATGGAGACCTGTTTCCAGGCCGTGTCGTCGACGCCGGGGTCGAGCTCGTCACGGTCGCCGGTCTCGGTCTTCTCCGCCCAGGCGCGGACCCGCTGGATCTGCTTGCCGAGTTTGCCGGCCTCGCCGAGCCACTGGCCGGCCCGGGGCGCGGGTGCGTCGTCGAACAGCGTGTCGGTCGGGGTCTCCTCGTCGGCGTGTTCGAGTTTCGCCACGCAGAGGTAGTGGTGGCGGCCTTTGAGGACGGCGAACGACGGCCGCCGGCCGAGGACCGGCTGGACCGCCTCGACCAGGCGGGGCAGGTCGTGCTCGACGAGCTGGTTCTGCAGGGCGAGGGTGGCGGTGGAGACCACCACCGGACCGTCGACGAGCAGCGCGGGCGTGAGGTATCCCAGGCTCTTGCCGGTGCCCGTGCCGGCCTGGACGAGCAGGTGTTCCTTGCTCTTGACTGCCTTGTCGATGGCTTCGACCATCGCCTTCTGGCCAGGGCGGGAAGCCCCTCCCGGGACGGCTCCGACCGCGGCGGCGAGGATCTGCTCGGCGGTCGGCTTCTTCTTGGAGGCTGCGGGCACGCAGGAACCGTACCCGCCACCACCGACAGAACCGGACCACCGTTAGGGTGCACCCATGCCGAGCGAGATGGTCCGGGTCATCTTTACGAAGTACGACGGTTCGGCCCATCGTGACTACCCGGCTCGACGACTGGCCGAGGACGACCTCGGCGTCTGGGTGGGTGTGACTCGCGGGACGGCGTCGGTCTACCACGGACGGCCCTCGGTGGAGCAGATTCCGTTCGTGCTGCTCATCCCCCATTCGGCGTGGTGGACCGGGATGTTCAACCCGCCGCCGCGGACCAGTGAGGTCTACTGCGACATCACCACTCCGGCGCGCTGGGAGGGTGACACTGTTCACCTGATCGACCTCGATCTGGACGCGGTCCGCCGCCGTGAGAGCGGCCTGGTGGAGTTGCGCGACGAGGACGAGTTCGACGAGCACCGCGCCTCGTTCGGTTACCCCGAGGACGTGGTGGGACACGCCCGGGCGGCCGCCGAGCAGCTGCTGGTCTGGCTGGGCGACGGCACCGAGCCGTTCGCCACGCACTACCGCAAGCACCTGCTACAGGTCACCGAGGACTAGTTTCTCCGGGTTCTGCTGGTTGAACACCCCGGTGATCCGCCCCTCGTCGACCGCGACGGTGATCACCGCGAGCAGCCGGGCGCCGTCGGTCCGGGTGCCGCGCACCAGCAGCGCCGCCGCCCCGTTGACCAGCACCGGCGTCACCTCCATGTCGGTGATCCCGGCCAGCTTGCGGGTGAGCAGGCCGACGTAGAAGCGGGCCACCTTGTCGGCGCCGTACACCGGCTGGAGTGCGGAGCGGACCACACCGCCGCCGTCGCTGACGGCCACCACGTCGGGGGCGAGGACCGCCGCGAGGGTACGCATGTCGCCGCTGCTCGCCGCGGTGAGGAACGCCTCCAGGACCTTGCGCTGCTCGGCCAGTCCCGCGGTGTGCCGGACGCCACCGGCGGCGACCGCCTTGCGGGCGCGGGAGGCGTGCTGGCGTGCGGTGGCGACGGTGGTGTCCAGGACCGCGGCGACCTCCTCGAACGGGACGGCGAACGCGTCGTGCAGGACCAGGGCCACCCGTTGTTCCGGGCTGAGTTTCTCGAGCACCACGAGCAGGGCCACGCTGACCTGGTCGGCGAGTTCGGCGTGGTCGGCCGGGTCGGCGTCCGGCGCGACCAGGTAGGCCGGCAACCACTGGCCGGGGTACGCGGTGCGGCGTACCCGTGCGGAGTTGAGCTGGTCCAGGCAGATGCGGGCGGTGACCGTGGTGAGCCAGCCGCGGACGTCGCGGATCTCGTCGTGGTGGGCGGCGTACCGCAGCCAGGCCTCCTGCACCGCGTCCTCGGCCTCGGACCGGTTGCCGAGCATGCGGTAGGCGACGGCGATCAGGTAGGACCGCTGCGCCTCGAACTCACCGGTGACCACCGAAGAAGACGGCATGGCACGAATTCTGCGCGACATTACGCGATCGGAGCTAGCGACTATGCCACAGTATTAACCTCTCATTTCGTACGAATCGGATGGTGTTGTCGTGCAGGACATCGCGACTGTCGCCGGCGGCCTCGTCGGTCTGGCCGGGGCGGGCGGCGCGATCTCGGTCGCGGTCCTCCGCCGCGCCCGGCCCTACCTGCCCACCGGCCACGCGCTCACCGGGACCTCGGCGTACCCCCTGCCCACGGCCCTCAAGCTGGGCTTCGCCGGGATGACCGCGCAGGTACGGCCGGGCCCGCACGGCGAGCTCTACCTCGGCTCGGGCGCACCACAGCCGGGACGCACCCTGCGCCGGCTCGTGCTGGCGCCGCTCTTCGCCCGCGCGCACGCCGGCGGTGGACGACTCTGGCGCAACCAGCAGGCGCCGTTCCGGCTGGTCATCGAGTTCGGCGGGGACAACCGGGACACCGAGGCGCTGCTCCGGGCGTACCGGATGCTCGACCGGCAGCTGCAGGACCACGCCGCGCTGCTCAGCAAATGCCGCGGCGACGAGCTGGTCCCGGGGGTGGTGACCGTGACGGTCACCGGCGTCGTCGACGTCCGTGAGCTGCTCGCCGCCCAACCCGAGCGGTACGCCTTCGCCGACGGCACCTTCGACGACCTGGGTTCGCACTCCGCCCCGCCCAGCCTGGTCCCGATGATCAGCGAGCCGTGGAACCGCCGGTTCGGCTGGGACGGTCAGGAGGCGATCACCGCCGAGGAGCGTCACCAGCTGCACGCGCTGATCCGGGCCGCGCACGAGGACGGCCGTACCGTGCGGATCTGCGGGCTGCCCGAGGGATCGTCGCGGCGGGCCCGTGCGGCGGTCTGGTCCGAGCTCGGGGCCGCCGGGGTCGATGTGATCGCGGACACCGACCTGACCGGCCTGGCCCGGCACCTGCGACGACACCCGGTGAGCCCGCCTCCCCGCTCCCACCTGCCCACCAGGGCGGTACGGCGGTCGGCACCCCGCCCGACGGCACCACGGACAGTCACCCACCACGAGCCGGTTTGAGACCATGGCGGACGGGTGACCCTCCGTGGACCAGTAGCATGCCCTCCGGAGATCCAACAAAAGCCCGTCGATCGAGGTCGCAGCCGTGAAGTTCTCTTTCCGTCCCGTCGAGGGCGCTTTCTTCGATCTCTTCACCAGAGCCGCGCTCAACCTGGTGAAGGGCACCGAACTGCTCAACGAGCTGGCGCTGCCGGGCGTGGACGTCGCGTCGGTCGCGGACCGGCTCGGCGATGTCGAGCACGACAGCGACTCGATCACCCACGAGCTCTACAAGAAGATCAACTCCACCTTCATCACGCCGTTCGACCGGGAGGACATCTACTCGCTGGGCTCCCAGCTCGACGACGTGATGGACCACCTGGAGGCGGCCGGCAACCTGCTCTACCTGTACGGGCTGACCGCCCTCCCGTCGCTGCCCCGCGAGATGCACGAGCTGGTGACCGTCCTCGACCAGCAGGCGAAACTGACCGCGGAGGCGATGCCGCGGCTGCGGTCGATGAAGGGTCTCGAGGAGTACTGGATCGAGATCAACCGTCTGGAGAACGACGGCGACCGCGCCTACCGGATGCTGCTGGTGCGCCTCTTCTCCGGCGAGTACGACGCTCTGACCGTCCTCAAGATGAAAGAGGTCGTCGACGAGCTGGAGGCGGCCTGTGACGCGTTCGAGCACGTGGCGAACACCATCGAGACCATCGCGGTCAAGGAGTCCTAGGCCTTGACTCCCGAACTGATCGCCGTCCTGGCGGTGATCGCCGCCGCGATGGTCTTCGACTACACCAACGGCTTCCACGACGCGGCGAACGCCATCGCCACCAGTGTCAGCACCCGCGCCCTCACCCCACGGATCGCGCTGGGGATGGCCGCGATCGGCAACTTCATCGGCGCGCACCTGGGCACCGAGGTCGCGAAGACCGTCGGCGACGGTCTCGTCACCCTGCCGCTCGGCGTGCCGAGCCTGGGCATCGTCTTCGCCGGCGTGCTCGGCGCCATCGCCTGGAACCTGATCACCTGGTACTTCGGACTGCCCTCCAGCTCCTCGCACGCCCTGTTCGGCGGGCTGGTCGGCGCCACGCTCTTCGCCACCGCCGGCGAGGTCCAGTGGGGCAACATCGTCGCGAAGGTCCTGGTCCCGATGGTGGTGTCGCCCGTGGTCGGCCTGATCCTCGGGTTCTTCATGATGATCGCGATCATGTGGATCTTCCGGCGTGGTCACCCGGCGAAACTGAACCGCGGCTTCCGCATCGCCCAGATGGTCTCCGCCGCCGGCATGGCGATCGGCCACGGCATGCAGGACGCCGCCAAGACCATGGGCATCGTGGTGCTGGCCCTCTACACCGGCGGCTTCCAGAGCTCGTCGTCGCACATCCCGGAGTGGGTGTACTGGGCGTCCGCGACCATGCTGGCGGCGGGCACCTACGCCGGCGGCTGGCGGATCATCCGCACCCTGGGCCGGAAGATCATCGACCTCGGACCCGCGGAGGGCTTCGCCGCCGAGACGGTGGCCAGCTCGGTGCTCTACTTCAACGCCCTGGTGCTGCACGCGCCGATCTCGACCACGCACACCATCACCTCGGCGATCATGGGCGTGGGCGCGACGAAACGGCTCAGCGCGGTCCGCTGGAACGTGGCGAGCAACATCATCATCGCCTGGGTGACGACGTTCCCCGCCGCCGCGGTCATCTCCTGCCTGGTCTACTTCGCGGTCCGCCCGCTGTTCGGCTGATCCGGCACCCGCAGCAGCCACCGGCCGTCCGGCGCGGCCTCCACCCGCGGGTTCAGCGGCGTCGCCGCGTCCCGCTCCAAGGAGGCGGCCACCACGGCGTCGACGCTCCCCGCCCCGGCCAGCTGGTGCAGCGTGTGCCGGGTCGGCGGCAGCATCGGCAGGTCACCGTGCCGGTCCGGGTCGATCCACGCGGTCCGGTCCGCCTCACCGGAGACGTCCCGCGCCTGCTGCCCGTCCGGCAGCAGCGCCGCGAAGAACCAGGTGTCGTACCGCCGCGGCTCGAACTCGGGCGTCACCCAGCGGGCCCACGGCAGCAGCAGATCGTCGCGCAGCCGCAGGCCACGGCGCTCCAGCAGCTCGGTCATGGTCAGCTCCCGGCGCAGCACCGCCAGCCGGTCCGCCTCCCAGTCCGGCGCGTCCACCCCGATCACTCCGGGGCCGGCCAGCAACACCCCGGCCTCCTCGAACAGCTCCCGCGCCGCGGCACCCACCACCGCGCGGGCCTGCTCGTCCGGCACACCCAGCCGCGCCGCCCAGTCCGCCCGCACCGTCGCCGGCCGGTCCGACGGGTCCACCGCGCCACCGGGGAACGCGTAAAGCCCTCCGAAGACCATGGTTTTCGCCCGGCGCAGCACGTACACCTGAAACGCCGGACCGGAAGGTCGCAGAAGGACCACGGTCGCCGCCGGACGGGCCGGCACCGGCGGCCCGGTGAACTCTCGTGCCCGCTGTGCCATCGCCTCGGGCAGCACCATCGGATCCATCCCGCCACTTTTGCATATACCGTGCTGATCATGACGGAACAGAACGTGCGCTGGGGCATCCTCGGCCCCGGCGGGATCGCCAACGCCTTCGCCGCCGACCTCAAGCTCGTGCCGGGCGCCGAACTCGCCGCCGTGGGCTCACGTTCCGCGGCCACCGCGGAGACCTTCGCCGCGCGCCACGGGTTCGCGCGGGCGCACGGCTCCTACGCCGAGCTGGCCGCCGACGACGACGTGGACGTCGTCTACGTCGCGACGCCGCACGCCTTCCACCTCGAGGGTGCGCTGCTCTGCATCGAAGCCGGCAAGGCCGTGCTGGTGGAGAAGCCGCTCACCCTGGACCTGCCGACGTCCGCGCATCTCGTCCAGGCCGCCCGCAGCGCCGGTGTCTTCCTGATGGAGGCCATGTGGATGCGCTGCAACCCGGCCATCCGCAAGATCGCCGAGTTGGTCGCGGACGGTGTCATCGGCGACGTGGCCTCGGTGCACGCCGACTTCGGCCTGCACGGGCCGTTCGAGCCCTCGCACCGCCTGCGTGACCCGAAGCTCGGCGGTGGCGCCCTGCTGGACCTGGGCGTGTACCCGCTGCACCTGGCCCATCTGGTCCTGGGCACGCCGGCCTCCGTGCACGGCTGGGCCAAGCTGACGCCGGAGAACGTCGACGAGACCAGCGGCATCCTGCTCGGTTACGAGTCCGGCGCGGTGGCCGCCCTCACCTGCAGCATCAACGGCGAGAGCCCGAACGGCGCCTCGATCTCCGGCACTCTCGGCCGCATCGAGATCCCGCCGGGCTTCATGGTGCCGCGGTCGTTCACGCTGCACCGCCCGGGTCAGGACGTGGAGACCTTCGAATTCCCGTTCGAGGGCACCGGCTACCAGTTCGAGGCCGCCGAGGTGCAGCGCTGCCTGGCGCTGGGCGAGCTGGAGAGCCCGCTGGTCTCGCACACCACGACGCTCGAGGTCATGACGCTCCTCGACACGCTGCGGGAGCAGATGGGCGTCGTCTACTGACGTCCGGTCGCGGCCGTCGCTGATCACCCTCTCTCGGGGGTACGCGTCAACGGCCACCCCGGTCCGGCACGAAGACACGGAATGATCGCCAGGTCGATCCGCCCACGAGAAAGGGGAGTCGCGTCCGCGACTCCCCTTTCTCGAAGCGGTGCAGAACGGGGACTCAGCCGAACCGGCCGGTGATGTAGTCCTCGGTCTTCTTCTGCGACGGGTTGCTGAAGATCTTCTGGGTGTCGTCGTACTCGATCAGACGGCCCGGGTCACCGGTCTTGTCGATCGAGAAGAAGCCGGTCTTGTCGCTGACGCGGGCCGCCTGCTGCATGTTGTGCGTGACGATGATGATCGTGAAGCGGTCCTTCAGCTTGAACATCAGGTCCTCGATCGCCAGCGTGGAGATCGGGTCGAGGGCCGAGCAGGGCTCGTCCATCAGCACGACCTGCGGCTCGACGGCGATCGTGCGGGCGATGCACAGACGCTGCTGCTGACCGCCGGAGAGGCCCGCGCCCGGCCGGTCGAGGCGGTCCTTGACCTCGTCCCAGATGTTCGCGGCGCGCAGCGACTTCTCGGCGGCCTCGTCGAGGATCGACTTCTTCTTGACGCCGTTCAGCTTGAGGCCGGCGACCGCGTTCTCGTAGATCGACATGGTCGGGAACGGGTTGGGCCGCTGGAAGACCATGCCGATCATGCGACGGACCGCGGTCACGTCGACGTCCGGGTCGTAGATGTTCTGGTCGTCGATCGTCAGGCGCCCCTCGATCCGGGCGTTCGGCAGCACCTCGTGCATGCGGTTGATGGACCGCAGGAAGGTGGACTTGCCACAGCCGGACGGGCCGATCAGGGCGGTGATGGTCTTCGGCTCGACGGTCATCGACACGCTGTCGATCGCCTTGAAGTCGCCGTAGTAGGAGGAGACGTTGCTCGCCTCGATGCGCTTGGCCATGGGGAATCCTCTTATCGGGACAGCTTGTTGCGACGGGCGAGCAGCTTGGCGGCGATGGTCAGCGCCAGGACCAGCACCACCAGGGTGAGCGCCGCGGTCCAGGCACGGGCCGGTGCGTACTTGGAGGCGTCTCCGGCCTGCTGGTACACGAAGAGCGCGAGCGACTGCTGGTTGCCCGCGAACGGGTCGAAGTTGATCGCGGCGGCGCCACCGGCGACGAGCATCACCGGGGCGGTCTCGCCGGCGGCCCGGGCGATGGAGAGCATCACGCCGGTGACGATGCCGGGCAGGGCGGTGGGCAGGACGACCTTGAGGATCGTCTTCCACTGCGGAACACCGAGCGCGTAGGAGCCCTCCCGGAGCGGCCCGGGCACCAGGCGCAACATCTCCTCGGTGGAACGCACGATCGTCGGCAGCATCAGGACCGCCAGCGCGAGCGCCGCGGCGAACCCGGAGAACTGGGGGCGTCCGTCGTTGAAGTACGGGCTGACGATCAGCACCCAGAACGAGAGGATGAAGAGGCCGGCGACGATCGACGGGATGCCCGTCATGACGTCGACGAAGAACCGGACCGTGGCGGCAAAACGTCCCTTGCCGTATTCGACCAGGTAGATCGCACCGAGAACACCGAGCGGGACGGCCATCAGCGCGGCGATGCCGACCTGCTCCAGGGTGCCGATGATGGCGTGGTAGGCGCCGCCCATCGGGTCCCGGGCACTGATGTTGTTCATCGAGGTGCCGAAGAAGTCGCCGTCCAGGCGGGAGGCGCCCTTGGACACCAGGGTCCAGACCACGGAGGCCAGCGGCAGCACGGCCAGCACGCAGGCGGCGTAGATCAGCGACTTCATGGTGCGGTTGCGCGCGGCCCGGACGCCTTCGACCCGGCCGGCGGCGAAGAACAGCCCGCCCAGGTAGAACGCGGCGCCGAGCACGATGACCAGCACCCAGTTGCCGATGCCGAGGCCGAGCACGAGGGCGGCGGCGACGACGAGGGCGGCGACCGCGACACCGAGGTTGACGGCCGGGGGGAGTTTCCGCGTGCGGATGTTGTCCGGCGTCATGACGACGCCCGGGACTTCCTGCTCCAGAACGCTCATGCCGGCACTCCGCTTCGCGCCATGCCGTCATGAGTTTGACGGCTGAGCTTGCTGATTCGTTCGTTGCGCTCTCTCATGCGGCACTGTCCCGGAACTCGCGACGGCGGTAGATGATCGCCCGCGCCGTCATGTTGACCACCAGTGTGATCGCGAAGAGCACCAGGCCGGAGGCGATCAGTGCGCCGCGGCCGGTGGCGTTGGCCTCGGCGAAGCTGTTCGCGATGTTGGCGGCGATCGAGTTGCCGCCGTTCTGGATCAGGTTGAACGAGATGTCGAAGGTGATGCCGAGCGTCAGGGCCAGGGCGATGGTCTCGCCGAGCGCGCGGCCGAGGCCGAGCATCACGGCGGCGATCACGCCGGGCTTGCCGTAGGGCAGGACCGCGGTTCGGATCATCTCCCAGCGGGTGGCGCCGAGAGCCAGCGCCGCCTCCTCGTTCATGCCGGGCGTCTGCTGGAAGACCTCGCGGGAGAGCGAGGTGACGATCGGAAGAACCATGATCGCCAGGACCAGTGCGCCGAGCATGATGGACTGACCGAACGGGCCCTCGCCGCCGAAGATGGGCAGCCAGCCGAAGTACTCGTTGAGCCAGATCGAGAAGTCTCGAACGGGCTGCTGGAAGTAGTCGCGGCCCCAGAGACCGAAGACGACACTGGGCACGGCCGCGAGGAGGTCGATCACGAAGCCCAGCGGCGTGGCCAGTCGCTTGGGCGCGTAGTGCGAGAGGAACAGGGCGATGGCCAGCGCGATCGGCACCGAGATGAGCAGTGCGAGAAGCGAGCTGAGCACGGTACCGAAAGCGAGCGCGGCGATGCCGAACACCGGTTCCGCGTCGTTCGGGAACCAGGTCGTCTCGGTCAGGAAGTTGCCGTTGTTCTTCTGGAGAGCCGGCACCGCCTTGGAGACCAGGAAGGCGGCGATGGCAACGATGATGACCAGCACCATCGCGCCGGCTGCCGTTGACAGGGCGCGGAACGCCGTCTCGACGGAGAACCGGGCTTTCTTGGGCAGTGCGCCACCACCGCCGACCGGGGGTTCGTCATTGCTGCTCGGGTACACACCGGCGCCGGCGCCCTGAGCGTGACGGGAAGTCACACCCAGGTCGCCGGCGGTGGCGTTGTCCGAGCGAGAGGGGTAGTCACCCATCTGCGCGCTCGCTGTCGTCTAGGAGGGTCGTTGTTCGCCAAGGAGGGATTGACGAAGACTTCAGGAGATCGCGGCGACCGAGGCCTCGACCTTGGTGCGCAGCGTCTCGGGCAGCGGGGCGTAGCCCAGCTCGGCGAGCGCGGTCTGACCCGCGGTGCTCGAGGTGTACTTCAGGAAGGACTGGATCTCCTTGGCCTTGGCGGAACCCTTGCTGCAGGCGATCTCGTAGGTCACCAGCACGATCGGGTACGCGCCCGCGGTCGAGGTGTTGTAGTCCAGCTCGAGGGCCAGGTCGCCGTCGGTGCCCTTGACGGTGGCGTTCTCGAAGGTCTTGCCGGCCGACTCGCCGGTCAGCTCGACGAACTCGCCGGCACCGTTCTTGATCTTGGCCTTCTGCAGGTCGCTGTTCTCCGCGAAGGAGAGCTCGACGTAGGAGATGGTGTTCGGGGTGCTCTTGACCTTGGTGGCCACACCGTCCGACTTGGCGGCACCGGTGCCGCCCGGGGCCTTCCACGCCTTGGCGTTACCGAACGACCAGTCGGCCTCGGCGGACTTGCTGAGGTACTTGGTGAAGTTGTCGGTGGTGCCCGACTCGTCCGAGCGGTGAACGGTCTCGATGGTCGCGTCCGGGAGGGTCGCGCCGGCGTTCTCGGCGGCGATCGCCGGGTCGTTCCACTTCTTGACCGTGCCGGCGAAGATCTTGGCGATCGTCGAGGCCGACAGCTGCAGGCCGTCGACGCCCTGCACGTTGTAGACGACCGCGACCGGGCCGATGACCATCGGGAGGTTGAGGGCCTTGCCGCCGGGGCACTTGGCGTCCGCCTGGGCGACCTCCTCCTCCTTCAGCGCGGAGTCGGAGCCGGCGAAGTCGGCGGTGCCGGCGATGAACGCCTCGATGCCCGCGCCGGAACCGTTGCCCTGGTAGTCGACGGCAGAGCCGGCGCACTGACCCTGGTAGGCCTTGATCCACTCATCCATGGCGTTCTTCTGGGCGGTGGAGCCCTGCGCCGTGAGGGAGCTGCCGGCAACGCAGTCACCAGGGGCGGCGGAACCGCTCGCCGCCGGCGCCTCGTTGTCCGAACCGCACCCGGTGAGCGCGATCGTCGCAGTCAAAGCAATGCCGGCCAGGTAACCGGACCGCTGGAGCTTCACAATGTTCCCTTCGGGTTTGCAACCGGTCTCTCACCGGCTCACACCCCGAAAGTTAGGAGCGCGAAGTGACCACCTCCCCGGTCACAAGTGAACTGAGGGTGAACACGTTCGCCCCGGAAGGTAGCCATCCCCCAAGTGAGAGTTGTCCGTTAAGTGAACTGCGGCCTTGCCATCCGATATGTCGTATATATCCGGGCGGCTGTAATCGCGCCGAGATCTCGCCTTGTCCGTAGCGTGACCATCACGCCACGTCGAACGACCCACGGACACAGCCTTTCACCGCGACACGACCGACGCCCGACTGTTCGACCTGCATCGATGTCACGCCCAGCCACCCCCGTCGGGCACGGCGGGCGTTCCTCTTCCGCCCTTTTCAGGGGTACGGGTGACCGCACGAGAACCGCCCCGAGCCGGATACGACTCGGGGCGGGGATGGTCGGAGGAGGTGCCGTTCACGCGTACCCCGGAACGGGCGCGAGTGAGGCGCTCGGCGCGCCCACCGTCAGGGTCGCCGGTAGTTGACGTCCGTCTTGTGGATCGTGAACCCGAGACGGTGGTAGAGCGCGACCGCGGCCGGGTTCGACTCGTCCACGTAGAGGTTCGCGACGGTCAGCCCCGCCCGGGCCAGGTGGCGCAGGCCGGCGACGCTGAGCGCGGCGCCCAGACCTCGGCGGTGGCCGGCCGGGTCGACGGCGAGGACGTAGATCTCACCCAGCGCCGGATCCGGACCCTCGGGCGCATGCACCTTGGTCCAGTGGAAACCCAGCACCGTGTCCGCGATGTCCACGGCGAGCAGGAAGCCGGCCGGGTCGAACCACGGCTCCGACTCCCGGGTGAGCAGGTCGTCGAGGACCCAGCCACCCTGCTCCGGGTGGTGGGCGAAGGCCCGCGCGTTCACGTCGAGCCAGGCCTGCTCGTCGGCACCGGGACGGAACCCACGGATCGTGACGCCCTCGGGCAGCGGGATGTCCGGCAGCGGCTCGAACAGCGACCGCCGCATCTGCCACAGGACCCGGTCGCGGGTGAAGCCGTTGCGCTCGCCGAAGGCCGCCGCACCCGGGTCGTCACCGTGCGCCCAGAAGCTCAACGGGCCGGGACCGGCCGCGGCCATCAGCGCGGTGCCGTGACCGGCGCGGCGGTGCAGCGGGTCGACGACCAGCTCGCCGGCCGGGCCCACACCGTCCGGGGACGGCAGGAAGGCGTAACCGGCCAGACGGCCGTCGGAGCCGGTGGAGAGAAGATGCCGCCCGCCGTGGTCGACGTCGCCGCGGACCCGCAGCACGACGTCCTCGGAGAGCGGGTAGACGCCGTCCACCTCACCGGCGGCGGCCGCCAGGGCGAGAACGTCGTCGACCTCGGACGCGGAAAGCCGGCCCGCAGCGCGGACCGGCTGCTCCGTCGTCATGAGACCTCGACCCCGATCAGACCGGCAGGGAGACCGGCTCGTTGTCCGGCAGCTGCCGGCCGTTCGGCGGGGTCACGAACTTGTAGCCCACCTGGCGCACGGTGCCGATCATCGACTCGTACTCCGAGCCGAGCTTGGCGCGCAGACGCCGGACGTGCACGTCGACGGTGCGGGTGCCACCGAAGTAGTCGTAGCCCCAGACCTCGCGCAGCAGCTGGTCGCGGGTGAAGACCCGGCCCGGGTGCTGGGCGAGGAACTTGAGGAGCTCGAACTCCTTGTAGGTCAGGTCCAGCGGACGGCCCTTGAGCTTCGCCGCGTAGGTGTCCGGGTCGATGTTGAGCTCACCGGCACGGATCGAACCGCCGGCGCCGGCGGTCGCGTTGTTCAGCCGGCCGACGGCCATCCGCAGCCGTGCCTCGACCTCGGCGGGACCAGCGCTGGCCAGGATGACGTCGTCGACACCCCAGTCCGCGTTCAATGCGATCAGGCCGGCCTCGGTGACCACCGCGACCAGCGGGACGCCGATGCCGGTCGCGTGCAGCATGCGACAGGTGGCACGGGCTTCGGACAGCTCGGAACGTGCGTCGACGAGCACGGCGTCAGGGCTGGGCCCGGACACCAGGGTGCGGACGTCGCGCGGGGCAGTGCGCACCGAGTGGGGAAGAAGGTCCAGAGCGGGCAGTACGGCGGAAGGTTCGCCGGCACGTGCCGTGACCAGCAGAAGGATCTCCACACTCACCTCCGTCCTCGCGGCGTTCAGCCGCTCGGGTGACCCGGTTCGCGCAGCTGACAAGCTTCGCCACCGGAGAACATGGGGCCCGGCGTCACCGACGGGTGGGTTGCGATTACCTTAACCGATGCATCAGGGCCCATACCCAGGTCCGATACGCAAGTGATGTAGAGAACGCCGCGAAGGTGTCTGAACGGCGGATTCGTAACCAGCCTTTTACCCGATCGGTTATAGCCGGGTTCTTCTATAAGGCGCCGGTGTGGACTCGTCGATTGGGACGACGGTCACCGGTCTGGCACGATCGCAGTCGTGTTCCCCTCCATGCCGCAGGAAGACCCCTGGGACGCCGACGCCTCCAAGCAGGTCGCGCGTCTCACTCCGGGCAAGCCGAAGGCCGGGATGTACAACGCCGTCCCGGACGAGGAGGAGGACGACCGGCCGTCGTCCGACGACGATCTCGAAGAGATCCCGGTCATCCCGGTCCGCCCGCGACTGTCGGTCGCGATCGCCGGGTTCGCCGGGCTGCTCACCATCGCGCTCGCCCTCGGCGCGCAGACCACCGGACCGGACGCCCGGTACCCGTACGCGATCGTGCTGTTCGGGATCCAGCTGCTCGGCGTGCTGGCCTGGACGATGGCGCTGACCCCGCCGGCCGCGGCCGTCACCGCGGGAGCCGCCGCCCTGGCCGCGCTGACCGCCGACTACCTGGCGGTCACCGGCACACCGGTCTCGCTGATGCCGCTGCTCTACACCACCGGCGCCGGATTCGTCGTCGCGGCCGTCGCCCAGGTGCTCCGGGCCGACGACCGGCGACGGGCCCGGGACATGTGGCGGTCCACCCTGATGCTGGTGGGCGGCGCGGTGGCGTACGCGTTCCTGCTCCTGCTCATCCGCGAGCCGCTCGGCGCGCAGACGATCCTGGTCTGCTGCGTCGGCGCCGGCGTGTCGCTGGTGGTCGCCCGGCTGGCCGACGCGGTCCTGCCGAAACCCCGGATCGCGGCGCAGGTGCCGCGTGGCGCGGCCGGCATCGTGCTCGGCGCGATGCTGGGCACGCTCGCCGCCGCCCTGGTCGGCAGTTACCTGGTGCTGCCGTTCACCCCGGCCAACTGCGCGGTCGTCGGCCTGGTCGCCGCGGTCGCCGCCACCCTGGTCGACCTGGCCGTCAACTTCGGCGAGGCGGGACGTGAACTGGCCGGTGACGCGCCGACGTTCTGGCTGGCCCGGCACATGCAGGGCCCGCTCGGCGGGTTCGCGCTGATGGCTCCGGCGGCGTACGTGTTGGTCCACTGGTATCTGTCCTGACCGTTTCGTTACACCACCCGCCCGCCCTGTTTCATTGAACCCACAGCGCGGGCATGTACGTTCCCGAGGGCAAGTGGGCCGAATCGGGAGGATCAGTGACCGAGGTGTACGAGACGCAACGCCCGCGCCGTCGCGGCCGTGGACTTCTGATAACCCTCGTGGTCCTTCTGCTTCTCCTGGTGGGTGGCCTGGTGGCCGCGGACCGGCTCGGCGCGTCGTATGCCGAACGCGTCCTGGCCGACCGGGTGGCCCAGGAGGTGGCGAACCAGGGATCCAGCAGCGGCAAGCCGGAGGTCTCCATCGCCGGGGTGCCGTTCCTCACCCAGGTGCTCGCCGGCGAGTACCAGGAGATCCGGATCGAACTCCCCGAGTTCACCGCCAACACCGGCAAGGACCAGCAGGTCCGCATGGCGCTGCTGGACATCCGCGCGCAGGACGTGCAGGCCCCGCTCGACTCGCTGCGCAACGGCACCGGTGACGTGGTGGCCGGCGCGGTCAGCGGCACCGGCACGGTGGCCTACCAGGACCTGGTCGACCTGATCGCCCTCGACGGTCTCGAGCTGACCGAGGAGGACGGCAAGCTGATCGGCTCCGCGCCGCTGTCGCTGGCCGGCCAGACCTTCCAGCTCTCCGGGACGGCCGAGCTGGCCGTGACCGACAATCTGATCCGGGTGCGTTTCTCCGACGTGTCCGCGGACAACCTGCCGAGCATCCTGGTCAATCAGTTCGCCGACCGGTTCTCGTTCGACCTGCGGGTGCCGGCACTGCCGATGAACCTCGCGGTCCGGCAGGTCGAGGTGCTCCCCGAGGGGCTGCGGATGACCGCAGCCGCCGAGAACGTGACCCTCTCCGCGGGCGGTCTGTAGACAACGCAGCGGAGCCGTTCGTTCCCGGATGGTGGTCGGTGCTGTTCCACGCGTCGGGCCCACTGGTAAGGTCGATGGCATGAGTATGGTGCTCACCAAAAGGCGCGCGGTCGACCTGTGCCGCGTGGCCGCATGCCTGTGTCGTCCCGTCATCTGACGGGGCCACTCGGTGCTGAGCACCTTCTTCAGTTAGCCCAGGGCACTTCTTAGCCCGGCAGTGGCGCCGTCGCACAGCAGCCCGTGATCCCACCTACCGATGGGTCCGCGCGGAGTGCGATGAGGCATACCTCCGTGCGCTGACTCTCCCCTCACCCACCAAGGGAGTGAATCGATGAGTCGCGACACCGCACTCGTTTCGGCCGACTGGGCCGAGAAGAACCTGGAGACCCCGGGAATCGTGTTCGTCGAGGTCGACGAGGACACCACCGCCTACGACGGTGGCCACATCCCCGGCGCTATCAAGATCGACTGGAAGCAGGACCTGCAGGACCCGGTCCGGCGGGACTTCGTCGACCAGGAGCAGTTCGCCGCTCTGCTCTCCGAGCGCGGCATCTCCAACGACGACACCGTGGTCCTCTACGGCGGCAACAACAACTGGTTCGCGGCGTACGCGTTCTGGTACTTCAAGCTGTACGGCCACGGCGACGTGAAGCTGCTCGACGGCGGCCGCAAGAAGTGGGAACTCGACGCCCGGGTGTACACCAAGGACGTCCCGAGCCGTCCCGCCACCAGCTACGTCGCCAAGCCGCAGGACGCCTCGATCCGCGCCTTCCGCGACGAGGTCGTCGACGCCATCGGCACGAAGAACCTGGTCGACGTGCGCAGCCCCGACGAGTTCGCCGGCCGCCTGCTCGCCCCGGCCCACCTCCCGCAGGAGCAGTCGCAGCGGGGTGGCCACATCCCCACCGCGATCAACATCCCGTGGAGCAAGACCGCCAACGAGGACGGCACCTTCAAGTCCGACGACGACCTCGCCAAGCTGTACGGCGACGCGGGTCTCGACGGCACCAAGGACACCATCGCGTACTGCCGGATCGGCGAGCGCTCCTCGCACTCCTGGTTCGTACTCAAGGAACTCCTCGGCCACGAGAACGTGAAGAACTACGACGGCTCCTGGACCGAGTACGGCTCGCTCATCGGTGTGCCGATCGCCCTCGGCGACGAGCCCGGAAAGGCCTGACCATGACCTCTCCGTCTGCCAACATCGCGGCCGGCTGCGCCGCTCCGGACCAGTCCGCGCCCCTCCCCGCCAGCGTGGACCTGGAGAAGGAGACCGTCATCACCGGCTTCGTGCGCAACGCCGAGGGCGAGGTGGTCGGCGGTGCCTACGTCCGGCTGCTCGACGCCTCCGGCGAGTTCACCGCCGAGGTGGTCTCCTCCCCCGAGGGTGTGTTCCGCTTCTTCGCGGCGCCCGGCTCGTGGACCGTGCGGGCGCTCAGCCGGCACGGCAACGGCGAACTGGCCGTCGACGCCGCCCGCGGCGTGAACGAGATCGCCCTCAGCGTCGCCGCTTCCTGACCGCTCACGCTCTGTTACCCACTGGTGTGGTGATTTCCGGCGCGCTAAGCGCCCTAAATCACCACACCACACGGGGTGTGTTGAGTTAGGGCGCCGTGGACGCCGCAACTCAACACAGCCCTTGGAGTGTGGTGAATTGCGGCACCATGAACGCCACAACTCAACACAGCCCTTGGAGTGTGGTGAATTGCGGCGCCATGAACG
>NZ_JZKF01000118.1 GCF_000962825.1 Actinoplanes rectilineatus
TGCCGCTGCCGCTGCCGCTGCCGCTGCCGCTGCCGCTGCCGCTGCCGCTGCCGCTGCCGCTGCCGCTGCCGCTGCCGCTGCCGCTGCCGCTGCCGCTGCGCGCCGACTGCGCCACCAGTGCCAGGACCGCAGCCGAGGTCCGCCCCAGGTCCTGGCGGACCTGCTCCGCGGGCAGGTCGATCAGTTGCCCGAGCCCCCAGGCCGGCGCCATCGCGGCCACTCCGGCCTGCACGTCCACCCGGATGTCCCCGGTCGCCACCGGCGACTCCACCGTGGGTAGCTCCGGCAGTGGGCGGCCGAACTCCCCGTCCGCGAGCAGCCCCCACACGTCCCCGAACGACACCCGTCCCGCCAGCGAACGGACGTCCACCCCTCGGTACCGCAGCACCCCGCCGTCCCGATCCGGTTCGGCGATCTCGGTGTCGAACGCGACGACACCGGCCAGTCCTGGATTGACAGTAACCATGACTTGACGATGAAACCGTCAAGACTTGACGTCAATGTTGATCCAGTCAATATGAGAGGATGGCCACATGGACTCCCAACCCCTCCTGACCACGGAAGAGGTCGCCTCCCGCCTCGGCGTCAAACCCGCGACCGTCTACGCCTACGTCTCCCGGGGGCTGCTCACCAGCCGCCGCAACGGCGACGGCAAGAACAGCCTGTTCGCCAAGGCCGACGTCGACACGTTCGTCGCCTCCCGCAAGCGCACCACGACACCCGCCATCCAGACCGGGATCACCCTCATCCGCGACGGCGAACTCTTCTATCGCGGGCAGGACGCCGTCGCACTCGCGCGGACCAGCACCTTCGAAGCGGTCATCAACCTACTCTGGACCGGTGATCTCCAGGACATCCCGCTGCCGGCCACGTTCTCCCTGATCAACCTGGCTGCGGCGGTGACCGCCCCGCTGCCGGACATCGCCCGCCTCACCGACCGGATGCGGGTGATCGTCGCCGCCGCGGCGGCCGCCGACCCGCTGCGTTTCGACACCGCCCCCACCGCGGTCGTCGCCGCCGGCCGCCAGCTGATCGCCACCATGGCCCGCGCGCTGCCGTCGCGCCGGATGCCCGGGGTGATGGAGGTCAGCACGCCGCTCGCCGAGATCCTCTGGTCCCGGCTGACCCGCACGGCACCGTCCGAGGCGTCGCTGCACGGTCTCAACGCCGCGCTGATCTTGCTCGCCGACCACGACATCGCCGCGTCGACGCTCGCCGCCCGGGTCGCCGCGTCCACCCGGGCGCATCCCTACGCCGTGGTCGGTGCCGGGCTGGCCGCTCTCGACGGTCCGTTGCACGGCGTTGCGAGCGCTCTCGCGTACCCACTCCTGGCCGGCGCCGTCGGCAGGCCGGACCCGATCGTGGTGTTCGCCGACCATCTGCGGGCCGGCGGCCCGGTGCCCGGTTTCGGTCATCCCCTCCATCCCAGCGGCGACCCGCGGGCCGCGGCACTCATCGATCTGATCGCGGACGGCCCGGTCCGCCGCGCCACCGAGGACCTGGCCCGGGCCGTGCACGCCCGCTCGGGGGCCCGTCCCAACGTCGACCTGGCGCTGGCCGCGTTCGCCCTGCACCACGAGATGTCCCCGGACGCCGGCGAGGCCGTTTTTGCCCTGGCCCGCACGGCCGGATGGATCGCGCACGCCCTCGAGGAATACGCGGACCGGCCCAGCCGCTTCCGCCCGTCGAGCACCTATGCGGGCCGATCCCCGGCCTGACGGTGATCTCCCACCGGGGGACCGGCCTAAACTCCGGGCATGACCACCGTCGATCCCGAGAACCTCCCGCTGCTGGAAGCCCTCCACTCCACACCCGCCCGGCGATACCTCTCCACCGCGGACATCCCCGACGACATCGTGCGCGCCATCCTGGACGCCGCGATCCGCGGACCGTCCGCCGGCAACGGCCAGTTCTGGGCCTGGATCGTCGTCAAGGATCCGCAGGTCAAGAAGCAGATCGCCGGGTGGTACCGGGAGGGCTGGGAGCGCCACTACGGCTCCCGCCGCGAGCAGATCCTCGCCGCCCCCGCCGGCAGCCCGATGAGCAAGACCAGCTTCCTGGCCGCCGACCACCTGGCGACCCACCTCGAGGAGGCCCCGGTCTGGATCTTCCCGGTGCTGCTGGGCGCCGCGAAATCCACCAACCCGCGCCTCGGATCCTCCATCTACGGGGCGGTGCAGCAGCTCATCCTGGCGGCGCGGGCCCACGGGATCGGCGCCACCCTGACCACCCTGCACATCGGCCACGAGGCGGACGTCCGTGAGCTGCTCGGCCTTCCCGAGGACGCGTTGACGATGGCGTTGATCCCGCTCGGCTACCCGGCGAAGGGCCGCTGGTCCCAGCCCAAGCGCCGTCCGCTGGACGAGGTGGTCCACTTCGAGCGCTTCCAGACCTCCTAGACGCGTTTCGTCATCAGGGTCCGCGTGGTGACTTGGGGCGTCGAGCGCGCCCGTATTCGTCACACCGTCATGGGTGTGTTGATTTGGGGTGTCGAGCGCGCCCGTAATCACCACACCGTCATGGGTGTGTTGATTTGGGGCGTGCAGCGCGCCCGTATTCACCACACCGCCAGGGGTGTGTTGATTTGGGGCGTGCAGCGCGCCCGTATTCACCACACCGCCAGGGGTGTGGTGACTTCGGGCGTCCAGCGCGCCCGAAATCACCACGCAGACCTTGACCGCGAAAGACATCCCAGACCCTTCCCGGTGTACGGAGGCACGCCCGCGCCCGCTGTCCCCGGCGGATCGTGTGTCCACCGGTGGGCGTGCTTCGCTCGTACAGGAGCGCGGTCTTCGGGTCTGTGGTCCTGGGGTCGTGAATCCCAGGACCGCGGCGTGGTGTGCTGGGCCGTGGGTTCTCCGGCGGTCAGGTCAGCCAGGCGGCCAGGGTCTTCCCGGCACTGTCCGTGACGGTGACGCGGGCGCCCTCGCCGATCCCCGCCCCCGCGGGGTGTTCGAACAGAATCCGCCAGCTCCCGTCTCTCCGGCCGTTCTTGTCGCCGTTCTCGGTGGCGTTCGTGGTGGCGTCGCCGAGGTCAGCCGGTCCCGCCGTGGTCTCCGGGTCGTCGATGGGTTCGTGGCCGGTGCCGTTCGCATAGATGAGGCGCACCAGCGACGGCCCGAACGTCCAGGTGCCCCGGCTGACCCGCACTCTCACGTCGACGGCGTAGGGCGCGTCACCCGGTTCCGCCGCCAGTCCGGTGGCCGCCGAGACCGTCATCCGGGCATCGAAGTCGGCGGTCCGGACCACCTGTGTGCTCCCGAGCGGGTCCCGCGGGGCCCTGCTCCCGGCCTCCGCGGACTCCAGGCGCGCCGCCGTCGCCGGCCGTGAATCCGAGGCTGTCCCGGCCGGCGCGGCACTGCCGCACCCGCCGGCGAAAACGAGCAGAACGGCGACCGTCAGTGTGGTTCTACGCATTCCGCCATGCCACCGCCCTCGGCCCGGAACAACAAGCCCTCGACGGAGGGACTGCACAAAACCGACAAAAGCTAGATAACCGCATCCAACCGCCCGTCTCGCCGTTGTTCGGTGCTGAAAGCAGCCATCGCGCCCGGCCCTCAGCCGTCCGCGCCGGCGATCCGAGCCCACCCCTGCGGAAGGCGCGCCATGTCGGTAAGTCCCCCCACCCCACAGGGGCGTCACCCCAAGCCCTCAGCGGCCCGCCCCGCCGTGCCCCCTCCCGTAACGCCCCGCCATGCTGCTGCCCGGCCCGAGCCGGGCCCGGCCGCGTCGTACCCCGCGCCCTACTCCGCGGCCGCTCGCCCCGCGCGTCGTCCGAACGCCACCCATGCGGCGCTCCATCCCGCCGCGGCGCACTCGGCATCCCCTGCCGGTGGCGTCCATCAGCCGGCCCGTGCCGGGCAGACGTACGCGGCCGGCCGCACCGTGCAGGGGAGCCCGGGCGTCCATGACGGGAATCCTCGCCCTGCGCCCCACGCCGGTGACGGTGCTCCCGGCTCGGCGACTCCTGCCCCCGGCGCGCCCGCGCAGGCAGCGACCAAGATCTTCGATGTTCCTGCTGGTCTGCGCCCCGTGGCGGGGCAGGAGAATCCCGCGTCGGCGCCGACGGCCATCTTCTCCAGGCCGGCTGGGCTACGTCCGGTAGCCGGCCTGGAGAACCCGGTATCCGCCCCGACCGCGATCTTCACCGCTCCCGCCGACCTCCGGCAGAGCCCCGGAGCCGGCGTCTCCCCGGAAACCCTCAGGGCGCGGCCGGGCCGCCCCGGTGCTCCCGGGCCGCACGGTTCCTCCTCGGCGGCGACGGCTCTCCTGCCGGTGACGCCCGCCTTCCCCGCTGCGGCCGTCGCCCCTGCGAAGCCGGCTGTCTCTCCGGCGCCCTCCGGCCCGGGGCGGGCGTCCGGCACCTACGGTCCCGCAGCATCTCCGACCGTGCCGCCAAGGGTTCCCGGTCGCCCCGGAGCCGGTCCGAAGCCTGCCCGCCCCGCTCTCGATCAGACGATGCGTATCGACCTCCCCGCCGGACGACAGTTCACGGCGGACCCGTCGTCCCGCCCGCCCGTGGCCTCGCCGGCCGGCATGGCGTCCGGCCCGTCCGCGACTCTTGTCGATATCGGGCGGCCGGGCGAAGCTGCCGGTCTCCCCGGGGGTTCCGACGTGCTCGTCCTGCCCGGCATGGCGGAGGTTCCCGGCCGGGAGGGCGTGACCGGCGCGGGGCGGGAGACGCCGTCCGGTGGCGGCGGGCGACTCTTGAGCGTGGCGTTCGCGGCGAGCGGCCTGATCGTTGCGCTGCTCGCCGGGTGGGCGTTGCTGAACAGCGGCACCGAACTGTCCTCGCCCGTGGTCAGCGAACCGACGGCGACGTCCGGACCGGACGCGCGATGGCGAGAACCCGGGATGCCGCAGCCTTACGACGCAGGCCCGCAACCCACGTTCACCACACCGCCGTACGGGGGATGACCGCCCGGCCGGCCAGGCGACCTCAACCGGGCTGGTCGATGCGTTCGAGCCACCGGTCGAGCAGGGCCGTCTCCATCGGTTCGAGTCGATCGGTGCCGGTCAGGGCGAGCTGAGATCGCAACTGGCGCGCGGCGGCCCGTACCGGATCAGGTCCGCTCGCCGCCGCCGCCGCCGCCGGTTCGGTGAGGACGGCGGCGAAGACGGCGTCGCGCGCCGTGTGTGACAGGGCGGGATCGTCGAACAGCGCGGGTTGAGCGATCCGGCTGAGGGCGACACCGATGTTGACGGGCAGGATGAGCCGGGCCGCCGCCGGTGGTGTCGTGGCGAGGAATCCGCCGGCGGCGCAGCGCAGCAAGGTCGCCTCGAGCAGCTCGAGGATGCGCTGGTACGCCGATGCGGCCGACCGTGGCCGGGGCGCGAACATCAGCCGATAGAGAGCGGGGTTCTCGGCGGCGAAGGCCATGTGGTCGTCCCAGCCGGAGTGCAGGTCGGCCACCGGGTCGCCGGAGACCTCCAGTTCGGACTTGCGCCGGGAGTAGCGGTCGAAACCCGCGTCGGCAACGGCGTCGAGGAGACCCCGTTTGTCGCCGAACAGCCGGTACAGCACGGGCTGACTGACGCCGGCCTCCTCGCTGACCGCCCGGGTGGCGATGTCACCGTCCGCCGACGCGACGAGTTGCCGCTCGGCCGCCTCGACCAGCGCCCGCCGGACTCGCGCGTCGTCGGCCGGGCCGTCGGCGTCACGCCGTCGGCGGGGACGGCCCGGGTATTCCGCATCGTTCATGAATCAATGCTACGTCACATCGCTACCAGCGATCCGGTCATCATGCTACGGTCGTCGTATCGGCGGTACGGTTAGTCGCTATCGCCACTACGATCTTGGGTGGAAACCATGGCAGATCAACGAGTTGCCGTCGTCACCGGCGCCTCACGAGGCATCGGTCGCGTCATCGCCACCTCACTCGCCGCCGCCGGGCAGGCCGTCGTCGTCGGCTACGCCGGTGACGAGGCCGCCGCGACAGAGGTCGTCGACGAGATCACCACGGCCGGCGGGCAGGCCGTCACGGCCCAGGCCGACGTTGCCGACCCGGACGCCGTCGCGGCGCTGTTCGACACCGCCGCGCAGACGTTCGGCGGCGTCGACGTCGTCGTGAACTCCGCCGGCCGGCTCTACCTCTCCCCGATCGCCGAACTGGACCTGGACAGCCTCGACGCCCTGCACCGCACCAACATCCGAGGCACCTTCGTCGTCGCCCGCGAGGCAGCCCGCCGCGTGCGCCGGGGCGGGGCAGTCGTGATGCTGTCCACCTCGGTCGTCGGCCTGCAGTTCCCCGGCTACGGCGCCTACGCCGCGAGCAAAGGCGCGGTCGAGGGCATGACCCTGATCCTCGCCCGGGAGATGCGCGGACGGGACATCACCGTCAACACCGTCGCCCCCGGCCCCACCGCCACCGAGCTGTTCCTCGAGGGCAAGGACGAAGCCACGGTCGAGCGCCTGGCCAAGCAGCCCCCGCTGGAACGACTCGGCACGCCGGCCGACATCGCCGCGGTCGTCGCCTTCCTGGCCGGACCCGGCGGCCGCTGGGTCAACGGTCAGATCATCCGGGCCAACGGCGGGATCATCTGATGGCCGTCGTGCTCGTCACCGGCGCCTCCAGCGGCTTCGGCCGGCTGACCGCCCAGACCCTGGCCCGCGCCGGGCACACCGTCATCGCGGGCATGCGCGCCACCACCGGCCGCAACGCTCCCGCCGCCGCCGAGTGCGACGAACTGGCAGCCGCGGAGAACCTCGCGATCTCGGCGGCCGAGCTCGACGTCCAGTCGTCATCGTCGGCCGAGGCCGCCGTCATCGGGATCGTCCGGCGCCACCACCGTCTCGACGTCGTGGTGCACAACGCCGGGCACATGGTTCTCGGACCCGCCGAGGCGTTCACCCCCGAGCAGCTCGCCGGCGTCTACGACGTCAACGTGCTCGGCACCCAGCGGGTCAACCGGGCGGCGCTGCCGGTCATGCGCGATCAGGGGTCCGGGCTTCTGCTCTGGGTCGGCAGCTCCTCGACCCGCGGTGGCCACCCGCCGTTCCTGGCTCCCTACTTCGCCGCCAAAGCAGCGATGGACGCCCTGGCCGAAAGCTACGCCGCGGAGCTGATCCGGTTCGGCATCGACACCACCATCGTGGTCCCCGGCGCCTTCACCTCCGGCACCAACCATTTCCTGCACGCCGGCCGCCCCGAGGACCAGGAGCGGGAAGCCGCGTACGAGGAGAACTACGGCCGGCTCCGCGCCGAGATCGACCAGCGACTGGCCGCCCTGATCCCGCCGGACGCCGACGTGCAGTCGGTGGCCGACGAAATCACCCGGGTCGTCGGGCTGCCGGCCGGCGAGCGCCCGTTCCGTACCCACGTGGACCCGAGCCGCGACGGCAGCGAGGTGGTGTCGGCCGTCGCCGACCGTGTCCGCAGCGAGTTCTACCACCGCATCGGCATCGAGGACCTGCTGTCCCCGAACGCCGCTCTCTGAAGAATCCATCCGCATCGTACGAAAGGAACAGCAACCATGCCGTTCGCCAACCTGAAGGTCCCCGCCGACACCCTGACCCCGGAGTCGAAGAAGAAGCTCATCGACGCGGTCACCGACGCCTACGCCGACGTGTACGGCGAACGGGCCCGCGCGACCACGCTCGTCCTGGTCGACGAGGTCGTCGAGGGCGGCTGGGGCCTGGGCGGAAACGTCCTGACCGCGGAGATGCTCGGCAAGAGCTGATCCCGAACAGCCGTACGTGGGCGCGGCTACCACCTCGCCCACGTATGGCCCCGTCCCCATCGAATAGATCAACTCGCCGTTTCCGGCCCGCCGTCTCTGGTCCGCCGTCTCTGGTCCGCCGTCTCTGGTCCGCCGTCTCTGGTCCGGCGTTTCCGGTCCGGCGTTTCCGGTCTGCCGTTTCCGGTCTGCCGGACCAGGTGGCCGGGTGGCTATGGGCGTCAGGTGGGTTGGGACGTGAGCAGGGGGCGTACCAGGGTGGCGAACTCGTCGGGGCGCTCCAGCTGGGGCATGTGACCCGTGTCCGGGAACAGGTGGGTGCGGGCATGCGGGAACGCCACCCGGGCCGCGGTCAGGTGGGTGCTGGGGAGGATGAGGTCACGGTCGCCCCAGACGATCAAGGTGGGGCGTGGGTGGGCGGACACCCGGCGCAGCAGGTCGGCGCGCCAGGCGGGGGCGACGCCGCGCAGGCCGCCCAGCGCCCGCGCGACCTCCAGGTAGACCGGGGCGAAGTCGGGCTGGCGGGCGATCCGCAGCGCGGTCGCGACGCGTTCGGGCGTGACCAGGGCGCGGTCGGCGAACAGGGTGCGTTCCAGACGGGGCACGGTGCGGGCGTCGATGCGGCGCAGCAGGCGGCGGCCCAGGCCGGGGACGGCGAGCAGGCGCAACGCCAGAGTGACCTCCTTACCGAAGCCCGCACTGTTGACCAGAGTCAATGTTGATACCGCGTCGGGTCGTATCGTCAACATGGACATCGCCACTGCGCCGCCCAGCGAGTTGCCCACCACGTGCACAGGACGGGTCTCGCCGAGGGCGTCCAGAACGTTCCAGACCGCGGCGGCCAGCACCGGCAGCGTGGTGGGTTCGGGCACCCGGCCGGACAGGCCGAAACCGGGCATGTCCAGGCTGATCACGCGGTGGTCGGCGTCCAGCCGTTCATGTTGCGGTGCCCAGTCCTCCAGGCTGCGCCCGATGCCGTGGAGCAGGACCACCGGAGGAGCGTCCGGATCGCCTGTCTCGTGGATGCGGACGTCGGCAGCGCGTACCCGCAAGAACCTCATCGCCGGACCACCGATCGTGCGGAAGTGCCGCCGCGGGCTGTGGTGAGCGCGCGCACGATCCGTGCGTGACCTACCGGCATCAGCCTGGCCAGCAGATCGGGCACCTTGGCGCTGGCCGCGATGAGCAGGCGGGCCTTGCGTTTCGCGACGGCTCGCAGAATCAACTCCGCGGCCTTGTCCGGGGGAAAGCTCAGCAGCGCGGCGAACAGGCGGCGGTTCGGCTCGATCTCCTCCTCGGGTACGCGTGAGCCGACCAGCGCGTTCTCGGCGATCCGGGTGCGGATCCCACCGGGGTGGACGGTGGTCACGCCGACACCCCGCTCGGCGAGCTCGCCACGGAGCGACTCGCTGAACCCGCGGAGGGCGAACTTGCTGGCGGCATACGCGGACTGGCCGGGCGGTGCGATCAGCCCATACAGGCTGGACATGTTGACGAGATGACTGCCGTGGGAGGCCGTCAAAGCTCCCATCAACATGTGCGTCAACATCATGGGCGCTCGGAAGTTCACGTTGACGACCTGTTCGAACTGCTCCAGCGACACCTGGTCGAAGCGGCCCCCCAGCGCGATCCCGGCATTGTTGATCAGCAGTCCGATGGCGGGATGCTCAACGCGGATGCGGTCGGCGAGGTCCTCGACCACGGAACGGTCCGCGAGGTCGGCCACCATCGTGCGAACCGGCAGCCGAGGGTAGGCGCGGCGGATTCGGGAGGCGACGGCGTCGAGGAGTTCCGGGTCGATGTCCACAAGGATCAGGTCACTGCCCCGGAAGGCCAGTCCGTAGGCGAGGTGCTCACCGATGCCGCCGGCCGCGCCGGTGACGACAGCGGTGCGGCCGGCGAAGCGATATTCGTCAAGCCGGGTCACGAGCCCACCTCTGTCTCTCGCCCGTCGCCCGAACCCGGCCCTGGACCCTCCGGTGGGGAAGGGACGCTCGGCGCAGCCGGGGCGACGGCCGGGGCGACGGCAGGGGCGACGCCCGGGGCGATGCCCGGGGCGACGGCCGAGGGCTGCACGGCGACCTGCTGATCCGACGGCGCCAGAGGCTGCGCCGAGTTCAGCGGCGTGGGCAGTAGTTCCAGCTCAGGCGGCGTGGGCGGTTGTGCTGAGTCTGATGGCATGAGCATGGCGGACGGCGCGAGTGGATGAGCCGGAGCCGGAGCTGGAGCCGGGGCCGGGGCCGGAGCTGGAGCTGGGCCTGGGGCTGGGGCTGGAGCTGGAGCTGGAGCTGGAGCTGGGGCTGGAACTTGTGACATGGACGGTGTGGACGGCCTGGCAGCGACGGATCGAGTTGAGGGGAACGTTGAGGTGGACGGTCGACGCGTGAACGTCATTGATCTGGTCACGTCGGTGAACGGGGCCGTCAAGGCGTCCAACAGGTAGTTCTGGCGCATATGCCACGGGTCATGGGCGCCCTGCTTCGGGAACTGATCCAACGAACGCAGGACGTAGCCCGACGTCAGGTCCAGCAACGGCTGGTCGCCGACGACGGTCGGGGACGGAGTCGCGGTCGCCAGGCCGTGGCGGGACATGTGGTTCAACAGGCGCATCACGTACCGGTGGGAGAGGTCGGCCCGCAGGGTCCACGACGCGTTGGAGTAGCCGACGCAGAATGCGAAGTTCGGAACACCACTCACCATCAAGCCGCGGTACGCGACACGCTCGCCGATCCGCATTGATGCACCATCCACTGTCACGTCAACACCACCGAGTGGCTGAAGACGCAAGCCGGTCGCCGAGACGATCACGTCGGCTTCCAGGACCCGGCCGGAGCGCAACCGGATGCCCTCCGGGACGAGCGCCTCCGCATGATCCGTGACCACCGACACCCGCCCTTCGGCGATCGACCGATACAGATCACCGTTCGGGACAACGCAGAGACGCTGGTCCCACGGGTCGTACGCCGGCTTGAAATGCTCGTCGACGTAGGCAGGGTCTTTCAGATAACCGATCGCGATCTTGCGCAGAGCCCGGCGCATCATGTCCGGGCGGCGCCGGGCCAGCTGGTAGAAGAACGACGTCAACACGATGTTCTTGCCGCGGGCGACCCGGCTCGCGGCGGCCGGCGGCAGTACCCGGCGGGCCAGGTCGGCGACGGCGTCGCGGTCCGGCAGCGGGGCGATGTAGGACGGCGACCGCTGCAGCATCGTCACGTGCGCGGCCTTCTCGGCCAGCGCCGGGACCAGGGTGACCGCGGTCGCGCCGCTGCCGATCACCACGATGCGCCGCCCGCGGTGGTCGAGGTCGTCCGGCCAGGACTGCGGGTGGACGAACCGGCCACGAAAGTCGCCGACACCCGGAAAGTCCGGTTGGTAACCCTGGTCGTACCGGTAATAGCCGGTGCAAGAGTAGAGGAACCGGCAGGTCAGGACCTCACCCTTGGCAGTGTGCACGCTCCACAGGGCCGATTCCGAAGACCAGTCAGCCTGTACGACCTGAGCACCGAACCGGATGTGCGGGGTGATGCCGGCCTCGTCCGCGGTGTCCCGGATGTAGCGGCGGATCTCGTCCCCGGTGGCGAGGGAACCCGGGCCCCGCCACGGCCGGAACGGGTAACTCAACGTGAACATGTCCGAGTCTGATCGGACACCGGGGTAGCGGAAGAGGTCCCAGGTGCCACCGGTGGCATCCCGTGCCTCGAGGATCGTGTACGTGTCGCCGGGCCGCTGCTGCCCCAGCCTCCAGGCCGCCCCGATCCCGGAGAGGCCGGCGCCGATGATGATCACGTCGAAGTGGGTCACGACGCGACTCCCGACCAGGGCGGAACGCCGGCGCCGGAGATCCGTATCCCGCCCCACGGATCCGGCTCGCCCAGTCGTACCGCGATCGGCGTCCCACCGGGCAGCACGATCCGTCCCGACGATGCCCCGGCGCTCACCTGCTCCCGCAGCGCCGCGTGCGGCCCGGTTCGCCCGGCCCAGCGGAACCGGCCCTCGACCGGCTCGAACCGTGCCGACATCCGCACGTCAACGTTGATCGGTGGCCCGTCGTCAACGTGCAGAGTGGCCGGTCCGCGGTACTCGTCATCGTCGATGCTCCGCATGCCATCCTCCGTTGGTGGAGTTGGTGGAGTTGGTGGAGTTGGTGGAGTTGGTGGAGTTGGTGGAGTTGGTGGAGTTGGTGGAGTCGGATAGGTGATGAGGTGGTGGGAAGGGCGTGTTCAGGCGGGCGAGAAATCAGGGCGAACCAGGCGAGATGACGGTCTTGCCCGTAGGTGCATCGGGCGTGCCCGGGATGCCGGCGATGCCGCCCCAGAGGAACGTGGTCAGGTATTCACCGAGCGCCTCCCGGCTGATCGGCTGCTGTTGCCGTAGCCACCAGTCGCCGACCGACTGGACGTAACCGACCACCCCGTAGGCCCACGGCAGTGACGCTCCTGAGTCCAGGCCGCGGGCCCGCAGGCGATCCCCGAAGATCCGGGCCAGGCCGCTGGCCACGGTGTCCACCACATCGGCGACCACGTCGCGGCGGCGGGCGATGTCCGGCTGGTGGACCACGAACCGGTACAGGTTGAGGTCGTTCTCGATGTGCGCCAGGTAGACGTCGATGGCGGCGGCGATCACGGCCCGCTCCTCGCGAACCGTGGCGACGGCAGGGACGATCGCCTCGAGCACCATGGCGCCGGCCCGCTGTCCGACGGCGAGCCACAGCTCCGACTTGTCGGCGAAGTACCGGTACAGCACGGGTTTACTCACTCCGGCGTAGGCGGCGATGGCCTCCATCCCGACGTCCGGCCCGTGCAGCCTGATCGCGTCGATCGCGGCGGTGGTGAGTTCGGCCCGCCGCTGCTCCCGGTGGCTGTCCCACCGCCCCCGCCGCCCATCAGGCCGCACACTGCCCGTCGAGCCCGTCGAGCCCGTCGAGCCGGACGAGCCGGACGAGCCGGACGAGCCGGACGAGCCGGACGAGGTTGACAAGGTTGACGGGCCGAGATGTGTTGACTGGATGACTTGAGCCGACGGGGTTGACGATGGTGACGTCGAGCCGGCTGGGGCGGGATTGACGGGCGGAGTGACCGGGCTCATAGTCTTAGAAGTAACTGTTACCCGAGGTAACGTCAACCCGGGGGCCGTGATGACCGACAGGGACCACACCGCCGAACGTCTGCTCCGCTCCTCGGCCGCGCACTCCTACGACCCGGCCGTCGAGATCGACTGGGATGCGCCGCTCGTCCCCGGCAAGTACTTCGTGCCGCCGCACCGGTCCAGCCTCTACGGCACTCCGATCTGGGAGCGGCTCTCCCCGGAGCAGCGGATCGAGCTCACCCGGCACGAGGCGGCCAGCATCGCCGGCCTCGGCGTCTGGTTCGAGACGATCCTCATGCAACTGTTGATCCGCGACTATTTCCGGCAGGATCCGACGGCGCCGCACGCGCAGTACGCGCTCACCGAGATCGGCGACGAATGCCGCCACTCGGTGATGTTCGGCCGGATGATCGCGAGCCTCGGCACCCCCGTCTACCGCCCGTCCGGTTTCGATCACTGGCTGGGCAGCTGGATCGCGCATACCGGGACCGGTCCGCGGATGTTCGCCGCGATCCTGATCGCCGAGGAGATCCTGGACACCCTGCAGCGCGAGGCGATGACCTGCGAGGACGTGCAGCCACTGGTCCGCATGGTGTCCCGCATCCACGTCGTCGAGGAGGCGCGGCACGTCCGGTACGCGCGCGCCGAACTGGCCCGCCAGATCCGCACCGCCGGCCGGGGTCGGCTGACCTTCGACCGCCTGGTGATCGGCCGGGCGGCATGGTTGACCGGAATGCGCCTGATCGACCCACGTGTCTACCGCGCCGTAGGCATCGCCCCCGAGGTTGGCCGCCGGGCCGCCCGGACCAACCCGTACCACCGCGAGACCTTGCAATGGGCAGCCGAGCGCGTGGTCACCTACCTCCAGGATCTGGACCTGATCACCGGCCCCGGCGCGACCCTATGGCGCGCTTCAGGCTTGCTTCCCCGCTGAAATCAACCCTTCATCCTGTACGCGCGAAGCACCGCAACCGTGACTCCCCGCCGAGCCGTGAAGTTGGTGGACGCGTCGTGCGTTCGTGCACTCGTCGCTCCAGTGCAGTCGACCGCCCATACAGTCGTGTGGATGTGCGCCAGCTGCATCTCTGCATTCCGTGCGGTCGTGCGGTCGTGCGGTCGTGCGGTCGTGCGGTCGTGCGGTCGTGCGGTCGTGCGGTCGTGCGGTCGTGCGGTTCAGAAAACGAGCGGTGATGGTTTTGGTTACCGCTTGTGTTGCTGGCGTTACGTGTGGGTGGGTCCGTGGCGTAGATCGCTCGGGTGCGGGACGGTTTCAGCGGAGTTGCCGATGTTCGGCGGCTGGGTGGTGGGCCGGGGTGGCCGGACGGGTCACGATGATCACGCGGATGGCTGGTGGGTGGTGGGGGCCCGGACGGGTTCGATGGGCGGCGACGTTCGTGTCGGGACGTCGGTGACCTGGGGAGAACAAGTGATGGACGAGGCTCTCGTGGCCTACAACGCCGGCCGCGTGGACGGGGCCGCCGGGGTCCGCGACGCGCAGATCGCCGAGGACCCGGAGATCGGTGCGGACTACCGGATCGGGCTGCTGGACGGGCGTATCGCTGCTTTTCACCTGATCTCCGAGATTCGTGACGTTATGGGCGTCGAGGGATCGTTCTTCGAGAAGCCCGACGAGTCCTGATACTGGTCAGCCCGCAGCCCGCAGCCCGCAGCCCGCAGCCCGCAGCCCGCAGCCCGCAGCCCGCAGCCCGCAGCCCGCAGCCCGCAGCCCGCAGCCCGCAGCCCGCAGCCCGCGGGGCGGTGGCCAGCCGGCGTCTGCCGTCGAGATTTGCGTCTGATGTCCGGCTTGCGGCGTCGATACTTGACGACTGAAGGGCGGCTCAACGCTTGGCGGCCGGTGTGAACGCCTGAGGTGTTGACGTTCGATGGCCGACGTCAACACCTGACGGCGTGGCCGTTGTGTGTGGCCGTCGTCGTCGACGTTCGATGCTGATGGTGGACGCCTGAGAACGGCGTCGACCTGCGACGCCCGAACCTGACGACTGACGACTGAAGACAGAAGCCTGATGAACTGACGACCGGCGTCCGCTGATTGACGGCTGGCGGGTGCTTCCGGCGTTTGGGTGGATGGTGGGCTGCGTATGTTGAGTGTCTGATCAACGTTCACAAACGCTGGTACCAGTCAAGTGACCCGGCGTTATCACCCTGGAAACAAAGGATGGTCAGTCCCGAAATCAGGTCTTAGGACTCTTGCACCGATGGCGGCACAGGATGTGGGGATCGGATGACCGAGGGTGCAGCACTGGCCGGCTTCACCGTGGCGGTGACCGCGGAGCGACGCCGTACCGAGATGGCGGCACTGCTGGAGCGGCGCGGCGCACGGGTCGTGACCGCTCCGGCGATCACGATCATCCCGCTGATCGACGATGAGGCGTTGCACGCGGCGACCGCAGCCTGCATCGGGCTGGAACCGCATCTGGTCGTGGCCACCACCGGGTTCGGGTTCCGTGGCTGGCTGGAGGCGGCCGAGGGCTGGGGCCTGGCCGAGAAGCTGCGCGAGGTGTTCGGTAAGGCGAGGATCGTGGCGCGCGGGCCGAAACCGTGCGGGGCGATCCGGGCCGCCGGGCTCACCGAGGAGTGGGCGGCGAAGACCGAATCGTCCGAGGAGGTGCTCAGCCGGCTGCTCGCCGAGGGCGTCGCCGGGCTGCGGATCGTGGTGCAGGAGCACGGCGAGCCGCAGGTTGCGTTCGTGAACGCGCTGCGGGCGGCCGGCGCGGCCGTGGTCGAGGTGCCCGTCTACCGGTGGGCGATGCCCGCGGACACCGCCCCGGTGCGGCGGCTGACCGAGCAGGTCGCAGCCGGGCAGATCGACGCGGTGACGTTCACGAGTGCGCCCGCGGTCAAGGCGTTCCTGCGGATCGCGGGCGATGCCGGTGCGGATGTGGCCGGCGCGTTCGCCTGCCGGACCCTGGCCGCCTGTGTCGGGCCGGTGACCGCCGCGCCGCTGGTCGAGCAGGGGGTGCCGGTGGTGATGCCGGACCGCTACCGGCTCGGCGCGCTGATCAAGACGGTCACCGACGAGTTGCCCCGGCGGGCGGTGCGGCTGAACGTCGCGGACACCACCCTGGAGGTACGCGGCCACGCCGTCCTCATCGACGGCGTGACCCACGCGCTCGCCCCCGCGGCGATGGCGATGCTGTCCGCACTGGCCCGCCGCCCCGGCGCGGTCGTGTCGAAGGATCAGCTGGCCGCGGCGTTGCCCCGTGGCACCGACGGGCACGCGGTGGACGTGGCGGTGGCCCGTCTCCGGCAGGCCCTCGGTTCCGGGCGGCACATCGAGACGGTCATCAAACGCGGCTACCGGCTGCGCCTCGACGAACCGTAGGCCGGCACCGGGAAGCGAACCGTAGGCCGGCACGGGAAGCGAACTGCGGGCCGGCACGGGGAAGCGAACCCTAGGCCGGCACGAGGAAGCGAACTGCGGGCCGGCACGGAGATGCGAACCGTGGACTCACCCCAAGGGCCGAGCAGCCCGAACCAGAGAAGAACGAGCCGCGAAGCACGGTGCTGTGCTTCGACCCGTACACGATGACGGCTCGTCAGAACCATCCAGTGAGCCTGATGCCTTGCCGGGCCGCTCCCGTCCGAACCCATCCGGGCCTCGCGGGGTCACCAACCCTCGCGAGAAGCCGGGGAGCTCCTGAGGAGACGACCGTGACGCACACCCCTGCCCTGATCGCCGTCGCGCACGGCACCCGCTCGCCCGCCGGACGCCGGCAGATCCAGGAACTGGCCGCCGCCGTGGCGCGGCGCAGGCCCGGTCTCGACGTCCGGCTCTGCTATGTCGACGTGCAGGAACCCAAGGTCGCCGACGTCGTGCCTGATGTCGACGATGCGATCGTCGTGCCGTTGCTGCTGTCCTGCGGCTATCACGTGCGGGTGGACATCGCCGAGGCGGTGGCGGGCACCGGTTTCCCGGTGACCGGGCCGCTCGGGCCGGACCCGGTGCTGCTCGACCGGATGATCCGTGATCTGCCGGACGCGGACGCGGTGGTGCTGGCGGCGGCCGGCTCGTCGGATCCGCGGTGGCGCGCCGATGTGGAGGCCGTCGCGGCCCGGATCCCCGGCGGAGCGACCGTCGCCTATACGTCGGGGAGCGGCCCGCGGGTGGCCGACGAGGTGGCCCGGCTGCGCGCCGAGGGTGCCCGGACCGTCGCGATCGCCGCATATCTGCTGGCCGAAGGCTTGTTCTACCGTTCGCTGCTGTCCGCGGGGGCGGACGCTGTGACCCCGCCGCTGTGTCACGACCCGGCGGTGGCCGACCTGGTGCTGCGGCGCTACGACGCGGCGGCTGTTTTCACAACGCCGGTCGCGGCGTTGTAGGGAAAACCGAACACCGGCGACACGGTCAGGCGTCCTCCGAGGTAACGGCGGACCTCCAACCTGGGGGAACGACACCTCCGGGAAGGGACCTCATGACGCAACGACTGGTCGTCATCGGCAACGGCATGGCCGGAGCCCGCACGGTCGAGGAGATTCTCGCCCGTGGTGGTGACTTCACCGTGACGATGTTCGGTGACGAGCCCTACGGCAACTACAACCGGATCATGCTGTCCAATCTGCTGGCCGGTGTGGAGACCGAGGAGGGCATCTTCCTCAACGATCTTTCCTGGTACGCGGAGAACGGCGTCACCCTGCACACCTCGACCCGGATCGAGCGCATCGACGCGGAGTCCCGGACGGTGCACGCCGGCGACGGCAGCGTGACGCCGTACGACAAGCTGATCATCGCGACCGGCAGCAGTGCCTGGATCCCGCCGATCACCGGGATCAGCCGGCCGGGACGCGGCTATCACCAGGGCGTCTTCGCGTTCCGTACCCTCGACGACACCCGCCGGATGATCACCTATGCGCGGCGGCACGAGCGGGCCGTGGTGATCGGCGGCGGGCTGCTCGGCCTCGAGGCGGCCCGCGGCCTGCAGAGCCACCTGAGCAGCGTGACCCTGCTGCACGCGGCCGGTCACCTGATGAACGCCCAGCTCGACGAGGTGTCCGGGCGGATGCTGCAGCAGAGCGTGGAACAGAAGCTCGGCATCGAGGTGGTCTGCGACGCGATGACCACCGAGATCCTCGGCAAGTCCGAGGTGACCGGCGTGCGGCTGGCCGACGGCCGGGTCATCGACTGCGACATCGTGGTGGTGGCGGCCGGCATCCGGCCGAACACGGCGGTTGCGGCGGACAGCGGCCTGCCGGTGGAGCGCGGCATCGTGGTCGACGACCAGATGCGGGTCGCCGGGTACGACGACGTCTACGCGGTGGGGGAGTGCGCGCAGCACCGGGGCGAGTTGTACGGGCTGGTCGCGCCGCTCTGGGACCAGGCGAAGGTGCTCGCCGACCACATCACCGGACATGTCGACGTGATGTATCAAGGTTCGAAGACGTCGACCAAGCTCAAGGTTGCCGGTATCGACGTCGCGTCGATGGGGCTGAACGCGCCGGCATCCGACGACGACGAGGTGATCGTCTACAGCGAACCCACCCGGGGCATCCACAAGCAGGTGATCATCCGGGACGGGGTGCTGGTCGGTGCGACCCTGGTCGGCGACAACAGCAAGGCGTCGAACCTGATCCAGTTGTTCGACCGGGGGCTGGCGCTGCCGGAGAACCGGGCCGAGCTGATGTTCGACATCGGCGGCGCGGTCGAGGCGTCCGTCGAGGAGATGCCGGACGACGCGCAGGTCTGCAACTGCAACGGGGTGAGCAAGGGTGCCGTCTGCGGCGCTGTCGCGTCCGGGTGCAAGACGGTCAGCGGGGTGATGGACAAGACCCGCGCCGGCAAGGGGTGCGGCACGTGCAAGCCCCTGGTCCAGCGGATCGTCGAGTGGGCGAACGGCGGCGCCGCCGAGGAGGATCCGGCGGCGTCCTGGTACGTCCCGGGCGTACCGATGCCGAAGCCCGAGCTGATGGCGGCGATCCGGCGCTTCGACTTGAAGAGTGTCTCGTCGGTCTTCGACAAGCTCGTTCCGGGCGCGGTACACGACGCCAAGAGCAAGATGGGTCTCGCGTCGCTACTCAAGATGATGTGGGCCGACGAGTACGTGGACGAACGCGACGCCCGTTTCATCAACGACCGTGTCCACGCGAACATCCAGCGCGACGGCACGTTCTCGGTCGTACCGCAGATGAAGGGCGGTGTCACCACCCCCGCCCAGCTGCGCAAGATCGCCGACGTGGCGGAGAAGTACGACGTGCCGATGGTCAAACTGACCGGCGGCCAGCGCATCGACCTGCTCGGCATCCCCAAGGAGCAGCTGCCGGCGATGTGGGCCGACCTGGACATGCCGTCCGGGTACGCGTACGCCAAGAGTTTCCGCACCGTGAAGACCTGCGTCGGCTCGGACTACTGCCGGTTCGGGGTCGGCGACTCCACCGCCCTCGGCATCGCCCTCGAGGAGCGGTACCAGGGGCTCGAAGGCCCCGGCAAGATGAAACTGGCGGTGACCGGGTGTCCGCGTAACTGTGCTGAGGCGTACTGCAAAGACCTGGGTGTGGTCGCCATCGACGGCGGCAAGTGGGAGATCTACGTCGGCGGGGCGGCCGGCGCCCACATCCGCAAGGGCGACCTGCTCGCCACGGTCGGCTCGGCCGACGAGGTCATCGTGTTGACCGGCCGGTTCCTGCAGTACTACCGGGAGAACGCGAACTGGCTGGAGCGGACCTACACGTTCGTGCCGCGGATCGGCATCGACCGGATCCGGGAGATCGTCGTCGACGACACGGACGGCATCGCCGCCGCCCTGGACACGGCGGTCGAGGTGGCCGTGCAGGCCTACCGCGACCCCTGGAAGGAGCGGGCCGAACCGGCCACGCCCGGCCAGTTCCGCAAATCCCTGCCCCTGACCGTCCTCCCCCAGGTTCCGGTGCGCGCATGAAGACCATCACGGCAACCGTCCTCGGCGCGCTGGCGGACATCCCCCTCGGCGAAGGCCGCACCTACACCGTCCAAGACACCATGATCGCCGTGTTCCGGCTGCGTGACGGCTCCCTGCGCGCGGTCGACGCGGTCTGCCCGCACAAGGGCGGCCCGCTCGCCGACGGCCAGATCGACAACCGGATCGTCGTCTGCCCGCTGCACCTCAACTCCTGGGACCTCGCCACCGGGTGCTCCCAGTCCGGCCAGCCCGCACTCACCGTCTACCCGGTCCGGGCCGACGGCGACCACATCATCCTGGGAGACTGAACATGACCGCTGTGGTGTCCGATGCCCGGCCCGCCGCGTCGACCGTCGGCGGCCATTGGATCGACGACTGGCGACCCGAGGATCCGGCGTTCTGGAACAACGGCGGCGCCACGATCGCCCGCCGCAACCTGATCCTCTCGATCTTCTCCGAGCACATCGGATTCTCGGTGTGGACCCTGTGGTCCGTGCTGGTGCTGTTCCTCGGACCCGCGTACGGGATCGACCCGGCCCAGAAGTTCCTGCTCACGGCGGTGCCGACGCTCGTCGGCGCGACGCTGCGGATCCCGTACACCTTCGCGGTGGCCCGGTTCGGCGGACGCAACTGGACGGTGATCAGCGCCGCCCTGCTGCTCGTCCCGTCGGTCGCGGCCGCCTTCCTGATCAAGCCGGGTGTCTCGTTCGGCACCCTGCTGATCCTGGGCGCCCTCGCCGGTGTCGGCGGCGGCAACTTCGCCTCATCGATGGCGAACATCAACGCGTACTACCCGGACCGGCTCAAGGGCTGGGCACTCGGCATCAACGCCGGCGGCGGCAACCTGGGCGTCGCCGCGGTCCAGCTGGTCGGCCTGTTCGTCCTGGCGGTCTTCGGCGCCGGCTCGCCCGGCATCGTGGCCGGCGTGTACATCCCGCTGATCGTGATCGCGGCCGTCGGCTCGGCGCTGTACATGGACAACCTGAGCCAGGCCCGCAACGAGAAACGGGGCATGCGCGACGCCGCCAAGGAATCGCACACCTGGGTCATGTCGGTGCTGTACATCGGCACGTTCGGTTCGTTCATCGGGTTCGGATTCGCCTTCGGCCAGGTGCTGCAGGTCCAGTTCGCCGAACAGTTCGACACGCCGATCAAAGCGGCGTACCTGACTTTCCTCGGACCGCTGCTGGGCTCGTTCGTCCGGCCGGTGGGCGGCGCGCTGGCCGACCGGCTCGGCGGCGCCAAGGTGACGTTCGTCAACTTCATCGGCATGGCGATCGGTGCGTCGATCGTGCTGGTGGCGGCCCAGCAACGGTCCCTGCCGCTGTACATCGTCGGATTCATCATCCTGTTCGTGTTGAGTGGACTGGGCAACGGATCCACCTACAAGATGATCCCGGCGATCTTCCGCCAGAAGTACGCGGGCGACGACCACCAGGCCCGCCGCATCTCGGGAGCGGTGATCGGCATCGCGGGCGCGGTGGGAGCAGTCGGTGGGGTGCTGGTCAACCTGGCATTCCGGCAGTCGTTCCTGACGTACAAGGACGCGGACGCGGCGTACATCGCGTTCATCGCCTTCTACGCCCTCTGCGTACTGATCACCTGGGCGGTCTATCTGCGCCCGGCGGCCCGCACGAGGATCGCCGTCTGAGCGGTTCTGCTCTTCACCGGGTGGGTTCGGGCCTTCACCGCCTGAACCCACCCGGTTCCCTTCAGGAAAGGGTCAGGGAATCGCCCAGGCCGGTGCGCTGATAGAGCAGGCGGCGGCCGTCCCGGACCGGGGCGACCAGTCCGGAATCGCGCAGCGTCGTCAGATGGTGGGAGGCGGTCGCGGGGGCTATCGCCAGGTGGTGGGCGACCTCGCCGGTGCTGTGCGGGGCTGCGAGCAGCGTCAACACGGCGGCCCGGGTGGGGCCGAGCAACGCGGCGAGCGCCGGTGACGGCCCCGGCCGCGGGTCGGAGGCCCAGAGATTCCCGTGGCCGGCGGGGGCGTAGAGAAGAGCACGGCCGTCCGCGGCGGAGGCGATGCTGAAGATGTTCCCGGCGGCGAAAGCGGTGGGCAACAACGTCAGGTCGTGCCCCTCCAGGGACCATTTACCGTGCTTGTCGGGGTACCCGATCCGAATGGCGGCGCCGTCCCACACGAGCCGGGGATGCAACGAGGTCAGCATCGTCCGCGGTCCGCGTTCGGCGGCGGCGCGGGAACGGGCGGCGACCTCCGACGCGACGTGGGTGCGCAACAAGGGCCAGAGCGGTGCGATCGCAGTCTCGAAATAGTCGCGCAATTCCTCGATCAAAACCGTCGTCTGGGTACGCGGAAAGCGCACGAAACCCTGAATCTCCGGCGGCGGTTCGTGTCCCGCCCAGCCCGCGGTGACCTGCTCGACGACGGTATCGAGCGGCGTCGCCGCCAGGAGCCGCAACTCGTCGTCGAGGGTAGGCCGGGAACCGCGGGGAACAGGGTTCAGAAAATCCGGCGCGTAGTGGTGCGGCCCGAAGAGGACGGCGGAGAGAACCGGCCACCGCGGCAGCAGCGGCGTGACCCGGCGACGCCACGAGTCATGCATCCACGCGCCCGGCCCCCGGTCGCGCAGCACGAAGGCGCCGGCCACGATCTCGGCCATCGGCGAGTGCGCGAACCGGAGCCCGGCCACGTCCGCGGGCCCGAACTCCACTTCGATCACTCATCTATTCGACCACGCCCCACCAAGCCCCTCCACGCTCGCCGGGCCGGCCCGGCCCGGCCATCCCAGCTCGGCCCGGCCCGGCCCGGCCCAGCCCGGCCCGGCCCGGCCCGGCCCAGCTCGGCCCGGCCCAGCTCGGCCCGGCCCAGCTCGGCCCGGCCCAGCTCGGCCCGGCCCAGCTCGGTCCGGCCCAGCCCGGCCCGGTCCGGCCCAGCCCGGCCCGGCCCGGCCCGTCGATCTGGTCGTGCAGGGCTGGTCGCGCCGAGGTTTCGTGCTCGCTTGATCGAGTAGCTCTGATCGCCTTACTTCGATCGCCCGACTTCGACCGGTCCCGCGGGGCGAGCCGGCTTGGACGGGTTCGGCGGGACAGGCGCGCCGGGTCGAGCGCAGTCATGCCCGGTGAGGAGTAGTCACGCCTGGGCGAGGCGGTAGGGGCACCCGAAAACATGATCGGGTGCGGACACCGTCATTTTTGCGGTGGTCGGCGTACCCGTTGTGGTGATCGGGTGCGGTGGCTGCGGTTCGGCGGGGTGTGAGGCGGTCAGCGCACCCGATCACGGGTTCGGGCGCGTCCGGCGTCCGGCGTCCGATGTCCGGCGTCCGGCGTCCGGCGTCCGGCGTCCGATGTCTGACGTCTGGCATCCTGCGTCCGGTGTCCGCGGTGGGCGCTCCCAAGTCCGTGATCGGGTGCGCCTGTCGTCTTGCTTGTTGTGATCGGGTGCGGCTGCCGTTCTGCTTGTTGTGATCGGGTGCGGCTGTCGTCCTGTCAGTCGTGGTTGGTTGGGGGCGGCCACCGTCCGACTGTCGTCCTGGGCGGGTGCTCTGACCGTCCTGGTCGGGTGCTCTGACCGTGCTGGTCGGGTGCCCTGACCGTGCTGGTCGGGTGCCCTGACTGTCGCGCTCGGGTGCGGGT
>NZ_JZKF01000119.1 GCF_000962825.1 Actinoplanes rectilineatus
TATCGATGGCTCCACGCCTATATCCAGCACGTCCGATCCGCAGGCATTTGCCCGTGTCGTACAGAATCAGACGCCCCTTCTCGCTGAGATCACCTCACTGTCGCCCACACTCATGAGGGACTTCGTGACACGCACACTCAACCTCGGCATCCTGGCGCACGTCGACGCCGGTAAGACGAGTCTCACCGAGCGTCTGCTCTTCGACACCGGCGCCATCGACCGTCTCGGCAGCGTCGACGGCGGTGACACCCGGACCGACCGCGGCGCGGTGGAACGCCGCCGTGGCATCACGGTCCGGGCCGCCGTCGCCGCGTTCACCATCGGTGACCTGCAGGTCAACCTGGTCGACACCCCCGGCCACCCGGACTTCGTCGCGGAGGTGGAACGCGCCCTGCCGGTCCTCGACGGCGCGATCCTGGTGATCTCCGCGGTGGAGGGCGTCCAGGCCCAGACCCGGGTGCTGATGCGCTCGCTGCGGGCGCTGGGGCTGCCCACCCTGCTGTTCGTCAACAAGATCGACCGGGCCGGCGCCCGCGATGCCGCCCTGATCGCGGAGATCGGCCGGCGGCTGGGCGTGCCGGCCGTGCCGATGCAGACGGTCACCGGTCTCGGCACCCGGCGGGCTGCGGTGACCCTCCGCGGCCTGGATGATGCTGATTTTCGTACGGAGTTGGCGACCGCCCTGGCCGAGCGGGACGACCGGATGCTCGCCGCGCTGGTCGACGACGTCGTGCCGTCGGCGGGGGCGGTCCGGCGGGCGCTGCACCGGCAGACCACGACCGGACGGTTCCATCCGGTCTGGTTCGGGTCGGCACTCGACGGCACGGGGATTCCGGCGCTGCTCGCCGCGATCCGGGACCATCCGCGGCCGGCCCGCCCGCCGGTGGACACGGTCCGCGGCACGGTCTTCGCGGTGGAACGCGACGGTGGGGAGCGTACGGCGTACCTGCGTCTCTGGTCCGGTTCCCTGCAGGCCCGGCAGCGGGTGACGTTCCGGCGGCCCGGTCCCGGCGGGCGGGTCGCCGAGCACACCGCCCGGATCGGCAACCTGTCGACGGTCGGCGGCGGTGACCTCGTCGCCGGCGGCATCGGGGTGGTCCGCGGGATGGCGCTGCGGATCGGTGACGAGATCGGCGACACGGCCACCCGGGGCCCGCAGTTCTCGCCGCCGGTCCTCGAGGCCGTGGTCCGGCCGGTGCAGCCCGGCGAGGAGGCCCGGCTGCACGCCGCTCTGCAGCAGCTCGCCGACGAGGACCCGCTGATCCGGACCCGGACGGTGCCCGGCGGCGCCACGTCGGTCCTGCTCTACGGCGCGGTGCAGCAGGAGGTGTTCACCGAGCGGCTGGCTGCCGAGTTCGGGATCGGTGCGGCGTTCGAGCCGGTACGCCCGGTCTGCTTCACCCGGCCGGCCGGTGCCGGCCACGGCCTGTACGCGTTCGACCGGCACGGCCCGAACGAGTTCTGGCAGACGGTGGGCCTGCGGGTCGAGCCGCTGCCGCCCGGGACCGGCAACCGGTTCCTCCGGGAGGCCGAACGGGGGTTGCTGCCGCGCGGCTACCACCAGGCGATCGAGGACGCGGTGTTCGCCACCCTCCACGAGGGGATCCACGGTCAGGAGACGACCGACTGCGCCGTGACGGTGACCCGGCTCGACTACGTGGCGCCGCTGAGTTCGGCGGCGGACTTCCGGGCGCTCACCCCGAGGGTGCTGCGGGCCGCCCTGGCGGACGCGGGTCTCCGGGTTCACGAACCGGCGTACCGGCTGGAACTGGAGATCCCGGACGACACCCTCAGCGCGGTGATCGGGATGCTCGCCGGGCTGGCCGCCGAGGTCGGGCAGATCACCACGGCCGCCGACGGGTGGCGTGTCGCGGCGGTGCTGCCCGCCCGGCTGCTGTCGACGGTGGCCCGCCGGCTGCCGGGCCTGACCCGCGGCGAGGGCGCGCTGTGGCACTCCCCCGGCGGCGACCTGCCGGTCAGTGACCGCTCTGGATCACCGACAGGTTCCCCGCCTCCGCCCGCAGCGCGTACTTCGCCAAGTAATAGGCCTTCCCACTGAGCTGCGCCGTCTGGGTGACGATCAGGACCGGTTCGGCCGGGTCGGCACCCAGCGAGGCGGCCCGGCCCTCGCCCAGCACGCCCGGGGTCAGCCGGGCCACCCCCGCGCTGATCGCCGGGCCGCTGCGCCGGAGCAGCACGGACAGCAGGGTGCCCGGGACGGTGGTGTCCTCCTCGGTCAGCGGGCCGGCGGCGGGCACGTGCTCCTGCGCCAACGCGACCGGCCGGCCGTCGCGGCGGATCACCGTCTCGACGAACCAGGTCGGGGTGTCCGCCGCGACACCCAGTTCCTCGGCGACGAACGTCGAGGTGGTCGGCTGCAGCATCACCGCGGTGCGTTCCAGTTCGAGGTTCACGCCGAGCAGTTCCTCGACCGGGCGCAGCCGCTCCAGGCCGATCTGCGGCAGCGAGTCGGCGACGAACCGGCCGATGCCCCGCCGGGACACGATGAAACCGTCCTCGTCCAGCAGCATCAAGGCTTCCCGGACGACCGTGCGGCTGACGCCCAGCAGCTGGCCCAGCTCCGTCTCGGTCGGGATCATCGAGCCCGGGGTGAGCACGCCCCTGCGGATGCCGTCGAGGACCCGGCTGTGCACCAGCACCCGCAGGGGGACGGCCTGGTCGCGGGGCAGCGGCGCGGACAGGAAGGAGAGGCGGTCGGCCACGGGGTTCGTCGGTTCCGTTTCGCTCGTGTCTGTTTCCGACGATGCTAGAGCTGCGCCGTCGCCATCTCCCGCACCGGGCGGGGCTCCACGGTGCGCCGCAGCAGCACCGGCCGGGCCGCCACCGCCCCGGCCGCCGCCAGCACCGACGCGCCGATCACCGCGGCCGCCGTGCCGGTGACCTGCCACTGCTCGGTCAGCAGGCCGGCCAGGTAGGTGCCACCGCCGATACCGACGTTGAACGCGCTGACCACCCAGGCGTTGACCTCGGTGGACAGGGCCGGCGGGGTGGTGCGTTCGGCGACCGTGAAGACCAGGGTCAGGTAGGGCGACAGGCAGATGCCGCTGACGAACGACGCGGTCAGCCAGTAGGCCGACGGCGTCTGCACGAAGGCGGTCGGCACGTACAGAACGGCGAGCAGCAGCAACGCCGGGCGCACCAGTCTCTCCGGGGCGGTGCGGAACGGGCGGCGGGCCACGTACACCGCACCCAGGAAGGCACCGGCGGCGTTCAGGGCGAGACCCCAGCCGGACAGCGACTCCTGCCCGGCGCTCGCCGCGTGCGCGGTCGCCGTGATCGCCAGGATGCCGACCGGCATGCCCGCCGCGACCTGCGCGAGGACCAGCGTGCGGGTGGCCGGCAGGCGCAGCGGTGACCGGCGGCGTCCGCTCGGCACCGGCACCGGCGTGGTGGGAGCGAGCACCCCGTGCAGGCAGAGCAGGACCGTGCCGACCAGCCCGGCCAGCCCCATCACGACGACAGCGGCCGGGGCGCCGAAGACAGCGATGCTGATCGCACTGGCCAGCGGACCGAGAACAAAGATCAGCTCTTGTACGGCTGCGTCAGCACTGAACGCCTGCACCAGCTGCCGGCCCGGCCGCATGATCCGCGGCCAGAGGCTCCGCAGCACCGGCTCGATCGGCGGCGCGCCCGCTCCGGCGATCAGCGCGCAGGCCACGGCGACGGCGGGCATCCCGGGCGCGGCCAGGGCCAGCCCGCCGAACGCGACGGTCGCGGCCGTCGCGGCGATCAGCAGCACCGGCCGGGGCCGCCCGGTGCGGTCGATGATCCGGCTGAGCAGCGGCGCACCGATCGTCCCGGACACGATGTAGACGGCGGTCAGCGTGCCGGCGAACGCGTAGTCACCGCCGGCGTCCAGCACGATCCGCAGCAGGGCGAGCGAACTCATCGCCTGGGGCAGCCGCCCGATCAGTGACGACGTCAGCAACGTGGCCGAAAGTCTCATCTGCCCCCGGCTCATCGCCGAGTTCTCTTCCACATCCACGCCGCATGCCACCAAGATCCGAAGTTGTTATACAAGCTCAGCCTACAACCTCGGGATCGGTCGGCGCCCCCTCCGCCGGGAGCCCCTGTGGCCGGTCTCACCAGTCGGCGCTCTCAGGTCCTGCGCACGACCGGCAGCCACAGGGCGAGCTCCGGGACGAGCACCTCGGTCAGTAGGACGTGTGCTGCCAGTCCAGCGCGACCAGGGGAACGTCCGCGGCGAAAACGGTGATCAGGGCGGCGAGCACCTGCGCGTTCAGCGCATCCTCGTCAGCGGTGAAGCCGCCGGCCCGGTCGAAGACGGCACCGAGGTCGAACGTCACCGCACCGGCCGGCTCGTCGATGGCCGGCCAGTTCGCGGGCTCCATCCCCGGCCGGAAACGGAACCTATCGCCGTCCCGGACCCGCTGCCACGCATTGTTGTCCCACTCAGGCCCATTCACGACACGGATCGTCACATCCGGCCGACTTCGCTCACCCCACGATGCGGCCTCAGTGGATCAGACGGGGACTGACCTCCTGGCTCAGCAGGTGCAGTGGGGCCGCCCGCACGCCCGCCGCGTCCAGCGCCGCCCAGTACGCGGCGGCCGCCTCCGGGGTCACCGGACCGCAGACCGCCGGCAGCCCGGGTGTCGTCGCGTGCAGCAGCGACTCCGTCTGGCAGGACGCCACCGCCCCCGGCAGCCGGAACTGGCCGGACGCCGCCACCGCGGGCAGGCCGTCCGCCACCGTGCGGGACGCCGCGCCCAGGTCGAGCAGGCCACCGCCCACCACCAGCACGTCACCTGCGGACCGCATCCGGGCCAGGGCGCGTACCGGGTCGAAGCAGTGCGGGAACGAGTCGTCCACCAGGATCGTGCCGGGGCGCAGCCGGTCGACGTCCAGGGTGCCCGGTCCGCCGCTGGTCGCGGCCACGATCACGTCCGCGCGGTAGACGGCGTCCGGCCCGTCGGTGGCGACCTCGACCGGTCCGGGACAGGTCGACGCCAGGGCGGTCAGGCGCGGCCCCGCGGACGGCAGGTCGCAGAGGATCAGGCCGGCCGGGGCTCCGGCGCGGGCCAGCAGCAGGCTCAACGATGACGCCCCGATCGACCCGACGCCCAGGATCGCGACCACGCTGTCCGACCAGGATCGCCCGGCGGCGTCGAGCGCCGCCAGCGTGGTCCGGACCACGCTGGCCGCCGTCACGGCATGCCCGGTGGTGACGGCCACGGGCATCCGCACCAGCGGGACGACCGTCGTCGCGTACCCGGTGAAGGCGGGAATCATCCCCGCCAACGACACGCTGCGGGCACCGTGAGCTGCGGCGATGTCCACCGCGGCGGCGGTTTCGGCGGCCAGGCCACCACGGGCGGCGAGTTCGTCGGCGAAGCGGGGCAGCGCGACGAACCCGGACCTGCCGAGCGGCGTGTCCACCACCTCCAGCAGCCGCGGGACGCCGCCCGGGAACAGCGTCTCCCGAATCGTCTCCCGGTCCACCGACGACAGGGCCGGCGATGACAAGGCCGACGACGGCAGTCCCAGCGATGACAGGTGTTCGGGTGACGGCAGGTAGCCGATCAGGGCCGCGTCCAGGGCCGTCCCGGCGAGCGCCGCCTGGATATCGGCGGCGATCCGGGACAGCTCCTCGCGGGGCACCCGTCCGCGCAGTGTCAGGCGCAGGCCGCCGCCCTCGACCGGGCGGGCCGCCAGCAGCACGTCCGTCCCCGGCGGCACGGACAGCTCCGCGTCCTCATCCTCCCAGCTCAGACGCAGTGTCGAGGATCGCACGTCGCCGAGGGCCGCGAAGTCCAGGTAGGTGAAGAAGTACTGCCAGCCCTGCGGCGCGGTGAACGTCCTGGTCCGGGCCTCGGTCACGGCCGCCGCGGTCCGGGCGACCTGTCCGGGGAAGTCGCCGGGACCGAACTCCACGGCCACCGCCGTCGCGCACGGTCCGAAGATCCGGCCCAGGTCCGGCAGCGGGTGATCCCGGCCGGTCACCGCCACGCCGACGACGACGTCCGCGCGATCCCCCACCCGGCGCAGTCCGTGACCGAACGCGGCGAGCACCGGCGCGAACGGCGTGGTCCCCGCCTCGGCGGCCATCTGCCGGACCCGCTCGGCGCCGACGGTGAAACCGACAGCGCCCGAGGTCACGCCGGGGACGAACGTGCCGCCCCGCCGCGGTGCCGGAATCGGACGGTCCCGCTCGAGCAGCGCCACGTAGTCCCGGAACGTCGACCGTAGCGGCGCCGGCTCACCACCGTCGTAAACGGTCAGCAGGTCCCGCGTGAGCAGCGCCACGCTGTACCCGTCGCCGATCAGATGGTGCGCGTGCAGGAGCAGCACGTGCTCCTGCGGCCCGTACCGGAGCACCCGCATCCGCAGCAGCGGCCACTCGTCCAGGTCGAAACCGTGGTCCCGCTCCGCCGCCGACTCCACGGCCAGTGACCGAGGTTGATCAGTCCAGCCGACGGTCAGGCGTACCCCCGGCTCCAGCACACGCTGCATCGGTGGCCGCGCCTGCGCCCGGACGACGATGCGCAGCATCGGATGACGGTCCACCATCGCGTCGACGGCCTGCTGGAATCGGTCACGGTCGAACGGCCCGTGCAGGCGCGGGGTGGCCAGCCAGGTGGACGGCGCACCCATCGCGTCCGCCAGCAGGAACCCGCGCTGGCTCGCGCTGAGCGGGAAGTCCTCGCCCATCGCGGCGCTCGGGAGAACCGGCGGCCCGGTCACGGCCGTTTCCAGCACGGCGGCGAGTTCTTGCAGGGTACGCGCGGAGTACACCACCGTGGGCCGCGGCAGACCGGACAGCTCCGCCTCGAGCGCGGTGAACATCTCCAGTACGCCGATCGAGTCGCCGCCGAGCGCGAACCAGTCGTCGCGCCGGCCGATCGCCGCCCGGCCCAGCTGCCGTTCCCACACGCCCGCAAGGAGGTGTTCCATAGCGGTCACCGGCGGTTCGAAGGTGTCCACCGCGACCGGCACCGGCACCAGTGCCGCCCGGTCGATCTTGCCGGTGGCGGTGAGGGGCAGGTTCGTCACCAGCTCCACCGTGGCCGGCACCAGATAGGCCGGGAGCAGCCCTGCCAGATGGTTCCGCAGGTCCGCCGCCGAGCAGGCCGGGTGCCCGTCCCGCGGCTGCACCCAGGCGACCAGGCGTCCGCCGTCGACCCGGACCGCGGCCCGGTCCACGGCGGGGTGCCCGCGCAGCACGGCCTGCACCTCGCCGGGCTCCACCCGGTAACCGTGGAGTTTCACCTGGTCGTCGGCCCGCCCGCGGAACCAGAGCAGCCCGTCTGCGTCGCGGACCGCCCGGTCGCCACTGCGGTACCACCGCCGCCCGGCCCGCTCCACGAACACCGCCGCCGTCTGTTCCGGATCATCCAGGTAGCCGTCCGCGAGCCCGGTTCCGCCGATCCACAGCTCGCCGATCTCGCCGTCCGCACAGGTCTGCCCGTCCGCGCCGATCACCGCGACGGTCGCCCCGCCGACCGGCCGCCCGATCGGCAGGTGGTGGACGCCGTCGTCCGGCCGTGCCCCGACGACGTGGAAGGTCGCGTTGATCGTGGTCTCGGTCGGCCCGTACAGGTTGCTGATCCGCTGACCGGAACCGAACAGGTCGAACCAGCGCCGCACCGGCTCCGGCGACAACTCCTCGCCGCCCACGTGCACCCAGCGCAGCGCGAGATCCGGCAGAATGTCGCGTTTCTCCACCTCGGCGAGCAGCCGCTCCCACAGGGTGGGCACCGAACTCCACACCGTGACCCGGTCCCTTTCGACCCGGCGCAGCAGCTCACCGGGGTCCCGCACGGTGTCGCGGTCCCAGGCGACGACGGTCGCGCCGACGAGCAGCGGCGCCAGGATCTGCCGCACCGAGGCGTCGAAGCAGATCGAGGCGGTCTGCGCCAGCCGGTCCCCGGCGTGGTAGCCGAAGGTGGTGACGGCCCAGTCCAGGTAGTTCGCCATGGCCCGGTGGCTGATCGGGACGCCCTTGGGGCGCCCGGTCGACCCCGACGTGAAGATGACGTAGGCGTCGTCCCCCGGTTCGGCGTTCTTGGAGTCGACGTTCTCGGCGCCGGCGGGCAGCTGTTCGGCGGCCAGGGCGTCGATCACGATGAAGGCGGGACCGAGTGCCGCGGCCGCCTCCCGCGTCGAGGCGTCGGCGACCACGACGGTGGCTCCGGCCCGGGTGAGCTGCGCGACCAGTCGAGCCGTCGGATGCGCCGCGTCCAGCGGAACCCACGCCGCACCCGCCCGGAGGATCCCCACGACCCCGGCCACGGTCGCCGCTCCCGGCCCGGCGAGCAGCCCGACACGGCCGGCCCCATGAGCGGCCACCCGCCCGGCGAGATCCGCAGAGGCACGATCAAGATCTTGATACTTCAGGGGTACGCCGTCCGTGAGCACCGCGATCCCGTCCGGAGTCCGGGCGCACTGCTCCCGGATCCGGTCCACGATCGACCTCGTCCCGGTGCCCGTCGCCGCGTCGTCCGATGCCGCCAACGCGATGATCTCCTCGAGGTGCTCTGCAGCCAACCGTGCGACGGTCGACGGCGTGAACAGGGCGGCCGGATGGTTCCAGCTGAAGTGCAGGGCGCCCTGGGCCTCGAAGCAGACCAGGCTCAACCGGGTGGCCGCGGAGGCGGTGGCCGCGGTGGTGGCGACAACGTGACCGCCGTAGCCACCCGTGCCCGTGCCGGGGAACCGGGCGAAGCTGAAGCCGGCCGGGCTCACCGTCCGCGGTCCCGCGCCGTCCCCGGTCACCAGGCGGGCGATGTCCACGCTCGACACCGAGCCGTGCTGTTCACTCGCCAGCCACGCGTCCCGCAGACGGCCGGCCAGCGTCGTGACCGGCTCGCCGGTGACCTCGGCGAGCACCGGCAGCGTGTCCGCGAACGGTCCCACCATCCGGTCCACCCCGGCCAGCCGAGCCTCCCGCCCCGCCCGGGCCACCATGATCGGGACCCGGTCCTGCCCGCTCCACCGGGCGAGGCATCGGGCGTACCCGGCGAGCAGCAGGTGGAACACCGTCACCCCGGCCGCCCGGGCCCGCTCCTCGAGCCGTCCGGTCAGCCCCGGATCAGCAACGACCTGGTGCACCAGATAGGGCGGACGCGGCTCACCACCCGGTTTCCCGTCGGCCGGCAGGACCAGCTGCGGGTACCCGTCGAGCGTGTTCCGCCAGTACTCCCGGTCATCGGAGCTGGGCGCCGCCCGCATCGCCTCGTGGTCGGCGAACGTCGTGGCCGGTTCCGCGCCCGGGGAGCGTCCCGCGTACAGCGCCCACAGTTCGTCGCCGAGCACCGCCAGGCTGTACCCGTCCGCGACCGCGTGATGCGCCACGAACAGCAGATGCGCGACTCCCGCGGCGTCGGTGGCCAGCACCACCCGCACCGGAGCGTCGACGCTCAGGTCGAACGGCCGGTTCCGCAGGTCCCGGTCGAGCTCCTCGATCGTCCCGCCCACCTCGGCGACCGTGAACCACTCCGGCACACGCTCCGCGCCCGCCGCCGCCAGGGTCCGCTGCCCGTCGATGTCGAGCCGGGCCCGCAGCATCGGATGCCGGCGCTCCAGCACGCCGAGCGCTCGTCCCAGCCGCTGTGCGTCGACCGGCCCCGCCAGGGTCTGCCGGACGGCCGCGTAGGCGGGAACATCCGGATAGAGCCGCCCGGTCGTCACGAACGCCCGTTGCACCGGACTCAGCGGCACCGGCCCGGGTGTCTGCTCTCCGGCCAGGTGGCGCACCAGGTCCGCCGTGGTCGGATGCTCGAAGAAGAGGGTGGTCGACAGCGTCCGCCCGAGCCGGGTCTCCAACTCCTTGACCAGGTCGACGGCGGTCAGCGAATCCAGTCCGAGCCCGAGGAACGGTTCGTCGGCGCCGATGCTCGCCGGATCCTGGTTCAGAGCCGTCCCCAGCAACTCCAGTACCAGCGCCGTCAACGGCACGGCGTCGACGTCCACCTCCGGGCGTTTCGCTGCCACCGACATCACCGCAGCCGGATGGTCATGGCCCGCGGACGGTGTCACCAGCACCTGGGCTGCGGCAAGAGCCGCCGCTGACCACAGGACCTCGGGCACGTGGTCCACGGGCAGGCTGGGGCCGCCCGCCCGGTGGGACGCCGCCATGCCGGCACCGGTCAGCGCGGGCAGGTTGACGGCGACGAAACGGCGGCCGGTGGCCCGCTGGGCGGTCGCGAAGGCGTCCAGGAACAGGTTGCCGGCCACGTAGTCACCGACCGCCCCGGCCAGCGCGGGGAGCACGGTGGACACCGACGACAGCGCCACGAACAGGACGTCCTGCCCACTCAGGGCGGCGGCCAGCAGCGACGTGCCGCGTACCTTCGCGGACATCCCGGCGGCCAGCTCCGCCGGGGTCTTCGCACTCAGGCTGCCGGGCCGGACCACACCGGCGGCGTGCACCACCACGTCGAAGGTCCGGCCGTCGACCAGGGCGGCCACGTCCTCGGGGACCGTGATGTCGGCGACCCGGTATTCGACCGTCGCCCCGAGTCCGCGCAACTCCTCCACCAGCCCTGACGGTTCCGCGGACCGTCCGGCCAGCAGCAGCGTCGGCTGTCCACGGCGAGCCAGGTGCCGGGCGACGGCCGCGCCGACGGCACCCGCCCCACCCGTGATCAGGTAGGCCCCCTCGGCCGGCGGGCCCACAACAGGCTCGTCGCCGACCGGTACGAACGTTCGTGCCAGCCGGCGACCCGCACGCCAGGCCACCAACTCGGCCGATCCCGGTACGGGTGGGGCCGAGCGTTCCCGTTCCACCGCGGCTCGCCGGCTCTCCGCGGTGTCGGCGGTGGAGACGTCGACGATCCGTACGCCCAGCTCAGGGCTCTCGTCCGCCAGCGCCATGGCCAGCCCGGCAAGGACCGCATGCGCCGGATCCGCCGTCTCCGCGTCGGTGGCGTGCAGATTCTCCGTGACCACCAGCAGGTGGCCGGTCCGCGGCACCGCCAGCAGCCCGGCGACGTCGGCCGAACCCTCGAGGACGGTTACCGCTCCCCGCGCGGGACCGGAGACGATCGGGGCTTCCCGCCATCGGGGCAGCGACAGCGTCGGGGCGGGCGGATCCGTCACCCAGTAGCGCCGGCGCTGGAAGGGGTAGACCGGAACCGGTACCCGACGGGTGCGGGCGTCCAGGGGCGTGCGGTCCACCACGGCTCCGAGCAGCCACAACTCCCCCACGGTCGCCAGGAGTCCGGCGGTGTCCACCCCGGCGCGCAGCATCCGCGGGACAGGCGGCTCGCCGTCGCCGCACCAGACCAGCACGTCGTATTCGGCCGTGGTGTCGGTGACCGGCTCAGCGCGTACCCCCGAGGACAGCAACCGATCCGCCCGGGCCTGTCCCGCGGCGTCCCCGGTCAGCAGCCCCACCCGCACCCCGTTCGTCACGGGACCGGCCGGTGTCACCTCGGCCAGCCGCGCGGCCAGGTCGCCGTCGGCCACCACGGCGACTCGGTAGGGTGCGTCGTCCCGGGCCATGGACGCCGACGCGCCGATGTCGGCCTCGGGAATCTCCGGATGGTCCCGGACGAACTCCGCCAGTTCCCGCGTGAGAACCCGCAGCGCGACGGCCGACCGCGCCGACACCGTCACCAGGTGCGGGCCCGCGGCCGCGCCCGGAGACACGGCCCCGGAGCGGTCGCCGGGCGCGGCCGCCAGGATCGCGTGCGCGTTGGTGCCGCCGAACCCGAAACTGTTGACCGCGGCCACCGTCCCGGACCACGGCCGGCGCGAGGTCACCACCGTGAACCCCGCGCCCGCCAGGTCGGCGTGCGGCGACGGGCGGTGGTGGTGCAGCGAGGGCGGCAGTTCGCCGTGCCGCAGGGCCAGGATCACCTTGAGCAGGGCCGGCATGCCCGCCGCGTTCAGCAGGTGACCGATATTGGTCTTGACCGAGCCGAGCAGCAGCGGTTGCGCGGCGAACGCGTGGGCCAGCGAACGCGCCTCGATCGGGTCGCCGACCGCCGTGCCGGTGCCGTGCGCCTCGACGTAGCCGACCTCCGCCGGGTCCACACCGCTCTGCCGGTACGCGTCCACGATCACTTCCCGCTGCCGGAGCGGGTTCGGGGCCAGCAGGCTCAGCGACCGGCCGTCGTTGTTGACCGCGGTGCCCCGGACCACCGCCAGGACCTGGTCCGTCTCCGACTGCCCGAGGCGGGTCAGCACGATGGCCGCGCCGCCCTCACCGGGCACGAACCCGTCGGCGTCGGCGTCGAAGGCGCGGCACCGCCCGGTCGGGGACAGTGCCTGCGCCGCGCCGAGGAGGGTCTCCGCGGTGTCGGTCAGCAGCAGGTTGACGCCGCCGACCACGGCGATGTCGCAGTCGCCGGCGGCCAGGCTGAGGCGGGCGTAGTGCAGCGCCACCAGCGCGGACGAGCAGGCCGTGTCGATCGCCACGGCCGGTCCACGCAGGTCGAGCAGGTGGGCGACCCGGGCGGCGGTAAGGTTCCGCAGCACGCCGGTGAGGGTGGTGGCGCCGGTCAGTTCCGGGTAGCCGCTCTCGCCGACCGCGGCGAAGACGCCGATCCGGTGGGCGTGACGGCGCGGTCCGGCGTACCCGGCACGTTCCAGCGCCTCGTGGGCCAGCTCCAGGAAGATGCGGGCGTGCGGGTCGAGGTGACGTGCCTCGTCGGCCGGGATGCCGAAGAAACCGGCGTCGAAGAGCGACGGGTCCGCGAGGAACGCGCCCGGCCGCGGGCCGGTGGTGACGCTGTCCCGGCCGGCCAGCAGGTTCGCCCAGAACTGGTCGGGGGTGTCGGCGTCCGGGAACCGGCAGGCCATCCCGATGACGGCGAGGTCGGTGCCGGGAGCGGCCCGGCGAGAGACCGGCGCCGGGCGATCCTCCATGGTCAGGAGCCGGTCGGCCAGCGCGGTCACGGTCGCGCCGTCGCGCAACAGGACCGGCTCGAGGGTACGCCCCACAGCGTCCTCCAGCCCCGCGAGCACCTCCATCGCCGCCAGCGACGAACCGCCGATCGCCAGGAACCGGTCGTCGTCCCCGATCCGTTCCGCGGGCACCCGCAACACCCGCGCCCAGACGGCCCGCACCAGGTCGAGCATCTCCGCCCGGGTGCCGGGCACGGCCGTCGCCGCCGGGACGGGCACGCTCACCTCGTCGTCGTCCGGTGCGGCGGGCGACGCGGTGATCCGGTCCCGCAGCGACTGCCGGCGCAGCTTGCCGCTCGTGGTGCGGGCGAACGCCCCGCTCGGCACCACCTGGACGCTCACCCCGTCGTACGCCAGCGCCTCCGCGACCCGGGACCGCACCCGCTCGGCGGCGGTGGGATCGGAGCGCACCGCGGCCGCGGCGACGAACACGACGACCCGTTCCCGCCCGCTCGCCGGGTCGGTCGCGCCGACCACCGCGACCGGCCCGGTGCCCAGTCCCGGCGTGGCGGCGGCCACCTCCTCCAGGTCGGCGGCGTGGAAGGTACGGCCGTGGACGAAGAGCACGTCCTTCGCCCGGCCGGTCACCACCAGGCGGCCGTCGCGCAGGTATCCGATGTCGCCGGTGCGCAGCCACTCGCCGAGACGCAGGGCGGCGGACGCGTCCGGCGCCCGGTGGTATCCGCGGGTCACGTTCGGGCCGCTGACCTGGATGTTCCCGACGAGGCCGTCTTCGAGGGGGGTGTCGGTGTCGTCGGTGACGCGGATCCGGCAGCCGGGCACCGGGTGGCCGACGTCCATGAACTCCACGGCGTCGGGGGCGGTCGACGGCACCGCCACGCCGCGGGCCAGGGCCGCCCGGCTCAGGCGGACCGGCACGGCCAGTTCGCCGGCCGGGGCGAAGGCCACCGCCACGGTCGCCTCGGCCAGCCCGTACACCGGCTGCAGTGTCTCGGGGCGCAGCCCGGCCGTGCCGAGCCGGTCGGCGAAGGCGCGCCAGACCGCCGGGGAGATCGGTTCGGCGCCCACCATCACGAGGCGCACGCTGCTCAGGTCCAGGGTGGTCAGCACGTCGTCGCGGACCCGCCGCACGGTCAGGGCGAGGGCGAAGTTGGCCGCGGACAGCACGGTGGCGCGGTGCCGTTCGGCGGCCCGCAGCCACGTCTCGGGGCGTTTGGCGAAGGTCAGCGGGGCGATCCGCACCTGGCGGCAGCGCACGTGCATCGGCACCAGGTGGGTGCCGATCAAACCCATGTCGTGGAAGTACGGCATCCAGGTGAGCACGACGTCGGCGCCGGTGATCGCGGCGGCTTCGGCGGCCTGCCGCACGTTGGCGGCCAGATTGCCGTGGGTGAGCTCGACGCCCTTGGGGTCGCCGGTGCTGCCCGAGGAGAACTGCAGGAACGCCAGGTCGTCGGCGGTCACCGGGACGGGCCGGTCGAGGGGTTCCGCGGCACGCAGCGCCTCGAGGGTCAGATCACCGGACGACGACTCCGGGACGTCGCCCAGGACCCGGCGGACCGCGGCGAGGCGGCCGGGCTCGGGCGGCAGCGGCACCGGGACGACCCCGGCGACGATCGCGCCCCAGAACAGCGGCAGGAACTCGGTGCTGTCCTCGGCGAGCAGCAGCAGCGGATCGCCGGGGCGCAGGCCGGCCGCGTGCAGTCCGGCGCCGATCCGCATCGCGTCGGCGTACAGGTCGGCGTAGCGGGTGGTCCGCTCGTCGCCGTCGGCGCCGACATGCACCACCACCTGGTCCGGAGCCAGGGTGGCGGCGCGGATCAACACATCGGTCAGCGTCATGATCGACACCCTACTGAGCGGAGTCGACCCCGCTCGCCTTGTCGAGCAGCGCCCGCAGCTGCGTGATCTCGGACGGGTCCAGATCCGCGAACGGGGTGCGGGCCAGGGCCTCACGGATGATCTCGGCGCGGACCTGACGGCCGCGTTCGGTGAGCAGGAGTACGCGCGACCGCCGGTCGGACGGGTCGACGGTCTTCTCGGCGAGTCCCCGGTCGATGAGCTGGTTGGTGACGAAGGTCAGGTTCGGCGCGTTGCAGTAGAGGCGTTCGGCCATCTGCTTCATCGACGGGGGTGGGCCGTCCGGGTCGACGGCCCAGAGTGCCTGGGCGGTGGCGGCGGTGAGGTGGAGGCGGGTGAAGACCTCGTCGAGGCGGTCCGCGGTGATCATCGAGAGGGTCTGCGCGGCGACGACCGTGGCCATCAGGTCGGTGGTGGACATGACTCATCCTACTTTTCCTTCGAGTCTCGAAGTATGTGCTACGGTTCCCGACCAGAAGCTTCGAGACTCGAAACAAATGGAGGCATCGTGGACGACTTCCGGGGACGGACCGCCGTGGTCACCGGCGCGAGCAAGGGCATCGGCCGGGCGTACGCCGAAGAACTGGCCCGGCGCGGCGCGGATCTGATCGTCGTGGCCCGCTCCGCACCGGAGCTGGAGAGCCTGGCCACCGCGATCGCCGCGGAACACGGGGTACGCGTGACCCCGCTCGCCGCCGACCTGGCCTCACCCGAGGGCACGGACCAGCTACTGGCCGCGCTGGCCGACGTCCAGGTCGACCTGCTGGTCAACAACGCCGGCGCGGGCACCGTCGGACCGTTCCTGAACGACCCCCTGCACCGGCACCAGCGGTCGGTCGACCTCAACATCAACGGGCTGATGGCGCTCACGTACGGGGTGGGCCGCACGATGGTCGCCCGGGGCTCCGGCGGGATCGTCAACGTGGCGTCCACCGGCGCCTTCCAGCCCCTGCCGTACCAGGCCAGTTACGGGGCGACCAAGGCGTTCGTGCTGTCCCTGACCGAGGCGCTGGCGCAGGAGTGGCGCGGCACCGGCGTGCACGTGATGGCGGCGCATCCGGGCGCCACCGACACCGGGTTCTTCGACGGCACCACGGCCCGGATGAAGGTCACCGACTCCCCCGCGGCGGTGGCGGCGAAGACCCTCGACGACTACGCGCGGCGGCGGGCGGCGTCCTACCCGGGACGGTTCACGTTCCGGGTGATGACCTGGGCGCCGCGCTTCCTGCCACGGGCCACCACCGCGCGGGCCACCGGAGCGCTCAACCGGGCACTCGGACTGCACGAGGCCCGCGACGCCGTCGCCTGAACCGGCTCGTACCCCGTCATGCCTTCGATCGAAGGCCGCACGTGGCAGCGACCTTGTGCAGCAGTTCGTTGCTCGTGAAGGGTTTCTCGATGAAGGCGATGTCGGCGTCCAGGATGTGGGTGGTGCCGAGGAGCCCGTTGCTGTACCCGGACATGTAGAGGACGGGCAGATCGGGCACCTTCTCGTGGAGGGTCTCGGCGAGCCGGCGGCCGGACATCTCGGGCATGATGACGTCGGTGAGGAGCAGGTCGCAGCCGTGTTCGGCGAACATGGTCAGCGCCTGATGGCCGTTGGTGGCGGTGACCACGTGGTACCCGGCGTTGGTCAGGATCCGGGTGACGATGCGGGCCAGGGCCACCTCGTCCTCGACCACCAGGATCGTGCGGCCGTCACCGCTCGGCGGCGCGTCGGCCCGGTTGATCGCCGTGCCGGTGTCCTCGCTGGAGTCGACCAGCGGCAGATAGATCCGGAAGGTCGTGCCGACCCCCGGCTCGGAGTAGACGTTGATGCTGCCGCCGGCCTCGGTCACGATGCCGTACGCGGTGGCCAGCCCCAGCCCGGTCCCCTTGCCCCGGGGTTTCGTCGTGTAGAACGGCTCGAAGATCCGGGCGGTGACCTCCGGCGACATGCCCTCGCCGGTGTCGCTGACCACCAGGCGCGCGTAGGTGCCGGCCGGCAGCGGCGGCTGCATGTTGACCTCCTCGCCGTCCAGGACGGTGGTGTTCGCCTCCAGCACCAGGCTGCCGCCGTCCGGCATCGCGTCCCGGGCGTTGATCGCCAGGTTGAGCAGCACCTGCTGGATCTGCCCGGGGTCGGCGCAGACGGTGAGCGGCGTCGCGGACGGCACCGCGATCAGGTTGATGTGCTCGCCGATGGTGCGGTCCAGCATGGCGTGCACCTCGGTGATCGAGGCGTTGAGGTCCATGTTGCGGGGCTGGATCGCGTCGCCGCGGGTGAACGTGAGCAGCTGCCGGGTCAGGTTCGACGCCCGCTCCACCGCGGTCCGCACCTGCAACAGGTCGGCCTGCACCCCGGACCGGTCGGTGGTCTCCTCGATCGCGAACTCGGTGTAGTTCGCGATGATCGCCAGGATGTTGTTGAAGTCGTGCGCCACGCCGCCCGCGAGGTTGCCGAGGCTCTCCATGCGTTGCGCCTGGTTCGTGCGTTCCTGCAGGGTCCGCTGGCGCTCGGCGGACTCCTTGGCGGCGGTGACGTCCCGCGCGATCGCGGAGACCGCGGTGACCGTGCCGGTCTGGTCGATGATCGGCGTGACGGTGAAGGCGACATCGACCGGGGTGCCGTCCTTGCGCAGGCGGCGGGCCTCGTACTGCACGCTGTTGCCGCTGAGCCGCATCCGGGCCAGGATGTTCGCCTGCTCTTCGGCGCCGTTGTCGTCGGCGAGGATGGTGGCCGGATGCGCGATCATCTCGGCCGCGCTGTGCCCGAACAGCCGCTCGGCGCCCCGGTTCCAGGCGGTGATGATGCCGTCCGGGGTGAGCCCGATGATCGCCTCGTCGCTGTGCTCGACGATGGTCGCCAGCTTCGCCCGGTGCGCCTCGGCCATCTCCCGGGCGGCCTTCTCCCGGGCGTCCGCGTCGGCGAGCGCGTTGCGCCGGTTCGGGTCGACGAAGATCGCGCCGCTGCCGAGCAGCACCCCGAAACGGCGCCGCAGGGTCCAGTAGTAGACGCCGACGCCCGCGGTGAAGGTGTCCCAGACCGCCGAGGCCCACGGCCAGCCCGCCTGGTCGTGCCCGGCGTGCTGGGCGCCGGTGAGCGCGCGGAACGACATGACCGCGTGCAGGCCGTGCCCGACCGCGCAGCTGAAGAAGATCAGCGCGGTGGCCGTGGCGAGTTTGTTGGAGCGCACCTGGCCGGCCCGGCGCAGCGGCACGACGATGGCGAACATGATCGCCGCATAGGCGACCATGATCACCAGGTTCGCCAGCAGGAAGATCTGGTCCGGCACGCCCCTTGGATCGGACATGCCGCTCACGATCTGAGAATCCTCAGCCGGTGATGAGTTCCGCCCACGGGACCAGCAGGCGCTCGCACGCCACCACCAGGTAGAACAGCGCGGTGCTGAGCAGCGCCAGCAGCACGATCGCGGCGAAGGCCAGCGGGGTGTCGAACGACATCCCGGACATCACGATGACCGTGCCCAGGCCCTCGCCCGGGTTGCTGATCTCGGCGACCACCGCCCCGATCACGGCCAGTGAGATCGCCACCTTCAGGCCCACGAACACCTGCGGCAAGGCCCACGGCAGGCGCAGCTTGAGATAGGTCTGCCAGGACGAGGCGGACAGCGACCGGCCCAGCTCGGCGATCTCCACCGGGGTGGAGGTGAGGCCGGCCATCGTCGCCACCAGCACCGGGAAGAAGCAGATCAGCACCACCAGCACGATCTTCGGACGGTTGCCGAAGCCGAGCCAGACCACCAGCAGCGGGGCGACCGCGACCTTCGGCACCGAGTTCAGCGCGACCAGCACCGGCAGGGTGGCGCGTTCCAGGCCCCGCCAGGCGGTCAGCAGCACGGCGAGCAGCAGCCCCGCGGCCACCGCGACGGCGAAGCCCACCACCGTGCCGGTCAGGGTGTTGCCCGCCTCCCGGAGCAGGTATCCGGGCTGGGCGAGGAACGCGGCGACGATGTCCGGCGGCGCGGGCAGGAAGAACGCGTCGATCCCGAACAGCACGGTGGCACCCCACCACAGGCCGATCGCGCCGACCGCGCCGGCCAGCGGGAGGAACCGGTTCACGGGCGGCGGCCCAGGACCGAGTAGGTGAAGTGGCCGCGCACGACCAGCCGCGGGTCGGCGGACAACGCGGCCAGCCGGGTGATCTCCGCGTCGGTGAACCCCACGCCCCGGAAGTCCATCTGTTCGAGGTTGACCGCGATGAGCCGGGCGCCCGGGGTACCGCCCGCCCAGGACCGCGCCTGGATCTCGGTGTGCACGCCGGTGAGGCCGGCGGCCAGCATCGCGCCGTGTGTCCGCTTGCCCCAGGACGGATCGGCGCCGTTGCCGGGCAGCAGCCGGCGCGCGATCGCCTCCTGGTAGCGCTCGACCAGGGCGGCCGACTCCTCGTCCGGCGCGGCGAGCACCACATCGGAGTACGCCGACACCCAGTCCTCGATCAGCAGGACGCCACCGGGGGCCAGCGCCGCGGCGAGCCGGACCAGCACGGCGTCGCGGTCCGGCAGGTGGGCCAGGAGCAGACGGGCGTGCACGAGATCCCAGGGGCCCTCGGGAACCGGATCGGTCACCACGTCGTGTTCGAGCACCCGGTAGGCGGCGTCCTCCGGCAGGTGCTGCGGTTTCAGGTCGGTCGCCAGCACGTCGGCGCCCCGGCCGGCGAGCCACCCGGCGATGCTGCCACCGCCCGCGCCGACCTCCAGGCACCGTTTCCCGGTCAGGTCGCCGAGCGTCTCCAGCCGGGCGATGGTGTACGGGTCCCCCAGCGCCCCCAGGATCACGTGACGCTCCGCCGCGATCGGGTCGTCGTTGTCGAACGAGTAGGTGTCGGGCATGGTCCCCCTCATTCCGTCGGGGTGAGCGTGAAGTCGACGACCGCATCCGCCGTGAGCCCGGGATTGATCAGACCGTTGCGTTCCAGCGTGGTCAGTGCGCCGGTGACCCGCCCCTTGTCGATCACGCCGGACGGTTTCACGTACGGCGCCATCAGCGTGATCTCGCCGACGGCGGCCGTGACGTCCGCGGCGGGCTGGGCCTTCTTCATGATCTGCGCGGCCTCGTCCGGGTGTTCCAGGGTGTACCGCAGGCCCTTGAGCGCCGCGTCCCGGAAGCGTTTGGTGAGGTCGGGCTGCCCGTCGGTGACCGACGACGGCGCGATCAGACCGTTGCCGAACAGCTCGGGCAGGTATTCGCTGTAGGGCAGGACGACCGTCTTGCGGCCGCCGGCCGCCTTCTCGATGCCGCGCGCGCCGATCAGGAACGTGCTGAGCGCGTCCACCCGGCCGCTGGCCAGCAGGGCCGGGAGCTGGGCGGGCGGGGCGTTGACCCACTCGACCCTGCTCTCGTCGATGCCGGCCAGTTTCGCGTACGCCGGGAAGAGCAGCTGGTTGACCGAGCCGGTGGCGGCCCCGAGCTTCTTGCCCTCGAGGTCCTTGGGTGCGGTGATGCCGGACCCTTCCAGTGCCACGATCGACACCAGGCTCTGCTGGTGGACCGCGGCGAACGTTCGGACGTCCCGGAACTCGCCCTTGCCCGCGAGGATCCACGTGCCGGTCAGGTCGAGGTTGGCGAACTGGGCCTGCCCGGCGGCGAGGACCTTGAGATTCTCGCCGGTGGCGGCGCCGAGCCGGATGGTGACGTCGATGCCGGCGTCACGGAAGTAGCCCTTCTCCTGCGCGACCCAGGCGAACGCGTCGCGCCCGACGGCGCCGAACGCGGTGAGGTAGGTGACCTTGTCGGCGGACTGGTCCTCCGGCTCGCCGCCACAACCGGCGAGCATCAGCAGGGCGGTGATCAGGACAGCGGCGCCACGTCTCATCGCGAACCCCCGAGTCGGCGACGGATATCAGCGGAATCATACACATCGATGTGATCCACACTTGACGACGCAACGACGGGTATCTACCTTTGTCGCAAAAGTTTTCAGCAAGTTTCAGGCCTGTTGCTGCAAGCTCATGCAATCGTCGTCATCCCCCTTCGTCAGGAGATCCCTGTGAAGTCCAGACGCCGCCTCTCCCTCGCCGTCGCCGCCGGCCTCGCCCTCGGATCGCTCACCGTGCCGCCGGCCGCCACCGCCTCTCCCCCGGGCACCCGCGATGTCACCGCCGTCATGTTCGAATGGTCGTTCACCTCGGTCGCCCGCGAGTGCACCAGCACCCTCGGCCCGCTCGGTTACGGATTCGTCCAGGTCAGCCCGCCACAGGAACACATCCAGGGCAGCCAGTGGTGGACGTCGTACCAGCCGGTCTCCTACAAGATCGCCGGCCGCCTCGGCGACCGGGCCGCGTTCTCCGCCATGGTCGGCACCTGCCACGCGGCCGGCGTGAAGGTCATCGCGGACACCGTGATCAACCACATGAGCGCCGGGTCGGGCACCGGGACCGGCGGCAGCTCGTACACCAAGTACAACTACCCCGGCTACTACTCCGACCAGGACTTCCACAGCTGCCGGACGGCCATCGGCGACTACACCAACCGGTCCAACGTGCAGGACTGCGAACTGGTCAACCTGTCCGACCTGAACACCGGCAGCGACTACGTGCGGACCGAGATCGCCGACTACCTCAACGACCTGACCTCGCTGGGCGTCGACGGCTTCCGCATCGACGCCGCCAAGCACATCGCCGCCGCGGACCTCGCCGCGATCAAGGCGAAACTCACGAACACGGGCGCGTACTGGAAACAGGAGGCCATCTACGGCGCCGGCGAGGCCGTCCAGCCGACCGAGTACACCGGCACCGGCGACGTCCAGGAGTTCCGCTTCGCCCGCGACCTCAAACGGGTCTTCCTCACCGAGAACCTGGCATACCTGAGCAACTTCGGCACGGCGTGGGGTTACCTGCCGAGCAACCAGGCCGCCGTCTTCGTGGACAACCACGACACCGAGCGCGGCGGCGACACCCTCAGCTACAAGAACGGGTCGGCATACACCCTCGCCCAGGTGTTCACCCTGGCCTGGCCCTACGGGGCGCCGGACGTCAACTCCGGCTACGAGTTCAACGACAACGACGCCGGCCCGCCGAACGGCGGTGCGGTCTCCGCCTGCTACAGCGACGGCTGGAAATGCCAGCACAGGTGGCGCCAGATCGGCAACATGGTCGGCTTCCGCAACGCGGTGTCCGGCACCGCCGTCACCAACTGGTGGAGCAACGGCAACGACCAGATCGCCTTCGGCCGCGGCGCCAAGGGTTACGTGGCGATCAACCACGAGGGCAGCGCCCTGACCCGGACCTTCCAGACATCCCTGCCCGCCGGCACCTACTGCGACGTGCAACACGGCGACCCGGCCGCGGGCGGCGGCTGCGGCGGTCCGACGTACACGGTGAACAGTTCCGGCCAGTTCACGGCGACGGTCCCGGCCGGCGACGCGGTGGCGCTCCACGTGGGGGCGACCGGTTCGGGTTCGACGCCGGCCGGCGGTGCCACGTTCGGCGTCACGGCGACGACCACACTCGGACAGAACATCTTCGTCACCGGCAACCAGGGCGCGCTGGGCAGTTGGGCGCCGGCCGGTGCGGTGGCGCTGTCGTCGGCCGCGTACCCGGTGTGGAGCGCCACGGTGGCACTGGCCGCGGGCACGACGTTCGAATACAAGTACCTCCGGAAGAACGCCGACGGCTCGGTGACCTGGGAGTCCGGCGCCAACCGCACGGCGACCGTCCCGGCCTCGGGCCAGCTGACACTTTCGGACACTTGGCGGAGTTGAGGGCGCGCCGCGGAGTCGAGCCGACCGGTTCGGCGCCTGCCTGGGGTCCAGGCAGGCGCCATCCTCAAGCTTCCTCATCCTGTACGCGTTCCGCCTCCCTCAACCGCACCACACCTCCCGTGGTGGACGTTTGACAGTTCGGCCGTCCCGTCTCCTGAGGCGGCTGCTCGCCCCCGCCCCGCCTCGTCAACCTCGCGCGGCTGGCTCGAGTTCGCCGCCGGGCCGGTGTCGCTGTTCGACCCACCGGCATTCGAAGTCAGCCGCACAGCACAGTCCGGCAGCCGCAGCCGCAGCCGCAGCCGACGGCCCAGCTGTAGCCAACGACTCAGCCGCAGCCAACGACTCGACCGCAACCGATGGCTTGACCGCAGCCGACGGACCGACCGCAGTCGATCGAGCCGTCGTCGGAGGTCGGTCCGTAGGCCGATGTCGACCGTGAACGACAGCCGAGCGACCCCGGCCGTCGCCGACGGCTGGACTTCGCCCTCTGAACAACCACAGACAACGGCTCGACCACCCCGGCCGTCGCCGACGGCTGAACCACGCCCCCCACACGACCGTGACCGACGGCCCGACCGGCTCAGCCGTCAACCACGGTCCGAACACGAACCGCCAACAGCCCTGAACGACGGCTGGCCAACCCCGAGCCGTCGCTGAGGGTTGCCCAGCGCCGCGGAAAGACCGTGGACTACGGCCGGGACTGGACGGGGCGACCATCGGGGTCAGCCCGACGGCTCCGGCCGGGACTGGACGGGGCGACCATCGGGGTCAGCCCGACGGCTCCGGCCGG